>DASQMC010000063.1:0-99153 GCA_035645695.1 Pyrinomonadaceae bacterium
AACAGCGAGGCGAGGACGGGGTATCTTCTCAGTGGGTTCATGGCCTGTCTCCGGTAGTGAGTTGTTCTTAGACAGTCCAACTTCTACCACAGGCTGTGAACCCTTTCCTTATTCTCTTCTCAAAAGTGATAAGCGGTCAGATGATATTAGTATTGATTTAATTAAGCCCGATCAGGTATTCTGAATTGCAGGGCGATCCTCAAAGGTTTTTCGCCCGCCCGCCTCAAAGTTCCAATCACGCCACACGAGCCGTCCAGACCGCCCCCTCCGGCATGAAGGGGTCTCAACAAATCACACTATGATTGAACCCGGTGCATTGCTCCAAAACCGCTATCGCGTCATGAAACAGATCGGGCAGGGCGGCATGGGCGCCGTTTACGTCGCCACGGACGAACGTTTTCACAGCACGGTTGCCATCAAGCAAACCTTCTTCGACGATCCCATGCTCCGCAAGGCGTTCGAGCGCGAGGCGCATTTGTTGAATCACCTGCGCCACGTCGCGCTGCCGAGAGTCAGCGACCACTTCGTGGAGGGCGAGGGTCAGTTCCTCGTCATGGAGTTTATCGAGGGCGACGAGCTGGCGGAGTTGTTGCAACAGCGCGGTGCGTTCCCGCTCGCCGAAGTGCTGCGCTGGGCCGACGAACTGCTCGACGCGCTCGACTACCTGCACACGCACGAACCGCCCATCGTCCATCGCGACATCAAGCCGCAGAACATGAAACTCACGACGCGCGGCGGGATCGTGCTGCTCGACTTCGGGCTGGCGAAGGGCGCGGCCACGGCGACACGCGCCAGCGCGACGGCCAGCGTTTTCGGCTACTCTCGCAGCTATGCCCCGCTCGAACAGATTCAGGGGACGGGCACCGACACGCGCAGCGACCTCTATTCGCTCGGTGCGACCCTCTATCACCTGCTGACCGGCATCGCCCCCGTGGATGGACTGACGCGCGCCGGGGCGGTCATCAACAACCAGCCCGACCCGCTTCGTCCCGCGCACCTCGCACACGCGCAGGTGCCGGAGTCGATCAGTAAAATACTGCACCGCGCGATGGCCTTGAAAGCCGCGCTTCGCCCGGCGACGGCCGCCGAGATGCGCAACGCGCTGCGGCAGGCGACGAGCGCCCTCGCACACACCGCGCCGCACGGGGCGGTCGTCCACACGAACGGCGGGCATTCGCGCCACGAGGCCACAGTGCTCAACGGCGGCACACAAATCTTCGCCGGGCACGAGGTTGCCCCTTCGACGCTTTCACAGACACGTCGGCGCCCGCACGCGTCACAGACCGAGAGCGAGTTGACCATCGTGGATTCCTCTTTCGATGTCACGCGCCAGCCGATCAAGCCATACTCACACACCTCTTTTCATGCGCCCGAGACGCCGCAGGCGCGCAAGCATTCGCCTGTGATGGTCGCCGGCGTCGCTCTCGCCGTAGTCATCGCCTGCGCCTTCGTAGCCTTTCCGCTTCTGCGAAGCCCCGCCGCCGTCCCCTCCGATGCCGGGGCGCAAAGCGGAACTCAAAACGGCGCGCCCGTCGAGGCGCAGCCCGCAATGCCCGGCGCGACGCAGACCGAAGCCACGCTTCAGACGTTGAATCCCGCCCCCGGTCAGACGTTATCCCCGTCGCCCAATTCGCGCACCCCGGGTGAGTCGCGAACTCAAACCGGCCAGTCCTCGTCCGGGGAAGCGGCGACACCGGGCGGCTCTTTCACGAGCGCCGACGGGTCAAAGGGCGTCTCACCGGCGGTCGAGGCTTCGGCCGACAAGTCGGGTCTCGTCATTCAGCAGTCGCCCGCCGCAAGTTCGCAGCCCGCGAACAACAGCGCTGCCGAGTATGACGCGCAACGCGCGGAGGAATTGCGTAGAAAGAGACAGCAACAGGAGTTGGAATTGCAACAACAACGGCAGAGGGAACAGGAGGCGTTCCGCCCGCCGCCCCCGCCGCCGCATCACGGGGGAGGCTACCCGCCTCCGGGCGGAGAGCACCGTCCGCCGCCGCGCCGCCCGCCGAATTTCCGCTGACGTGCCGCCCGCCGAATTTCCGCCGATGGCTTGATTAGGCGGCGGTCAACCATCCCAAAAAATGTTAATGTAGGATGCCCGCGACGTATATGGATGGTTCGCGCTCGAATCGCAACGTCCCGTCGTCCGGCCCGTCGGGCTGTCATAACGGATCGAATGCTCACCCTTTGATGGAATTCGCTGATGGCTGTGCTCCACATCGAAGACGCCGGTGGCCGGAAGTGGCTCTACACGCTGACGGGACAGGGACAATGCACCATCGGCCGCGCGGCCGAGAACACCGTGCCGCTCAACGACCCCCGCGTCTCCCGCCAGCACGCGCACATCGTCATGCGCGGCGACGCCTATTTCGTCATCAACGGCGTCTTCAACGGGACTGTTTTCAAGCGCAGCGCGAACGGAATACTCGTCAACGGTCAACAGCGCGACGAGTGCCGACTCGCCCACGGCGACCGGATCAAGGTAGGCGCGAGCATCATCC
The DNA here is from genome assembly GCA_035645695.1 of Pyrinomonadaceae bacterium. Classification (GTDB taxonomy): domain Bacteria; phylum Acidobacteriota; class Blastocatellia; order Pyrinomonadales; family Pyrinomonadaceae; genus JAIVJZ01. The sequence continues at coordinate 2,502 of DASQMC010000063.1, forward strand.
GCTTCCTCCTCGACGAGCCTGCCGAGCAACCCGCGCCGCTCAGGTATGAGGATGCCGCTTTAGGGAAGACGCAGATCGCCGTGTCCGCGCGCAGTCTCCCGCACGAGGGCGCAAGCGCCTTTACAAAGGGGCAGGGTTCGCTCTCCGAGCTACAGGTGTTGCGCCGCAAGGCAGACATTCTCGCCATGCTCTACGAGTTGAACAAAACCTTCAATTCCGTCTTTAATCTGGCGGCCATCTTCGACAAGGCGACCGATATTATTCTCCGCGTCACGCCCGCCGACCGCGTCGTCGCCCTCCTCGGCACGGAATCGCCGATCACAAACGGCTTCGAGAGCCTCAGCCCCGTCGGGATAAAAGCGCGGCACGAGGCCTATCTCTCAGGCACGAGGACTCTCACGGTCAGCCGGACGATCATCACTAAAGCGCTCGACGAGCGAATCGCCCTCCTCTCGCAGGACGCGACCGCCGACGCCGATTTCGCAGGGGCAAACTCCGTCATCGCGCAGGGCGTGCGCTCGACCATTTGCGCCCCGCTGCTCACGGAGTCGGGCGTGCACGGCGCGATCTACGCCGACCGTCTAGACCCCGCGGCCGTCTTCACGCGAGATGATCTGGAATTCCTGACCGCCATCGCATCCCAAACCGCCGTCGCCGTCGAAAGCGCACGCGCGCACGAGCGTCTGGCGCGCGAAGAGGTGGCGCGCGCAAATTACAGCCGGTTCATGCCCGAGTACGTCGTGCGCCAGATGCTCGAACATCCCGAGTCGTTCAAACTCGGCGGCGCGAATCAACGCGTGACCGTGCTCTTCGCGGACGTGCGCGGCTTCACGAGCATCTCCGAGCACGCGCCGCCGGAACGCGTCGTGCAAATCCTCAATCTCTACTTCTCCGCGATGACGGAAATCATCTTCGCGCACGGCGGCACGCTCGACAAATACATCGGCGACGGCCTGATGGCCTTATTCGGCGCGCCCGCCGCCACGCCGCAGGATGCTTCCAACGCGCTCGCGGCGGCCGTCGCGATGCAACGCCGGATGGAAGTGCTCAACGGCGAGCTGCGCGCGACGGGCTTGCCCGAGATCAGCGTCGGGATCGGACTGCACACGGGCGAGGCCACGGTCGGCTACATCGGCTCCGAGCGGCGTTCCGAGTACACGGCCATCGGCGACACCGTGAATCTCGCCGCCCGCCTCGAATCCAGAGCGCAGGGCGGGCAAATCCTCTCCAGCCGCGCCGTCATCGAGGCCACCGCCGACAATCGCTTCAACCTGCGCGAGCTGCCCCCCATGAGCGTCAAAAACCGCGTCCAACCCGTCTCCATCTGCGAAGTAGCGTGGCGAAATCAGACATAGACGGAGGGGGAATGGACGGAGGTGTTGAAGGAACAGTGCCGCACGCATAGACCCACTCGATGTTTCCTGCTCCTCTATCAATTCCTCGATTGGCGGTTCACTGCGTAGCGAAGAGAAACGGTCGTGCGGCCAAAGTCCTTCCACTGTTTGGGAAGGACTTTATTATTTTGGGAAGAACTTTATTGTTCGCTAACAAACCCTGAAAGATTAGAAGATCGAAAATTTAATTGTTAGGTACTTCTTGGGATTCTGTCGAAAGTCGTAAAGAAGTTTGACGGATTCCGAGGAGAGTTGGTTGACGTTGTTGTAGAGGGCTTCGTCGGTGAGAAGTTTGCCGGCCGTGCCTTCGCCGCGTTGGATGCCGGTGATGATGTTGTCGATGCGTTCGGCGGAGGTGTTGAAGCGGGCGATGGCGGCGCGGGCGTCGTTGTAGAGGGCTTCGTCGGTGAGCAGCTTGCCGGCTGTGCCGCGTCCCTGCCGGATGTCGGTGGTGATCTTATTGACCTCTTCGACGGAGGTGTTGAGACGCGCGATGGTGGCGCGGGCGTCGTTGTAGAGTGCTTCGTCGGTGAGAAGCTTGCCGGCCGTACCGCGCCCGGCGCGGAGGTCTTCGGAGATGGCCTGAAGTTGGGCGGTGACACGGTTGAAGTTGTTGTAGAGCGCCGGGTCGTTGATGAGTTTGCCGGCCGTGCCGTCGCCGGTGCGCAGTTGGCGCATGATCCCTTGGGTTTCGCGGATGGTGACGTTGAGATTGTCGTAGAACGCTTCGTCGTTGACGAAGCGTCCGAGCGTGCCCTGGCCTTCGTTGATCTTGCGCGTGATGTCCGTGACCTGTTGCGAGAGTTGGTTGAGTTGGCCGACGAGTTCGTTGCCGGACTCGGTGAGTTGCGCCATGCCGCCCTCGGTCGTGGTGGTGAGATTCTGGCCTTCCTGCACGGGATTGCCGAGCGAGGTGCCGGGCGTGATGTTGATCATGCGGTCGCTGCCTAAGAGGCTGGGCGTCGCAAGCTGTGCTTTCGAGTCGGTGCGGACGAGATCGGTGACGGCCTTGCCGTCAACTTTGCTGTCGAGCGCGAGTATGGCCTCGACCTTCGGCGCGTTCGGGTTGTCGCTTGGCGGCAATAGCCGCACGTCGTCGACTTTGCCGATGCGCACGCCCGCGAGCCGCACCTCGCCGCCGGGGCGCAAACCCTCCGCCGTCAAAAACTGCGCCTTCAAGCGAATCTTGCGCGCAAACGAAATGTCGCCCGACGCTTGCAGGATCAGGAAGATTAAGACCGCGATGGCGATGATGACGAAGAGGCCGACGCGCAACTCCCGAAAGCCGATGGTCTTTTTGGTTGGAGGCATAGCGTTAAATGATGAACGATGAACGATGAACGATGAAGTGAAAGCAAACCGCTTTGTTTTAATTCATCGTTTCGCGTTCATCCTTCATCGTTTTCCTTTCAGTGTCCGCGCAAGAATTTCCTGATGTACGGGTCTTCGTTTCTCTTGAGCATCTCGTCCGTGCCGCTGAAGATGATGTTGCCTTCCTTCATCATCATCACTTTGGTGTTGATGAGGCAGAGACGCTCGCCTTCCTGCTCGAAAGTGACTTCGCCCGCGTCGTTGACGGCGGCGAACTCGCGCGAGAGATATTCGACGTTGTTCATTTCGTGCGTGACGAAGATCGAAGAAACGTCTTCGAGGTCGCGCAATTTGATGGCTAGTTCGCAAATGGTGCGGGCGGTCGGCGGGTCGAGTCCGGCGGTCGGCTCGTCGAACATGACGATGGTCGGGCCGCCGACGAGCGCGCGCGCGATGCCGACGCGACGGCGCATGCCGCCCGACAATTCCGCGGGCATTTTATCAATCGCATCTTCAAGGTTAACGAACCGCAGCATGCGGCGCACTTCCTGTTCCACCTCTTCTTCGGGGACTCCCTGTTCGTGCAGGCGATAGGCGACGTTTTCGTAGACGGAGAGCGAATCGAAGAGCGCGCCCTCCTGAAAGACCATGCCGAAATTTTTGCGCACGCGCATCATCTCGGCCTCGGTGTAATGGGTGATGTCTTCGCCGTTGACGAGAATCTGCCCGGCGTCGGGTTTGAGCAGGCCGAGCACGAGTTTGATGGTCGTGGACTTGCCGCACCCCGAACCGCCGAGGATGATCTTGGTTTCGCCCTTCGCCACGGTGAAGCTGAGGCCGTCGAGCACCATGCGGCCGTCGAAGGCGAGATGAACGTCGCGAAATTCGATGGCGGGCGTGATCCGTTCGTTGTCGTCCTCGGCCGCGAAGGTAGACTCCGCCGCCGCGGCGCTAACGCGGTTGTCTGCGGCGGGCGCATCGGCGGCGTGCGAAATTTCTATGTCGGTGGAGGCCATACGTGTCAGAGCGTAAAACTCAAGTGCCGGGCATGTCCAGAATAACCTGTAACGCCTTGGCAAGGAAGAAGTCGGCGATAATGACGACGATTGACGAGGTGACGACGGCCGAAGTGGTCGAGCGGCCGACGCCGACCGTGCCGCCCTCCGTGCTCAAGCCCTTGTAACAGGAGATGCTGCCGAGAATGAGCGCGAAGACGAGCGGCTTGATGACGCCGCCGATCATATCGTCGAAGGTGATGCCGTAGCGCACCGAACTGAGAAACGTGCTGCTTGATTGCCCGTAGAGCGTCGTCGCCACCGCGCCGCCGCCGATAATGCCGACCACGTCTGCCGCCACGGTCAAAAGCGGCAGCGTGATGAAGAGCGCGACGAGACGCGGCGCGACGAGTTTGCGCACGGGGTCTGTGCCGAGCGCGCGCATGGCGTCGATCTGTTGCGAGACGACCATCGACCCGAGTTCGGCGGAGATGGCCGAGCCGACGCGACCCGTCACCATCAGGGCGGTCAGCACGGGACCGAGTTCGCGCACGAGCGAGAGGGCGACGAGGTAGCCGGTCTGATCCTGCGCGCCGTAGTATTTGAGCGTCGGGAAAGTTTGCAGCGTGAGCACGCCGCCGGTGAAAAACCCGGTGAGTATGATGATCGTGAGCGAGCCGACGCCGATCACGTCCATCTGCGCGATCATCTCGTTGAAATAGGTCGGACGGCGGAAGAGCCTGCGTGCGGCGCGCGCCACCAGCAGACTCGTCTCCTGAACTTCCAGCAGGGAACGTAGGGCAATGTTCATGTGTGAACTTTAGAAACGGGCACGTGCGCCCGTTCGTAGGGATCGCTCGCCCGGACGACGCGCCTCCGAGCACTCTCGGCGCGCGCAGCGACAACCGGCAAGCCGTTCGTGACTGATGATAAAAGGGCGCGCAAGACTTTTTGCGAGACGAGCAAGATCGAGCAAGTCAATGATGCGCAATAACCGGGCAAGGCGTCAAGCGGGCAACAAGTCGAAAATAGAAACTGGAAAGTAGTTAAAGGCAAAAAGGCGAACAGGAAGAGAGGGCTTGCATGCTCTCATTTTCCCGCTCGCCCTTCAACGTTCTCATTGTCGCACGGTTCTTTAAGGTTTCCCGTCGCGAGAAGGGGCGGCGACCGGCGCACGCGTGGCCGGGGGCGCATTCCGTTCGTCCATCGAGCGTTGCCGCTGTTGTTGCTCGTGAGCGCGACGCCGCGTGCGGTTTCCGAAACGGGCGGGCGCATCGCCGGGAGAGTCGTCCCGTTGCCGGGGAGGTTGATTCATGCGCCGGGCGCGCGTGCGGCTCTGTAGTCGGAGGCGGCGGAAGGCGTCGAGTTGAGCGGGTGAGAGGACGCGCCGGATTCTGAGTTCGGTCAAGGAGCGCAGGCGCACCACGGCGGCCTGCGCCGCGCTCAACTCGCGCACGAGATTTTCGACGACGGCTTCCTCAGGGTTGGCGGAATAGATCGCTTCGTCGAGCGCGCGGCGGGCTTGCCGCAGACGCGCGCCGAATGCGCGTCCCTGCGGTTCCGTCTCGCGCCGGATCGCGTTGATCTGCGCGCGCTGTTCGGGCGTCAGATTCAGGGCGCGGAGCAAACCGCCAGCGCCCGGCCTTCGCGCGCCCGACTCGCGCCGCGCCCCCGGCTGCGCGACGGGCGCTTCCACATCCTGCGCCCGCGCCCCGGCGATGCCCGCCGAAAAAAACAGAATGAGCAGCAACAGGCCGACAAAACGGGACTCGCGCGCTCTCAACTTCTTTATGAACTCTCTCATTCGTTTTAAACGACGCACCATGCGGCGACGCGGCTTAATTGGCCTCGATTAACAGATCGTAGAGCCGTGGCGCGTCCTCTTCGTCTCTTTCGTTCCGCAGCCTTTTAGGTCGCGGCGCGGGTGCGGCTCGCCGCGCGCGTGGCGAAGCGTCCGGCGTCGAGTGCGTTTTGCGTGACGACGCCGGTTCGAGCGTTTCGACCGCCGCGATGAGATTCGCTTCGCGACTGTTATCCAACTGGGCGCGCGTGTCTTCGAGTTCGAGCAGGGCGGCGTCGCGCTCGGCGACGAGTTTGTCCATCTCCGCCTGTGTGTAAGTTTTTCCGGCGGGCGCGAACGCTTGCGAGGGCGGCGCGTCCTGCGTCTCGCTTCGCTGGAAGCGCGTGCTGAAAGCCAGCCCGCCGCCGTCCGTGCGAACTTCCGTGTTGAACGCGGCAAGCGCAAGGAGAGCGCAGACGACGACGGCAGCCGCCGCCATCCCCGCGCGCAGCCACACGGGCGAGAGCGCGAAGAACTGGCGAAGTGCCGCGCGAGCGGAGCGTTCGGGCACGGCGCGGACGCTCGCAGTTTCTCGCCGCGTTTCGGGCGCGAACGCGCCGGCGAGAGAGGGCGCGAACGTGCCGGCGAAGGAAGGCGTGGCCGCGTGATTTAAAATCTCCGCGCGCCAGTGGCCGACCGCCTCGCGCACCTCGGCGAAGGCGGCGAGTTCCTCGCGGCACGCGACGCAGCGCGCGAGGTGCGCGTCGAAACTCTCGCGCTCGACGCGGGTCGCTTCGCCGTAAAAGTAGGAGACGAGTTCTCCGGCGCGTTCGCAGTTGTCGATATTCGTGGGTTCGTTCATGACTTGCACTTCCTCGCTTCGGAATCACACACGCGCCGTCCCCGCGCCGTATTTTTCGAGACGCGGACGCAATTGTTTGAGCGCGGTATAGAGGCGGCTCTTGACCGTGCTGAGCGGCACGCCGAGCGCGTCGGCGATCTCCTGAAACGTCAATTCCTCGAATTCCTTCATCACGATCACCTCACGCAGTTCGGGGGGCAGGGCGGCAACCGCCCGCCTGACGGCATCGGTGCGCTCGCGCCCCTCGGCCTGACGCACGGGCGAGCAACGGGGCGGCGCGGCAAACTGCTCGCCGCCCGTCCCGGCTTCGAGCGAATCCTCGGCGCGCGTGCGCGCACGGCGTTGCCGCGTGATGCACTGGTTGACGGCGATGCGGTGCAGCCACGAAGAGACTTTCGCCTCGCCGCGAAAGCCGCGCAGGTTACGAAAGGCGGCGATGAAAGTCTCCTGCGTCGCGTCGCGCGCTTCCTCTTCGCGGCCGAGGATGCCGTAGGCGAGCGCGTAGATGCGCCGTTCCCAGCGTCGCACGATCTCGCCGAACGCGTCCGCGTCGCCCGAAAGCGCGCGCTCCACGATCTGTTCGTCGCTCGTTCCGGCCGTCTCCATTCTCATCTCTTCCGATTGGACTCGCGCATGCCGTTCGCGCCTTCGAGAGCGTCGAAACCTGCACACTCGCTTCTTTAGACGCAACGCGCCCCCTGTTGGCCGAAAATATTACACCTTAGAACAGGAGCAGAAGAACGTTCCGGCTCGCAAATCGCGCTGACCGGCCATGTAAAACGTTGACACCGTTCGCTTCGACTTCGTACTATGAAATTGGCCTTCGTAAACATCTGCGCAGGCCGTCCCGAATCAGTTTTCTTGTCCCACTCCGAATTTCCTCCTCTCTCTCGAAAACCGCAACGCCCGATTTCCGATTCTTTTGTACAACCTTCATGCTTGAACGTTTCCGGCGCGTGCGCCTGCTCTACATCGTGCTTGGCACCCTGCTCGTCGTCGGCCTCGTCCCGCTCGGCCTCGCGGGCTGGATGCTCTCGAATCGCAGCGCGGAGGAATTGCGCTCGGTCGAGGGACGCTATCAGGCGCAACTCGTGCAGGACAAGGCGCGCCAGATCGAACTCTACGGCCAACGCTACCGCGACGTGGTGACCGGACTTGCGCGCGCCTTTGAACTCGCGGGCGGCGTTCGCGTCATCGGCGAGGAGGGGGGCGACACGCGCCTGCAAAAGTCCGTGACGGACGACCCGAATTTGCTCGCGCTCGCCATCCTGCCCGTCGGCAGCCTCCCGCACGTCGCCTACAAGCCGGACGTGATCGGTCGCGAAGAACTCGACGAGCGCGTCGGCGAAGTGCTGGCGGGCATGAACGGGCGCGGCCTCGTCGTCACACGCCCGCAGTTGATCCGTTCGAGTCAGGAGATGAGTTTGACGATTGCCGCGCCCGTGATGGGCGGAGCGGGGGGCGAAGAGGTGGTGGCCGCCGTGGCCGCCGTCATCTCTTTCAGCGATGTCTTCGCGGCGGTGCAGCAACCGAGTTCAAAGAGCGAGAGCGAGTTGCTCGAACAGGGCTTGCCGGTGATCTTCGTCGTCGATGCGGCGGGGCGGGCGGTGGCGCATCCGGACCCGCGCGTCGCCTACGCCGAGCGTTCGATGGCCGACCTCAAAATCGTGCAGAACTGGATGGACACCGGCACGCAGGTACAGTCTATGCTCGAACCCTTCACGGCGGAACGCGACGGGCGGCCGCTCGCGATGCTCGGCGCATACGCCACCGCCCATCTCGACACGGGCGCGCGTCTCGGCGTCATCGCGATTCAGGACGAGCGCGCCGCGTTGCGCTCCGTCTCGGACATGCGCAAGCAGACGTTTCTCATCAGCCTGCTCGCCGCCACCTTCGCGCTGCTCGCCGGGTTCCTCTTCGCCAAGCAACTGACGCAACCCGTGCGCGATCTGGCCGAGGCCGCAGGCCGCATCGCCGACGGCAACTTCGCGCAGCGCATACAGGTGCGCAGCCGCACCGAACTCGGCGAACTCGGCACGTCGTTCAACACGATGACCGACCACCTCGAACAGTACGTCGAAGACTTGCGCCGTGCGGCGGAAGAGAATCGACAGTTGTTCGTCGGCACGGTCAAAGCGCTCGCCGCCGCCATCGACGGCAAAGACCGCTACACGCGCGGTCATTCCGAACGGGTCGCGCGTTTCTCCATCGCTATTGCGGAACGTCTCGGTCTGCCGGACGACGAGATCGAAACCCTGCGCATCAGCGCGCTTCTGCACGATGTCGGCAAGATCGGGATCGACGACAAGGTCTTGAAGAAACCGGCCAAGCTCACGGACGAAGAGTTCGAGATCATGAAAACCCACCCGCAAAAAGGGTTTAAGATCATGTCGCAGATTCCGGCGATGCGCGAGTTTCTCCCCGGCATGTACATGCACCACGAGATGATCAACGGCGAGGGCTACCCGCAGGGCTTGCAGGGCGACCAGATTCCGATGCAGGCGCGCATCGTCTCCGTCGCCGATACCTTCGACGCGATGACCACCGACCGTCCATACCAGAAAGCGATGGAACTCGACGAAGCGCTCGCGCGCATCAAGACCTACATCGACACGCGCTACGACGGGCGCGTCGTGGCGGCGCTCGTTGAAGCGTGCGAGTCGGGGCGAATCAACGCCGTCGGCGGCAAGCCGCGCCCTCGCCACGCAGCGGAGCAACCCCTGGAGCAACCTTCGGCGGTCGTGCCCGCGCCAATCGTCGAACTGCCAATCGAGCAACCGCAGATTGCCTGAGTACAGGACTAATAATTTCTCTGTGTCCCCTGCGGTGTCCTCTGCGACTCTGTGGTGAATGACTGTTATAGGCACTCACCACAAAGTCACAGAGGACACCGCAGGGGGCACGGAGAGAACCGTCTATTTGCAATTCACCGCCCGGCCGCGAAGGGCGCACGGACGAGCCGCAAAGAACCGCTCGAAAGGCCGAGATTCCGGCCGGCGCGTTCTTTGCGGTTTTTCTTTGCTCGCTTTGCGGTTAAATTACCCGCGCAGGCAAAATTCAATTCGCGTTCCCGGATTCCACATCGAGGTATAAATATGCTCCGTAGATTTATCGCCCTGTCTCTGTTTCTCTCTTTCGTCCTGCCCGCGCACGGACAACAGCCGACGCCGACGCCCGTTCCGGCCGACAAGCGGGCGGAGCAGTTGGAGGAAGCGCAACGGAAGGCCGAGGCCGACAAGCGAGCCGACAAGTGGGACGTGGAAGGCGACCACGGGCCGACGACGAAAGTCGAGTTCGACACGGACGAGGGGACGTGGATGAGTTGCGACGTGTCGCCTGACGGTCGCCGCATCGTCTTCGATCTCCTCGGCGACATCTACCACATGTCTATTGACGGCGGTCGCGCCGAATTGCTTTCTGGGGGCGTCTCCTGGGAGTCGCAGCCGCGCTACAGCCCCGACGGCAAATCAATCGTGTTCACTTCCGACCGCGACGGCGGCGACAACATCTGGCTCATGGATGCCGACGGCCGTAACCGTCGCCAGTTGACGAAAGAGACGCTCCGGCTCGTCAACAGTCCGGCGTGGATGCCCGACAGCCAGTACGTCGTCGTGCGCAAGCACTTCGTAGATCAACGCTCGCTCGGCGCGGGTGAGATTTGGATGTACCACACGGGCGGCGGCGGGACGGGCGTGCAGTTGACGGAGAAGACGAGCTGGACGGCGAACGTCGGCGAGCCTGTAGTCGATCCCAAGAAGCGTTTCATCTACTTCGTCAACAGCGGCGATTTCGACTACAACAAAAACGTCTACGACAGCATTTACTGGATCGAACGCTACGACACGGCGCGCGGCCGTCGCGGCGTCTTCGTGCGCGGCGCGGGCGGCTCGGTCAGGCCGCAAGTCTCGCCCGACGGAAAATTGCTCGCCTTCATCCGCCGCGACCGCCTCAACACGGTGCTCTACCTGCGCGAGATCGAGAGCGGGCGCGAGTGGCCGATCTACGACAAATTGACGCGCGACCAGCAGGAGACGTGGGCGGTCTTCGGCACATATCCCGGCTACGGCTGGACGCCCGACGGCAAATCAATCGTCATCACGGCGAACGGCAAGTTCGTGCGCGTCAACGTCGAGACGAAAGGGGCGACGCCCGTCCCGTTCTCCGCGCGCGTGTCGCAGCGCGTCTCGGATGCCGTGCGCTTCCCGCAGAAAGTTTTCACGGAGCGCGAACGCACGCACCTGCACCGCTGGGCGAAACGCTCCGGCGACCGCGTCATCTACAGCGCGCTCGGCAAAATTTACGTCAAGGCGGGCGACGGCGAGCCGCGCCGCCTGCTCAACTCGAATCAACTCGAATACTCGCCGAACTTCAGCCCCGACGGGCGACGCATAACTTTCGTCACCTGGTCGGACGCCGAGAAAGGGGCGGTCTGGATCGCCGACGCCGACGGCGCGAACGCGCGCAAGATTACCGACAAGCCGGATCAATATGCCAACCCCGCCTTCTCACCCGACGGGCGGAAGCTCGCCTATCTCAAGGGGCGCGGCAACGTCAACCACGAAGAGGAACTCATCAGCGAGTCGGCGTTCGAGATTCATTACTGGGACGGCGAGGCGAGCCGCTACGTGATGGACTTGCAAAGTCGCGGCGCGAACGCGCGCATGCCTATACTGAGTTTCGACCCGGCGGGCGAGCGCATCTTCTTTCTCGAATCGCCGCCGCCCGTGCCCGCCCCGCCGCCCGGCCAGCCCGCGCAGATCTTCTCGGCGCTGAGCAGCGTGAAAATCTCCGGCGACGATTACAAACGTCACTTCGAGGCGAAATTTGCCACCGAGATCATACCGTCGCCCGATCACAACTGGGTCTTCTTCAAGGAACTGCACAAGCTCTACCTCGCGCCGTTTCCACAGACGGGCAAGACGCTCAGGATGAATTCGACGGAAACCATTTTGCCCGTCAAGTCGATCACGAAAAATTCCGGCGACTGGCTCACGTGGTCGCCCGACAGCAAGAGCGTCCAATGGACGCTCGGCGAGAATTTCTACGAGCAGCCGGTCGCCGAGATCAACCGGCAACTCGCGAAGGACGAGAAACCGGCCGAACCGAAAGCAACGCGGATCGGGTTCGAGTTCGAGTCGGCACGCCCGCGCGGCACGGTCGCCCTGACAAACGCGCGCATCATCACGATGAAGGGCGACGAGGTGATCGAGCGCGGCACGATCCTCGTCGAAGACAATCGCATCAAGGCCGTCGGGGCGCGCGTCCAGATACCCGCGAACGCGCGTAAAATCGACATGACGGGCAAGACCATCACGCCCGGACTCGTCGATGTCCACGCGCACATGGGCTACAACACGCTCGACATCATCCCCGAAAAGCAGTGGCCTTACTGGGCGAACCTCGCCTATGGCGTGACGACGACGCACGACCCTTCGGCCGCCACGCAGTCGGTCTTCGCGCAGTCCGAGATGGTCAAGGCGGGCTTGATGGTGGGGCCGCGCATCTTCTCGACGGGCTATCCCGTCTACGGCGCGGAGTCGCCGGAGAAAGCCCCGGTTAACAACCTCGAAGACGCGCGCGGGCACCTGGCGCGGCTCAAGGCTGTGGGCGCGTTTTCCGTCAAGAGCTACAACCAGCCGCGCCGCAATCAACGTCAGCAGATCATACAGGCCGCGCGCGAACTCAAGATGATGGTCTTGCCCGAAGGCGGCTCCACCTATTTCTACAACATGACACACATCCTCGACGGCCATACCGGCATCGAGCACGCCATCCCCATCGCTCCGCTCTACAAAGACGCCGTCACGCTCTTTGCGAAAAGCCGCTCGGGCTACACGCCCACGCTCGTCGTCGGCTACGGCGGCGTCTGGGGCGAGAACTACTGGTATCAGAAAACGAACGTCTGGGAGAACGAAAAACTCCTGCGCTTCACGCCCCGCTCCACTATCGACCCGCGCTCGCGTCGCCGCACGATGACGCCCGAAGACGACTTCTACCATTTGGAACTGGCGAAAACGGTGAGGGATGTCGTCCGCGCCGGGGGACGCGCGCAACTCGGCGCGCATGGACAGTTGCAGGGACTCGGCTCGCATTGGGAACTCTGGATGCTGCAACAGGGCGGCCTCACGCCGCTCGAAACCCTGCGCGCCGCCACGCTCTCCGGCGCACAGTATCTCGGGCTGGACGGGGAAGTCGGCTCGATTGAGACGGGGAAACTCGCCGATTTGATGATCACCGACCGGAACCCGCTCGACAATATTCAAAACTCCGAAACCATCAGCTTCGTGATGATGAACGGCACGCTTTACGACACGCGCAACATGGACGAGGTCTACCCGCAGTCGCGCCCGCGCGGCAAGTTTTTCTGGGAGCGTTAAATTCGCGCCCGAACGCGGCACGAGTTGAAAGCCTGTGCCGGTGAAACTCACCTGCACGGGCTTTCGGGCTTTTGTCGCTAACGGACGGATGCAGTTATAATCAACGACTTTCGATCCGGCGAAATTTTACGTAAGGGCATTCATCCATCACATGGCATTCTGGCGACGCAAAAAAGAAGACCGCTACATCACGCTTGGCTTAAACGAACCGCTCAAGCCCGCCGAAAAAGAAACGGCGGCGGCGACGACCGGCGATGCGGCGGCGCGACCCGAACCGCCCGCCAATCTCTCCGAGACGACCGCGACGGCGAGCGCGGCCACACCCGCATTGCCCGCGCTTGAGCCGACCGTAACGGGCGGCGCGCCGACGCCCCTGCCGCGCGAGCGAATCGGCAACGACACGGCGATTGGCTCGACGGACGCCGCCGCGCGCCCCGCCGCTGCTCCGGCCACGACGACGGGCGGCGCATCGCGCACGACGCCCGAGCCCGCGAAGCCCGGCGTCTCCGCGCAGCGTCCCGTCCCGACGCGTTCCACCTTCTCGTCCTCCATCCTCGGTCTCGACCGTTCGATGGAAGAGTTGCAGGAGGCGGAGGCCGCGCTCGAACGCACGTTTGAGAAGCGTTTCAAAAACGCCATCTCCGCCACGCGCGAATCGCTTTCCGAGAAGATCGACACGGTCTTTCAGGGGCGCAAAGTTATTGACGCCGGGTTGCTCGACGAACTCGAAGAGGCTCTCATCGCGGCCGACATCGGCGTGCCGACGACGCTCGACATTCTCGACACCGTGCGGCGCGGCATCACGCGCAAAGAGATCAACGACATCGAAGCCCTCAAGGCCGCGATCAAAAATCAGTTGCTCGCCATCCTGCGCGCGTCCGAAGCGAAGGGCGTCGCCGCCGAAACAAGCGTGCCGGAAAACATCTCGCCTTACGTGATGATGATCGTCGGCGTCAACGGCGTGGGCAAGACGACCACCATCGGCAAACTCGCGCAGCGCATCAAGGCCGAAGGCAACGACGTGCTGATCTGCGCCGCCGACACCTTCCGCGCCGCCGCCTCCGACCAACTCGCCATCTGGGCCGAGCGCACGGGCGTCCCGCTCATACAGCAGAAGCAGGGAACCGACCCGGCGGCCGTCCTCTTCGATTCGCTCAAAGCGGCCAAGGCGCGCAACTCCGACGTGCTCATCGTGGACACGGCCGGGCGTCTGCACAACAAGTCGAATTTGATGGCCGAACTCGAAAAGATGAAGCGCGTGGCCGGGCGCGAGGTGGAAGGCGCGCCGCACGAGACGCTGCTCGTCATCGACGCCGTGACCGGGCAGAACGGGCTGGAACAGGCCAGACAGTTTTTGAAAGTCGCGGGCGTGACCGGCATCGTCCTGACGAAACTCGACGGCACGGCCAAAGGCGGCATCGCCGTCGCCATCTCGAAAGAACTCGGCCTCCCGATCCGTTACGCCGGTATCGGCGAAAAGGTTGACGACCTCGTCGTCTTCAACCCGGAGCACTACGTGGACGGACTCTTCGAGTCGCGCTGAGTTTCAAGTTTCAGGTTTCAAGTTTCAGGTCTGAGGTTCTTTGTTCTGTAACTTGAAGGTTCAAGACGGAAGCTCTTCTGTCTTTAACTTGAAACCCGAAACTTGAAACCTGAAACCAAGCTTGCAACCACAAATTAAAAATTCGACGGCGGAAATTGACGAGCGTTTGATGCGGCGCGCGCTGGAACTCGCGGCGCGCGGGGCGGGACAGGTCAGCCCCAGCCCGCTCGTCGGGTGCGTGATTGCGCGCGATGACGGCGAAACAATCGGCGAAGGCTTTTACTTGTACGAGGGCATCAAGCACGCCGAGACGCTCGCGCTCGAAGGGGCGGGCGAGCGCGCACGCGGCGCGACCGCTTATGTGTCGCTCGAACCGCACGCGCATCAGGGGCGCACGCCGCCCTGCACCGTCGCGCTCATCCGTGCGGGCGTGCGCCGCGTCGTCGCGCCCATCGAAGACCCGAACCCGCTCGTCTCGGGGCGCGGGTTCGCGCACCTGAGCGCGGCGGGTCTGGAAGTCGAAGTCGGCCTCCTCGCGCCGGAAGCCGCGCGGCTCAACGAGAAATACATTCACGCGATGCGGCACGCGCGCCCGTTCGTCCACCTCAAGCTCGCCTGCTCGCTCGACGGGCGCATCGCCACGCGCACCGGCGACGCGCGCTGGATCACGAACGAACAATCGCGCGCCCGCGTCCACCTGCTGCGCCACGAATACGACGCCATTCTCGTCGGCGCGGGCACGGCGGCGGCCGATGACCCGCTGCTCACGGATCGCAGCGGCCTCGCGCGCCATCGCCCTCTCACGCGCATCGTGCTCGACGACGAACTGCGTCTCTCGCCCGATTCCCGGCTCGCGCAAACGGCGCGCGAAACCCCGCTCGTCATCTTCACTTCCGCGACGGCCGCGGAACCGGCCGCCGCCGTCGCGCTCGAATCGCGCGGCGCGGAGATCGTGCGCGAGCCGCGCGGCTCACGCGACCTGCGGGCGGTGCTCGAAGAGTTACACCGTCGCTCGCTGCAAAGCGTGCTTGTCGAAGGCGGGGCGCGCGTCGCCGGAATGTTCCTCGATGCCGGTCTCGTCGATAAGGTGAGTTTCTTCGTCGCGCCGATCATCATCGGCGGGAGCGACGCGAAACCGGCCGTCACGGGCGCGGGCGCGGCTCGCATCGGCGACGCCGCGCGCCTGCGCGATGTAGAGATCAGGCAGCACGGCAGCGATGTCGAGATCACCGGATACCCTGAAACCGTGAATCGTGAATCGTAAATCATGAATAGAAAGAACGGGTTTTTATCTATTCACGATTTACGATTCACGATTCACGTCTTTTAGCTCCTTACATGGCGAAAAAAAGTCTGGGACAGAATTTTCTCGTGGACGAGAGCGTGGTGGCGCGCATCGTGCGCGAAGTTGCGCCGCGCGCCGGTGAGACCATAATCGAGATCGGTGCGGGGCGCGGTGCTCTGACGGCGCGACTCGCCGCCGGGGCAGGGCGCCTGGTCGCCGTCGAGTTCGACCGTGATCTGGTTCCGTTGTTGCGCGAGAAATTCGGCGACCGGGAAAACTTCACGCTCGTCGAGGGCGATGCGCTGGCGATTGATTATTGTGCGGCCGCCATGCCCGCGCGTGAGGCGCGCGTTGTCGCCAATCTTCCGTACAACATTTCGACGGCCATCCTCCAACGCCTGTTCGAGCAGCGGCGCTGTTTGACGGAGATGATCCTGATGCTTCAGCGCGAGGTGGTCGAACGCGTCACGGCCGCGCCGGGCACGGGCGAGCGCGGTTACCTCTCCGTGTTGACCGAAGCCTACTGCGAAGCTCGCCCGCTGTTCGATGTCGCGCCGGAGGCGTTTCGCCCGGTGCCGAAGGTGTGGAGCACGGTCGTGCGCCTCGGCGTGCGCGAGAGCGTCGCGGCGCAGGTGTCGGATGAAGCGTTGCTGTGGCGCGTTGTCGGCGCGGGGTTCGCGCAGCGTCGGAAGACGATTTTTAATAACCTGCGCCACGCGCCTCCGAACCTGCTGTCGCTCGTGGAAGCGGCGGGCGGCGCGCATGCGTTGCTTGAGAGGGCGGGGGTCGAACCGCAGAGCCGCGCCGAAACCCTGACGCTCGCGGAATGGGTTTCGCTCTCCCTCGTGCTCGAATCGAAGAGTGTTTAATTCCATGGCCGACGGGCTGAGAAGCTGTTTGAAAAGTTCAGACTGCTTGTGTCCCGTCAGGGACAATTGACAATAGCCCGGCCATTGATGGCCGGGACTGACGTGCATGAATTATTGATTGTAGTCCCGAAGGGACGATTGAAATAATCGAATGATTTCATATTCAATCGTCCCTTCGGGACTCTCTCATTATTCCGCGACTTATTCCCGGCACTAAAGTGCCGGGCTACTAGCAATCGTCCCTCCGGGACTCGTTCAAACAGCTTTTAATACCTGCGGGCGTTCGAGGCCGCGCCGGACGGGGCGGAGAGTTGGCGATCCTCCGGGTTCTTTCGTGCAAATGTTCGTTTTCAGGAGACGTGAGGGAGATTATCGCGCCGCGCGCCGTTCAGGGGAATGCGAAAGCCTGTGCTATACTGTTCGACTAACATTCCCTCAATAGTTATATATTGCGATGATAATTCATCGCCCAGTCTGGAGAGTAAGAAACAATAGTGAACAAGGTGATAGAACTAATCCCGCTCGGCGGCGTCGGCGAGTTCGGGATGAATTGCATGGCGGTGCGCTACGGCGACGAGATGATCATCGTTGACGCGGGGATGGGCTTTCCCGAAGAGAGCGTCTACGGCGTTGACGTGTGCGTGCCCGACTTCGATTTTCTGGATGAGTACCGCGAACACATCACGGCCATCATCCTCACGCACGGGCACGAAGACCACCTCGGCGCGTTGCCCTACATCCTCAAAAAATTCAACGTCCCCGTCTACGCCTCCCACTACACGGTGGGGCTGGCGGAGAGCAAACTCGAAGAGCACAACCTGACGAACGACGTGCTCATACACCGCGTCGACCCGCGCGACGTGATCAATATCGGCGTCTTCAAGATCGAATTCATACGCGCCTCCCACTCGCTGATCGATTGCTTTTCGCTCGCCATCACGACGCCCGTCGGCACGATCATCCACACGGGCGATTACAAGGTTGACGAAACGCCCGTCATCGGCGAACCGATTGACCTGCGGACGCTGCGCCGTTACGGGCAGGAGGGCGTGCTCGCGCTCCTGTCGGATTCGACCAACGCGACCGTGCCCGGACGCACGCCTTCGGAGCGCGCGGTGATCCCGGCCTTCGAGGAGATTTTCGCCGAGGCGGAGGGGCGCATCGTCGTGGCCGCCTTCGCGTCGAGCATTCACCGCTTGCAGATCGTCTTCGACGTGGCGCAGCAGTTCGACCGCAAAGTCTGCGTGCTCGGCCGCTCGATGTTGAAGAACGTGGAGATCGCCGAAAGGCTCGGCTATCTCGACGTGCACGAGAACGAGATCGTTTCGCTCAACGAGGCGCGCAAGATGCCCGACGACGAGATCGTCTATCTCATCACGGGTTCGCAGGGCGAGCCGCGCGCCGTGCTCGCGCAGTTGGCGTCGCAGTCTTACAAGGGTTTGAGCATCGAAGAGGGCGACACGGTCGTGCTTTCGGCGCGCATCATCCCCGGCAACGAGCGCGCCATCTCGCGTCTCATCGGCGACATCTACAAACGCGGCGGCATCATCATCGACGAGAAGCGGCGGCTCATCCACGTCAGCGGCCACGCCTCGCAGGAAGACATACGCATCATGACCGAGGCCGTCAGGCCGAAGTTCGTCGTGCCGATCCACGGCGAATATCGCATGCTCTATCGTCACAAAGAGTTCGTCAAAAACCATCTCGGCTACGCGGACGAGAACGTCATCATGATCGAGAACGGCGACGTGCTCGAACTGACCGCCGACCATGCCACCGTCATCGAGAAGCGCGACGTGGGGCGCACGTTCATAGACGATTCGGGCTTCGAGGAGATCGGGCGCGAGACCGTGCGCGAGCGCAAGCAGATGGCTTACGACGGCGTGCTCACTCCCATCCTGACGTTGAACGAAGAGACCGGCGAACTCGAAACCCTGCCGGAGATCATGGCGCGCGGCGTCGTCGGCGCGGACGGCTCGAACGGCTTCATCAAGAACTTGCAGCGCGTCGCGGCCGAGGCCGTCGAGAAAGCCCCGGCCACGGAGCGTCGCGATCTGACGCTCTTGAAGGAACGCGTGCGCGTCGAACTCAAACGCTATATCCAGAAACGGACGGGCGCGCGTCCCGTTATCGTCCCGGTCGTCGTGCAGGTTTGACCATCATAGATACTTTATTGCCAATTCTTTTCTAGGAGTTGAGAAATGAGTCAACAAAAAGTAGGAGTTCGAATTTTTTTTAAATCCGCCGAAGGGCCTAAGGCAGAACCAGCCAGCTATGTTTTTGATCAAGCTGAGTTTGATAGGTTAAAGGGCGATTTTATAAATTTTGTCACTTATAGTACGCCTCACGGTGGAGCATACAAATGTGAAATTCAACATCATTTGGCGGCGCATAACAGTAGAAGCGGGCGGACAGAAATAGTTCTAAGTTTCAGTGAGGTTGCTTATATTGGCTGAATTATAGACATGGAGCATACTACAACTGTTGATGAACTTCTGCGTCGAACGAGAGTAGAGGTGGCGAGTGCCACCTTTTTTCTTGTCGGCATGCGCCATGAGGATTGGTCGCGCCTGCTGGAGCAGCCGGAACTCAGCCCGCGCGCAAGCGTGCCCTTCATGTTGCTGCGCGACACGAACGAGGTGACGCTGCTCCTCGAAGAAGAGGACTGGCTCGTGATGCGCCACGCCCTGCGTGAGGCTCGCGTCGAAACGGGGTGGCGGCTCCTAACGCTCGACATCGAACTCGGCTGGAACGTCACGGGCTTTCTCGCGCGCGTGACGGAGATACTGGCCGCCGAAGGGATTCCCCTCGGCGCGCTCACAGCCTTCTCGCGCGATCACCTGCTCATAAAACAGGACGACCTCGGGCGCGCACTCAAAGCGCTCGGCCGCCACGTCGCCGAACTTTGCTGAGGGTGCTGGCTTCAAAGTGAACTGGGCAGGAAAGACGGTTTTGATCACGGGCGCGTCGAGCGGCATCGGCGAGGCTCTGGCCTTGGAGTTCGGGCGGCGCGGGGCGTCGGTCGGGCTGCTGGCGCGGCGCGCGGAAGTTTTGCGCGAGGTCGCGGAGAAGGTTGAAGCGGCGGGCGGGCGCGCTCTGGCCGTCGCCGTTGACGTGCGCGACGCGGGGGAAGTGAAGCGGGCTGTGGCGAAAGTCTCCGAACGCTTCGGGGGCGTCGATGTGCTCGTCGCGAATGCCGGGAAGGGCGAACTCACTCTGGCGCGCGCGTTCGACATAGAGGTGGTCACTCAGGTCTTCGCGGTGAACCTGCTCGGCGCGTTGAACTGTGTGGCGGCCGTGTTGCCGGAGATGATCGAGCGCGGCAGCGGCCAGATCGTCGGCATCTCAAGTCTAGCGGCCTATCGCGGCTTTCCCGGTTCCGGCGCGTACTGCGCGAGCAAGGCCGCGCTCTCCACTTTCTTTGAATCCCTGCGCGTCGAACTGCGGCCTCAAAACATTTACGTCACGACGATCCACCCCGGTTTCATCGATACGCCGATGACGCGCGGGCGCAAACAAAAGATGCCGTTTCTACAGGACGCCGAACGCTCCGCGCAGTTGATGCTCCGTGCCATCGAGGCGAGACGGCGCACTTACGCTTTTCCGTGGCAACTCGCCGCAATCGCGCGCGCCGGCCGCTGGTTGCCCGCCGCGCTCTACGACCGCATGCTCGCCCGCGCCGCGCTGCGCGAATAAAGAATCATGAACATTCTCCAAGCCATCATCATCGGAATCGTACAGGGGTTGACGGAGTTCATTCCCATCAGTTCGACGGCTCACTTGATCTTCGCCGCCCGCGCGCTCGGCCTCTACGAGGGAGTCGAAGCGACCTTGCGCGCCGAACAGACGACGGCCACCATCGCCGTCATCCAACTCGGCACGCTGCTCGCCGTGCTCATCTATTTCGCGCCCGACATCTGGGCGATCACGGTCGCTTTCGTGCGCGATCATACCGCGTTGCTGCGCGGGGGCGTCGCGCGCGCGCACGAGACGCGCGCGGCGGACGGCAATATCGAACAACGCCGGACGCGTTTGTCGGACGACGCGCGGCTCGGCTGGCTGGTCATCATCGGCTCGCTGCCCGTCGCCGTCTTCGGGCTGTTGTTCAAAAAACAGATCGAGGGGAGTTTTACGAAAAATTTGTGGGTCATCGCGACGATGATGATCGCGGTCGCGCTGTTGTTGGCGCTGGCGGAGCGCGTGGGCAAGCGTCGGCGCGAGATGAAGGATTTGGGCTTCGGCGATGCGCTCGCGGTGGGCGGCGCGCAGGTGCTGGCGTTGATACCGGGCGCGAGCCGTTCCGGTTCGACCATCATGGGCGGGCTGTTCGCGGGCGAGACGCGCGAGACAGCCGCGCGCTTCTCGTTCCTGCTCTCGATACCCGCCATCGCCGCGAGCGGCCTGCTCGAACTGCGCGAGGCCGTCACTAAACTGCCCGAAGGCAGCGCGCTGCCGCTCATCGTTGCGACAATCGTCTCGGCCGTCGTCGGCTACGCCTCGATCTGGTTTCTTCTGCGTTTCCTCAGAACCCACTCCACGGGCATCTTCATCGGCTACCGCCTCGTCGTCGGCGCTGCGATCCTGCTCCTGCTGGCGGGCGGCTTCATTCAACCCGCGTGATCTAACGTTCGCCGCACGTAGCACGTCATGTAGCGCGTCGCTTCCACCCCGGATGCGGTGAAGTGACTATCACATCAACAAAGCGCACCGCCGGAAAACAACTAACTTCGGGCGGTGCGCTTTGGCGTGCGTCTTGATTTTGATTTCAGGGGGCGGGGGTGAGAAACACGTCCCACGCCCAGCGGTTGACTTCCAGCCTTTCACGAGTGGTCGGTCAAGAAATTCTTCCCACGACGGCGAGTCAAGGGGAAGCGCATGGACATTTCCGGCAGTCCCGCTCGCCGTTATCCCTCGTTTCGGGTACACTCTCTGTCGCCCCTGTTGCCGCGCAGTTACCGTGCAGTTTTCTGATTCGGTTCAGATAAGGGGTCGAGAAACATTCGATGAACGACGAAACTAAAAGTGAGATAGAAAACTCGCCTTCGCAACGCCCGCGCAGCCCGCGCGTTCCCGTCAATTTCCCCGTCGAACTCGAAGGCCGTTCGCCCGCGGGCGAGCCTTTCAAGCAGAGCGGCGAGGCCGTGCGCGTCTCGCGCGGCGGCGCTACTTTAATCGCCGAAGCGTCCGTCGAGATCGGCGCGATCCTGCGCCTCACGCCGCCGTTCGGCCACCCGCTCGACGCCGAAGTCAACGGCGTCTGGAAGGACGAGGAAGACGGCCGCCAGCGCATCGGCGTCAAACTCCTCGACCCGAACGGCTGGTTCGCCGAGTAGAAATGCAAATCATCAGTCCCAAGCTGTGGAGCGTGCGCGGCTACGCCGAGGCGCACGCCGAAATCTTCGCCGCGCGTCTCGGCGTCTCGACCGTAGTCGCAGGACTGCTCGCGGCGCGCGGCATCGACACCGACGAGGCCGCGCGAAAGTTACTCAATCCCGCTTTCGACCAACTGCACGACCCTTCTCTCATGTTCGGCATGAAGGAGGCCGCCGAGCGCGTGCTGCGCGCGGTTGACGCGGGCGAGCAGATTTTGATCTACGGCGACTACGACGTTGACGGCACGACGGGGACGGTCGTGCTGCGCCGCGCGCTACAACTTCTCGGAGCCAGGACGCGCTTCCACATCCCGCACCGTTTCACAGAAGGCTACGGCATCCGGCAAGACGTGCTCGAACGCGCACGCGCCGAAGGCTGCACGCTCGTCATCAGCGTTGACTGCGGCATTCGCGCGCACGAGCCGCTCGAATGGGCGCGCGCGAACGGTCTCGACGTGATCGTCACGGATCATCACCTGCCCGATACGGAAGAGGGCGCGCCGCCCGCCTTTGCCGTCCTGAATCCCAACCAGCGCGATTGCAACTACCCGGACAAACATCTCGCGGGCGTCGGCGTCGCTTTCAAACTCGCGCACGCTGTCTTGCGCGAACGCGGGCGCGATAGTTTGATCAAGGGGTTTCTAAAAGTCGTCGCCATCGGCACGGTCGCCGATGTCGCGCCGCTCGTCGGCGAGAATCGCGCCATCGTCGCGCTCGGTCTGGAGGACATCGTGAACGCGACGAACCCCGGCTTGCGCGCGCTGATGGAAGTGGCCGGTTGCGGCGACGGGCGCAACATGCGTTGCAGCGATCTCGGCTTCCGGCTCGGGCCGCGCATCAACGCGGCGGGGAGGATGGAAGCGGCGCGCGCCGTCGTCGAACTGTTCGAGACGAACGATCCGGCCGAGGCGCGGCGGCTGGCCGAACATCTAGACGCGCGCAACCGCGAGCGGCAGGTGATGCAACGCGCCATCACAGGGCGCGCCGTGGCCGAGTACGAGCAGAGCGGCGACTGCGGCGCGGTCGCGGTCATCGCGGGCGACGGCTGGCATCGCGGCGTGATCGGCCTCGCCGCATCGCGCATCGCGGAGAAACTCGCGCGCCCCTGCGTCGTCATCTCGCTCGAAGGCGACCTCGGGCACGGCTCCGCGCGCAGCATCGAAGGCTATCACCTGCTCGACGGGCTAACCGCTTGCGCAGACCTTTTGGAAACCTTCGGCGGCCACGCGCAGGCCGCCGGTCTGACCGTCCGCCGCGAGAACATTCCCGAACTGCGCCGCCGCCTGCACGAGCACGCCGGGCAACTTTTGCTCGAAACTACGCAGTGCGCGCCCGTCGTCAAAATCGACGCGGAGTTGCCCGCCGAAGCGCTTACGCCCGCGCTGGCCGACGAACTCGAACGCCTCGAACCCTTCGGGATGCAATGGCCGCGCCCGGTTTTCCTGTCGCGTGATCTGCGCGTGGTCAAAGAGGCGCGCGTGCTCAAAGAGCGCCATCTGAAGTTTGAAGTGGCCGCTGTCGGGCGAGATGCGCGCCCGGTTGAAGCCCTATGGTGGGGCGGCGCGGAAGCGGCGGCAGCAACGCCGCGCGCGGGCGACCGCATCGAACTGGCTTACGCCGTCGAGACAAACACATGGCGCGGCGAAAGACGTTTGCAACTGGTCGTAGAAGACATGAAAGCAAGTGACAGGTGACAAGTGACGGGTGACAGGATTTAAAACCCGCTTTCATCCTGTCACCCGTCACCTGTCACCTGTCACTCGAAAATAGATGCAGGAAGTTAGAAGAAGAAGAGCGCCGACGTTGATCGGGTTGCGCGCGCGCGCGCCGTTGATTTTGCGCGTGCTGGCGTCGCTTGCGCTCGTCGGCAGTCTGATTTTCGTGGGCGTCGCATATTATCGCGGGCGTAACAATCGCCCGTTTCGTTTGATCCCCGGTAAGGCCGAGCTTTCGAAGACGGTCGAGCGGCGGATCGAGAATTATGAGCGGCGCGTGACGGAAGGCGACCGCCTGACGATGCTCGTGCGCGCCTCGGTCGCCACGTCTTACTCGGACGGCCATCACGAACTCGAAAACGCTCACATAGAATATTACGCCGCCGGGCACGAACTGCCCGACAAGATCGACGCCAGGCAAGCGATCTATTTCGTGGAGACGGAGAGCGCGGTCTTCAACGGCAACGTGCGGATCGAGACGCGCGACCGCCTCGTCGTCAAGGCCGAGACGGTTAACTACGACGTTAAGAACGAACATGCGAGCGTGCCGGTGCCTGTCACCTTCGCGCGCGACAACATCGAGGGGCGTTCCGACAACGCGCAGGTTGACGCGAAGAATAAGAAGCTCGCGTTGCGTGGCAACGTCGAAATCACCGTCAAGCCGTCGGCCGGTCAGGGAGCGCAGTCGGCCGAGGACGCCAGGCGCAGCCGACCCGTGACGATCCGCGCGCCCAACGGCGACTTCAATCAGGCCACCAGGCATCTCGCTTTCAGCGGCGGCGCGACCGCCGAGCAGGAACGGGACGTGATGAGCGGCGAAAGGCTTGAGGGATTCCTCAACGAGGGGCATCGCCTACAGCGCATCGAAGCGCGCGGCAATTCCTACCTGCGCACTATGGACGCGGGGCGCGCGGCCGAGGTGCGCGCCGTCAACATGAACTTCAACTTCGACGCGAACCAGCAATTACAGGACGCTCTGGCGACGCAGGACGTGACCGCGCGCACGCTCGACGCCGACTCCGAAATGCAACTCTCCGCGCCGAACTCCCTGCACGTTCTCTTCGCCGTCGTGGGCGAGCAGAGTTTGCTCAAAGAGATGCAAACCGGCGGGCGTTCCGTTATCACGCTGGCCGCGCCGAAGTCTCGCGCAAACGATCCGCAGGCGGCGAATAAAAAGTTGACCGCCAACACGGTCAAGTTGTACTGGCGCGCGACGGGGAAAGACATCGAACGCGCCGAAGCCATCGGCGACGCCGAACTCGTCGTCGAACCCGTGCAGCAGACCCCGCTCGCCGACCGCAAGGTTCTGAACGCCGCGCGCTTCGACTGCGCCTTTTTCGAGACCGGAAATCTCGCGCGCGAGTTCAACGCCTCGGGCGGCGCGAAGGCCGTCCTGACGCCGGTGCAGCAGGGCACGTCGCGCGCCGTGCGCACGGTCACATCGCAAAAGATGGTCGCCACGTTCGCGCGCGCAACGCAGGATGTTGAAAGGCTCGACGCGCAGGGCGAGGCGCAATTCAACGCCGCCGACCAGAACGGCCAGGCCGAGACGGTGAGTTACACTGCGGCCGACGAAATTGTGCGCCTGCGCGGCGGCGCGCCCGTCGTATGGGACTCGCGCGCCCGCCTCAAAGCGACGGAGATCGATTCCGACACGCGCAGGAAAATTTCCTACGCGCGCGGCAAGGCGCAGACTACCTATTACAGTCAGGAGCAGACGAACGGCGCGACGCCGTTCTCGAAAGTTAAAAGTCCCGTCTTCCTCGTCTCAAACTCGGTCGAGTTCCAGCACGACGCGGGCGTCGGCATCTACACGGGCGCGGCGCGCGCTTGGCAGGACGATAATTTCGTGAGCGCCGACAAGATCACCCTGCGCCGCGACAACCGGCGGATGGAGGCCGACGGCCACGTGCAGAGCGCGCTCTATCAGGCGCGGCGCAAAGAGACCACGGGCGTGCGAACGGCCGTACCCGTCTTCGCCACGTCCGACCGCATGTTCTACTCGGACACGGATCGGCTGTTGCACTACGAGGGCAGCGTTGATATCAAGCAGGGCACGGAACGCATCAACGCGGAGGTGGCGGACGTTTACCTCTTGAAAGATGTGGGCGAGGTGGAGCGCATGGTGGCGCAAAGGAGCGTCGTCGTCACGCAACCGGGCAAGCGAGGCACCGGCAACTGGGCGCAGTACAGCGCGGCCGACGAGACCGTGATGCTGACGGGCGAACCGGCTCGCGTCGAGGACGCGCAACAGGGCAACAGCGAGAGCCGCCGCCTGACGGTTTACCTGCGCGAGAATCGCGTCGTCTCCGACAATCCCGCCGGCGCGAATGCGACGGGGCGCGTGCGTTCATCGCATAAGATTAGAAAGCAGTGAATCGTGAATCGTAAATCGTGAATAGAAAGAAAGGGTTTTATTCTATTCACGATTCACGATTCACGATTCACTGCTTTCTCAAGGAGTTCGCTTTTGCAGACGGAAGAGATTGTCGAGGCTACTATCGAGATGGAGGCGCATGAGGTGGCCGTCGCCGCGGGCGAGCGTGCGCCGGCGTCGCCTTCGGAGAGAGCGTTGACGGCGAGCGGCCTCGTGAAGTCTTACGGCAAGCGGCGCGTGGTGGACGGCGTGGCCTTGCACGTCGAGCCGAGCGAGGTCGTCGGCTTGCTCGGCGCAAACGGCGCGGGTAAGACTACCACCTTCTACATGATCATCGGTCTCGAACGCCCGGACGGCGGGCGCATTCGTCTCGGCAAACGCGACATCACGAAACTTCCGATGTACCTGCGCGCCCGCCTCGGCGTCGGCTACCTGCCGCAGGAGCCTTCCGTCTTTCGCAAGATGACCGTGGCCGAAAACGTCCTCGCCATCCTTGAGACGATGGGCTTCCGGCGGCGCGAGCGTTTCAGGCGTCTGGAAGAGTTGTTGGAGGAATTCGGCATCGCGCACGTGCGAAACACGCGCGGCGAGGCGCTGTCGGGCGGCGAGCGCAGGCGCACCGAGATCGCGCGCGCTCTGGCGACCGAACCGCAGTTCATCCTGCTCGACGAGCCTTTCGCCGGGATCGACCCGAAGGCCGTGGACGAAATTCAAAAGATGATCCTGTACCTGCGCGGGCGCGGCATCGGGATTCTGATCACCGACCACAACGTGCGCGAGACGCTCGGCGTCACAGACCGCGCCTACATTATGGCCGAAGGGCGCATTTTCCGTTCGGGCGTGCCGCTCGCGTTGACGGAAGACCCGGAAGTGCGCCGTCTCTACCTCGGCGAAAAATTCCGTCTGTGAAGTCGCTGCACGGAAGGGCGCGTTTAGGTTATAATCTCCCCGTCACGCTTGTCACGGCGTTTCAAGTTCAACAACCCGTCGGAGTTTCAGGTTAGTTTTCAATAGCACAGGTATGTCCGTTAAGCTCACAACCAGTCTCTCGCAACGACTCGTGCTGACGCCGCAACTGCGCCAGCGGATCGAGATGTTGCAGATGACGACCATCGAACTCGGCGAACTGATCCAGCAACAACTGCTCGAAAACCCCGTGCTCGAAGAGGTGGTCGCGCAGGAAGAGAAACGCGAGATCGAAGAGCACATCATCGACCAGCTCGCGGGCGGCAACACCGATCTCGCCAACGACACGGCCGCGCGCGAACCCGCCGACATCGACCTGAACGGCAACTCGAACGGCACGGGCGACCTCGCCTCAATCGAAGCCGCGCTCGGCGGGACGGACGCCCCGGCGCTGCCCGAAGGCGCGGCCGGGGAAGAGTTCGACGGGGATGCGCCGGATCGCGAAACGGACGCCTTCGAGGAGATAGACTTCGGGCGCGAGTTTCAGGAATATCTAGACCCCGGCTACAAGACGCAGGAGTTCGAGTACAAGGAAGACGGGCCTACCTTCGAGCAGTTTTTGACGCGCCCCGAATCGCTCTCCGAACATCTGATGTGGCAGCTCAGCATGAGCCACGTGGACGAGCGCATGCTGCCCATCGCCGAGGCCATCATCGGCAACCTCGACCCGGACGGGCGTCTGAGCGCGACCAACGAAGAACTCGCACAGTTCGGCGGCTGGACGGAAGAGGCGGTCGAAGAGGCGCGGCAAATCGTGCTCCGTCTCGACCCGACGGGTTGCGGCGCGCGCGACGTGCGCGAATGCCTGCTCGTTCAACTCGATGCCGCGGGAGCGGGCGGGCGACTCGCCGCCCAACTCATACGCGAACACCCGCTCGCCGATTTGCAGCAGCACAAACTACACAATCTCTCCAAACAGATCGGCGTCTCCGTCGAGACGCTCATCGAGGAACTCACCTTCATACGCGCGCTCAACCCGCATCCCGGTCGCCAGTATTCCTCGGAAGAGCCGGTCTTGATCGTGCCCGAAGTTTTCATCGAAAAGGTCGACGACGAGTACGAGATTTATTTCGCCGACGACGGCTCGCCCCGCCTCCGCCTCTCGAACAGCTACCAGCAGATGCTCGGCCAGCCCGACACCTCGAAGGAGACGCGCGACTTCATCAAAGACAAGATGCGTTCGGCCGTCGATCTCCTGCGCAACATCGAGCACCGGCGGCAGACGATCTACCGCGTCGTCGAGTGCATCGTTCATCGCCAGCGCGAATTCTTAGACAAGGGCGTGCAATTCATCAAGCCGATGATGCTCAAGGACGTGGCCGAGCAGACGGGGATGCACCTGTCCACGATCTCGCGCGTCGTCAACCGCAAGTGGGCGCACACGCCGCAGGGCGTCATCGAACTGCGCCGCTTTTTCACCGAGGGCATGACGAACGAGGACGGCGAGGAAGTTTCGACGCGCATCATCAAGTTGAACATCAAGAAGCTGATCGAGGAAGAAGACCCGCACAACCCGATCACGGACGATCAGGTTGTCAAGATTTTGATGAAGGGCGGCATGAAGTTGTCGCGCCGCACGGTGGCGAAGTATCGCGACCAGATGCAGATTCCCGGCTCGCGCGAACGTAAAGCGCCGGTTTAAGACAAACGATGAAGTGGGAACGATGAACGATGAAGTTAAAGCAGTTGTCTTTGCTTCATCGTTCATCGTTCCTACTTCATCATTATTCCATTGGGGAGGATTCTCTTTAAATGAAATTCGAGTACACGGGGCGGCATGTCGAGGTGACACAGGCCATCCGGCGGCACGTCGAGGAGCATTTCGGCAAACTCGACCAGATTTTCGACGATTCGACGGCGAGCGCGCACATCATCATCGAAGTGGAGAAGAACCGCCACGTGGGCGAGGTGCTGCTCCACTGGCGCGAGCACACGCTGACGGCGCGCGATGTGAACGCGGACATGTATCAGGCGTTGTCGCGCGCGATCTCGAAGATCGAAAAGCAGGCCGTCAAACTCAAGAAGAAAATTATTGACCGCAAGCAAAGCGCGCAACCGCTCTCGTCGCTTGCGCCCGACAACGGCGCCACCGAGGAGCCCGACGACACCGCCGCGCCCGCCGAGGGGCGCATCATCAGCGCGCGCCGCTACGCCGTGAAACCCATGACGCCGGAAGAGGCCGTCATCCGGCTCGGCGAGGACTCGAACCAGTTCATCCTCTTCCGCGACGCCGACACAGACCGCCTGAGCGTGCTCTACAAACGCAAGGACGGAAACTTCGGCCTCATCCAGCCGTAGGCTCAAATCATCCAGCGAACCGCAAGAGGCGCGGCGAGGTGTTTATCTACCGTGACGGGTGGATTTATAATCGCCGCGTCTTTTTGTGATTTACGGAACGACGAATAACAACCCCTTAATTGGAAGGAAAATAATGTACAGAAAACACCTGCCCGTAGCTCTCCTAGTCATCCTCCTAGCCGTCGTCCCGGTCAACAGCGCGGTGACGAAGTACACCGCCGACGCGGCGCATTCCAACATCGGCTTCTCGATACCCATTCTCGGCGGGCTGTCGAGCGTGAGAGGGAAGTTCACGGACTTCACGGTCGAGATCGTCTATGACGATAAGGACGTGACCAAATCTACGGTCAACGCCGTCATCAAAGCCGCGAGCATCGACACCGGCATCGAGCGTCGCGACGCGCACCTGCGCAACGCGGACTTTTTCGACGTTGAGAAGTTTCCCGAAATCACTTTTCGCAGCAGGCGCATCGAGAAGAAGGGAAAAAACTTTATCGCCCACGGAACGTTCACCATGCACGGCATCTCGCAGGAGATCGCGCTGCCGTTCACAGTGAACGGCATCCACAAAGACGAGAAGACCGGCAAGACGACGCTCGGCGCAACGGCGCGCACGTCGCTCAACCGGAAGGTCTACGGCATCAACTACAGCCGCCAGGACAATCCGGCCTATCTCGGCGACTTCGTGGAGATCGAACTGAACATCATCACCCGCGCGGCCAGCCCCGAGGGCGCGACGCCCGCCCCGGCCGCCGCCGCAACCCCGGCCGCTAAATGAGCGACGCGAACGCACAGCCCTCGATCAGCGCGGGCGACTTCGTGGCCTACGCGCCCGCGCGCCTTGAATTGCGCGTGCTGGCGGGCGCGCGGGGGCTGGCCTCGCGCCGCATCACTTCGGAGCGCATTCAGAAGCTCGGCCTCGCGCTCTCCGGTTTCACGCATTACATACACGCCGGGCGCGTGCAGATCATCGGGCAGAGCGAAGTGCTGTTTCTCGGTCAACTCACTCCTGACGGGCGGCGCGCGGCCATCGACAATCTTTCGCTTGAAACGATCAGTTGCGTTCTCGTGACGAAGGAGCAGACGCCGCCCGCCGAGTTCGTCGAAGCGGCGGAGAGGGCTGGTCTGCCACTGTTACAAACCACGCTCGTCAGTTCCGTCGCCATCGGCGTCGTCACTGATTACCTGCGCGAGACGCTTGCCCCGCGCGAGTTGCGCCACGGCGTGCTGCTCGACGCTTACGGCCTCGGCGTGCTCATCGAAGGCGAATCGGGGATCGGCAAGTCGGAGTGCGCGCTCGACCTCATCGTGCGCGGTCATCGTCTCGTCGCGGACGATCTGGTCGAGGTGCGACGCCTCGGCGCGGATTACCTGCTCGGCAGCGCGCCGGAACTTTTGCGCGAGCACATGGAGATACGCGGCCTCGGCATCATCAACGTCCGCGACCTCTACGGCGTGGCCGCCGTCAGCGGCCCGAAGGGGGTGGGACTGTCGATCCGGCTCGAACGTTGGAGGGACGCGCGCGAGGTGGAACGCCTCGGGATTGACGAGCGCACGGTGGAGATTCTCGGCGTCAGCGTGCCGCACGTCCTGCTGCCCGTCAGCCCCGGTCGTAACCTCTCGACGCTCGTCGAAACCGCGCTGCGCGTTCACTTGTTACGCCTGCGCGGTTACAATGCGGCTGAGAATTTCGTCGCGCGCCACACACGCATGCTTCGCGATGGTGACGACCGCGGCGGCGCGGCCGAAGATTCTTCGAGACAAGACGCCGGAGGCGCAGCGGCAGCAGCAGCGGCACGGCGGCCTCAGGCGGAACTGACAACCGATGAGCCGGAAAAAAAGAGCAGTTAAACCCGCGGCGGCGGCGAGCGCCGCGCCCGACATCGTCGTGATCACGGGTTTGAGCGGGTCTGGGATGTCGTCGGCGACGAATGCTTTTGAAGACCTCGGCTATTTCTGCGTGGACAATCTGCCGCTGACGCTCCTGCCGACATTCGCGCGCCTCGTGCAGCCCGAAGACGATGAGGACGACGAACGCGAGGCGCGCATCAAACGCGCCGCGCTCGTCATCAACATACGCGAAGGCCACTTCCTGAGCGAGTTCGAGACGCAACTGGAAAAACTGCGGCGGGCGAGCGGCCTCGCCGTCAACGTCATCTTCTTCGAGGCTTCCGACGAAGTTTTGCAACGCCGTTTCAGCGAGACGCGCCGCCCGCACCCGGCCGACACGGGCGACGGCCTGCTCGCCTCGATCCGCGCCGAACGCGCCGCGCTCGCGCACATACGCGCGCACGCAGACCTCATCATCGATACCTCCGAGCACAACGTCCACACCCTGCGCCGTTATCTCATCGAGCGTTTCAGCCCCGACCGCGCGGGGACGCCGATGCGCGTGCAGGTCTTGAGCTTCGGCCACAAGTACGGCGGGCCGCGCGACCTCGATCTGTTGTTCGACGTGCGCCACCTGCCGAACCCGCACTTCGTCGAAGACCTGCGCCCCTATTCCGGCAACGACCGGCGCGTCGTAGAGTTTCTGAAGAGGCAAACCGAGACGACCGAAACACTCGAACGCTTCGGCGGATTGCTCGACTATTTGCTGCCGCTCTACAAGCGTGAGGGCAAGTCTTACGTCACGGTCGGCGTCGGCTGCACGGGCGGTCGGCATCGCTCCGTGATGGTTGCCAACGCCCTCGCGCGTCGTCTCCGCCGCGAGGGCTTCAACGCCACGGCCGTCCATCGCGACGTGAGCAAGACGCGCCCGCGCCGCGCCGCCGGAAAAGGCGCGGCCGGTCGTGAGGGCGGCGGCGCTTCCCGTTGATTCGTTCCGGTGATGAAAGCACAGGGAGAAACACGTATGAGCGAAAATGAAGACTGCATTCGCTGTCGCCGTGATTACAGACTCGAAGACGTTTCCATCGAGCACGATTTTCTGGTCTGCACCGATTGCACCGATAACCTCAACCCGTCGCGCGAGATCGTGCGCGTGTGCCCGATTGACGGGCGCACGATGAAGAAACTGATCATCTACGATCTGGTGCTGATCGATAAGTGCGAGACGTGCGGCGGCATCTGGCTCGACCAGAACGAACTGAAACTGATCGCGCGCATCGTCGGCGTCAACGCGGCCGTCGGCGGCTATTTGATGGGCAACATCGCCAACGATATTTGACCGCCCCGGTACACTTGCCCGGCGCGGATGTACGGGGTCGGGCGATAAAAAAGTTGGAGACGAGCGTGATATGGATGAAGCCGGAAAAGTTGACCAGCCGCGACGCGTGGCCGGGGTAATCGTGACGCACGGGCAGTTGGCGACCGAACTGCTCGCGGCGGCGGAGATGATCATCGGCCCCGTCGCGCAGATCGCGGCCATTTCAATCGGCTGGCACGACGACGTGGACGCGGCGCGCGGCGAGATCGAGCGCGCCATCGGGCGCGTCTCCGAAGGCAACGGCGTGCTGATCCTGACGGATATGTTCGGCGGAACACCGACCAACATCGCCTCCATGTTCTTCGTCGAAGGCGAGGTGGAGGTGGTGACGGGCGTGAATTTGCCGATGGTGATCAAACTGGCGAGCCAGACTGATGCCGAGCCGCTGGCAATCGTCGCCGGGCGCGTCCGCGATCAGGGACAACAGGCCATCCATCTCGCGGGCGAACTGCTCGCCGCCCCGAAGAAGAAATAAACGCGGAGGAAGAAATAGGCGCGCCAGAAGAAATATGCGCGGATGGCGGAATTGCAGGCCGGCGCTTAAACGTCGAAAGACGCCGCCCGGAACTATAAGGGATGTTGGAGAAGCGCATAGTGATCGTCAATCGTCTGGGTTTGCACGCCCGCGCCGCGGCGCGCCTCGTGCGCACGGCGAGCGCCTACCGCAGCAGCGTCCGGCTCGAACGCATGGACGGCAGCGCGATGGCCGACGCCAAGTCTATTTTGAGCGTGCTTCTGCTGGCGGCCTCGCGCGGGACGGAGTTGCGTCTGACGACCGAAGGCGCGGACGAAGCGGAGGCGTCGGGCGCGGTGTGTGAGTTGATCGAGGACGGGTTCGGGGAAGAACGGGAAGCATGAGCAGGCGCGCGAAGACAGGCAGGCGGGAGATGCGCTGGCGCGGCGTGGCCGTCTCGGAGGGCGTGGCGGTCGGGCGCGTGCTGCGCATCCACACGGGCGGGCGCGGCAACATCTTTCGCGCGACGCTCGAAGCCGACGACATCAAACGCGAGGTGCGTCGTTTTCAGGCGGCGGTGCGCCTGTCGCGCCGTCAATTGCTCGCCATCAAACGCCGCGCCGAAATCGCGCTCGGCGCGGAGCACGCCTACATCTTCGACGCGCAACTCCTCATGCTCGAAGACCGCAAGCTGCTCGACGAGGTGGAAGATTACATCCGCCGGGAACGCGCCAACGCCGAGTGGGCGGTCAAGGTCGCTTCCGACAAGTTGCTCGCCGTCTACGCCGAGATCAAAGACGATTACCTGCGCGAGAGGAGTTCCGATATTGAAGACGTGACGCGTCGCCTGCTCGTCGCCCTGAGCGGCGAAGCGCAGTCGCGCCGTTTCGTTCAGGATGCCATCGTCGTGGCGGAAGAGTTGTTGCCGTCGGCGGCGGCGGAACTCGATTTCTCGCACATCCGCGCCATCGCCTCCGATGCGGGCGGCTGGACTTCGCACACCGCGATCATCGCGCGCGGCCTCGGCATCCCGGCCATCGTGGGCTTGCGCGACCTCTATCGCCACGCGCGCACGGGCGACGAGATCGTGATAGACGCGGGGCGCGGCGAGGCCGTCCTGCACCCGACGGGCGCGACCGTCGAGCATTTCAGGGATACGCGCAAACTCGTCCAGGCGAGCGCGGGCTTTGCCGACGACGGCGGGAGCGCGCCGCTCCTGACGACCGACGGCATCGAGATCATCCTGCGCGCGAACGTCGAGTTGCCGCCGGAATATGAGGGCGTGCGTCGCTACGGGGCGCGGGGCATCGGCCTGTTCCGTTCGGAGTTTCTGTTCTCGCAGCATGGCGGCGCACCCACAGAGGACGAGCAGTGTGCGGCCTATACGGACATCGCCGCGCTCGGAGGCGTGGACGGCGCGAAGGTGCGTCTTTTCGACCTCGGCGGCGACAAGCACAACGCCGGGGATTTTGAGACGGAACGCAACCCGGCGCTCGGCCTGCGCGCGATCCGCTACTCGTTCCGCCACGAAGACATGTTGCGCACACAGGTACGCGCTCTGCTGCGCGCGGCCGCGCACGGGCGGCTCGACGTGGTGCTGCCGATGATCTCAGACGTGTCGGAAGTCAGACGCGCGCGCCGCATCATCGAAGAGGAACGCGCGCGTCTCACTGCGGAAGGGGGCGAGGCGGGCGAACTGAAAATCGGCGCGATGATCGAAGTGCCCGCCGCCGTCATGGTGGCCGAACAACTCGCGCGAGAAGTGGACTTCTTCAGTCTCGGCACGAACGACCTCGTGCAATACCTGCTCGCCGTGGATCGCGGCAACGACGAGGTGGCCGGTTGGTTTCGCACGTTGCACCCGGCCGTGCTGCATAGCATCAAGCGAACCATCGAGGCGGCGGGCGCGGCAGGCATCCCGGCGATTGTCTGCGGCGAGATGGCCGCCACGCCCGCTTACGCCCTCGTGCTCGTCGGCCTCGGCGCGCGCGTGCTAAGCATGGCGGCGGCGGCGATGCCGCGCGTGCGGCGGACGCTGGCGCAAGTGGACGCGGCGAGCGCGGGCGAGATCGCCAACCTGTGCCTCGACTCGACGACGGCCGACGACGCCGAGGAAGTCGTGCGCGCGGAACTCGGCGGTCGCTGGCCGCACCTGTTTTCGCCGGAAAACTTGCCGGCCGCGAAAAGCGGAGAGTAGAATCCGTATCGCGCGCGGTGCGGTTAGTGCGGTGTCCCGACGACCTTACGTCAAACCGCTTCTCGCTCCCCGCGCCTCACGTGCTCGCCCGACAGACGCTTCAACTTACGCGGTTCACATAAAAAGTCGCCCGTCGCACCGGCCTTTTCAGGTAAATTTAGAAACCGACAGGAAAAATTGACAATTGTAACTTTGCGAAAAGAGGCGTTTTCGTCGTTTAATCTAAATGGCGGGATGGTGTGACCGGAACCTCGACCAGGCGTGCGCCGTCGGGAATATCGACGAGAGCGGCATCCAACCCGTTGAACCAAGATTTCGATGCGGCCATCCAAGCGACCATTGCCCCGGTTGCGAGGCGCGCGTCGAAGCGCAGGGAAGTAGAGTGCATTATGAGTAAAGTCCTGTTTTCAATTATGTTTGGGCTGGCGGTTTGCGTGCCGTTGGCGACGACGGCGAGCGCGCAATCGCGCCTCGGCCCGGCGGAAGACGATACGCCCGCCGTGAATTCGAGGCCCGCGAAAAGCGAGATAAAGAGCGAGGCGAAAAGGGACGCCGCGAAAGGCGAGACGCCTGTTAAACCCGCCCCGAAGAGGGAACCCAAAGCCGACGAGCCGAAGGGCGACGCCGCGAAATCCGAAGCGCAAAAAATACAGACCGTCCTGACCTCCGCCGCCGCCCCGAACAACATCAACGCGGCCGCGACGGGCAACGCCACGAGCGATGCCGCGCCGAAGACGACGGTCACGCCGCTTCCGGTCTACGGCAGTCCCTCGGCGCTTGGCATCCCCGCGCCGCCGAAGTATGAGCCGCCCGCGCCGAACAAAACTTCCGAAGCGGCCAACACGGCGACCGCTCTTTCGCCCGCCGCTTCCGCCAACACTCCGGCGGGCAGAGCGGCCGCCCTGCCGCCGACCGAACTCTACCGCGTGGGCATCGGCGACATCCTCGACATACGCCTCGCTGGCGGCATGTCGAAGGATTCCACTCTCTACACGATCATGTCCACGGGCATGCTCGACTACCCGCTCGCGGGCGAACCGTTCAACGCCAGCGGCATGACGACCGACGAGATCGCTGCGCGTCTCGCGGCGGAACTGAAACGCCGCGGCGTCTTCGACCGCGCGCAGTTTCGCATCGTCGTCCGTGATTACGCGAGCCACACGGCCACGGTGAGCGGTCTGGTCGACCAGCCGGGCGCGAAGATTCTGCGCCGCGAAGCCGTGCCGCTCTACGTCGTGTTGTCGGAAGCCAACCCGCGCGCAGAGGCCGGCCGCGCCGTCATTATCTCGCGCGCGACGGGGCAGAGCAAAACAATCGATCTGTCCGACTCCGCCGCGCTCAACGAACTCGTCTCGCATGGCGACATCATCAACATCACCGCGCGCCCGCAGGAATTCTTCTACATCGGCGGCCAGATCAACGCGCCGGGGCAGAAAGATTTCCATCCCGGCATGACGCTCACGCAGGCCATTCTCGCCTCGGGCGGCGTGGCGCGCGGCGCGGACAACAAGGTGAAGGTCACGGTTTCACGTCAGGGCGCGGACGGGCGTCTGGTGGGAACGGAGTTTCTGTTGAATGACGTGGAGGCGGGGCGAGTGCCCGACCCGCGTTTGCAGGCGGGCGACCGCGTTGAAGTCGGTCGCCGCCGTTAGCGGCTTCGCTCGCGCCAGTGCCGTCGAAAATTTCGCTTCTTGTCGGGTGCGTGTGAAGGTTGTATAGTGGCGCGCGCCGGAAAAGGATATTCAAACAGGCTCACTCACTCGCCCGCGCCGGATCGCCGGGCGGGCTTACTAACTACATTTGGAACAGTCGAAAAACTTCTCGTACCTTCCTGCCGGAGGATTACAGGTTTCATGATGCAGCATAAACTCAGCGCGCTCGCGCTTGCGGCTGCGCTTCTGTGCGCGCCTTTCACGTCCGCCCTCGCCTACACCCCCGCCGCTCCTACGGCGACGCACAACACGCTGGCCGCCGCCCTACGACAGGACGACACACCTCCCGATGTGGAGCAGGCCATGTTCACCAAGGGGCAGAATCTATATAATCAGGGTCGCTTTGAGCAGGCTGCCACGATCTTCCGCGATTTTCTCAAGAATTACCCGAACAGCATCATCACCGATTTGACGTTGCTCTGGCTCGGCCGCACCTATATCGCGCAAGGCCGCCTGGCGGACGCCGAGGGCGTCGTGACGCGCCTGCGCACCATCAGGGACACGCCGTTCATCGAAATCTATGAGGGTGAACTGCAATCCGCCCGGACGGAGATCGCCGCGCGCGGAGCAACCCCGCAGCCGGCCGCCACGCCCGCCGTGACGGAACGCGCGCAAGCGACGCCGACGCCGCGCTCGGCCTCCAGCCGCGCGACGCCCACACCGACGCCGCGCCTGATCGCCAGATCGACGCCCCCGCGCACACGCCCGACACCGCTCCCGACACCCTTGCCGACGCCGACGCCGCAGGTTGCGCGCGTGACCCCGCCCGCGGGGACGCCCACGCTGACCATCGAGAACTCCAACCCCGACGGGCAAGCAACCGCGCCCGCCCGCCGCAGCCGCCGCAGCCGTTTCCCTGCGCGTCGTAACACGCCGCAGAGAACGGATACCGACACGCAAGTCGCCGTCAACACGCCGCCGGTAGAGGCGGCGACGCCGAGACCGACGCCGACGCCCACCCCCGCGCGCCCGCGCCAGCAAACGGCGCGCCCGACGCCTTTGCCGACGCCCCTAGTCGTCGCGCGCGCGGAACCGAACGAGAGCGTGACGAGCGCTCCGCCAATCGTCAACAGCGCGCCCTCCGGTCAGGAAGGGTTCGTGCTGACGGTCAAGCAAGTGCCCAATCTTAATCTCGCACTGCGCAACGCCACGCTCGCCGCATCGCCCGGTCAGGCCGTGCAAATGCCGCTCACCGTGACCAACACCGGCAATAAGGAAGACCAGTTCCGTCTGGGGACGGACTTGCCGGCCGAGTTCCAGCCGACGTTCAGCCTCGCCTCGGGCGGGCAGGACACGGGACTCCCGATTCTCGTCACACCGCAACTGGCGCGCGGCCAGAATCTCGAAGTGTTCCTGAACATCCGTATCCCCGAGGCATCGCCTGACGGGCAGCAGCGCGCCTTCATAGTCAGCGCCGCTTCGCAATCCGATTATCAAATCCAGCGCGTGTCGAACGCCGCAATCACGGTCGTCGCCGCCGCGCTCGCCGGTTCGTCCGGCGTGACGCGCGAGAGCGTCCAGCCCGGCGAGACCTTCACGCAGACGATCTCCGTGCGCAATACGGGCAGCGCGTCCGCGCGCAGTTCGCGCACCGACTTCGTCTTCAGCACCGACTTCGAACTCGTCAGCGCAAGCCCGCTGCCGCTCTACTACGACAACCCTTCGCGCACGGCCATCTGGAGTCTCGGCGATCTCGAATCGCGCGCCTCGCGAGAGATCACCGTCACACTCCGCGCCGTGCCGAACGCTTTGTCGGCCACCGGCCCCATCGGGCGCGGCATGTTGCGCACGGCGTCTCTGCCCACGGCCTCGAACTATGACGGCCCGAGCATCGCCATCGGTCGCGTCCCGCGCGCGCGCATCGACCCCGTCTCGCCCGGCCTGACCGTCACGCCCGGCGACGTGGTCTTCATCCCGTTCCTCGTGCGCAATCCCAGCAACTACGTCGAGTCTTATGGCTTGCGCATAACCGCCCCCGGCGCGCCCAGCGGGACGCTCTACGCCGACACCAACGGCGACGGCCAACATCAGGAAAACGAGCCGAGCATCACACAGACGACGCAGATCGATCCGCGCGGCGGACAGTTCCCGCTGCTCATGCGCGTCGAGATTCCGCGCTCGACCGCCGACCGCCAGCAGTACGCTTACAACGTCGTGGCTACTGCCACGAGCACCAGCCGCGCCGCCAGCGAGGCGAGCACGGTGCTCACCGTGGCCGCGCCGCGCGTGCGCGTGCGCACCGAACAGGTGACGGACACGACCGCGCCGGGCGACATAATCTTCTACCGTCTCGTGCTCATCAACGAGGGCGGCGGTCTGGCGAAGAACATCGTCGTCTCCGAGGTGCTGCCCGATGCGTTGCAGTTCGTCAACTCGAACCCCTCGCTGAATACGCAGGACGCTCCGGGCGACTCGCGTCGCATCACCTGGCGCGTCCCCGAACTCGCCCCGAACGACACGGCGGTGCTGCTCATCACCGTTCGCCTGCGCCCTGACCTCGCCGCAGACCGGACGCTGACCACCACCCATACGTGGTCTTATCAGGATACGAACGGCAACACGTACCAGAACCAGTGACGCGTTGCGGCGCGTGAGAACCCTCCAGCGCGAGCCTTAGGCTGAGGGCGAATCGCCAGTCCAGAATCGTGAATAGAAGGAAGATTCCCTTGAGACGCTATTCACCGTTCCCGGCTGGCGATTCGCTTTCAACCTCCGCCGGTGAGTTGCCTCCGAGTACTGCCATGCCGCACGCGCGCCTCTCGCGCCTCTCGCATGCGCTCATCGCGAAGTCGCTTATCGAAGCGTTTTTCGTCGTCGCGCTCGCCGTCTATTTCTCTTACACAAGCTTCAATCCGTATTTTCGCGGGTCGGTTGACGCGGCGGACGAGCGTGGCGTCGCGGGCTGGGTGGTCAACGAAGCCTCGCCCGGAGAACGCGTCGAGGTGCATCTCTACATCGACGGGCATTTCGTAAGCCGCCGCGTGGCCGATGCGCCGCGACCGGATGTGTACGCGGCCGGTCGCAGCCCGGACGCCTATCACGGGTTCGTCTTCACCCTCCCGCCCCTCCCGCCGAACCGTACATACGAAGCGCGCGTCTACGCCATGCACGCGGGCGACGACCGCACGCGCCGCTCCCTGCAAGAGTTCGGCGGGGCGAAACAATTCGGCGTGTCGGCGAACCCGGCTAACTCCGCCGCGCCCGACGCGTGGTGGGAAAGCGAGGGGCGGCATTGAGCGAAGCCGAAAGGGCGGGCGGCGTGCCCGCGGCGGACTGTACGTTGATTCAGTCGCCAAGCGAGACCGGCGATGCGCTGCCCGCTCGCGCCGACGCGGAGTCGCGTGCGCTGGCCGTATGCGAGATCGCGTCCATCGCCTGTTCGGTCGTCGTCGGCGAGTGGGCGGTCGTCGCGCTCGGCAATCATAAAACTCTGCTGGCCGTTCCCATCGCGTGCGCCTTCGCGTTGATGCTCTATTCGCATCACCTGCGGGGCGAGACGCTTCGCGAACTCGGTTGGAGGACGGATAATTTCATGCGCGCGGCGCGCCTGCTGTTGCTTCCGATGTTGGCGGGTACGCTCGCGCTCGCGCTCGTCGGGTGGTTGTGGTTCGACGGAAGTTTTAGTTTCGGCAAAAGGCGTGCGGGTTGGGCAATTTCAGGCTTCCCCGTCTGGGGGCTTGCGTGGGGGCTCTTGCAGCAGTACGTGCTGCAATCGTATATCAACCGCCGCGCGCAACTCGTCTTCGGAAAAGGAGCCGCGAGCATCCTTATCGTCGCCGCCGTCTTCGCGCTGCTTCACCTGCCGAACCCGTGGCTCACGGGCGCAACCTTCCTCGGCGGTCTCATCTGGGCGACAGTCTATCAACGCGCGCCCAACCTCTACGCTCTCGCGCTCTCGCACGCTTTCCTGACGTGGGCGCTCATCTCCACGCTCCCCACCAGCGCCTTGCGGAGCCTCCGCGTCGGTTACAAATTTTTCGGCTGACACGGGTCGAAAGCGGCCTGCTGTCACGCAATCGCACTTTTGATATGGAAGTCGGGATGGCAATACGCCGCCCCTTCCGTATTCGCGCTGTACGCGTTCAACGATGCTTTGCTATAATTTACGCGTCGTGCAGGAGAACAGGTCGGGCGGTCGCCGCCGCGTGCTCTCTCAAGAGCTTGCGGGGGAGGAAAGTCCGAACACTACAGGGCAGCGAGCCAGCTAACGGCTGGGCGCGCGGGTTACGTTGACGACTTTAAGTAGTCGTCGCTTAACCGGCGTGACGACAAGTGCAACAGAAAAGAGACCAGCCGACGCGCGCGTCCCCTTTTGGGGGCGGGTGACGGGTGATGGGTGAAATGGTGCGGCCTTCGGGCTTAATGTAAGAGCGCACCGGCGCGTGTGGTAACATGCGCGGCCAGGCAAACTCCTCGCAGTGCAAGACCAAATAGGGAGGCGTCAAACAGGGCTGCCCGCCCGAAGCCGCGCTGGCTTCTTCCGAGAAGCCCGCGCGCTACGACCTCCGGGTAGGTCGCTCGATCCAACCGGCGACGGTTGGGCTAGATGAATGGTCGCCGCTTCCGCATCCTTAAAAGTGTGGGAGTACAGAATTCGGCTTACAGACCTGTTCTCCATCTGCACGGCCATTGCTTCAATCTTCACACGAAGCGTAGTCTCTCACAAACACGAGCTTTAAGAATCCGACTTTAATTCAGGAGCGTCTAAAAAGCATGGTGAACCGCAAGGGAGTCTTCATTGGAGCGTATGTTCCGAACGATCTGAAAGAAACTCTGCGTCGCCGTGCCGCTGCCGAGCATCGCACGCTCTCGCAGGAGATCACACGCATACTGACCGAGGCAGTGCACGGCAAGACGCTTCCGCCCGGCGCGATTGATCGACGCAACCCGGCCGCCTCGCAGCCGCGCCGCCGCGACAGCGACCCGCCCGAACGTCGGCGCCGCGACGACGTGCCTTATAAAGGAGCCTCGCCCGGCGACGGCAGCGGCACGACGACCGGCGATTAATTCAACCTTCCACTCTACCCCGCAAACGCAGTTGCGCGCCGGGCTTCGTCGCTAAGAGCGCGTCGCCATTCGTTGCGCGTTCTGATAAACTCGCCCGCCGGTACCGTTTCAGATCCCGTTTCCCGGAACACGCTTGGTTGTGAACACGCATAAGATTCTTTACGCGCTCGGCGGCCTCGTCGCGGGTTGCGTCATCGGGTTTTTCTTCGCCACTTCGATTGATCGGAAAGAACTGGAGGAGTTGCGCGGGGAGGTAGCGCGCGCGCGCAGTAGCGCGGCTGACGGGCAGCGAGCGGGT
This sequence comes from Pyrinomonadaceae bacterium, assembly GCA_035645695.1. Taxonomy (GTDB): domain Bacteria; phylum Acidobacteriota; class Blastocatellia; order Pyrinomonadales; family Pyrinomonadaceae; genus JAIVJZ01. The sequence continues at coordinate 44,522 of DASQMC010000063.1, forward strand.
ACGACTCCGAACGCCGCCGCCGCGAACGACCCGGCCGCAACCATGCCGACCGACGAGGAGATGCGCGATCTCATCGCGAAGGCCGATGCCAATCAGAAAGACGCCGAATACCAGCGGAAAGTGGGGCAGGGCGTTTACATGTACGCACTGAGCACGGGCAAGCCCGCGCTGCTCCCCGAAGCCGTGCGACTTTTGAAACGCGCGCACGAGGCCGACCCCGGAAACTACGAAACGACCGTGCTCGTCGGCAACTCCCTCTTCGCGCTCGGACAATCATCCGACTCGTCGCGATACGCCGAGGCGCGCGTCTATTACAACAAGGCTCTCGCGGCGAAACCCGAGGACACGAACGTCAGCACGCTGCTCGGCATGACTTACTATTTCGGTCAGCCTTCCGACCCGGAGCGTGCGATCAAGGAGTATCGCAAGACGCTCGCCGCCGCGCCCCGGCACGAAATGGCTTTGCAGAGCCTCGCGTCGGCGTTGATCGCGACGGGCGCGCTCGATGAGGCGCAGAAGCGCATCGAAGAACTGCAAACGGTCAACGCCGCAAACGGCGCGCTCTCGAACTTGCGCGCCCAACTCGCGCAGACCCGTAATGCCGCGAAGGAGAATGATTGAAATACCTGATCGTCGCCATCATCCTCGGCGCGTTCCTCACCATCGTCTATCTGCGCCTACGCCCGTACCTCAGTTTCGCGCGCCGGGTGCTCGGCGTCGTCCGCCAGGCGCGCGGCATGAGCGCCGGTCAGGGAATGGCGGGCGGCGCGACGGCGGCGCGACCGAAGCAGGCGGGCGGCGAGCGTCTGGTGCGTTGCGCCTCCTGCGGCACATGGTTGCCTGCGTCGCGCGCCGTGACGCTTCGCGCCACCTCATCCAACTTCTGCTCACACGCCTGCATGGAACGCTCCGCGGGGGACGGGGGCGGGCGCCGCGCATCAGGCAGCCAACACTGAAAACTAACGATGAAGTAGGAACGCGGAACGATGAAGTAAAAGCTGGGAGACAGAAAACAGAATTCAGGAGTCAGAATAAAAACGCAGCCGTCTTTCTTCTGACTCCTGAATTTTGTTTTCTGTCTTCTACTTCATCGTTCCGCGTTCCGCGTTCATCGTTTCTCCTTGCCGTCCGGCCTCTCCGGGCAGCGCGTTGCCCGCTTCGCGAATCGCTTTGTCGGTGTCGGTGATTGACAGGATAAGGAGGCCGACGGCGAAGAAGACTATCAGAGAGAGGATCGCCTGCCGGTAAGAGTTCGTCGCGCCGACGACCGCGCCAAAGACGAGCGGCCCGAGCCAGGACGTGCCGCGCTCCGAAACCTCGTAGAGTCCGAAGAACGACGCCTCGCGTCCCGCCGGTATCATGCGCGAGAAAAGCGAGCGCGAAAGCGCCTGCGAACCGCCGAGCACTATCGCGATCATCGCGGCCATCGCCCACGCCTGCCCGGTCGTCTGTAAAAAACCGTAACCGTAGACCACGATCCCGCCCCAGATAACGAGCGACAACATGATCGCGCGCTTCGTGCCGAGCATGTTCGCGATGCGCTCGAACAACAGCGCGCCGCCCACGGCGAGGAATTGCACGAGCAGGAAAATCCCTATCAGGAACGACTCGCTCGTCTCAAGCCCGCGCGAGACGAACAACTCCTGCGCGAGAAAAATCCCGGCCATGCTGATCACGGTCTGGATGCCGTCGTTGTAGAACAGGTAGCCGACAAGGTAGCGGAGCGTCTGTCGTAGCCGGGTGAGCTCGCGGAAGGTCGAGCGAAGTTCGCCGAAGCCGACGGTGAGGTAAGTTTTGCCCGCGGGCAGGGAACGCTCCGCGGCGCGCGACTTCAAACGCGAGAACGCGATCAGGGCGAAACCGCCCCACCAGAGTCCGGCCGAGAGCAGGGAGAGGCGCACGGCCATGCCTGTCGAGATGCCGAGCGCGGGCGCGGCCTGCACGAGCAAGAGGTTGAGCGCGAGCAGGAGACCGCCGCCCGCGTAGCCGAGCGCGAAGCCGCGACTCGAAACTTTGTCCCGCTCGTCCTCCGTCGTGATCTCGGGCAGGAACGCGTTGTAGAAAACGAGCGCCGCGCCGAAGCTCAGGTTGGCGACGATGAAGAGCACGCCGCCCGCGACGTAAAGCTTGCCCGTCACGGCGAACATGAGACAGGTGGAGGCGACGCCCAGATAACAGAAGAGCGCGAGCAGGCGTTTTTTCAAGTTTGAATAATCGGAGATCGAGCCGAGCACGGGCAGGAGAAAAATTTGCAGGAAGACCGAGATGGAGATGCAGAAGGGGAAGAAGGATTTTGCCGTGACCGAGCCGAGCGAGCCGAAACTAAAGAGCGTGCCGTTCTCGCCGAGCGCGACCTGCGCGAGACGCGTCACGTACTGGCCGAGCATGACGCCCGCCACCGTCGTCGAGAAGGCGGAGTTCGCCCAGTCGTACATCATCCAGCCGAAGACTTCGCGTCGATCATTTTTGCCGTCGCCTTGCGGGCGTTGCCGACGCGGGGTGGCGATGGCGGCGGGAGATACTCGCTCTGTTTCGCTCATGCGTGGGTGGCCTCGTGCGCGGTCAGGGTTTCGATGATGGTGGGCGTGATGTCTGCGAGCGTGCGCACGCGGCGTCGGACGCATTCGCGTCGCGCGCCCCACGCGAGCGTCGGCACGAGGTTGCGCGTGTGGTTGCGGATGCTTAAGTCTTCGATGTTGCCGTGGTCGCTCGTGAGGATGACGGTCGTCTCGGACAGGTCAACGCGCTCAAGCACGGCGCGCACGAAGGCGGCGAGATTTGAGATGACGCCGGGCGCGGCGTCCATGTCCTGCGCATGGCCGATTCTGTCCGTGATGAAATACTCGTAGAGCGTGAAACGGTGCGCGGCGACGAGCGCGGCCAAAGCCCCGGCCGCGTCTGTGGGCGTGCGCGTGCGCAGGTGGAAGCCCGCTTCGACGAGAAGTTCGTTCGTGAAATCGTGAAAGAGGGCTTCGCCGCGCTCTAAATCTTCGAGGCGGCGAAAGCTCATGCCCGCCGCTTCGACGGCGACCGTCGTGGCGGACACCCAGCGCGGGCGCGTCTCGAAGAAACGCGGCGTGTAGGCATTGGCGAAAGTGTTCGGTTCGATTCCGGCGCGGCGGAGTTGCAGGAAGACGGAATGCTCGCCGATGATCTCGCGCATCGCTTCGTTGGGGAAGCCCTGCTTGTGATAGCCGAGCAGGGCTGGCGCGTTGATGCCCGTCAGGATCGTCGTCTGCCCCGAAGCGCTCTGCGGTCGCCCCTCGACGCCGAGGCAGGCGTCCGTCGGCACGAGCAGTCCATCGTGCGGGAGTTGCGGTTCTTCCCCTGTGAAAATGGCGAGCGGCGATGCGAGGGCGTCGCCGAGACGGTCGAGGGGGTTGTGCGCTCCGCGCGTGCCGATGCCGAGGCCGTCAACGAAGATGAGAAGCGTTCGCCGCATGGCGTGAGATATTAGCACGCCAGCCCGTTCCCGCGACGCGCCTAAACTCTGTTATATTGAACCCCGAAAGCCTTCAAATTCGTTTCACGCGCGCGCGTCCGCGCGTTGAAATTGCCGCAAATACATTTTTAGCATTTTCAGCATTTTTGGTTCTGTCGCCGGAGGATCGAATGACATTGTTGAGAAAACTGCGCTCGCTCGCGCTCTCCCTGTTCGCCGCGCTCAATGTAATGCCCGCGACGGTGGCGCGCGCGCAGGAAGATAAAGCCGTAACGAAGACCGCCCCGCAAATCACCGCGCCGGCCGCGTCGCCGCAGCCCGTCCCGTATTTCACCGAACCGACGCTTGCGCCGGATCGCTCCGAGATCGCGTTTGTCTCCGGCGGCGACATCTGGACGGTAGCGCTCGCGGGCGGCGAAGCCCGCCTGCTCGTTTCGCACGCCGCCAACGAGTCGCGCCCCGTCTATGCGCCCGACGGGCGGCGGCTCGCTTTCATCTCTAACCGCACCGGCAACGGCGACATCTACGTGCTCTCTTTCGACACGGGCGAACTGCGGCGCGTGACGTTTGACGACGCGAACGATCAACTCGACGCGTGGTCGCGCGACGGCCGCTGGCTCTATTTCTCCTCGACGAGCCGCGACATCGCAGGCATGAACGACATCTTCCGCGTCAGCCCCGAGGGCGGCACGCCGATGACGGTGAGCGCGGATCGCTATACGAACGAATTCTTCGCCGCGCCGTCGCCCGACGACACGACGCTGGCCTTCACGGCGCGCGGCATCGCCTCCGGTCAATGGTGGCGCAAGGGGCGCAGCCACATCGACGAATCGGAAATCTGGTTGCTGCGCGGGGTGAACGGAAACACGAACGCGCCCTCCACGGCCTATGAGCAGATCACCAGGCGCGGCGCGAAAGAGATGTGGCCGATGTGGGAGGCAAACGGACGCGGCCTCTTCTACGTCTCCGACCGCAATGGTGCGCAGAACATCTGGCGGCGCGGCACCGGACAGGCCGACGCGGCGCAAGCCGTCACGAAATTCACGGACGGGCGCGTGCTCTGGCCGAGCATCTCCAACGACGGGCGCGTGATCGTCTTCGAGCGCAACTTCCGCATCTGGAAACTGGACACGTCGAACAACGCGGCGAGCGAGGTCGCCATCACGCGACGCGGCGCGCCCGCCGAGCCGATTGTCGAGCACCTGCGTCTCACGGATCGCATTGACGAGTTCGCGCTCGCGCCCGACGGAAAGAAGGTGGCCTTTGTCGTGCGCGGCGAAGTGTTCGCCGCGTCGAGCGCGGACGGCGGCGACGCGGCGCGCATCACCGTCAGCCCCGCGGACGAATCGCAGGTTGCATGGTCGCCCGATAGCCGCCGCCTCGTCTATGTCTCCGACCGCGACGGCACGCCGCACCTCTTCAGCTACGACTTCGGGAGCAACACGGAGACGCAGGTAACGCGCGCCGCCGAAGCGGACGCGACGCCGCGCTTCTCGCCCGACGGGAAAATGCTCGCCTTCGTGCGCGCGGGCAGGGAACTGCGCGTGGCGAACGTCGAGACGAAAAATGAGCGCGTGGTGGCGACCGGGATTTTCGAGAGGCCGCCGCTCAACCCCGACCGTCCCTTCGACTGGTCGCCCGATAGCCGCTGGATCGCTTTTATGCCGGTCGCGGCGAAGTTGTTTCGCAACGTGCAAATCGTTCGCGTTTTTGAAGGCACGGGCGCGCCCATGGTCGCCGCGCAGCCCGCCAGTTTTCTGGCGAACGTCTTCAGCAACACCGTCTCGTGGAGTCCAGACGGCACGTACATGCTGTTCGACACGGGGCAGCGCACGGAGAGTTTTCAAGTGGCGCGCATAGACCTTATCCCACGCACGCCGCGCTTCCGCGAAGACCAGTTCCGCGATCTGTTTCGCGAGGAAACGCCGCGCAATTTGACGACGCCGCAGCAGCAGCGCGACACGACAACGCCCTCGCCCTCTCCAACGCCGACCGCTTCGCCCTCGCCTTCGCCCGCCGCCGCCACGGCGTCGCCCTCGCCCGCGCCGAATGCCGCGGACGAAAGGAAGAAAACGGGCGATAAGCGAGTCGAGATCACGTTTGAAGGCATTCGCCAGAGGCTCAGCCTGCTGCCCATCGGCATTGACGTGAGCTATCAGGCGATCAGCCCGGACGGCAAGTGGGTCGTGCTCGTCGCGAGCGCGGCCGGGCAGCAGAACCTCTACGCCTACCCGCTCGACGAACTGGCGCGCGAACCGGCCGTGCCGAAGCAGTTGACCTCAACGCCGGGCTTCAAGGGTCTCGCGCAATTTTCGCCCGACAGCAAAGAGATTTTCTACATCGAACAGGGACGCATCAACGTCGTCACGCTCGAAGGCAAGACGCGCCAACTCGCGGTCGCGGCGGAGATGGACGTGGATTTCTCGCGCGAGAAAATGGAGGTGTTTCGGCAAGTCTGGTCATACCTGCACGAACATTTCTACGACCCGAATTTTCACGGCGTTAACTGGAACGCCGTGCGCGTTGACTACGAACCGCGCATCGCGGGCGCGCGCACGCCCGACGAAATGCGCCGCCTGTTGCAACTCATGGTCGGCGAGTTGAACGCCTCGCACTCGGGCGTCGGCGCGCCCCCTACCGGAGCTACGCCCGCGACGGGGCGGCTCGGCCTGCGTTTTGATCGCAACGAATATGAGACCACCGGACGCCTGCGCGTGACGGAGGTCATACCGCTCAGCCCCGCCGCGCTCGCACGCGAGATCAAGCCCGGCGATTACCTCGTCGCCATCGACGGCAAGGAGACGGGCGCGCGCGCGAACCTCGACGAGTTGTTAAATTACAAGATCAATCGCCGCGTGAGCGTGACCGTCACGTCTTCGGCGGCGGGTGGCGCGGAGAGGCGCGAACTGGCCGTGCGCCCCGTGAACGCGGCGACGGAGAAAGCCCTGCTCTATCGCAAGTGGGTCGAGGACAATCGCGCTTACGTCTCGCGCATCAGCAACGGGCGGCTCGGTTACGTCCACATGTTCGACATGGGTTCGGCCTCGCTCGCGCAACTCTACGTCGATCTCGACGTTGAGAACCATTCGCGCGAGGGCGTCGTCGTTGACGTGCGCAACAACAACGGCGGCTTCGTCAACGTCTATGCCATCGACGTGCTCTCGCGGCGCGGCTATCTGACGATGACGCCGCGCGGCCAAACCTCCGCGCCCGCGCGCACCGTGCTCGGCCAACGCTCGCTCGAATCGCCGACCATCCTCGTTACAAACCAGCATTCGCTGTCCGACGCCGAAGATTTCGCCGAAGGATATCGCACCCTCAAACTCGGCAAGGTGGTCGGCGAGCCGACTTCCGGCTGGATCATCTATACCTGGAATCAGCAGCTTATCGATGGTTCGAGCGTGCGCCTGCCGCGCATGAAGGTTCAGGCGGCCGACGGCACGAACATGGAATTGAACCCGCGCCCCGTGGACGTGACGGTCTCGCGCCCCATCGGCGAGACATACACGGGGCGGGATTCGCAACTCGACGCGGCCGTGGGCGAGTTGATCAAACAACTCGGCAGCGGCGCGCGGAAGTGACGCGGAAAGGAGCACGCCCGATGATGCCGCGCAACATTTGGTTTGAACGGAAGTTCACGCTCGATCTGCCGCTTTCGATGTTCCCGAACGTTCTGGAGCGCGTGCGCGGCACGCCCGCGCGACTCGAAGATCGGCTCCTCAAGTTGCCGCGCGAAGTGTTGACGCGCCGCGCGGGCGACGCGTGGTCAATGCAGGAACAGGCAGGTCACTTGCTCGATCTGGGCGCGCTCGACCTCGGCCGCCTCGACGATTACGCGGCCGGACTCGCCACCCTGCGTCCCGCCGACCTCGGAAACCGCAGGACGCACGAGGCCAATCACAACGCCGATTCAATCGAACGAATACTAGTCTCGTTTCGCGCCGAGCGCGCCGAGTTTGTGCGGCGTCTGGAAGAGTTTGACCCGCAAGACGCGGGGCGCACCGCCCTTCACCCGCGCCTGAATCAGCCGATGCGCGTCATCGACTTCGCCTACTTCATCGCCGAACACGACGACCATCATCTCGCCCGCATCAGCGATTTGATACGCATAGAGGGAAACGCGGAAGTATGAACGCGGAACGATGAACTGAAAGCAGGAGACAGGAGATAGAAGACAGGAGTCGGAAAACAGGAGTCAGGAGTTAAGTGAGCGCGTCCCGTCCCCACGAGGAATAAGGAGAATATTGCAAATGAAAGTAATCCGATAAGCACCGCCTAGTTATCACCATCCGATGCGGGGAGGAACGTGCCGAACGTCCAGAGATGCCCTTCAACGTCGCGAGCGTGATACTCGCGCGTGCCGAAGTCCGTATCCACGGGCGCGCTCACGATCCGTGCGCCCGCCGCTCGCGCACGCTCGAAATGCGCGTCGAGTTCGTCCACATACACGTAGAGGGCTTGCGTTGAAACACCGAGCGCCTCCGGGCTTGCCATGCCATCGTCGAGCCTGACCGTTCCCAGCATGACGACGTTCGTCCCGAGTTTCAACTGCGCATGCCGGACGACCGCCCCCGACTCCGGGACTGAGAACAATTCGATGAAGCCGAACGCCGCGCAGAGAAATTGAATCGCCCCGCGCGCATCATTGTATCGAAGGATAGGAAAGATCGTCTGCATGACTCTCCTTGCGGTTTCCTGCCCGGCATCACCCGCCGCGCACTCAACCTTACTACGGCCAAGTCTTGCGGATGAGAGCTACGCTATTCGCGGTTGGGTTGCATACCATTGTTGGACGCTGACTAATAGTGAAATCTCTACCGCCGCATGATTAATTTTTCCGGCAACTCTTTGCCTTTCACATAGTAGATAGTCCCGCTTGAGAAATTGCCCCACCCGAAAACCATCGCGTCATAATTCTGCTTATTACCCTGAGTCCGATTCCACATGAAGGAGATGAGCCGGAGCAGGACATTTCCCCACGCTTTACGCTCAGGCAAAGTAATGAATCCGTTTTCATCGCTCCTAAAATCTTCCTCCAACCAAAGCATTTGGAAGTTAGGGTTAACCCAATTCTGACTGACGGCTAAATTTTTGATTGGACGCCCCTGCTCATCAACCACCTGGATTCTCCACGATGGCGCGATCCGGCTTTTCCAAGGGAACAGTAAAATTATTGAGACGCAGATTAACGCCCCGGCGAGACGAGAAATACGCTTCCGCAGCAAAATGAAATGGCTACTCATTTCCCTATGCTTGCCATTCAACAAAGGCATCTAACGTATATTAGACCGTAGCGGCATTTATCGAAAAACGCATTAGCCGCATTCGAGGGATTATAGCGAGGCGGTCTGCACGCACAATAGGCGGATTTTCCCGAACGGGTGAGCGCGGCGTTTCATAGCCGGTTATTCGTGTGTTTTGCGTGCGTCGTGTGCGTGCGTCGGGCGCGTTTGCGCGGCGTCGTTGAGTTGGCCGCGGTCGCGGTAGAGACGGAGTTTGTTGTGGAGGGTTTTGAGGCTGATCTGAAGAAGTTCGGCGGCGCGCGTTTTGTTGTTGTCGGTCTTCTGGAGCGTGCGCATGATCATCTGCCGTTCCATCTCTTCGATGGGCGTGCCGACGGGGAGCGTGATGGTGTCTTCGACGCGGGCGCGGGTGCGCTGGTCGAGCGGGTAGGGCGCGATGTGGTGGCGCTCAATCGCCTCGCCGGAGCAGATGATGACGGCGCGCTCGATGACGTTGCGCAGTTCGCGCACGTTGCCCGGCCAGTGGTGCGAGCGCAGCACTTCGAGCGCGGCCGTGCTGAGATGGCGCGCGGGGCGTTCGTGGCGCGCGGAGAGTTGCGCGACGAGATGTTGCGCGAGGAGCGGTATGTCTTCCTTGCGCTGGCGCAGGGGAGGCAGTTCGATGGTGATGACGTTCAGGCGGTAGAGCAGGTCTTCGCGAAACGCGCCCGTGCGCACGGCTTCGTGCGGCTCGCGATTGGTGGCCGCCAGCACGCGCACGTCAATCGGTATCTCCTGAGAACCGCCGAGGCGACGGACGGAACGCTCCTCCAGCACGCGCAACAACTTGGCTTGCAGGAGCGCGGACATTTCGGCGATCTCGTCCAAAAGGAGCGTGCCGCGATGGGCGAGTTCGAAACAACCCTGACGGCGTGCGGCCGCCCCTGTGAATGCTCCGCGCTCGTGGCCGAACAGTTCGGATTCCATCAGCGTTTCGGGGATCGCGCTACAGTTGATGGCGATAAACTCGCCTTCGCGGCGCGGGCTGAGATCGTGAATGGTGCGCGCGACGAGTTCCTTGCCAGTGCCGGATTCGCCTGTGATCAGGACTGAGGCCGAAGAGGACGCGACCTGTTCGATGAGCTTGTAGACGTGCTGCATCGGAGGGGAGTTGCCGATCAGTTTCCCGAACGCGCCGCTCCCGAGCAGTTCGTGCCGGAGGACGAGGCTGTCGCGCTCTGCGCGGCCTTCCTCCACCGCGCGCCCGACGACGGCGCAGAGTTTTTCGTTGTCAATCGGTTTCTCGAAAAAGTGATACGCGCCCTCTTCCTGTATCGCGCGCAGAGCCGTCTCGACCGAACCCTCGCCGGTCAACAGGATGACGGCGATCTGCGGGTGGCGCGCGCGCAACTCGCGCAACAACTCGAAACCGTTCAGGCCGGGCATCTTCACGTCGGAGACGACGACCAGAGGGTGGAATTGTTCGACGCGCCGGAGCGCCTGCGTCGCATCCGCTTCAACCGCCGCTTCAAACCCTTCCGCCGTCAACACGTCGCGCAGGGTTTCCAGCACGAGCGGCTCGTCGTCAATGACCAACACCCGTCCCTTAGCCATAAACGCAGTTTAGCATACGGCGTTCGGTTTGAGTTTCAATAGAACTTTGAGAAGTGTGCGGGGCGGCTTCGATTGAGTTCGGGCGCGGGGGGACTATCAATGCAGACGCAAACGCGGACGCAGGAGACGCGCGGGAGATGCGGGGTAAAGCCATTTGAAATTTCAAATGTGAGATTTCAAATTTGAAATTTACTGATGCCTTTGAAATCTCACATTTGAAATTTCCCGACGCCATAGAAATCTCACATTTGAAATTTCCCGATGCCTTCCGACGTGCCGTCTTCTCATCTTCCTCCGTGCGCTCGGGCGCTGGCCTATGCGTGCCGCTGCGGCGGGCGATTCAACTTCTTTGCGAGAAATAATCCGCGATGGCGCGTGCGAGCGCGGCGGTCGTAAATTCGGCGGGTTGAATGTGGGTTGCGAGGTTGTAGTCGGCGGCGGTGCGCGCGGTGATGTCGCCGATGCAGGCGACGCGTATGCCTTTCAGTAGTTCGCCGAGGTCGTGCGTGTCGAAGAGTTGCGCGAAGTTAGAAACGGTCGAAGAACTCGTGAAGGTAATGCAATCGACCGCGCCGCCGACGAGCAACGCTTCGACGCGCGCACGGTCGGTCGTCTTCGGCGGGACGGTGCGATAGGCGACGACCGTATCGGCGCGAGCCCCTGCCTCTTCAAGCGCACGCGGCAGGTAGTCGCGCGCGACGGCGGCGCGCGGGATGAGGAAGTTCAGACTAGTGAAACGCTCGCGCCCGCCGAGATAATTCGCCAGCGCGTCGAAGACGCCTTCGGCCTTGAACTCGCCGGGCACGACATCCACATGGACGCGCGCGTCGCGCAGGCGGTCGGCCGTGGCCGTGCCGACGGCGCAGACCTGTATTTCGTCCAGCAATCCGGCGTCGTGTCCCTGTGCCTCAAGGCGGCGCATGAAGAAGTCCACGCTGTTCGTGCTGTTGAAGACGAGCCAGTCGTAGCCGTAGAGGTGCTCGATGGCTTCGTCCAACGGCGCGAAACTTTCCGGTTCGACGATCTCGATGGTGGGACAGTGCAGGACGCGCGCGCCGTCGCGTTCGAGCGCGGCGGCGAACTCCGCCGACTGCGACAGAGCGCGCGTGACGACGACGGTGCGCCCGCGCAAGGGGAGATTTTGTGTGCGAGGTGAATCGGTTGTCATGGCGTGCGGCGGCGCAGGGAATGCGGCGTCAAGAGGAAACTGAACGGGCAGCGCTCAAACTGTTAAGCCTGCGAGCAAATCCTCTGCGCCGTGTTCGCGCAGACGCGCGGCGAGCGTTTCGCCCGCGCGGGGGGCGTGCGCGGCGTCGTCTTCGATGCGGTCGCGGATAACTCTCCGGCCGTCGAGCGCGGCGACGAGGGCGTCGAGCCGAAGCGTGTCGCCCTCTACGATTGCGTGCGCGGCGATGGGAACCTGGCAGCCGCCGCCGAGCGCAAAGAGCAGGGCGCGTTCGGCGGTGCAGGCGGCGCGCGTCGGGGCGTGTTCGAGAAGGGAGACGAGCGCGGCGGTGCGCGTGTCGTTCGCGCGCGTCTCGATGCCGAGCGCGCCCTGCCCGACGGCGGGCAACATCTCCGCGTGAGAGATGGCGGCGTCGATGCGTCGCTCGAAGCCGAGGCGGCGCAAGCCCGCGGAGGCGAGGATGATCGCGTCGTAGCCGCCTTCGTCCAGTTTGCGCAACCGCGTGTCCACGTTGCCACGCAAATCCTTGATGACCACGTCGGGACGCAGGTGCTTCAACTGCCCCTGCCGCCGCAAACTCGACGTGCCGACGACCGCATTCAGCGGCAGACCCGAGAGCGAATGATCTTTCGCCGCGCCGCCCGCGCGCAGAATCAACGCATCGCGCGCGTCTTCGCGTTCGGTGATGGCCGTGATGGCGAGGTTGTCGGGCAGGGTCGTCGGTAAATCCTTGAGCGAGTGGACGGCCAGATCGATCTCTTCGGCGAGCAGAGCCTCTTCGAGTTCCTTCGTGAAGACGCCTTTGCCGCCGATGACGGCGAGCGGCACGTCGAGCATCACGTCGCCGGAAGTCTTGATGACCCGGATGCGAATCTCCGCTTCAGGGCGCAACTCCGAGAGCCGCGCCTTGACCCATTCCGATTGCCACAGCGCGAGCTTCGAGCCGCGCGAGCCGATGACGAAATGATCTCTCATAACGTGCAAGGGGACGCTAGATCAGAGGCCGTTCAAAGCAGCTTACCCGTTCTCCGGCCTCTGATCTAGCGCCCCCCGCTCTTTGACCTTTCATTCTTCCAGTCCGAAAGTGTTGCGCCATGCCCTGAGATTTTCTTCCTCGCCCGTATCGTGCGAGCGGCGCAGGCGATTGATGATGGGGTGCGAAATTTTGTTGACGGTGGACATCAGCAGGGCTTCGACGGCGCGCTCCTGTTCGGGCGTCAACTCGCCGAGGCGGCTGCGCTGGCGTTTGAGTTCGGCCTGCGCGATCTCTTCCAATTTCTGGCGGAGGGCGGCCACCGTCGGGCCGAGATCGAGCGAGCGCAACGCCTGTTGAAACTGCATGACCTCGGATTCGACGATCAACTCGGCTCGTTCGGCCTCGCGCTCGCGCTCGCGTATGTTCGAGGCGACGACCGCTTCCAGATCGTCCACGTCGAAGACGAACAAATTATCGAGTTCGCCGACCGACGGGTCTACGTTGCGCGGCACGCTGATGTCTATGAAGAAGGCCGGACGCTGCCGCCGCGCCGCCAGAGCCTCGCGCGCCATCTCCTGCGTGACGACGTATTCGTCGGCGGCCGTCGAGCAGACGACGATGTCGGCTTCGGCCAGATGCGCGGGGAGCGTTGAGAAGTCGAGCGCGGTGCCTTTGATCTTGTTCGCGAGTTGCTCGGCGGTCTCGATGGTGCGGTTGGTGACGAGGATGCGCGACGCGCCCGCGCTCGCCAGATGTTGCGCGGCGAGTTCGGCCATCTCGCCCGCGCCGATGACGAGCACGGTCGTGCCCTTGAGCGAGCCGAAGATTTTGCGCCCGAGTTCGACCGCCGTGAAACTGATCGAGACGGCCGAAGCGGCGATCCCCGTCTCCGAGCGCACGCGCTTGGCGACGTGCAGCGCGTGATGGACGAGCCGGTGGAGGACGCGCCCCGCCGTGCCCGCCGTGACCGCGTTCGAGTAGGCGCGCCGCACCTGTCCGAGCACCTGCGGTTCCCCGACGACCATCGAATCGAGCGAAGAGGCGACGCGGAAAACATGTCGCACGGCCTCCTCGTCGGCGTGCGTGTAGAGATGCTCGCCGAAAAACTTGTTCGGCACGCGCCGCGTCTCGCTCAGGAAGGAACTGATGCGCGTCGTCCCCTCTTCGCCGCTCACGCCGCGCGTCGCCGCGAGCACCTCGACGCGATTACAGGTGGAGACGATCAAGCCCTCGCTGATCAACTCGCCGTCAACCAGCGTCTGCAAAGTTTCGGCGCACGCCTCGTCCGTAAAGGCCAGACGCTCGCGCACCTCCACCGGCGCAGTTTTATGATTGAGTCCGACGAGAATAATTGACATAAAAAGTGAGCAGTAAGCAGTAAGCAGTGAGCAGTAAAAGCAGTTTGTCTTGACTGCTCACTGCTTACTGCTTACTGCTCACTATCCAAAGACGTGATAGCCGCCCATGAGGCGCGTGCCGAGAAAGGTGAAGAGGACGAGGCCGAAACCGGCCACGCCGACGAGCGCGCTTTTGCGCCCGCGCCATTGCGTGCGGTAGTGAATCATCGTCAGGTAGAGCAGCCAGGTGATGAGCGCGAAGACCTCCTTCGGGTCGTTGTGCCAGATGCGCCCGGTCTGTTGTGAAGACAGGATCGCTCCGGTGACGATGCCGAGCGACAGGAGCGTGAAGCCGATACCGGCGGCGGTCGATCCGATGTCGTCAACGGTCGTCAGCGACGGCAGGCGATGAAAGAGCGCGGAGAAGGTCTTCAATTTCAACTCGCGTTCCTGCCAGAGGTACATCGCGCTCGCGGCGAAGACGACGAAGAAGGCGGCGTAGGAAAAGATCAGGAGCGTGGTGTGGATGGGAAAGACCCACCCGGCCGCGCCCTCAGCCACCGTCCCGGCGCGCGCATCCGCGGACGAACGCACGAGCATCGCCGCCGTGACGAGAAAGGCCACGAGCGGCATCAGGAACGTACCGAGCGCTTTGACCTGATAGCGGAAGTGCGCCATGCCGTAGGCGACGACGAGCGTCCACGCCAGAAAAGATAAAGTCTCGCGCAGGCCGAACAGAGGATAGCGTCCATCCTGTATCCAGTCGCCGAGGAACGCCCCCGTGTGCAGCGCGAAGCCGATGCCGAGCGAGACGACCGCCACGCGCTCGACCGAGCGACGCTTGTAGGCGAACGCCAGAATCGCGTGGACGGCGGCGTTGACGTAGGCTGCTAAAGCTGCGAGCAGGAGATATGTCATCGGAGGCGCTTGGAAACTCGTCGAAACCTTCTTGCGGCATTGTAAGGGATGAAGGAAAACAGTCGCAAGCGCACAATTCCGGGGCGCGCTGTTGTCATAAAACGGCAAGTCGTGAGAAACTCCGAAACGTGCCAACCCACAAGCCGCCAGTTAATTTCGGGTCGAAGGTAAAGGGTCATGCCTGATCGCACGGACGCCTGGGAACTGCTCTGCGAATACACGAAGGGCGACAGCCTGCGCCGCCATGCTCTCGCCGTCGAGACGGCGATGCGCGCCGCGGCCGCGCGCTACGGCGATGCGGGCGCGGACGTTGACGAATGGGGCATGGTCGGCCTTCTCCACGATTTCGATTACGAGATGTTTCCCGGCGCGGACGAGCACCCTTTCAAGGGCGCGACTATACTGTGCGGGCGCGGCTATCCCGACCACTTCATCCGTGCCATTCTGGGACACGCCACCTACACGAATGTTCCGCGCGACACGCCGCTGGCTCGCGCGCTCTTTGCCACTGACGAACTCTGCGGTTTCCTCGTCGCCTGCGCTCTGGTGCGCCCGTCGAAGAGTTTGGACGACATGGAAGTCTCGTCCGTCAGGAAGAAACTCAAGGACAAGGCTTTCGCGCGGACGGTGAACCGCGAAGACATTCATCAGGGCGTCGCCGAGCTGGGCGTCTCGCTCGACGAACACATACGCTTCTGTATAGACGCGCTGCGCCCCGTGCAAAAAGAGATCGGGTTGAATAGTTTGACGGAATAGCTTGACGACAGTGAGGCGCGCCCTGTCCGGGCTGAGGCCGCGTTCGATGCCGCGAACGAGCGAACGGCGCGCGAGAGACTTCAAAAACTGATGAACATCGGCGACGCGGAGAGGGCTGCGAGCGTCAAAACGAGCGCGAAAAGGGCGGTCAGCGCGGCTTGCAGTTTGCGACGGCGCGCCGTGTGGCGGTAAACGAAAATGCAGGCGAGGGTAATGAAGAGAATTGGCACGGCCAAGACAGAGAAGATCGCGGCGGGGCCGGGTGTCGGGAAGCACGCCGTGTCGTCAATCGTCCAGTAGGCGAGCGCGCGCATCCCGCCCGTATTGATGAGGGCGGCGACCAGAGAAGTGATGATGAGCAATTTCCAGCGCACCGGGAAAAATGTCCTTCCAGAACCGCGTCTGTGCAATGATGTTTGGCAAGGTTGTTTGAAAGAGAGCAAAGGCGGATCGCCGCCAAGCATAACATAGGAGTTGTAAGTGACAAGCGACGGGCGAGAGGCTACCAGTCATTGCTCCGGCCGTCCCAAGACATGCCGCCTGTCGCCCGTCGCTCGTCGCTTAGAAATAAATGGTAACTAGAAACGCACTATTGTATCTGGCAAGGCACGAAGGATTGAAGGACTTCGCCACGCGCTTCAGCCCGTTTAAAAAGATGACGACGCGCTTCGTGGCGGGCGAGGACATGGACGAAGCCGTCGCCGCGATACGTGAGATTAACGCGCGCGGCGCGAGCGCGTCGTTCGACCATCTTAATGAATCGGTCGCCAGCCACGCCGAGACGGAAGAGGAAGTGCGTGAGTATAATCGCGTGCTCGCGGCCATCGACGAGACGGGCATACGCTCGAACGTCTCGATCAAGTTGACGCAATTCGGGCTGGAAATAGACCCCGAACTGGCCTATCGCAATGCGCGCGAAGTGGTGGCGGAAGCGGCACGGCGGGGCAATTTCGTCCGCGTGGACATGGAGCAGTCGAGCGTCACGCAGGTGACTATAGACATCTTCAAACGCCTGCGCGCGGAGTTCGACCTGAACACGGTCGGGATCGTTTTGCAATCATATTTGCGGCGCACCGAACGCGATGTCGAAGACCTCTTGAAGATTCCGGCGCGCATACGCATCTGCAAGGGCGCGTACAACGAACCGCCCGAAGTGGCTTTCCCGGACAAGCGCGACGTGGACGAAAATTACGTTCGCGTGATGCGGACGCTTTTGTCGAGCGGCGTCTATCACGGCATCGCGACGCATGACCCGGCCATGATCGAAGCGACCATCAACCATGCCGCCCGCGAGGGCATCAGCAAAGAGGCTTTCGAGTTTCAAATGCTCTACGGCGTCAGGCGCGACCTGCAAGTGCAACTCCGCGCCGACGGCTATAACATGCGCGTCTATGTGCCCTACGGCAAGCACTGGTATCCTTACTTCATGCGGCGGCTGGCGGAACGCCCGGCCAACGTCTGGTTTGTCATGAAGAATTTATTGAAAGGTTGAAACGGGAGTGTGATGAGCGACCTCGTGTGGATCCTGTGGGTGGTGCTCGGCGTGATCCTGATCGTCGCCGAAATCTTTACGTCGGGTTTCGTGCTGCTCTGGTTCGGGGTGGGCGCGATTGCCGCCGCGCTCGCCGCGATTGCCGGTGCGGGCTACCCTTTCCAATTCCTAATCTTCTTCGTCGTCTCGATTGCGCTGACCGCCGCCTCGCGCACGATCTTCACGAAGTATCTCACGCGCCATGCGGACGAAGGCAATTATAAAACCGGCGCGGAATCGCTGCCGGGGCAGGTGGGGACGGTCGTCGCCGCTAGCCGCGGCGCGCTCCTCGAAGGCGCGGTGAAAGTCTACGGCTCGACGTGGACGGCCTACCCGGCCGAAGGCGAGGAACCTTTGGAGGACGGCGCGCGCGTGGTGGTCGAAAGCGTTCGCGGAGCGTCGATCTACGTCCGCCGCGCCCCATCGGCACCCGACTGGCGTCCGAGCGCGCTGCCGGAAGCGAGGGAAGAGTAAGACCAAAGGGGGAAAGGGGCAAAGGGAAAAGGGTAAGGGGTAAGGGGGAAGGGGAAAAGGGTAAAGGGGAAAAGGGAAAAGGTAAACACAGGAAGCGGGGCGCAGCATCGAATGGCTGCGCCCCGCTTTTGTCTTAAGCCTTTACCCCTTACCCCTTACCCCTTACCCTTTTCCCCTTGTTTCAAGGTATGGGCGAGGTGTCGTCTTCCATGCCGGGGAGGGTCTTGTCGTCTTCGAGGGCGGCGAGTTCGACGGTGATCGGTTCGAGGGCGGAGGCGGTGAGTTCTTCGCCGTCGAATCGCGCGAGGACGACCGTGATGTTGTCTTCGCCGCCGCGCTTGTTGGCCTCTTTGATGAGGGCGTCGCAGGCCGCGGCGAGGTCGCCGTGGCTATCGGCGACGATCTGGAGCATCTCTTCGGCGCGCATCTTGCCGGAAAGCCCGTCGCTACAGAGCAGCATGATGTCGCCGCGCTGGAGGCGGACGCGCGAGATGACGGGCGTCAGATCGCTCTGCGCGCCGAGCGCCTGAAGGATGACGTTGCGGAACATGTGCGTCTCGGCGTCTTCCTCTGTGATCTGGCCGACATCGACGAGTTGCTGCACGAGGGATTGATCCTTGGTCGCCAGTTTGATCTCGTCGCCGCGAATGACGTAGGCGCGGCTGTCGCCGACCTGAACGAAGTCCATCGAGTGCCCGGAGATGGCGGCGGCGGTGAGCGTCGCGCCCATGCCGCTGCAACGCGGGTCTTCGAGGCTCTTGCGGTGGATGGCGTAGTTGGCGTAGCCGGTGGCGTTGCGCAGGCAATCGACGAGGGCGACGGGCGCACCCTGATCGTCCGTTTTGTGCTCGTCGTCTTCGGTCAACATCTCGCGCACGCTATCGACGGCCATCCGGCTCGCCACGTCGCCGGCGAGCGCGCCGCCCATCCCGTCCGAGACGATGAGCACCAGCCCCTCGCCGCCCACTTCAAAACTTCGGATTCCCTCGGGCGGCTCGGCCAGGCCGTCCGAACCGCTCCAACTCGCTCCCGAAGCGAGATCGAGCACGAGGAAGTTGTCCTCGTTGCCTTGCCGGACGCGGCCGACATCGGTTTGTGCGTGTAGCTCGACGAACATAAGCAAGTGACAGGTGACAGGTGACGGGTGACAGGTGATAAGACAATCAAGAGTTTATCTTGTCACCTGTCACCTGTCACCTGTCACTTAATTTTCCCAAGCGCCTGATCGAGATCGGCGATGATGTCGTCCACGTCTTCGAGGCCGACGGAGATGCGCACGAGGCCGTCGGTGATGCCGAGGCGGGCGCGCGTTTCGGGAAGCACGGAGGCGTGCGTCATGGTCGCAGGGTGCGAGATTAAGGTCTCAACCGCGCCGAGACTTTCGGCGAGCGTGCAGAGCAGCACGCCTTCGAGCACGGCGCGCGCGTTCGCGAGCGAACCGACATCGAAGGCCACCATACCGCCGAAACCGCGCTGTTGCCGCTTCGCCAGATCGTGCTGGCGGTGCGAGAGCGACCCCGGATAGTAGAGCTTCTCGACCTTCGGGTGCTCTTCGAGAAAGGCGGCGACGGCGCGGCCGTTCCGGTCGTGCTGCTCCATGCGCAGGGCGAGCGTCTTCGTGCCGCGCATGATGAGCCACGAGTCGAAGGGCGAGAGGATCGCGCCCACGCTGTTCTGGATGAACTTGAGCCACTCGGCGTCCTGCTCGTCGTTCAGGACGACCACGCCGCCGACGCTGTCCGAATGGCCGTTCAGATATTTCGTCGTCGAGTGCAGCACGATGTCCACGCCGAACTCAAGCGGGCGTTGCAGGTAGGGCGAAAGGAACGTGTTGTCGCACACGACCCGCGCGCCGCGCGCGTGCGCGATGTCGGAGACGGCTTGCAGGTCAGTCACCATCATCACGGGGTTGGTCGGCGTCTCGACGAAGACCATCCGCGTGTTGTCGCGAATCGCGGCCTCGACGTTCGACGCGTCCGACGTGTCAACGTAGGTAAACTCGATGCCGTAGTTCGAGAGCACGCGCGAGAAAAGGCGATAGGTGCCGCCGTAGGTGTTATCGGAGACGACGACGTGGTCGCCCGCCCGCACGAGGCGCAGCGTCGCATCGATGGCGGCCATGCCGGATGCGAAAGCGTAGCCGAAGCGTGCGCCTTCGAGGGCGGCGATGTTCTGTTCGAGAGCGAGGCGCGTGGGGTTCTGCGTGCGCGCGTACTCGAAGCCTTTGTGCTTGCCGAGTCCCTCCTGCGCGTAGGTCGAAGTTTGATAGATCGGCACGGAGACCGCGCCGGTCGTCGCGTCAGGCTCCTGCCCAGCGTGAATTGCCGTAGTTTGAAATCCCATAACTTCGTAAATGGCGGAGGCGGATGGCACAGGCCAGCACCGTCAAAGGCTCGGACGCGAATCCGCAGGAGCCGCCCTGTTCACCCTGAAATCATAGCTGAAAAACTTTGCGCATCGTAGCCCGCAGAATGTGCCGTGTCAAACCGCTCAAAGGTACAGGGAACAGGGTAAAGGGTAAAGGGGAAGGGGGAAAGGGAGGAGAGCGAATACGCGGCGACGGCGACGGCTTAATACCTTTCCCCTTTTCCCCTTACCCTTTACCCACGCTTTTCATTGACACTCACGGGCGCGACGGTCTATCTTGCAATCCCGTGAACCACACGGACTCGCCAGACCAAATTTCCGCCATCGCCGTCATCCCCGCGCGCTTCAACTCGACCCGGCTTCCCGGCAAACCTCTGCTCGACATCTGCGGGCGACCCATGATCGTGCGCGTCTGCGAACGCGCGCACGCGGCCGCAAACATCTCCCGCGTGCTCGTTGCCACGGACGACGAGCGCATCGCACAGGCCGTCAGCGCCGCCGGTTACGAGGCGTTGATGACGCGCGCGGATCATCCAAGCGGCAGCGACCGGCTCGCCGAAGCCACCGCCGCGCTCGGAGAGGATTTCGACATCGTCGTCAACGTGCAGGGCGACGAGCCGCTAATCTCGCCGCGCGCCATCGAACGCGCCGTCGCGGCCTTGCGGGAAGACACGGAGGCCGCCT
This sequence comes from Pyrinomonadaceae bacterium, assembly GCA_035645695.1. Lineage (GTDB taxonomy): Bacteria > Acidobacteriota > Blastocatellia > Pyrinomonadales > Pyrinomonadaceae > JAIVJZ01. The sequence continues at coordinate 65,029 of DASQMC010000063.1, forward strand.
GCGCGACGACGTGCGAGACGGTCGGCAGCGCGGACGACGTGTTGAGTTCGGACGTGGTCAAAGTCGTCTCGGACGGGCGGGGGCGCGCTCTCTATTTTTCGCGGTCGGCGATTCCATACCCGCGCGAAGCGGCGCGCAAGTTCGGCTCGCTCGTGGCCGCGCTCGAAGCCGAACCTGCCCTGCTCGGCGTCTTTCGCAAGCACACGGGGCTTTATGCGTACCGCCGCGCCTTTTTGTTAGAATACGCGCGCTGGCCTCAGTCCGCGCTCGAACGCGCCGAATCGCTCGAACAACTGCGCATGCTCGAACACGGCGCGCGTATCCGCGTGGTGGAAACGGACGAGACCTCAATCGGCGTGGACACGCCCGAAGACCTCGAACGCGTGCGCGCGCTGTTCGCCGCCGGCGGTTTGAAAGAAAGGTAGTCCTCATACATGACCAACGAAGAGATGGAACGCGCCATTGAGTTTCTAGTCAAGAGTCAGGCCGCATTCGACGCGCGGCAGGCCGCTTTCGATGTGCAGTTGAAACAGAACGCCTAGCAAATCGCCGAGACCGGCAGACAGTTACAGATTTACGCGGAAACGCAATCGGAGTTTATTCAGATCGTGACCGAGAGCATGAAGCAACTGGGGGAGAGCATGAAGCGACTGGACGAGGCTCAGGCGCGCTCTGACGCGCAGGTCGCCGAGTCGCGCGCACGCACCGACGCGCAGATCGCCGAGACGCGCGAGCGGGCGGAGGCACAGATCGCCGAATCACGCACGCGTACTGACGCGCGGATCGCCGAGTCGAATGCACGATGCGACGCGAGGATCGCGGAGTCGAATGCGCGCTTGAACGAAAAGATTGCGGATACGAACGCGCGGCTGGATCGTTTGGCGGCGATAGTCGAGCGTAACATCAAGGGCGGCAACGGCGCGTCCTGAAATTGTTTTCGGCAGGCGCGAGCATGGCGGCCGTGTTTGCCCTGTCGCCGTATCTTTCGCCTGTCGCCGTATCTTATGAACGACTGGATCGGGTTGGCGTTCATCCTGTTGATTATCTTGGGCGGCCTGTTCGCGGCTTCGCGGCTCGGCGCGCCGCCGAAGGAGATTTCGCAGGAAGAGTATGAGCGGCGCGCGAGGGAAGGCGCGTACACGCGCGCGGGGATGTTCGCCTTGCAGCAGTTGTTACACCCGAAGGCGGCGCGCGCCGTCGAGGTGCAGCAGGATTTGAAGCACGGTTACTATAACAGGAAGAAAATTCCGGGCGAGGGCGACGAAGAGACCGAGCCGGTCGCGGGCAGGTCGAGTTCGTCAAACACCGAGGAGAGAGATGCCTAAATATATTTTCGTTACGGGTGGGGTGGTTTCGAGTCTGGGGAAAGGTCTCGCGGCGTCGTCCATCGGTTGCTTGCTCGAAGCGCGCGGCCTGACCGTCACGCTCATGAAACTCGACCCTTACATCAACGTCGATCCCGGCACGATGTCGCCCTTCCAGCACGGCGAGGTCTTCGTCACGGACGACGGAGCGGAGACCGACCTCGACCTCGGCCACTACGAGCGTTTCACGCACGCACGCCTCACGCGCGCCAATAACTGGACGACGGGGCGCATCTATCTCTCCGTCATCGAAAAGGAGCGGCGCGGCGATTATCTCGGCAAGACCATACAGGTCATCCCGCACATCACGGACGAGATCAAAAAGGCCGTGCGCGTGGTGGCCGAAAAGGACGGCGTCGATGTCGTGATCGTCGAGATCGGGGGCACGGTCGGCGACATCGAGAGTTTGCCGTTCCTCGAAGCCATACGCCAGATGGGCAACGAGGAAGCGAAGGATGGAGCGCGCGGCGCGATCTTCGTCCATCTCACGCTCGTCCCTTTCATCGCCGCCGCCGGCGAACTCAAGACCAAGCCGACGCAACATTCCGTGCGCGAACTGCGCGAGATCGGCATCGCCGCCGACGTGTTGCTCTGTCGCTCCGACCGGAACCTCTCGCGCGACCTGCGCGGCAAGATCGCGCTTTTCTGCAACGTCACGGAGCGCGCCGTGATCACCGCCGAAGACGTGGACACGATCTATCACGTGCCGCTCGCCTTTCACGAACAGGGACTCGACGAGTTGATCGTCGAATCACTCGGCCTGCAAAAACGCACCACCGGCACAGACCTCACGCGCTGGCGCGAACTCGTCGCGACGATTCGCGAACCGGCGGCGGGCGCAGTCACCATCGGCATCGTCGGGAAGTACGTCGAGTTGGAGGATTCCTACAAATCCCTGCGCGAGGCTCTGACGCACGGCGGCGTCGCCAACAACGTGCGCGTGAACGTGCGCTGGGTCGAGTCGGAGAAGTTGATGGGGGAAAATTTCGAGGAACGCCTGCGCGACTTCGACGCCATCCTCGTGCCCGGCGGCTTCGGCGTGCGCGGCGTGGCCGGGATGATCCGCGCCATCAACTATGCGCGCCGCAGCAACACGCCCTACTTCGGCATCTGCCTCGGCATGCAAACGGCCGTCATCGAATACGCACGCGCCGTGTGCGGGCTGGCGAACGCGGACTCGACCGAGTTTGACCCGGCAACGCCCTACCCGGTCATCTTCAAACTGCGCGACCTCGTCGGCGTCGAGGAACTCGGCGGGACGATGCGGCTCGGCTCGTGGCAATGCAAACTCGCGCCCGCGAGCCTCGCGCGCGAGGTTTACGGCGGCGCGCCTGAGATCGCCGAGCGCCACCGACACCGATACGAGTTCAACCCGGAGTTTCGCGAAACGCTGGAACGCGCTGGACTCGTCTTCAGCGGCGAATCCCCGGACGGCCGTTTCGTCGAGATGGTCGAACTCCCGCGCGAGGCGCATCCGTGGTTCCTCGGCTGCCAGTTCCACCCCGAATACAAATCAAAGCCGCTCGACGCACATCCCCTCTTCAACTCTTTCGTCCGCGCCGCGCTCGAAAATCGCCTGCGCAACGAAACGACCATGGAAGAACCGCTCGAACCCGAACTGAGCGCCGCCTCGCACCGCATCGGCGTCGCCGGAGACGACTAAAAGAAAGTAGGAACGCGGAACGATGAACGATGAAGTAAAGACAAGTTGCTTTTACTTCATCGTTCATCGTTCCGCGTTCCTACTTCATCCTTATTCTTCCCCCTGTACATTTCGGCCGGGAAACCGGACAATAAAAGACGTGAATCGTGAATCGTGAATCGTGAATAGAGAAAAGCAGGGTCTTCTCTATTCGCGATTTACGATTCACGATTCACGAGTAAACCATGCTTCATTGTCCCACATGCGGTCGGTTGTTCGAGGCGGGCGTGCGGGTGTGTCCGCACGACGGCGCGACTCTGCGCGCCGACTCGACCATCGCCGTGCCCATGCTCTCCGACCCGCTCATCGGGCGCGTGCTGGACGACAAATATCGTCTGGACAGCCGTCTCGGCGAGGGCGGGATGGGGACCGTCTATCGCGCGACGCACCTGTTGATCGACCGCCCGGTGGCCGTGAAAGTCCTGCACCAGCGTTTCGTCGAAGACGAGGCGGCGCAGGAACGCTTCCGGCGCGAGGCGCGCGCCGCCGGTCGCCTACGCCACACGAACGCCGTCACGGTGACGGATTTCGGGCGTACCACGGACGGCTTCGTCTACATCGTCATGGAGTTGCTCGAAGGGCGAAATCTGCGCGAGGCGCTCGCCTTCGAGTCGCCGATGGAGAGCGGGCGCGCCGTCGCGTTGATGTTGCAGGTGGCGGCGGCCGTGGAGGCCGCGCACGAAAGCGGCGTCATCCACCGCGACCTCAAACCGGCCAACATCTTCATCGTCGAGCCGAAGAACTCGCCGCCCCTCGTCAAAGTGCTGGACTTCGGCATCGCCAAACTCGCCGCCGACTCGGGCAACGACTCGGAGCAGCAGGCGCTTACGCTGACGGGCGTGATGATCGGCACGCCGCGTTACATGTCGCCCGAACAATGCGACGGCGCGCGCCTGACGCCCGCCGCCGACGTGTACAGCCTCGGCATCATTCTCTACGAGATGTTCACCGGCTCGACCCCCTTCACGGGCGCGTCGCCGCTCGCCGTCGCGCTGCAACATTCATCGAAGCCGCCGCGCCGCCCGACCGAGTTGGTGGCAAACATTCCCCTTGAACTCGAACGCGTCGTGCTGCACGCGCTCGAAAAAAATCCCCTGAATCGTCCGCCCAACGCCGCCGCGTTCCGAAGCGAACTTTTAACGGCGGCGAAACTCGCCGGGATCACACGGCAGCACGATTATCTCCTGGGCGGCGAGTTTGAAAACGGGAATCGCGCGGGCGAGCCGACCGGCCGGTTCGTGCTCGGCGAAACTTCGGGCGGGCAGGGCAAGGGGAAAACAAACGACACGACGAAGCTTTCCGATGCGACGCGCAGGCAGGCGTCGCAAACCGGCAACGTCGCGCACGCGGCGGCCACGGACGCTTTCGCGCTCTCCGCCGCGCCCGCCGCACACCAGACGGTGCCGCCGGTCACGCGCGTCAGAATCCTGTTGCAGGACAAAGGCACTCTGTTCGACAGGCTGAGACGGCCGCCCGTCCTGTTGGCGTCGGCTGTAGTGTTTCTGGGGATGGTCGTCGGCCTCACGGCGTTCGTCAGGACGCGCGACAACGCGGCAGTCCCGGTCGAGAACGCGATCCTCGCCGCGACGCCCACACCTACGCCCGCGCCCACGACCGAAGCGACGCCGACGCCTATGCCGGAAGGAAACACGAACAGAAGGGCGCAGCCCGTCGTCAGGAGGGAGCGCGCGAACCGAGCGGTCAGCCCGCCCAAAGAGAAGAAGGGGTCGAAAGTCGGCTCGGCCTTCAAGAAATTAAAGAAAGTTTTGAACCCGTTTTAGAGCGTCCGCCGACAAGCGGAGTAATATCTTTTGCCGCGTAGTGTTCATCTTATGTCAACCGAATCAACCGTAAAGTCTTTTCAAGTGGGCAACGCCACGTTCGGCGACGGCCGTTTAACGATCATCGCGGGGCCGTGCGTGATCGAATCGCCGGAACACGCACTGATGATGGCGCGCGAGTGCGCGCAGAGGGCGCGCGACGCCGGTCTCGATTACGTCTTCAAGGCGTCTTACGACAAGGCCAACCGCTCGTCGCACGAGAGTTTTCGCGGGGGCGGGATGCGGGAAGGTCTGGAAGTTCTGCGGCGCGTGAAGGAAGAGTTGGGCGTGCCGGTCGTGACGGACATCCACGATGTTTCGCAGGTCGAGCCGGTGGCGGAGGTGGCCGACGTGTTGCAGATTCCGGCGTTCCTCTCAAGGCAGACGGATTTGATCGCGGCGGCGGCACGCACGGGGCGCGTCGTGAACGTGAAGAAGGGGCAATTTCTCGCGCCAGCCGACGCCCGCAACATCGTGCGGAAGGCGCGCGCAGAAGGCTGCGAGCGGCTGCTGCTCACCGAGCGCGGCGTCACCTTCGGCTACGGAAATCTCGTCGTGGACATGCGCTCGTTTCCCATCATGCGAAGTTTCGGCGCGCCGGTCGTCTTCGACGTGACGCACTCGCTGCAACTGCCGGGCGGGCTCGGCCATGCAACGGGCGGGCAGTCGGAGTACATCGAACCGCTCGCGCGCGCGGGCGTCGCCTGCGGCGTGGACGCGGTCTTCATGGAAGTGCACGAGCAGCCGGAGCGCGCCCTCTCCGACGGGCCGAACGCGCTGCCGCTCGCGCGGCTCGCGCCGCTCCTGCACATGCTGCGCGACATACACGAACTCGTCCGGCCGAACGCCGTCACAAAAAATCAGACACTCGCTCAGGTATGAACAATCTTCGTCTGCACAAACTCGCTCTCGTCTTCACACTGCTTTTGACCTCGACCGGCGCGCGCGCGCAGGAAGAGGCGCGCGCCGTGTGGCAGGTCTTGCGCTTCGACGTGACCGCCACGCTCCCCGCCCCGGCCACCCCCGACCGCGCTCTCGCGGCGCGCGCAACCCTGTCGGCGCGAAACGTCGGCACAAGCGCGGGGCGTAGTTTGACTCTGCGTCTCAACTCCGCTGCGGAGATCAAATCGGCGACCGTCGGCGACGCTTCCGCGCAATATTTCGCGCGGGCGGAATCGCGCACAGGGTTGCAGCAGGTGTCCGTGACGCTACCCGCCTCAGTCGCGCCCGGCTCCGCCGTCAACGTCACGCTGGATTATCGCCTGCCGATTTCCGCCAACACGGGGTTGGCCGCCGTCTCGCCCGAAGGCGCGCAGTTTCTCCCGCTCTCCGGTTGGTACCCGTCGCCGAACTCGCCTTTCTCCGCGCGCGGGGCCGATACCGCTCCCGTGCGTTTGACGGTCAACGCGGCGGGCGGCGAACAGGTGATCGCTCCCGGCACGGCCACGGGTGCGACCTTTGAACAAAAACTTTCGGTGCAGCCGTTTTTCCTGACGGGCAAGTGGGACGCGGTCGAAGGCGCGAACGAGGCGCGCGGCGTGACGGCGCACCTCCCGCGCGGCGCGACCGCCGACGAGCGCAAACGCGCCGAGACACTCATCGCGCTCGCCTCCTCGGCGCGCGGTTTTTACTCGAACCTGTTCGGCGCGCTACCCGAAACTCCGATCCGCCTCGTCGCCGTCACGCGCGGCGCGGGCTTTGATCTCGGCGGCACGATCCTGCTCGACGCGGCGGCGTTTCGTCGCGCCAAAGTGGACGCCTTGACCGCGCAACTCGTCGGCGAGGCGGTCGCGCGCATGTGGTTCGGCGGCGCGACGCCCGTGCGCGGCGCGGGCGCGGGTCTCGTGCGTGAGGGTCTCGCGCGCCATCTGGCGGCGCTCTTTCTGGAAAAGGAGTTCGGGCGCGAGGCCGCCGACGCCGAACGCCTGCGCCAGCGCATCGCCTATGCGGCCGTTGCGCGGCGCGATGCTCCGCTCTCTATCACCACGCCGCTTGAGACGACCTATTACCTCTCCGTCGCCAACAAGGGCGCGATGATCTGGCGACTCGCGGATCGCGCGCTCGGCCGCGAAGCGTTCATCACGCTGCTGCGCGAACAGCTACAAAAGAACCGCGAAGGCGAACTCACGCTCGCCGTGCTGCGCGCCGCTCTCAACGCGGCCGGAGGCGCATCTTTGAAGACCGCGCTCGACGCCGGTTTCGATCAGCCGACCGAAATAGACCTCCTCGTCGGTCTGCCGCAACTGCGCGGCGGCGAGTGGGTGTCGGCGCTCAGGAACACCGGAGCGATTGAGACGACCGTCAACGTCGTCGCCGTCACCGATGCGGGCGAGCGCGTCGTCTCTCAGGCGGTCATCCCGGCGCGCGACTTCGCCGACGTTCGTTTCAAGACCACTGCGCGCATCGTCCGTGTCGAAGTTGACCCGGAAAAAATCTACCCCCAACTCGATTACTCGAACGACGCCGCGCCGCGCTCGCCCGCGCTCGAAGAATCCCTCGAAGACGCCACGCGCCTGCTCGCCGCGGGGCAGCACGCGCAGGCCGAAACAATCGCACGCGGAATGCTCGCGTTCGCGCCGCTCATGCAGGACGCGCGCATCCTGCTCGCACGCGCACTGCTCGAACAGAACAAACTTTCCGACGCCGAGCGCGAATTTCGCGCCGCGCTCGACGACCGCCTGCCGCTGCCCGCGACGCTCGCATGGGCGCACATCGGACTCGGCGAACTCGCCCTGCGCCGGAATCAGGCGGCCGAGGCCGCGAAATTTTTCAATGAAGCGGTGCGCGCCGAAGGCGGTTATGCGCCCACGCTCGTCGCGCGCGCGGCGCGTCTGAAAGCCGAGGCCGCGCCCCCTATCGACGAGGGCGTGCGTGCCGCCGTAACTCAATTCGATCAGGTGATTCGGGGCGGTCGCAAGGCCGAACTCGAAGCGTTCCTCGTGCCCGGCGAACTCGCATCGTTCGCCAAAGGCATCATCGCCAGCCAGCCCGAACAATGGCAGACGAAACTGCTGCGCACCGAGTCGCTCGGCGCGGATCGCTTCGCCGCGGATGTTCAAATCACGGCCAGAACGCTCGGCGGCCGCGACCAGTCGGGCATGGCCGTGCTCGTCTTCGCGCGCAGCGGCAATTCGATGCGTCTCGTGGATGTTCCCATATTCGAGGTGCGCTAAAAAAACAATGGAAAGGGAAGACTTGAAGAACGTGGAACAACGCGCCGCGCGCGTCAAGCTGCTCCTGCTGGACTGCGACGGCGTGCTCACGGACGGGCGCATCACGCTGCTCGAAAACGGCGACGAGGAAAAGAGTTTTCACACGCGCGACGGGCACGGCCTCGTGCTCCTGCATCGCGCCGGGTTGCGTTCGGGCATCATCTCCGGCCGCACATCCTCCGCCGTCGAACGTCGCGCGCGCGATCTGGGCATCTCCTACGTGCGGCAGGGAACGTGGGACAAGATCAAAGATTTCGCGGAGGTGCTGGCCGCCGCCGGAGTCGAAGCGGGCGAGGCGGCCTATGTCGGCGACGACGTGACGGACATCCCTCTGATGATCCGCTCGGGCTTTGGCGTCGCCGTCGCCGATGCTACGGCCGACACGCGCGCCGCCGCGCATTACACCACAAGTCTCCCCGGAGGCTTCGGCGCGGTTCGCGAAGTTTGCGAACTGATCCTCAAAGCTCAAGGCCGCTGGCCTGAACTCATGCAGAGATACACGAAAAGTGACGAGTGACAGGTGACGGGTGACAGGTTAAAACAAACGCTTGTCTTTAACCTGTCACCCGTCACCTGTCACCTGTCACTTTTTCACGGAGTGAAAAATTATGACCGTTGAGCGACCGTCAATTTTGTACGTCGAGGACACGCAGGACACGCGTTTTCTGGTGGAGTGGAGTTTGAAGCAGGAGGGCTTCGACGTGACCGCCGTGCAGACGGCCGAAGAGGGGCTGACGCACGCGCATGAAAACTCTTACGCGCTGATTCTCCTCGACATCGGCCTGACCGACATGGACGGCCTCAGCCTCTGCCGTGAGATTCGCAACTTCGACGCCGATACGCCGATCCTTTTCTTCACCGCTTATGCCCCGCTGCTCGATCACGAGGAGGCGCGGCGCGCGGGCGCGCAAGGGTGCCTGCGCAAACCCGAAGATACCGCCCGCCTCGTGCCCGCCATCCGCACGCTGCTCGGACAAGCCGAAGGCTAAACCGCGCTTCCGCGCCCTCTCGATGACCCGGCGGCGCACACGCGCCCGCCCGCAGCATAACCCCCTGCCGATCCCTCTCGCCCGTCAACGCTTTTTTACCTTCGCCGTAAGTTTGCGCGCGGCGCGGGCGCGCGGTTTGCGCGGCTTGTTCGCCTCCGCCTCGGCGGCTAAATTTTCGCGGCAGAGATTGATGAACATTTGCATGACGGGCGATTGATAAACGCCCGACAGGTAGGCGAAACCGAGTTCCGAGTTGATCTGCGCGCCCTCGATCCACCAGCGCACGAGCCGCCCCCCGGCGATCTCATCCAGGGCCGAACGCACCGGCACGATGCCGACGCCCATCCCGGATTCCACCATACGCTTGATCGAAGTCAGGCGGCTCAACTCCATCGCCACGACCGGGCGCAAGCCCGCCTCCGCGAAGAAGCCGTCAATCAAACGGCGCGTGTTGCCGCCGCGTTCGCCGAGTATGAGTTTCTGCCCCGCCAACTCGAACGCGCTGATGACGCGCTTGTGCGCGAGCGGGTGATCGGGATTCGCAATCGCGATCAACTCGTCCTTCAACAGCAACTCGGTCTGCACGCCCCGCGCCTCCACCGGCAGCGAGATGAAGGCGATGTCCAACTCGCCCGAGGTGATCTGCTTGACGAGCGCCTCGCTCGTACCCGACGTAACCGTCACCTCGACGTTCTCGCGGCGCGCCCGCAGTTCTTTCAAGATCGACGGCAGTTGATCCGAACTGAACATCGCCGATGCGCTGCCGAGACGCAGACGCCCGTGCGCCGTGCCCGACAGTTCCGCCAGTTCGGCGAGCGCGCCGTCGTGTTCGCGCAGGATGCGGCGGGCGCGTTCGAGCAGCAATTCCCCTGCGTGCGTGAGCACGCAGCGGCGCGGCGTGCGCACGAAGAGAAGCGTGCCCGTCTCTAATTCGAGTTGGCGAATCTGCATGCTGATGGCCGCCTGCGTGACGTGGACGCGGGCGGCGGCGGCGGTGAACGTGCGTGTTTCGGCGATGGCCGCCAAAGCTCTGAGTTGTCGTATCTCCATCGGAAAAAACCTCTGTATCAGGATTGATTATCAAGTAGATAAAATCTTTTAGTTTCCATTATATGTCAACTCTTTTTACAATCCGGCCATCATAAGCGACAGGGGCGGGCATTTTGCGCCGCGCGCGAGACCCGTCCCCCGACAAACGATGAAGTCCAGACGCGAACCGACAAATCTTTCCCACGCGCCCACCGGCCTGCACGCGCCGATCATCGCCCTCGGCGTGGACGGCGGCGGCACGAAGACCTTAGCCATCATCACGGATGAGGAAGGCCGCACCCTCGGCGAAGGACTCGCCGGGCCTTCCAACCCCCTGCGCGTCGGCGTGAGCAACGCGGCGGCGGCGGTGCGCGAGGCGGTTGATCGCGCATGCGCATCGGCGGATGTGCGCCTGACGGACATCGCTTCGGCCGAGATCGGGCTGGCCGGGGTTCGCCGCGCCGATTTGAAGGAGCACATGACCGTCGCCCTCAAGCGCGCGCTCGGCATCGGCACGCTTTCAGTCGTCACGGACGCGGACATCGCGCTCTACGGCGCGACGGGCGGGAAGCCGGGGCTGGTGTTGATCGCGGGCACGGGTTCGATCTGCTGCGGGAAGAACGCGCGGCGCAAGCACGTGTGCGTGGGGGGCTGGGGGCCGCTGGCGGGCGACGAGGGCAGCGGTTCGTGGATCGCGCGGCGCGCGCTACAGGCGGTCGCGCAGGCGACGGACGGGCGCGGCAAGGCGACGAGTTTGGGAGAGGCCGCATGCCAGTATTTCAACGTGGCGACGCCGGACGATCTCTCGCTCGCCATCTACGCGGCGAACATGACTAACGAGCGCATCGCGGGCTTCGCGCGACACGTCATCGAGGCGGCCTTCGAACGCGACCCGGTGGCGGGCGCAATCATCACGGATGCGGGGCATGAGTTGGCCGCCGCCGCTTGTACCGTGATCAGGAAGTTGCATATCGAGCGAGAGAGTTTTCAGGTCGCCTACGTCGGCGGGGTTTTCAGCGCGCGCGAACTCGTTCTCGCCCCCTTGCAGACAGGTATCAAACGCGTCGCGCCGCGCGCCTTCCTCGCGCCGCCCCAACTCTCGCCCGCCGTCGCCGCCGCCACGATGGCGCGCGAACAGATACGACGTTTAGCCCTCGCCGGGTAAGTTTCAAGTTTCAGGTTTCAGGTTTTAAGTTTCAAGACTGAGATTCTCCGATTCTCCATTCTTAACCGGACTCTCAGGTCTTTAACTCGAAACCTGAAACCTGAAACCTGAAACCTGAAACTCATGAATGAACTTCCCGTAACCGAACAGGAGAACCCGCGCACGGCCGAGATCGGCACGTCGGGCGCGGCCGAGATCGTGCGTTTGATGAACGAAGAGGACGCGCTCGTGGCGACGGCCGTGGGACGCGTCGGCGCGGAGGTGGCGAGGGCGATTGAAGGGATCGTGGAGCGTTTAGAGAGGGGCGGTAGATTGTTTTATGTCGGCACGGGCACTTCCGGCCGGCTCGGCGTGCTCGACGCGGCGGAATGCCCTCCGACGTTCGGCGTTTCGCCGGAACTGGTGCAGGGAATCATCGCGGGCGGCTATGAGGCTTGTTATCGCGCGGTGGAAGCCTCGGAGGACGACCGCGCGGCGGGCGTGCGCGACGCGGCTGCGCGCGGCGTGACGGGCGGGGACGCGGTCGTCGGCATCGCCGCATCGGGGCGCACCCCTTACACGCTCGGGGCGGTGGAGCACGCGCGCTCGCTCGGCGCATTCACGGCGGCCGTTGCGTGCGTGCCGGAGTCGGCGCTTACGCGCGCGGCCGAGGTGGCGATAGTGCCCGTGGTCGGGCCGGAAGTGATCACGGGATCGACCAGACTCAAAGCGGGCACGGCGCAGAAGATGGTGCTCAACATGATCTCGACGGCGACCATGATCCGGCTCGGCTATGTTACCGGCAACCGCATGACGAACGTCTCGGCGCGCAACGAAAAATTGCGCGCGCGTGCGCGTCGCATCTTTCAGGCCGAGACGGGTCTCGACGAAGCGGCGGCGAGCGCCGTCTTTGAGGCGGCCGGAGACGACCTGCCGGTTGCGCTCGTGATGCAGCGGACGGGGCGCACGCGCGCCGAAGCCGAAACAGCGCTTGCCTCCGAGCGGGGCGTGGTGCGCGCGGCCATCGAACGACTTTTACACGACGGGGCTCATTTGACGTAGAATCATTCCAACCCGGACTTGAGTCGAAAACCCGGAATGCTCGCGTACGAAAAATGAAACTGGCGAAGTTAATATGCCCGCTAATAAAGTGAAGGCGCACGCCGCTCTCCATCCTTCTCTCGTCGGCGTGCGCGCCGTGCTGTTCGATGTCGGCGGTACGTTGTTGCATCCGGACTGGGAGCGGCTGGCGCGGCTGGCTTCGAGCGGCGCGGGGCGCGAGTTCGTGCCTGCGGAGTTGGGTCGCAAGTTCAAGGAGATGATGTGCGCGGTGGACGCGGCGATGGGGCGGGGCGAGCCCGCGCCGGAAGATTCGAAGAAACGCAACTGGGTCTTCCGCCGCGTCTATCGCGCTCTCGAAATCGACGACGCGACGTGCGAATCCCTGAGCGAGCAATTAGACGCGACGCACGCGGAGCGTCACCTGTGGTGCGCGCCCGACCGGGAAGCGGCGCGCGTGCTCGGCGCGTTGAAGGATGCGGGCTTGCGCCTCGCCGTCATCTCGAACACGGAAGACGGCAGGCTCGACGAATTGCTCGAACTGGCCGAACTCAAAACGCACTTCGAGCTGTCGTTGGACTCGCACGTCGTCGGGCAGCGCAAGCCCGACCCCGGAATTTTTCACCTCGCGCTCGCGCGGCTCAACCTCGAACCGCGCGAAGCCGTTTTCATCGGCGATTCCTATGCGCACGACGCGCTCGCCGCGCTCTCCGTCGGCATGCGCGCCATCATGCTCGACCCGCTCGAACTCTACCCCGACGCCGTCTGCCCGCGCATACGCACGCTCGGCGAGTTGATCGTGTAGAACCGGCGTGCGGCATCGGCGTCGCCGCGCGTCACACATTGATTGCTGAATTTGGATTTCCGAATTTGTTTGCCCGTTGCGAAGGACGGCAGGCCGCGTTTGACTCGCGGCGGAATTGAGCGTAGAAGCAGTGGCAGCATTCCTCCTTTAACCGGAAAGTCGAGACTTGATCATGGCATTTCGTAGCGTTTCTCTCAGGGTGTTGATGTCGCTGTGCGTCTCGGCGTGCCTGTCGGCCGCCGTCTTCGCGCAAGGGGCGCAAAAGGCGCAGGGCGGCGCGCTCGGCCGGGTAGATTTTCCCACTTCCGGCTCGCGCGCGGCGCAGGAGCATTTCCTGCGCGGCGTCGCGGCGTTGCACTCGTTCTGGTATGAGGAGGCGTTGGAGGCGTTTCAGGCGGCGACGAAAGCGGAACCCGACTTCGCGCTCGGATATTGGGGCGAGGCGATGGCGCACAATCACCCGCTCTGGAACGAGCAGGATACGGACGCCGCGCGCAAGGCGCTCGCGAAAATTCGCGACACGGCAAAGTTGACCGCGCGCGAGTCGGGATACCTGAACGCCGTGAAAGCTCTTTACGGCGAGGGCGATAAGCACGCGCGCAACCTTGCGTACGTCGCCGCGATGGAGAAACTCTATAGAGATTACCCTGATGATTTGGAAGCGGCCTCTTTCTACGCGCTTTCGCTGCTCGGCGCGGCGCGGCCGACCGATAAGGGCTATCGCTTGCAGGCGCAGGCCGGGGCAATCGCGCTCGACGTTTACGCGAAGAATCCGAACCATCCCGGCGCGGCGCATTACATCATCCACGCCTTCGACGACCCCGAACACGCCATCCTCGCGCTGCCCGCCGCAAGGCGTTACGCCGAGATCGCGCCCGATGCGCACCACGCGCGCCACATGCCCTCGCACATCTTCATTCAACTCGGCATGTGGCCGGAAGCCGCCGCCTCGAACGAGTCGTCATGGGCGACTTCGGACGCGTGGGTCAAACGGAAAAACTATTCCATCGAGCGGCGCGATTATCACAGTCTCAGTTGGCTCGAATACGTCTACTTGCAACAGGGGCGCATACGCGATGCCGAAGCCCAACTCGCGCTCATGCAAAAATCCGCCGCCGAACTCGGCGCGCCGATTCGCGGCTCGGCCTACATCTACGCCGTCTTCATCGCCGAGACGGAGCGTTGGGAGTTGATCGATAAACTCTTCCCGCAACCGGGCGCGAAGTCTGCCTCGCTTCCCGCGCGGAAGGAACTCGGGGCGGACTCGTGCCACGTCGCCGCCAAACCGGCGAAGGCGAACGTCATCCCGGCGACGCTCACGGCGCAGACTTCGCGCCCCACGCTCGGGCAGTTGTACGGTAAATACCTGCGCGGGCTGGTGGCGGCGACCAAGAGCACGGAGGATGCGGATAAGTACGTCGCGGAAATGCGCGCGCTTCGCCAGGAAGCCGATAAGGCGGGGGTATATTTCATCACCCCGGACTTGATCGAAGTGATGGCGCTCGAAGTCGCGGGGCTGGCGCGCGCAAACGCGGGCAAGTACGACGAGGCAATCGATCTGCTGCGCCGCGCGACCGCGCTGGAAGAGTCGCTTCGGCCGCCCTCGGGGCCGCCCGACATGATCAAGCCTTCGCACGAGTTGTTCGGCGACGTGCTGCTCAGCGCCGGTCGTCCGGCGGAAGCTGCGGCGCAGTTCCAGACTGCGCTCCTGCGCCAGCCCAATCGCCCGCGCTCGCTGCTCGGACTCGCACGCGCCGCCAAAGGCTCCGACCCGAAACTCGCCGCCCGCGCCTACGGCGATTACCTGCGCACGCAGGAACGCGCCGACTCGCGCGCCGCCGAACTCGCGGAGGCGCGCGACTACTTGAAACAGGCGAGTGCGCGTTAGCCCCCTCTGCCTGAGTGATTGAAGATGACTATTGACGAAATCAGTAAGGGGCTGGCGAGTGGTTTCCATGATGCGCGTGTTCTCCGTATCAGCATTGATTACGAGGCGGGAGAAGTTACCTTCCTGATCGATGTCGATTTAACTCTGCCGCGCGAAAAAGTTGATGTGCCCGTGCGCCGGGGCGAATTGAAGTTAGAGGGGCTGCTCTATTGCGTGATTGAGCCGCCTCGCTACTCCCTGTCAAAAGAGTATCTCTTCTCCGAAGATGCTCTCTGGCTGACAGCGGATTCTTCCGACTTCAGTAAGTTAGAGGAGTTCCCGAAACTGCCTGAGCCGATACCCGATGGCGGCTTCAAACATTGGTTCTATGACAGCAATCACAACTCGTTCATCTATGTCGCAGCGATGAACGCCGCCTTCCAGTGGTGTGAATGAAGCGTGCCCGTAATCTGACAATGTCATGCAACCCGACCGCTGACAGCTATCGTTTGACCTGAAACTATGAGAGCGCTCGATCTCTTTATCATCTTCGGCTATCTCGTCGGCATCACCGTGTTCGGCATCTGGTTCTCCGGCAAGCAGGAGACGACGCGCGACTATTTTCTCGGCGATCGCACAGTGCCGTGGTGGGCTATCGCCGCCTCCATCGTCGCCACCGAGACTTCGACCATCACGTTCATCTCCGTGCCCGGCGTCGTATTCGCGCGCGGCGGCAATTTTCAGTTCCTCCAACTCGTCTTCGGCTACATGCTGGGGCGCATCATCATCTCGCTCCTCTTCATCCCATCCTACTTTCGCGGCGAACTCCAGACCGTCTACCAACTGCTCGAACGCCGCTTCGGCCTCAGGATCAAGATGCTCGCCGCTGCGCTTTTCGTCGTCATGCGCAACATCGCCGACGGCGTGCGGCTGCTCCTGACGGCCTTCGTGCTCGCGGCCGTCTACGTCGCTTTCCAGCCGAACGCGGACGCCGAGGCGATCACCGTCTATTCGATCATCCTGCTCGGCGTCGTGATGATCGTCTTCACCTATTTCGGCGGGATGGAAGCGGTCATCTGGGTCGAGGTGGTGCAACTCGGCATCTACATCACGGGCGCGCTGGCCGCCGCCGTCGTGCTCGCCTCGAACATCGACGGCGGGTTCGGCGGCGCGCTCGCGCTCGGGGGCGCGTTCGACAAGTTCGACGTGTTCGACTTTTCGTTCACGCTGACGAAGACCTACACGTTCTGGGCGGGACTCATCGGCGGCTGTTTCCTGACCATGAGCACGCACGGCACGGATCAATATCTCGTGCAGCGTTACCTCTGCACAGACCGGCCGCGCCGCGCCGCCGCAGCACTTTTGTCGAGCGGCGGCGTGGTGCTCGCGCAGTTCATCGGCTTCCTCTTTATCGGCGCTCTCCTGTTCGCTTTCTACCAGCCGCAGGCCGACCCGCTCTACGGGAACTTCGCAGGGGCTTGCGCGCGCGTGCAGCCTGATGCGGCCGCGAGATGCGCGAGCGATCCGGCCTTTGCACAGGCCGCCAGCGCGAATTTTCCCTTCACCGGGGGCGACCGCGTCTTCCCGGACTTCATCACGAAGCATCTGCCGACGGGTTTGTCGGGTCTGGTGGTGGCGGCGATCTTCGCGGCCGCCCTGTCCTCTTCGCTCAACGCGATTGCGGCCACGGCCGTCAACGATCTTTACAAGCCGTTCGCGCCGCGACGCACGGACAAGCATTACCTGCGCGTCTCTCACTGGCTGACGCTCGCGTGGGGCGTCGTACAGATCGGCGTCGCGTTGTTCTTCATGAAAAGAAACCGTTCCGCGCTCGATCAGGCGTTGTCCATCGCGGGACTTATCAACGGCCCCGTGCTCGGCATCTTTCTCGTCGGCACATTTCTCCGGCGCGTCAGCGAACCGCCCGCGCTCGTCGGCATGGTGGTGAGCATCTGCGTCATGTTGTACGTGCGTTTCATGACGCCGCTCGCGTGGACGTGGTATGTGCTGCTCGGCAGCACGGTCACGTTCCTCGTGGCCTACGCGGTGAGCTTCGCCTTCGCGCCCGCCACGCCCGAGCAACGCGACGAACTCGCGCCCGGCGGCGCGGTCGAGAATCTTTAGTTGTAGACGGAAGAAGAAAAACGAATATCAAGATGATTAAATTTCGCCCCGTTCAATTCATGCGCAAAGTTTCCCGCTACGGCGCAATCGGCGTCGCGGTTTTTTCGCTGGCGTTCGCCCCGGCGAGGCTCGCACGCGCGGGAGCGCCGCCCGCACGCGCGACCTTGCCGCCATCGAAGACATCTTCGACCGGGACGGCACCGCAGCGTGACGCTACAGCGAACGCCACGCTTCCAATCTTTAAACCTTACACGCGCCACGCTTCGCGGGAGGCTTTGAAGTGGGCGGACGGGGAACTGCGGCGGATGACGCTCGACGAAAAGATCGGGCAGTTGATCTCGGTCGGCATCAACGCGACTTTTTTGAATCAGGAAAGCGCGCCTTTCAAGGAATTGCGCCGTCAGGTGGAACGTAATCACGTCGGCGGCATCATCCTGTTTCGCGGCGCGGTCTATGATTCCGTACACCTCGTCAACCGGATGCAGCAACTCGCGCGGCGGCCGCTGCTGATCTCGGCCGACCTCGAAGCCGGGGCGGGGATGCGCTTCATCGACACGATCAACTTTCCGTGGAACATGGCCGTCGGCGCGACGGGCAACCCGGAATACGCCCGGCGCATGGGCGAGGCGACGGCGCGCGAGGCGCGCGCTCTCGGCATCCACCAGATTTTCGCCCCCGTCGTGGATGTGAACAACAACGCCGCGAACCCGGTCATCAACGTGCGGTCTTACGGCGAAGACCCAGCCGAGGTGGCGCGCATGGCCGCCGCATTCACGGAGGGCGCGCAGAGGGGCGGTGTGATCGCGACGGCGAAACATTTCCCCGGCCACGGCGACACGGCCGTCGATTCGCATCGCGGCCTGCCGGTCATCAACGTCGCGCGCGCGCGGCTCGACACCATCGAACTCGTGCCGTTCCGCGCCGCGATTGCGGCCGGTGTCGGCTCGGTCATGATCGCGCACATCGGCCTGCCGCAGATCGACCCGACCAAGATCGCCCCGCTCGAAGGCGCGGCGCAGCGCCGCCCGCATTACGCGGACAGCGAGGTTATAGTCGAGAACGCGACGCTTCCGGCGACGCTCTCCCCAGCGGTCGTCAGCGGAACATTGCGCCGCGACCTCGGATTCGATGGCCTCATCGTCACGGACGCGTTGGACATGAGCGGGTTGACGATCTATTTCGCGCCGGGCGAGGCGGCCGTGCGCGCCGTGTTGGCAGGCTCGGACATGCTCCTGAAACCGCCCGATGTGGACGCGGCCGTCCGTGGCCTGCGTGAAGCGGTGGCCGCGGGTCGCCTGACGGAGAAGCGGATCGAGGAATCGGCGCGTCGCCTGTTGGCTGCGAAATACGATCTCGGCCTCGTGCGCCAGCGCATCGCGCCGCTCGAAAACATTGATCGCCTCGTCTCAAGCGACGCGGCGATGAAATTGTCGAACGAGATCGCGGAACACGCCATCACGCTCGTGCGCGACGAAGGCGGGTTGCTTCCACTCGGCAACGATCTGCCCCCGGGCGACGGCATCTACGTACTCGGTATCACGAACGGCGACGACCGGCAGTGGATCATGAATCCGTTCATGGGCGCGTTCGGCCGCAGGAAGATCGACGGGGCGGTGCTCGACGACCGCTCATCCGAGAAAGAAGTCGATTTCGTGCTTGACCGCGCGAAGGCCGCCAAGTTAATTATCGTTGCAATGTACGGGCGCGTGCGCAGCGGCCAGTCCAACAGCGGCGCGCTCCCCGAACCGGGCATGCGCGCGCTCAGGAAGTTGCTCGGGCGCAAAGCCCCTGTCGCAGGCGTGAGTTTCGGCAACCCGTACCTCTTGCAAAGTTTTCCCGAACTCAAAACTTACATGGTGGCCTACGGCGACATGCCGAGTTTGCAACGCGCCGCCGCGCGCGCCGTCGTCGGTGAGATTGACATCAGCGGCAAGCTGCCGATCAACCTGCCCGCGCTGCACACGCGCGGTACGGGGATTCAGTTGAAGGCGCGGGCGGGCGCGAAGCCTGCTGAAGGGAATGCGTCGGACAGTAAATGAAAATCGCACATATCGTCAGGCTCATGCGCGCCGCGCCCGTAAAACATTCGTCTAATTCGATGTCGCCCCAATTTTCAAACACACACGATGGATTTATGTCCCGGCTCGTGCGGCGGGAGATGCGCCGCCGCCCCTGCGTCGTCCTCTGCCTCTCGCTCATAATCTTCGCGGGGCAAACGTTCGGGAGAACTTTGCCCGTCGTCGCGCCTGCAAGCGTCGGGATGTCTGCGGAGCGGCTGGCGCGCATCGACGCAGCCGTCGCGGAATCAATCGCGCGCAAGGAGACGCCCGGCGCGGTGGTGCTTGCGGCGCGTCGCGGGCGCATCGTGTGGCGCAAGGCTTACGGGGCGCGCGCCGTCGCGCCGCAACGCGAGACGATGACGGCCGACACCATCTTCGACGCCGCGAGTTTGACGAAGGTCGTCGCGACGGCCACCAGCATCATGATCCTCGTCGAGCGCGGGCAGCTTCGCCTGAGCGACCCGCTCTCGCGTCACCTGCCCGGCATGACCGACGGCGGGCGCGAGCGCATCACCATCGAAGAGCTCCTCACACACCGCGCTGGCTACGCGCCCGACTTCGACCTGCGCGAACAATGGACGGGTTACGACGAGGCGATGAAGCGGCTGGCGACGGAACGCCTGCGCCACGTTGCGGGCACGCGTTTCGTCTACAGCGACATCGGCTACATCGCGCTCGGCGAAGTGATCAAGCGTGTGTCGGGCGATGCGCTCGACGTGTTCGCGCGCAAGAACATCTTCGAGCCGCTCGGCATGCGCGACACAAGTTTCAACCCGCGCGCCGCGCTCCGGCCGCGCGTCGCGCCGACCGAGCAGCGACGCGCGCAGGCCGCGTACCTCGGCGGCAAGCCGGAAACCGTCGGCGCGGAAGGCGACCGCTGGCTGCGCGGCGAGGTGCACGACCCGACGGCTTTTCGCATGAGCGGCGTGGCCGGGCATGCCGGTCTCTTCTCGACGGCCGACGACCTGGCCATCTACTCTCAGATGATCCTGAACGGCGGCGCTTACAAGGGCGTGCGAATTTTGAGTCCGCTCGGCGTCGCCGAGATGACGCGCCCGCGCGCCGTGGCGGACGACGGTTCGGCGCGCGCTCTCGGTTGGGATGTGGCAAGCGGTTTCTCTTCCAACCGCGGCGATCTCTTCCCGCACGGCTCGTTCGGCCACACGGGATTTACCGGCACTTCGCTCTGGCTCGACCCTTCGAGCCAAATGTTCATAGTCTTCCTGAGCAACCGCGTGCACCCGGACGGCAAGGGAGACGTGGGCGAGTTGCGCGGGCGCATCGCTTCAATCGTCGCATCGTCGCTGGCTGACGCGACGACCGAGGGCGCGCGCACGGAGTCCGCGCGCTTCGCCTCCGAGACGTTGCTGAGTCTCGCGCAGTTGAACGGCGCGCGAGGCTCGAACGCGAGCGTTAACACGCCGACGCCGCTCGACGCAGACGTGTTGAACGGCATAGACGTGCTCGCGCGCGACAACTTCCGGCAACTGGCGGGCTTCAAACGCATCGGCCTCGTCACTAACCACACGGGGCGCGACCGCCGCGGGCGACAGACGATAGACGTGCTGCGCGAGGCCGCGAACGTCAAACTGGCGGCGCTGTTTGCGCCCGAACATGGCATCCGCGGCCTGTTGGACGATAAAGTGTCGGACACGAAAGACGAGCAGACCGGCTTGCCGATCTACTCGCTTTACGGCGAGTCGCGCCGTCCGAAGCCGGAGCAGTTGCGCGAACTCGACGCCATCGTCTTCGATATTCAGGACATCGGCGCGCGCTTCTACACGTACATTTCCACGCTCGGCAACGTCATGGAAGAGGCCGCGCGCGCGCGCATCCCCGTCTACGTGCTCGACCGCCCGAACCCTATTCGCGGCATCGACACGGAAGGCCCCGTCGCCGACGACGACAAACTTTCCTTTACGGGCTATCACACGATCCCCGTCAGGCACGGCATGACCATCGGCGAACTCGCGCGGCTGTTCAACGCGGAGCGCAAGATTAATTGCGACCTGCGCGTGATAGAGATGGAACGCTGGCGGCGCGGGATGTGGTTCGACGGCACGGGGCAGACGTGGGTGAACCCCTCGCCGAACATGCGCAGCCTCACGCAGGCGACGCTCTATCCCGGCGTCGGGCTGCTTGAGACGACGAACGTGTCGGTCGGGCGCGGCACGGACACTCCGTTCGAGTTGGTCGGCGCGCCGTGGATTGACGGCCAGCGCCTGGCGAGTTATTTGAATGAACGGCGGATCGCGGGCGTGCGTTTCGTGCCCGTGCGGTTCACGCCGCGCGCCTCCGTCTTTCAGGGCGTCGAGTGCGGCGGGGTCAATCTCGTCGTCACGGACAGGACGCAGTTGCGCCCGGTCTATGCCGGACTGGAGATCGCGGCCGCCTTGCGCCGCCTGCACCCGGATGACTGGCAGATCGAAAAATACGGCCGCCTGCTCGCCAACGCCGACACGCTCGAACGACTCAGGCGCGGCGAGACGCCCGAACAGATCGCGCTCTCGTGGCAGCCGCGCCTCGAAGAGTTTCGCCGCGCCCGCATGCGCGCGTTGATCTATCGTTAAGGATTTTATCGCTAATCAAGGACAGGGAATTGAGGAGAACTTCGATGCGTAAAGTTTGGAGAGCCGCGTCGCTCATGTTGGCGCTGCTGCTCGTCGCGCCGTCGCACGCCTTCGCGTGGCACGATACGGGACACATGCTCGTCGCCCAGATCGCGTATGTGAATTTATCGCCCGCGGCCAAATCGCGCGTCGATAAACTGCTCAACGCGCCGCAGGGGGGGCGGCGACCGCTCATACACCTGTGCGCCACTTATTACACGCCCGCCTGCGATAAGATTTACGACCCCGTTACCATCGCCGTCTGGATGGACGATTTCAAGGGCGACTCTCTGAACGACGAGTATGAGAACTGGCACTACATCAACTACAGGCCGATCTTCGACGGCATCCCCGTGCGCCCCGAGGTCGGGCCGGAGCCGACGAACATCCTCGACCGCATCAACTGGTGCATCAACACGCTTCGCCGCGGCACCGGGCGCGACAAGACGGACGCCGAAACGCTCGGCTTCCTCTATCACCTCGTCGGCGACGTGCATCAACCGCTCCACACCGCCACGCGCTACTCGGCCAAAAACCCTGAGGGCGACGCGGGCGGCAACGGTTTCGCCATCCAGATGCCGCCCGAGGCGCGCATCAGAAATTTACACGCCTTCTGGGACGCGGCCGGCGGGCGGTTCGGGTTCGAGAGTCCACGGCGTCCGCTCGACGCGGCGGCGCGCGCGCGGCTCAACGCGCAGGCCGAAGAGATCATGAAAGCCAACCCGGCGGAGAAGCTCGCGGCGTCTGCGAGCGAACTCGAACCGCTGCGCTGGATCGAAGAGAGCAACACGATTGCGCGGCAGGTCGTCTATCCGAAAGCGCGCGAGGGCGAAACGCCTTCCGCCGCCTACACGCAGGAGGCGCAGAGAATCTCCGGCGAGCGCATCGCTTTGGCCGGATACCGTCTCGCGCGGGTGCTCAACATGCTTTTCGTGGAGAAGGTAACTCCGGCGAGCGCCGCGCCCGCCGTCGCGCCGTCTCCGAAAAATTAAAGACTCATCTCCAATTTTTCGTATCTGCGGGGCGGGGGGTTGAAAAAAGTTGTGAGAAAAACCGTGCGGATGCGCGCCTCGCCGCTTGGAACAAGATTTGCAGAATTAACCTTCCTTGAATCTGAAACTCCCATACCGCCAGAGCGCGAAGCCGCCGCCATTGAAAATCTAGAAACTGTGATTTGAGCCGGGCAAGTGGCGCACCTGTGTCCGGGAGCGGCGCGCGCGGACTTATAAGGTCTCATTATCATGCGCTCTTATTTGCATAATAAGTTTTTTTAGCTTTCAGTTCATTTGCAGTTCAATTACAATGAGCCGCAGTTGTCCCAGGGTTCAGTAGTTTCCGTCCTTCAATCGTGTTTTCAGATGAATCGTTCGGCGGGTCTGACGTATAGAGTTTGTCTGCGAGTGCGCCGAACGCGCCGGAATTTCCGCCGCGCGAAAGGTATGCTTTCAGCGCGGCCATCGCGTGAGCGAGCGACTGTCCCCGCGAACTTCTAAACACAGAAAGTCCAACCCAGTATTCGGATGCTTAAGGAGCCGAGTTCATGAAAATTAATTTTCTCCCGCGATTTTTGTTGTGCCTCGTCCTGTTGACGGGCAGCGTCGGCGGCGCGCTGGCGCAGGGCACGGCTTCACGCGTCACCGGCACTGTCCTTGACCAGAGCGGAGGCATCGTGCCGGATGCCTCCGTCACGCTCATCAACGAGGGGACGCGGGTGTCTCTCACCACTCAAACCGATTCGACCGGCAACTACGTCTTCGATGCCGTACAGGTCGGCCTCTACACGGTGACGGTGGAGAGACAGGGATTCAAGAAGTTCGTCACGACCACCAACCAGGTCAACGTAAACCAGCCCGCGACAATTGACGTAACACTTGAGCCCGGCGGCGTGACCGAAGTCGTGACCGTCGAGGGCTCCGCCGAACTCGTGCAGACGGGTAGCTCCGGCAACTTCGGCAACACGGTCGAGGAGAAGGCTCTGACGACGCTTCCCATCGTCGGCTCGCGCGGCCGCAATCCGCTCAGCTTTATTCTCTTTCAGCCCGGCGTGACGCCGGACGCGAACACCGGCGGCGGCGTTCACGTCCACGGCTCGCGCGACCGCGCCTTCAATTTCACCCTCGACGGCATCGACATCAACGACACCACGTCCGGCGGCTCGAACTTTACACCCATTCGCGCCAACCCCGATTCGCTTTCGCAGTTTCAGGTCGTCACCGGCAACTTCACCGCCGAACTCGGTCGTTCGTCGGGCGCTCAGGTAAGTCTCATCACCAAGAGCGGCACGAACGAGTTTCACGGCAACCTCTTCGAGTTCTACCAGACGCCGCGCTTCCACGCGAACGAATATCAAAACGGCATCAACACCGTGCTCGTCAACGGGCAGCGCGTGCCGACGGGCAAGCCGCAATTCGTGCAACACATCTTCGGCGGTTCCATCGGCGGCCCCGTCTACCTCCCGCGCTTCGGCGAGGGCGGCCCGGGAGTCTACAACGGGAAGAATCGCACCTTCTTTTTCGTCAACCTGCAAAATCTGCGCACCAGCCAGGCCATCCTGAGGAATCGCACGGTTTACACGGAGCAGGCGCGTGCCGGGCGATTCCGCTACGTCGCCAACGGGCAGAACGGGAATTTGCTCTCCAGCACGCCGTCCATCGACGCCGCCGGCAACGCGATTCTCCCGACCTGTCCCGCCACGATCACCGCGACCACGCCGAGGTGCATCGCCACATTCAACGTCGCCAATAATCCGAACATCCCACTCTCGTTCGACCCGACGACGACGGCTCTCATCGGTCTGACTCCGCTGCCGAATAACTTTACCCTCGGCGACGGTCTCAACACGGCGGGCTTCACCTTCGTCGCGCCGCAAACCGAGCGCCAATACGATTTCACCACCAAGATCGATCATTCGTTCAACGAGCGCAACAACATCTACGTGCGCTACTCGCGCGGCGCGCAGAACACGCTCGGCGACAATGCCAACGGCGGCTTGCAGGCTTTCCCCGGATTGCCGAACATCGTCGATACCTTCCGCTCGCCGCGCAACCTTGCGGTCAACTACCGCGCGACGCTGTCGCCGAACGTCGTCAACGAGTTTGTCGCCGGGTTCAACCGGTTCACCTTCAGCTTCAATAATCCCGACCCCAATGCGGCCATCAATACGCCGGTCATCCTCAACAACGTCACCGACCCGCTCAACGCGTCGCCGAGCGTCAATAACGCGCGCAGGGTCACGACCCGCCAGTTCGTCGATAATTTGAGTTGGGCGCGCAATGCTCACACGTTCAAGTTCGGCACGAACATTCGCTTGCAGCAGCACGTTGACGACCGCAGTTCGGTGGCAGGCACTAATACGCGCGAATCCGTCTCGCTCAGCACGGCCAACAACGCAGTCCCCGCCTCATTCGGCACGCGCACGGCCGCGACGACCGGCATCAACACAACGGATCGCGGGCGGCTTGAGAGCTACGTCAACGACATCTTCGGGCGCATCGGCTCGATCACGCAGGGCTTCGTCGCCACCGACGACGGATCGGCTTTCGCTCCGGCCGGCTCGCGTTTTCTCTACGATGCGCGTTATCCCGAACTCGATTTCTACGCGCAGGACACCTGGAAACTTCGTCCTAACTTCACAATTGATTACGGCCTCCGCTGGGAAGTGCGCCTCAGCCCGCGCGCTCCGAACGACCTCATTCTGCGGCCGGATCGTCCGGTACGCGTAGGCGAACAGGCGACGAATGCGTTGAACTTCGTCGAGGGCAAGCTCTACGACGATCAATATAAACAGTTCTCTCCCTCGGTCGGGTTTGCTTACGACCCGTTCGGCACGGGCAAGACTTCCATCCGCGCCAACTATCGTCTCGCTTACGACCGCACCAACACGTTCGTCTTTTCGTCCTTCATCTTCCAGAGCGCGCCCGGCCTGACGCGCGCCATCACGGTGCGCGCCACCGATTCGATTTTTAACGGCGCCAACAATGCGCTGCTGCGCAACGGCCTGCCCGTTTTGAGCGCCACCGACCGCACGCCGCAGCAGTTCCGCACGCCACCGGCCTTCAGCGTCAACACGCTGACCGTCGTTGACCCTGACCTCAGTTACCCGCGCACGCACCAGTACGGTGTCAGCTTCCAGCGCGACATCGGCAAGGGCAACGTCGTCGAGGTGAACTACATCGGCCGACAGGGGCGCAAGCTCTTCGGCGGTTACGATGTGAACCAGATGGACATCAACAATAACGGGCTGCTCGATGCTTTCCGCACGCTGCAAAATCCCGCGACGCGCGCAAGCGTCGTCACCGACCCCAATTTCCTGATCAACCGTCTGCTGGCAGGCGACACGCGGCTCGGCACTGTGACCGTCGGGGGCGTCAGCCGCCCGGAGACGGGCGCGGAGTTGTTGCTGCGACAGGCTTCCGGCCCCGTGCGCCTGACGCCGGGCGGGCCGACCGTCAATAACATCGTGGACGCCGGCGGCGTTGCGAATGCGGCCGCCTTCATCAACGCGGGCGTGCGTTCCAGCAACACCGCCGTCCCGGTCTTTCAGGCGAACGGCTTCTCGCCGTTCTTCTTCCAGCCCTACCCGCAGTTTTCGGGCGCGGTCAACGTGCTCGACAACAACGACGAATCGCACTACAACGCGCTCGAAATACAAATCAGCCGTCGCAGCCGCGGCGGGCTGGGCTATCAGGCGAGCTACACGCTGGCGAAGTCCACCGACACGCGTTCCTTCGACCCGACCTTCGCCATCGCCAACCGGGGCAGTGTTCAGTCCGCCGCCAACACGCCGTTCGACATACGCGACCGCAGGCGCAACCTCGCGCGATCCGATTTCGACCGCCGCCACGCGCTGCAAGGTTATTTCACTTATGAATTGCCTTTCGGCAGGAATCGCCGCTTCCTGAGCGATGCCAACGGGTTCGTGGATCGGCTCGTCGGCGGCTTCGAGTTCGCCGGGATCATGCGAGTCTATTCCGGCCGCCCGTTTACGGTCTTTTCCGGACTCAACACGCTCAGCAACGTCCTGCAATCGCCGGCGAGTTGTAACGGATGCACCCCCGACATGGGACGCGTCGCGTTGAACGCCGCCGGCCGCAACGCCTTCTTCACCTCCGAACAAACGGCGCAGTTCTTCGCGCCGGCAGCGGGTGAACTCGGCAACACGGGGCGAAACTTCTTCAATGGCCCCGGCTACTTCCAACTCGACATCACCATCGGCAAGCGCATCAAGTTTGACGAGACGCGCAATCTGGAACTCCGCATGGAGGCGCAGAACGCCACCAACACGCCCATCTTCGACTTCCCGACCGCCGTCATTTCCAGCACGGCTTTCGGAGTCATTAATGACGCCGTGCTCAGTTCTTCACGCAAGGTGCAGTTCGCGGCGAAGTTCAACTTTTAAGCAACCACGCGAGCGGCAACCCTCCCGGCTGTTGAGGGTTGCCGCTCGCACGTCAATTTAACGAAGACCGTTTGATGTTGAAACAAACACTGCCCCCGCGCATCGCGCTGTTTCACCTCCTGTTCGTGGCATTGATCTGCGCGCTTCCCGCCACGACCCAACGCGCACAATCCGACCGGCCGACCGCCGACAGGAAATCACCCGCCTACGATCTCGTCATCACAAACGGGCGCATCGTCGATGGCACGGGCAATCCGTGGTTTCGCGCCGACATTGCCGTCAAGGACGGGCGCATCGCGCGTATCGGTCACATCGCCCCCACGGACGCGCTCGTCTCTGTTGACGCGCGCAATCAGATCGTCGCGCCCGGCTTCATAGACGTACACACGCACGCCGAAGGCATCTACAACCAACCCGCCGCAGAGAACTTCGTCCGCATGGGCGTGACCTCGCTCGTCACGGGCAACTGCGGATCGTCGGCAACGGACATCGGCGAATTCCTCGGGCGCTCGGGCCAGCAGCCGCTCGCCGTCAACCTCGCCACGTTGATCGCGCACGGCGACGTGCGTCGCAAAGTGATGGGGTTGGAAGCGCGCGCGCCGTCGGCCGAAGAGTTGCAAAAGATGGAGGCCATGGTCGAACAGGGAATGCGCGACGGCGCGCTTGGTCTCTCGACCGGACTCATCTACGTGCCCGGCACTTTCGCCAAGACCGACGAGGTGACGGCGCTTGCGCGCGTCGCCGCCCGTCACGGCGGAATCTACGCCACGCACATGCGCAACGAGGGCGAGCGCGTCCTTGAGGCCATCCGCGAGAGCATCGAGATCGGCGAGCGTGCGAATTTGCCCGTCGAGATTTCGCATTTCAAGATCAGTAACAAAAAACTATGGGGACAGACGCAGGCCACCATCGGGCTTATACGCGAAGCGCGCGGGCGCGGCCTGCAAGTAACGGTTGACCAGTACGCCTACACGGCGAGTTCTACCTCGCTCGATTCGCGCTTGCCGAGTTGGGTGCTCGAAGGCGGGCGCGAGGCCGGAAAGACCCGGCTCGCAGACCCGGCCGTGCGCTCGCGCGTCGTGGCCGAACTCAAGGATTCGCTCAAACGCAGCGGCTTCAAAGATTTTGCCTACGCCGTGGTGGCGAGCTATGCGAAGAACCCGGCTTTCAACGGCAAGTCCATCGCGGCAATCGCGAAAGAGGCGCGCGGCAAAGCGGACATCGCCAGCCAGATCGAACAGATACTTGAGATGTATACGGAAGGGGGCGCGGGGATGGTCTATCACAGCATGGGCGAACAGGACGTGCAGGCCATCATGCGCGAACCGTTCACCATGATCGCGTCCGATAGCGGCGTGCGCCGCTTCGGCGAGGGCGCGCCGCACCCGCGCGGCTACGGCAACAACGCGCGCGTGCTCGGTCATTACGTGCGCGAGTTGCGCGTTCTAACGCTCGAAGACGCCATACGCAAAATGACCTCGCTCCCGGCTCAGACCTTTCACCTGCGCGACCGCGGACTCGTGCGCGAAGGCTTCGCCGCCGACCTCGTCATCTTCGACGAAACGGCAATCGCCGACCGCGCCACCTTCGAGCAGCCGCACCAGTACCCTACGGGCATCAGCCACGTGCTCGTCAACGGGCGGCCGGTGTACGCGAACGGGCAGATGACGCCCGCTCGTCCGGGCGTATCGTTACGACGCGGCCAATTTGTCGAGGCCGCTAAATAGATCGTGGAGATAGTGTCGAAAGCCGTCCGCGATGATCTGCGACGCGCAAGCTGTAATCCGCGGCCGGTCTGGCGCCCGAATCCTTGCGGGATGCTTTGGATAGTTGAAGTGTTTTTCAGACACACGCTTAGAGAAGCGAAGATTTCAGAGCGTGACCGGGGTCTGACTTTCGATTTTAAACCTGTCATTACAGGAGAGGAGTTATCAGTTATGAATAAGCATTTGAAAGACAGACTGGTCAGGGGGTTGCTCGCCCTCGCCGTCTGTATATGCTTCGCCGGCAGCGCGCACGCGCAGGTCACGGAGACCGCCGCCGAAGTTAACGGTCAGGTGACGGATGCGACGGGCGCGGCCATCCCCGGCGCATCCGTCGTCGTCGTGAGCGATACGACCGGGCAGGAGCGCCGCACGCAGACGAACGACGACGGCTCATACCGCATCTCGCCGCTCGAACCCGGAACTTATACCCTGACGGTCGAGCAGGCGAACTTCAAGCGGCACGTCGAGACGGGGCTTATCCTGAACGCCAAAGACCGACGCCTGCTGAGCGTCGCGCTCGAAGCGGGCAACGTCAGCGAAGTCGTCACGGTGACGAGCGAGCAGAACGTCGTGCAGGACAGCCCGACCCAGCAGACGCTCATCTCCGGCACGCAAGTGGTGGAAATTCCACTCGTCAATCGCGACTTCACGAAGCTCCTGGAGTTGGTGCCGGGTATCAGTTCCGACCTGGCGGACGAAACCAATTTTGGTCTGACTAACGTGGTCAGCGTCTCGATCAACGGGATGCGGCGCAACGGCGTCAACTACCTCGTTGACGGCGTGTCCAATACCGATGTCGGTTCCAACATCACGCTGCTCTCGACGCCGACGGTCGATTCGATCAAAGAGTTCAAAGTCCTCAGTTCTAACTACACGGCCGAGGTAGGCCGCTCGGGCAGCGGCACGGTGACGGTCGTGACGCGCGGCGGCGAGAACAACTTCCACGGCTCGATCTACGACTTCGCGCGCAACGACCGCTTCAACGCGAACACTTTCTTCAACAATCGCCTGGGACGCCGCGCCGACGGCACGCCCGTGGCGCGGACGCCGCGCCTGCGCTATCACAACTTCGGCGGAACGTTCAGCGGGCCGGTTCACCTGCCGCGCTTCGGCGAGGGCGGCCCGGCCACCTACAGCGGCAAGGACAAGACCTTTTTCTTCTTTTCGCACGAGCAGCGACGCGTCACGCGCGGCATCACGGAATCAACGGCCACCGTCCCGAGCATCGCGCAACGCACGGGCAACTTCTCGCAGAACCTCGCCGCGCCGCTCTTCTTTACGACCGCCGGTACGGGTTCTTGCACCACGCCGGGCACCGGAACCTGTTCCAACAACCCCGTGACCGTCATCGACACGAGCGGTGCGACCGTACAGGCGCGCACGGGCATGATCTTCCGCCAGTCGGACGGGCGCGCCTACGCCGGGAACATCATCCCCACGAGCGATTTCGACCCGCGTGCGCTGGCGTTGCTGGCGGGCTTCCCCTCTCCCAACAGCGGGACGAACAGCCTCACCTTCTCGCCGATCAATGCGCTCAAAACACGGCAGGAAACCCTTCGCATCGATCACAATATCAACAACGATCACAGGCTCTTCGGACGCTACACGCAAGACCGTAGCCAGACGCAGGAACCGGGCGGCCTCTTCACCGGCATCGCCCTGCCGAACATCGCCACCACGGACACGAGCGTCCCCGGCAGGACATTCGTCGCATCGCTTACGAGCGTGCTGTCGACGACCCTCGTCAACGAAGTGACTTACAACTACTCGGGCAATCACATCACCTCCGAGGTGGTGGGGCGCAGCCGCAGGGCTGACTATCCCGGCAGCGGCGCAATTCCCGAAGTCTTCACGGAGAATAACGCGGGCGTTATCCCGAGCATCGGCATCACCGGAATCTCCACCCTCGGCGGGCTGCAAGGCTTCGACATCGTCTATCGCAACCATGTGGTGCGCGACATCGTCACCTGGACGCGCGGCAGCCACACGATCAAGTTCGGCGGCGAAATCTCCTTCGAGGGCAAGGACGAGAATGCCAACAACGTGACGCAGGGCAGTTTCTCCTTCACGGGCGTGAGGACGCGCGGCAATTCGACGACGGGAGTCGCGCTGGCGACGACCGGCGTCGCCCTGGCGGATTTTCTCCTCGGGCGCGCCGAGACCTACTTTGAAGACGAGCGCGACGTGACCGTCAACCTGATCTTCGGGCGGCGCGAGTTCTTCGTGCAGGACACCTGGAAGGTTCGCCCGAACCTGACGCTCGATTACGGCGTCCGCTATCAGTATTTCGTGCCGGTCAGGGATCAAAACAACGTGCTCACCTCGTTCGACCCGGCGCTCTACAATGCCGCGCAACGGCCGACCTGCGCCAATGCCGCCTGCACCTCGCTTTTGCGTAACACGGGCAATGAATTGAACGGGATCGCCGTCGCGGGCGGAAGCTCACGCTTCGGCGAGCGCGTCAATCCGAGCGACAAGAATAACTTCAGCCCGCGCATCGGGTTCTCGTTCGATCCGTTCTCCAAAGGCAAGACGGTGATTCGCGCGGGCTATGGTCTCTACTACGACCAGCCGCTCGTCGGCATCTTCGAGCAGAACGCCTTCGTCAATCCGCCTTTCAACAACCGCGCCACCTTCACCGGAACCGGCGTCACGCTGGCTGCTCCGAACGGCGGCGCGCTCGGCAACCTTCCCATCAGAAGCCTGATCGCCAGCGCCCCTGATTTCCAGACGCCCACGATCCAGCAATGGTCGCTCGGCGTCCAGCAGGAGATTTTCAGGAACGCCGTGGCCGAGTTGAGCTATGTCGGCACGAAAGGCGACAACCTGATTCGCCAGCGCGACATCAACTTCGTGACGCCCCAGCAGTACGCCGCGGCTCAGCCGCCGGGCTGCACCGGCGGGACGACGACCTGCATCAACCTGTTGCGCCCGTTTGTCGGCTACGGCACGATCAATTACCGCGAGACGAGCGCAAAATCGCGTTATCACGGCCTGCTCTCGTCGCTCAGTTATCGTTTCGGCAACGGCCTCTCGCTGACGGCTTCATACACCTTCAGCAAGAACCTGACCGATGCGACCAACGACCGCGACGCCATCGACAATCCGCAGAACCCGTTCAACCTGCGCGCCGAGTACGCCGAGGCGCGCACTTCACGCCCGCACATTTTCGCCGCCAGCTACGTCTACGAGTTTCCGTTCTTCACGCGCGACCCGAACGCGTTGAAGCGCGCCTTCCTCGGCGGCTGGCAAATCGCCGGTATCACCAATATCGAATCGGGTGCGCCGGTTCCGCGCGTTGCCAATCTGAACTCGCAGGCCGGTCTGCTCGGAACATATCCGAACGTCATCGCCGACCCGCAAGGCGGACGCGCAGGCCAGATCGATCCGGTCAGCGGCCTCCCGTTCATCTTCAACCCGGATGCTTTCACCGCCCCGGCGGTCGGCACGTTCGGCAACGCGCCGCGCTCCTTCGCGCGTTTGCCGGGTCGCAACAACACTAACCTCACTTTGTCGAAGAACATCTACTTCGACGATGAGAGGGGCTTCCGCCTGCAACTGCGCGCCGAAGCATTCAACGTCTTCAACCACACGCAGTTCCTGCTTGCCCCCGGCAACGCGACGACTGTCGGAACGACCACCTTCGCACGCCCGACCGGAACCCGGTTGCCGCGTGAATTTCAGTTCGGCGCGAAGTTGCAGTTCTAGCGCCCGGCTGTTCCATGAGACGCAAATGCCCGCGAACCTACACGGCTTCGCGGGCATTTGCGCTTTTCTACAGTACGGAGCATGTCCGGAGCGCCGTTCGCACCGGGCATCTATTCGGGCGAGGGGTCTTGTCTTCGGCGCGTCGCTTCGGCCTTGCGTTTCTCCTCGTTGAGTTCGCGCGCGCGTTCCAGTTCGCGCTTCGCTTCATCCCTTTGCCCCGTTTGCATAAGCACACGCCCGAGTTGATAGTGTCCGTCGGCGATGCTCTCGTTGAGTTTAACCGCCGCGCGCAACTCTTCGGCGGCGCGCGCGTGTTGGCCTGTCTGCACGAGCGCGCGCCCGAGTGCGAAACGCGTGTCGAATTCTTCCGGGTATGCCCGCGCCGCCTGTTCCAGCAGCGGCAGCGAGCGCGCCGCCTCGCCTTTCGTCAGGTACAAATCGCCGAGCGTGAAGGCCGCGCGCCCGTCGGCCGGATCGCGCTTCAACAGTTCGACCAGCACCCGCTCGGCATCGTCGTAACGATAGAGTTTCCAGTAGAGATAGCCGAGGCCATAGCGCGTCGGGTTCGATTCGGGCGCGAGTTGGAGGGCGCGTTCGTAGGCCGCGGCAGCTTCGGGCGTGCGCTTCGCGCCGTCCAGAGCATCGCCGTACATCGCCCACAGTTGACCCGTCGCGCCATCCAGATCGAGTCGCCTGCGCAGAACACTCGTCGCCTCCGCGAACCTGCCCTGTCGCATGAACGATTGCGCGGCGAGTTCCAGCAGACCGGCGTCGCGTGGCGCGCGCGCGAGCAACAGCGCGACCTCGCGGCTCGCCTCCTGAAAGCGCTCTAAGGCGGCGAAGGCCAGCGCCAGCGCGCGACGCGCGCCATCGTTGGCGGGGTCGAGCACGAGCGCACGCCGCAGCGGCGCGACGGCCTCCGTGTATCGGCCGTTGCGCGTCAGTGTCAGCCCGATATTAAAGTGTGCGCCGGAGATATTCGGAGCGATGGATATAGCGGCCTGCCACGCGTCGAGGGCTTCGCGCGTGCGGTTCTGACGGTTGAGCGCGACGCCGAGATTAACTAACGCGCGCGCGTCCGAGGGGGTAAGCTCGACGACGGCACGCCACTCTCTTTCGGCCTGCTGCCAGTCGCCCGAGCGTTCATGATTCTGCGCCCGCTCGTATCCGGCGCGCGCGGCTTCGAGCCGGCTTTCTTCTTCCGGTTTCGACTGCCCGGCCGCGCAGACGGCGAGCAGCAGTAAGCATGAAATCGAATGGAAAATTCTTTGTCGCATTGTGTTGTAATGCCTGTAGACTCTGCGTGCCTGCGGTAACGTAATAGTTATAAACGACGTTGTTGCATAAAAGAGGATGAGCGAAGCTGACCCTCGAACTGAACCTATCTTAGGCGACGACCTTGTAGCTGTCGGGCATCCCTTCGTGCGTCATCCGGTTCAAGGCCGCGCATCGCACCAGCAGTTGGCTGG
>DASQMC010000064.1:0-72852 GCA_035645695.1 Pyrinomonadaceae bacterium
AAAGGGCATCAATTGTGTCGAAACAGGTCGAGTAATTTGCGCGCGGCGCGTACTCGTTTGGACTTTTGCGCTGCCCGCGCCCCCTCCCGTCGAAAGGATCGGGGGGAGTTCAGGCTTAGGGCTTTCCCTTCTTGTCTTCTTTCGGCCTGTCGCGTTCTTCCCTGCGCGGTTCTTCCCGGCGCGGCTCCTTGTCCCTTTTGTCGAAGACCTTCGGGTCTTTCGGCGGAGGCTCGCGCTGCTCCCTCTGCGGCTGCGCCGCCAGCGAACTGACGCAGAGCATCGCGGAGATCAGTGCGAACGTTAAAATTTTCTTTAAATCTTTCATCATAACTACTCTTCCGGCCTCCTCCATGTTTCTGATTGTTTCAGAGACGCGCATTAGGAGGGAGAGGAGAGACGCGCATTCGTCCCGCCTTTTACCTGAGCAATACGGATGCCACAATCGCCCGCGCGCATCCTATTGCTTTTACAGTCCATAGTTTACCGCGTTGCACGCAACCGCGCACGCTTTCCGGTGCAACTCATACGGTATCGTGTAGAAATGTGAGCAGTAAGCAGTGAGCAGTAAGCAGTTAAGAGTAAGAAGTAAGCAGTGATCAGCAAAGGGATACCGGGTTTTTAACTGCTCACTGCTTACTGCTCACTGCTTACTTCCTGACCGCCACGCGCGCGCTGCCGGAGTTGCCGCTGGCGTCGAAGGCGCGCAGCGAGATGGTGTGCTCGCCCGCGCCCGCGAGCGGCAGTTCGAGCGCGAAGGTCTCGCGCGGGCTGTCGGCGATGCCGTCGGCGGGGAAGACCGCGCGCCAAGCCCCGCCGTCGATGCTCACATCGGCGCGACGCACACGCCCGCGCGCATCTTCCACGATGAAACTCACGCGCACGTTGTCGCCGCTCAAAACCGGTGCGCCCGCCGCGCTGACGGTCGGCGCGGTGTTGTCAACTTCGACGGGTTCGCTCGTGCGCTCGCCGGAGAGGGCTGCGCCCACGGGGTTTTCCGGCGCGTCCGTCGCCACCACTTTGAAGATATAGCGGCCGTCGCCGAGCGCCGCGCCGTCAACCGTGTAGAAGTTGTCGCGCAGTTTCTCGCGCAGCAGGTGGAACTCGCGCTCGCTCTGCGCGCGATAATAGACGGCGTATTCCAGCGTGTCGCCGTTGCGGTCTTCGGCCTGCCACTGCAAGGCGACCGCGCCACGCTGGAACGCTCGCCGCGCGGGCACTTGCGGCACGGGGCTGATGAGCGACGGATCGAGTCCGGAGGCTTCGAGATTCGGGTCAACTTGAATTTGAATCGCGGGCAGCAGCGCGACGCCCGTCGGCGGTGTCGTGATCGAAAGAATCTCCGGCGCGACGTTGCGCGGCAGGTAAGCGAGACTCACGTCTTCGATGCGCGATTCGCCGCCCGCCGCCGTCGCCGTGGTGCCGCTTGCGGGAGCGCGCAGCACCGCGCGCCACTGTATGAAACGCGCGCGAGGACTGGTGACGGCCGCGCCCGCCGGGTCGCGGTAAGGCGCGCTCCACTCGCTCCAAGTCGTATCGGGTCGCTCGGTGTTGCCCGTGCGGGTCTGCAACTCGACCGTGCCCGCCCCGCGCCACCAGATGCGCCCCCACGCGGCCACCACCTTCGCGTCGCGCACCGGCGACTCATACGTGCCTTCGCCGACCGGATCGGCCGCAAAGCGAAACAGCTTCCCCTGATTGCTCGACGCGGCGAATACCTCGCGCCCGCGCACGGCGAAAGAGGAGATTTGATCTTCCGCCGATTGAATCAAGAGCGTGTCGCGCCCGTCGTCTGTGACGGAGTAGATGCGTCCCTTGTCGCTCGTGCCGATAAGCACGCCGCCCTGCGGCGCGGGCGTGACCGCGAATGCCGTCACCGAACTCGAACTCCAGAGCACGTCCGCCGCGCCGTCGGGCATGATGCGGAAGACGGCGCTGCGCGCGTTTGCCAATTCGTTCCGGCTGCGCGAAGGGGGTTGCGGCGCGGCCGCGAACGGCGAAGGCTGCCCCCCGCCGACATCCTCGACCACCACCGACGACGTGACGACCGTGCCGCTCACCGAGCCGCCGGCCGAGGCCGCGCTCGTCACGGCGGCGGGCGCGCCCCCGCGCGTGGCCGCGTCGCTCAACGCGAGCGCGTAAATCGAATTGTCGGCCGCCACGGCGAGCGCGTGCAATTCCCTGAGCGGCGAATCGAACAGCGCGAACGCCTTTCCTTCCGGCGAGACGCGCAGGACGAGGCCGCCCGGATCGGTTCCCGCGATGAGTTGTCCCGACTTGTCCACCGCGAGCGAAATAACGTGCGTCTCGTTC
Source organism: Pyrinomonadaceae bacterium (assembly GCA_035645695.1). Lineage (GTDB taxonomy): Bacteria > Acidobacteriota > Blastocatellia > Pyrinomonadales > Pyrinomonadaceae > JAIVJZ01. The sequence goes on from DASQMC010000064.1 coordinate 2,311, forward strand.
ACGTCGATCAAGAGAGACTCACCCGGCTTCGCCCCGGCGGCGCGCACGCGGTAGAGCTTGCCCGTGTCGCCCGTGCCGACGGCGAGCGCGCCGTCCGTGAGCATGGCGAGCGACCAGATATACTTGTCGGGCGGGTCGAAATACTCTGCGGCGCGGCCGTCAGGGGTGATGCGATAAACTTTCCCGTCCGGCGACGTGCCCGCGTATAACGCGCCGTCGCGCCCGACGGCGAGCGCCGTCACGTCTAACTCCGCCGCATCGTACAAGAGCGCGCCACGGCCGTCAGGCGTGATGCGAAAGATTCGCCCGTCGTGCCCGGTGCCGAGATAGACGTTGCCGCGCTCGTCGGCAGCGGTTGACCAGATGAAAGCCTGCTCCGTATCGAACAGTTGCGTGAAGCGCGGCGCAAGCATCAGCGCGCCCGTGTCCGTAACGGAGACGCCCCGCGCCTCGCCCTTCAAAAGCTCCTCGCGTGAATTCGTCTCCCAGATAACGGGGCCGCCCGCGCGCGCCGTGGACGCGGCGAAGACGAGCAGAAGTAAAAGAGAAAGAATCGAAGCGGAGCGCGGGCGAAATGTGTTGTTGAGCATCAATAAAGTTTCTGTTGTGTTGAATTAAGAACCACCGGTCAGATGATAACTCGAAAGGTAGCGTTGCAGGTACGCGGCAGGGCGGACACGACGGGAAACCACGCCTGATCTCGAATTTGAAATCTCAAATCTCAAATTTGTAATCTCGAATTTGAAATCTCAAATTTGAAATTCGCCATTGTTTTTCTCCGTGCGCCCTCGCGGCTCTCTCTATGCCTGCGGCGTTGAAGCGCCTTACCCGGCCGCGCAACTCAAAATCGCATTAGTTGCCGACGTAGCGAGCGTAGAGCGAACGCGCCGCGGCCATGTCGTTTGTGCCGCGTATGATTGCGCGCGCGTCCTGAAAGATCGTCAACTCGAACTCGCCCGCGCGCAGGCGCAGGAGGTATTCGTTCACCTGCACTTCGCCCGCCGCGCGCAGACGCTCCGCGAGCGCCGCGAGATCAATGCGCGTGGCGCGGCGCGGTGAGATTTGCACGGCGTCGCGCCCGCAGAGCACGGAGGCGAGTTCGACCGCCTCGGCGTCGAGCGTCTCGTAACGGGCGTACGCGCATGTCGAGCAATCCGGCGACGGCTCGCCCAGTTTGATGCGCCGCCACTCGTTGCGCCACACGTCGAACTGCATGAGCGCGCCGTGCAGCGCGCCGGGCTGCCCCGTGAGCAGTTTCAACGCTTCGCTCACCTGCACGGCGGCGACGACCGCGATGATCGGCATGATGACGCCCGCCGTGTCGCACGTCTCGGCGCTGGCCGCCGGGGGCGTCTCCTCGAAGACGCAGCGCAGGCACGGCGAGGCGTGCGGGCGCACCGTCATCGTCACGCCGTAAGAGCCGACGGCCGCGCCGTATATCCAGTTGATTTCGTGCTTCACGCACGCGTCGTTGACGAGATAGCGCGTCGCGAAGTTGTCCGTGCCGTCGAGCACGAGGTCGCAGCCCGCGATGAGGCTTTCGATGTTCCCGTGATGCACGTCGGCGACGTGCGGCTCAACCTCAACGTCGGAATTGATCTTGCCGATGCGACGAGCCGCCGCCACCGCCTTCGGCACGCGCTCGCGCGCGTCGCGTTCGGTGAACATGGTCTGCCGTTGCAGGTTCGACTCCTCGACGAAGTCGCGATCCGCGATCCGCAGACGCCCCACGCCCGCGCGCGCCAGGCCCTCGGCCTGCGACGACCCCAATGCGCCGCACCCGACGACGAGCACGCGCGCCGCCGACAGGCGCGCCTGCCCCTCACGCCCGATGCCCGCGAATAAAATCTGCCTGCTGTATCTCTCCATAAAATTCGAGACGCCATCGGCGAGGCCGGAGGCCAAAGATCAGCGAGAATCCGTTCGTATACTTCGCCTGCCCCTAACCTCCTGCCTCCGCCTCCGACCTCTGTTTTTCCGCGACCGCGCTCATCACTTCGAGCGGCGCGTCGAGTCCCGTCCATAATTTGAACTGTGCGGCGGCCTGCGCGACGAGCATCGGCAGACCGCCCACGACTATCTCACACCCGGCCGCGCGCGCTTCGCGCATGAAACGCGTCTCGCTTGGATTGTAAACGAGATCGTAGGCGGCGCGCGCCCCGCGAAGTTGAGAGGCTTCGACGGGCGTCTCGCTCTCGCGTTCGCCCCGCGTGCCGAGCGGCGTCGTGTTGATGACGAGATCGAAGCCGTCAAAGCGCGCGCCTTCGAGAGCGTGACAGGCGGCGTCGAAATTACTCGCCGCCGGGCGTGCGCGCTCCGTCGAGCGTGCGAAGACCGAGGCGCGCGCACCCGACTCGCGCAAACTCCACAACACCGCGCGTGCCGCGCCGCCCGCGCCGACTACCGCGACGCGCGCTTCTCTCAAGTTCAACAATCCGGCGAGCGGCGCGAGGGCTGCGCGCGCGTCCGTGTTGTAGCCGCGGAGTTCGTCGCCCTCGAAGACGACGGTGTTCACCGCGCCGAGTTGGCGTGCCGCTGGTTCGATTGAATCGAGTTCGGGCATGATCGTCGTCTTGTGCGGTGCGGTGACGCTCAGGCCGCGCAAGTTCCAGACGAGTTCGCGCGTGCGCGGGTGTGCCATGCGGCGGATGAAGGCGGGCGCATCCGCGACCTCGAAGGGGATGTAGACGGCGTCGAGGCCGCGCGCGGCGAAGGCGGCGTTGTGCATGTGCGGCGAGAGGGAGTGCGAGACGGGCGAGCCGACGAGCCCCATGATCCCCGTCCGTTCGCCGATCTCTTGGACGCGGTAGAGAGCGCGCAACTCGTGCGCGCTCACCTGGCCGGGGGCGGTCGCCTGCGCGGTCGTGAGCGCGCCGTAGGTGATAAACGCGCCGCGCGAGGGGGCGAGTATGCGCGTCAGGAGTCCGGCCTCGTCCATCGCGACGGCGATCAGCTTGCGTCCGGCCGGAAGCAACTCCCGTTCGAGCGTGCGCAGGATTGGAAGGCAGTCCGTGATGTCTCTCGCGCGCGCGGCGATCTTCAGGATGCGCGCGGGCGTTCGCAGCATGCGCTCGAAGACGGCTTCGAGGTCGGGAGGAAGTCCCGTGAAATCGTGATGCGAGCAGATGACTTTGTCCCAGTCGATCAGCTTCGCGGCGCGGCGGGCTTCTTCCCCCGCGACGAACTCGACGAGGTCTAATTCGAGGTCGGCGTAGTCGGCGCGCTCGCGGCCGGGGTGAAAATTCTCAGCCCAGAAAAGGGCGCGCCGCGACGTGTCCGAGTTTTGACGGCCGCCCTGCTCGCGCGTGCGGAGGGTCAGAACGAAGGGGCGCGTGCGTTCGCGAAAGAGGGCGGGCAGTTCCCGCGTCGCGCGCTCCAGTTCGGCGTCGTCTTCCAGACAATCGAAACGCAATTCGATCAGGTCGCCGATCGCGGCGGCACGCTCGATTGCCCCGCGCAACTCCTCGGCGCGGCGAACGCAGACGGGAACACAGAGAGGGGCGTGTTGAGTGGCTGTCATGGAAAAGTTCGCGCCGTGCGATTTCGCCGATCCCGGCTGCCGCGCCCGTGCGCGACCCGCGCTTGTATCTCGGCACGCGACCTGTGATTGCATCATAGTGCGCGACGCGCGATTGCGTCTCGGCGCGCGCCATGGCACGAAATCATTTACTGATCTTTGTCGAGCAGTTTCGTGGTGTTCTCGGTGACGCTGGCGGGTCTGTAGATGTCCGGGGCGACGCGGCGCGGCGGTAGTTCGGCGGCGTGTGGGGCTTGTGAGACGGCGGGCGGCACGTAGAGGTTCGCCGCCGGGAGTTGTTGCCGCGACGATTCCTGCCGGAGGCGCACGAACTCAGCGACGCCGCCGCCGAGCGAACCGGCCGCCGGGATGAGCATCCAGAACCACCACATGTGACCGGCGATCTGGTACACGTTTTTCACCGAGAGCGCGACGAGCACGAAGGCGATGCCGATGAAAATTTTCCTGATGGCGCTGGAGAGGTTCGGCGAATCGGCTCTCTCCCGATCATTTCCCTGGCGCTTATCCGGCGACGCGTGTTCGCCCGTGGCGACGCGCGCGGGCGCTTGCCCGGCGAGAGCCTGCGGCACGAGGCTCACATTCGCGCCGCAGCCGCGACAGAAGCTGGCGTCGTCCGCGTTTTGAGTTCCGCATTTCGGACAATACATTTTTCAGTTTCTCCTTGAACATGCCGCCCTCGTCGCTTCGGCGTCGGCGGCGTCCCGGTAGCCGGGCGTCAGTGTCTTCTCAGGCTCGTGTCGAGATGTCTGGTCGTGACATCGGTGACGCTGCCGGCGGGGATGCGGACGATCTCGCTGGTGTCGGGCGACGAAATTTCTTTGACGACGGGCGCGAAAGGCGCGGGCAGAGAGTTGCCGCCTTCGGAGGCGGGCATGGCCTTTGAACCTTCGTGCGGCGCGGGGATTAAAAGCGACCGCTCCTGCCGCGCGCGTATGAGTTGGCCGATGCCTTCGCCCACGGAAGCGAACGCGGGGATGATGAACCAGATCGTCAACCAGAAAGCCCCGCGAAAGACGAAGACGCCGAGGAGGAAGATGACGAATAAAGCGAACCCCTCGAAGATTTTCTTCAACCCCGCGTCGATGGTCGCAGGGGCGCGATCCTTCTTCTTCCTGTGCGCCTCCGCTTTGTCCTTCCACGGTTGTTCCGGCGCGCCGGGCAATGTGCCCTGCAAAGCCTGCGGCACGAGCCGGATGTCGGCGCCGCACGCGCGACAAAATTTCGCGTCATCTAAATTTTTCACCGCACATCGCGGACAGTACATGCGCATCCTCCGGGGAAAGTAGATCGGGGAAAGGGTAAAGGGTAAGGGGTAAAAGGTGAAGGGATAAGAAACGAGCGGCGTCCGTCGCATCTATCGTTCAAACGGTGTCCCGCGCGCTCCGTTCTTTTCCTTTTCCCTTTCCCCTTTGCCCTTTCACCTGTTCTTAAGACGGCTCGTCGGCCTCTCGTCCCTCTACATACGTCGCGGGGCGCGCAAGTGTTCGTTGTCTGAGCGCCTCGTAGAGTACGACGGCGGCGGCGACCGAGACGTTGAGCGACGGGATACGACCGCGCAAAGGGATACCGACGAGCGCGTCGCAGCGTTCGCGCACGAGGCGACGCAAGCCCGCGCCCTCGCCGCCGAACAGGAGCGCGCACGGCTGCGTCCAGTCCCAATCGGTGTAAGCGATGTTGGCCTCCGCGTCCGTGCCTATCGTCCAGATGCCGCGCTCTTTAAACTCCTCCACGAGCCGCGCGATGTTCGTCGCGCGCGCGACGGGCAGGTATTCGAGCGCGCCCGCCGCCGCCTTCGCCACCGTCTCCGTGAGACCCGCGGCGCGGCGTTCCGGTACGAACAGGCCATGCACGCCCGCGCACTCGGACGTGCGAATGATCGCCCCCAGATTACGCGGGTCTTCCACGCCGTCGAGCACGACGGCGAGCGGCGGCTCGCTCGTGCCGACGCGCGCCGCGAGCGCGTCGGTCAACTCGCCCGCATCCGCGTAAGCGACGGCCGCGACGTGCGCGACGATGCCCTGATGATTCGCGCCCGTCGCCGCGATCCGCTGCAACTCCGCGCGCGGTGCGCGCCGTATGTTGACGCGAAATTCGCGCGCCAGTTCAAACAACTCATGCAGCCGTGATTCGTGAATGCCCTCGGCAATCGTGATGCGCTCGATGCGCCGGTTGCCCGCGCGCAGCGCTTCGAGCACGGGCAGCACGCCGTAGAGATGCGACTCGTCGGGCGGCCTTTCATCAAAACCGGCGGCTCTCGTGCGCGCGTCGCCCCCGCGATCATCACGCGCGCCGCGCGCCGTGCTCCCGCGATCATCACGTGAGTCGCGCGCCGAGTCTCCGCGATCATCTCGTGCGCCGTGCGCCGACGAGTCTCCATGATCATCTCGCGTGCTGCGCGCCGCGTTCCCGCGTTTATCCCGCGCGCCGTGCGCCGCGCTCGCGCCGTGCCGCGCCGCGTTGCCGCGCGATTCATCGGGGCGCGCATCGCTCACGGGCGGGCGGCGGTCGCCTCGCGCATCGCGCGCTCGTCGCTCGTCGCCCGTGAGGGGCGCGGCTGCTTTCGGTTTTTGGCGGCGGAAATTTTTCATGTGGGCGTCGAGAGTTGGCGCAGGCGAAAGCGTTGCAGCAGTCGCCCGTAGCGCGTGAACTGCGTCTCGTTCGTCACGCTCGTGACGGCTTCGGCGTTGTAGCGGCCGGGGCTGATGCGTCTGAGGCTGCCCGCCTCCGTCTGCTCCGCAAGCGGCCACGCGAATTTCAGATAGTGGCGCACGCTCCTGTAAGAATCATCGTAGGCGGCGCGCGGCGCGTGCCCGCGCAGCGTTTCGACGAGGCGTGTGAAGTTCTCCGAGGCCGTCAAACTCTTCGCCGCGCCGAGACACGAGTAGTCGAAGTTCTCCGCCATGATGCGCCAGCCCGTCATCGAACCGGCGACGTAGAGATCGAGCACGCCCTCGTCATCATGAAACTCGCGCGTGTCGACTATCTCGCTCTCCGCACGGCGACGCCCGCCGCGCCGCTCCTCCACCTCGATCCGCTTGCGCGCGATGCGCCCCGCGACGAATAGCGTCACGCTCTCCCAGGCGATGCGCGTCGCGTCGCCCTCCGCGCTCGCACGGCCGACGAGCGCGTCCGCGCCGATCTCAAGTTTGCGAATGCGCTTCTGCGCGCCGGTCTCGACGCCCAGTTCTTCATCCGACACCACCTCGACCTGCCAGCCGCTCGCGCGCAGTTTCCTCTCGACGAGCGCGGCCTCGCCGGACTCGGCCGTGCGCGCGAGCGGCAAATGCGCCCCCGCCCCGGCCATATCGCGCAGTTGCCCCGGCTCCAGACGCAACAGCGCGGCCGCTTCCGTCAAACTATCGACGCTCAACTCGCCCGCCGCCCGTGGCGGCAGCACGACGTTGAATCCCTGCTCCCACGCCTCCAACGCCCGCAGCGCGGGGCGACGCAAATCGTCGCCCGACTCCGATGCGGGCAGCGTCGCGCCGCAATAGAGACAATTTATGCGCGTCGGGGGATTGGCGCGCAGGCACGCCTCGCACGCGACCATCTCGGCGTGCGTAAAGGCGCGCGTTGCGGGCGTCGCGCTCGCGTCCTCCGCTGTGAACGGCAGTTCGTCGTCTTCGTTTGACAAGGCTTTAATTCTCCGCCCCTCGATTATACGTCCCACTTCGGGCTTTGCAATCGCCACATAAGTTTTAAGAGCGCGCCGCGAGCGGCAAGCCGCGCTCCAACATTCGGCCTGCCCGACCCGATGCAGTATAATCGCGGCGCGTCTCTATATCATCATCATTAGCCAATTCGAGTATCAAACTTCTATGCCACGAGTTCGCAACGGGAAATTCAACGCGCCCTGCGCCGCCGTGCGCCTCGCGCCGCGTGCCGTGTGTATCGCGCCGCGTGTCGCGCGTGTCGTGTGTATCGCGCCGCGCATAGGCTTGCGCCTCGCGCTCTGCGTGTCGCTCGTCCTCGCGGCGGGCGCGTGCGCCGCTTCGCGCGACCCTGACCCCACGCGCCCGCGCGCGAACGAACCGCCCTATCCGGTCATCCTCGCGTCTAACGCCGAACGGCGCGACCAAGCCCTCGCCGGTTGGGCTGCGCTGGCGCGCGACAATAATGTGCCGAACGAACCGCCGCCCGAGTTGCAACCCGTCACGGCGACGATCAGCGGCCTTCCCGCGACCGACGCGTCATCCCTGCGCCTGCCGCTCGTCGAGATCAGGGACGAAGACGGGGGGTTGCGCGCCAACTCCGAAGAGGAATCGCGACGCGAATCGCTGCGCCGCTTCATCACGGGCGCGTCCGCGCTGCTCGGCGTCGCGCCGCAGAACCTCTCGCTCGTCGCGCGCACGGACGAAGCGAACGGCACGCGCCGCGCGCGCTATCAACAACAGCCTTTCCCCTACCCTTTGCGCGCGGGCTTCGGCGTGCTCGACATCGCGTTCACGGACGACCGCCGCGTGCTGTCGCTCTCTTCCACGGCCATCACCGACACGGAACGGCTCGCCCGCGCGCTCGCGCTCGTGCGAGCGCAGCAGTTGACGGCGGATCAGGCCGTCGAGCGCGTGCGCGGCCGCTCGTTCACGCTTCCCGGCGCGGACGCCGCCCCGCAAACCTACACGGTCGCGCCCGGCGACACGGTCACGCCGCGCGAACTCGTCGTCTATCCTACCCGCCCCGCAGGCGACACGAGCGCGCTCGAACTGCGAGTCGCGTGGGAGTTGATCGTCACCCGCGAGGCGACCCCTTATCTCGTCTATCTCGACGCGGTCAGGGGCGAGATCATCGCGGCGCAAATCCAGCCCGCGCCGTCCGAAGTTAAACCGGCCGGGCAACAACTACCGTCGCGCTAGCCGCGTCCGACGAACGGGCGCGCATCCGTTTTTCGCTTGACCGGACATGCCTCGCGCGGGCATCCTAGAGCACTATAGAAGTTAATCAGTACTATGAAATTTCGACGTTCAAAAATTTTAACAACGGAGCGTGTTTTTGCATGCAGCATTTCGATCCGACGAATAATATTTCCTGGCAGTTAGGCTATCGGGGGAGAGTCGCGGTTTTCATCGACGGGAACAACCTATTTCACGCAGCGCGGTTTCACAACATAGACATCGACTACAACAAGCTCCTGCGTGTGCTCCTGGGCGACGGCCGCCTCCTGCGCGCTTTCTTCTACACCGGCGTTGACGTGGGCGCGGAACGCCAGCAGGGCTTCCTGCTCTGGATGCGCCGCAACGGTTTTCGCGTCATCCACAAAGAACTCAAGACCTTTTACGACGGCACGCGCAAGGCCAATCTCGACGTGGAGATCGCCGTCGATATGCTTTCGCTCGCCGGTCGCTACGACACGGCCGTGCTCGTCTCCGGCGACGAGGATTTCGTCTATGCCGTCAACGCGGTCGCCTACAAAGGCTGCCGGGTCGAAGTCGCGGGCTTCCGTTCAAACAGCGCGCCGAAGTTGATCGACGTGGCCGATTATTTCATAGACCTCGGCGAGATTGCCGACAAGGTGCGCAAAGAACACTCGCACGGGCCGCGCTATTACGAGCACCACCCGCACGAGGATTCGCACACCCATTCGTTCCTGCCCGCCGTGGAGGATGCGCCGCTCCCCGGCGTGCAGCCGCACGAACCGCTCACCCAGAGCGCGACCGTCTCGACCGTCTCGACCGCCATCGCCGAAATCGACATCACCGAAGACACCGACCACTTCAACGCGCATTCCGAGTTCATACGCATCACGGACGACCACTAGCAGAGTGACAGGTGACAGGTGACAGGATTAAAACCTGATTCTTAACTTGTCACCCGTCACCCGTCACCTGTCACCTCTTACCTGTTACCTGTCACCTGTCACCCGTCACCGTTTTATGAAACTCTTCACTCTCTCGGAAGCCAACGCCATGCTGCCCACGGTGCGACGCATCGCGGCGGCCATCTCGCGCGCGCACCGCGAGATACTGGCCTTGCAGGACGCGGCGCGCGCGGCGGCGGAGAATGCGGCGCTCGGCGGAGGCTTCATGGCGGACGGGCCTCAATACGTGACGGATTTGATGAGCCTCGCCGAGCACACCGGCAAGTTGGAGGCTCTCGGCGTGCAACTCAAGGATTACGAGCGCGGCCTGCTGGACTTCCCCTCCATGCGCGAAGGCCGCGTCGTACTGCTCTGCTGGCAACTCGGCGAAGGCGACCGCATTGAGTGGTGGCACGATCTGGAAACCGGCTTCTCCGGTCGCCAGCCGATTTAAGACTTTTGGGAAAAGGGTAAGGGGGAAAGGTAAAAGGAGAGGAAGTAAGTTGAGCTAAAGTTCATCTGATTTTCTTTTTTTGTCTTAACCTTTCCCCCTTACCCTTTTCCCTTTCCCCTCCTGTTCCGTTCCCCTATCTTGTGCCCCCCCGACGCCCAACTACACTGATTTGTGTATTTTCTGATTGACGACTTAAAGTAATCTCTGATAGCATCCGCCGCGACTCCGCAAAGGGCTTGGGTTTACCGGCTTCGCCCGTCATCCCAAAAGATTTAAATTTAAGATTTCCACAGGGGAGGCTCTCAGTCTATGCAGTGCGTCGTGTGCGGCGTTTCCAACTCCGAATCCGGGGAGTTTTGCCCGCACTGTTCGACGACAGACGCAGCATCGGCAGAAGCCGCTTCCCCGTCTCCCGAAGAAAAATCTATGTCAACTTCGACCAGCCAAGAACGTAAACCGAAGCGCGCGCCGGGCGCGGCGACTGACGCTAAAGGCGCGAGCGCCGGGGCAGCGGCGGCAACCGCTACTTCCACGCTGATCGAGTTTCCCGGCGTTCCGCCCAAGCCGCTGTGGCGCAAGGAACTGAGCGAACGCGTGCGCGAGATTCAGCAACGGCGCGCCCTCGAAGCCGCGCGCGAAGCCGAAACCTCCGTGCCGCGAAACGGCCGCGCCGCCTCCGGCTTGATCGACGATCCGGCCGCGGACGTTTTGGCGGAAACTTCCGCGACGCCGCTCGGCCTCGTACCCCCGCCGCCCGAAGCGCCGCAACCGAACCCGCTCGTCGTCGCCGCGCTGAAACGCATCGAGCGAGCGCGCCAGGCGAATGCCGTCCCGCCGATGGCTCGCGCGTCGAGAGGCGGCGCGGCCACTGCGGCCGTCGCACACGTCGTCGAAGAGAATTACGAAGCCGCGCCCGACACGGAACTCATACACGGCCACGCCATCTCGCCCGCGCTCGACGCGCAGGCCGGGGGAGTGGGCGTCGTCGAGGAAGCGGAGCGTCCCGTCGAAACGGCGCGCAGCGCGCCGCCGCTCGCCATCGTGCCGCCCGCCGCCGCTGCCCCGGCCACCGCTGCTCCTGCGGCAAAAGCCGCGGAAGCGGGCGAGGCCACGCAGGCCAGAGCGCGTCGCCACATCCCCCTCGTCGCGGACGATTCCGCGCTCTCCCAGTTCGAAGCGGAAATGCACGCCGCAGTCATCTCCAACCACGCGGAGGTGTCGGAAAAGAGCGCGCTCGCAGACGAACACGCGCCGGTCTCGAAACGCATCGCGGGCGGCATCATTGATCTCATAGTCGTGGCTTTCGCCTCGACCCCGTTCGCAGCCATCATCGAACTCACGAGCGGCAACTGGGCTGACGCGCGCGTCGCGGCTTCGATGGGCGGCATCGTCGTCGTGTTGATGTTTGTGTACCTGATGGCGGCAACCGCGCTTGCCGGGCGCACGTGGGGCATGTCGCTCGTCTCGCTGCGCACGGTTGACGCCGTGACCGGCATGGCTCCGACCACCGGCCAGTGCATCCGCCGCGCCGTGGCCTACATGATCTCGCTCGCCACGCTCGGCCTCGGGCTGCTCTACGCCTTCTTCGACGCCGAAGGCCGCGCCGCCCATGATCATCTCTCGGGAACTATCGTTATCGCCGATTAACCCTCGCACCAAGACAACAAGGCCCCGCGTTGTTAGCGCAACGCGGGGCCTTGTTGTCTCTCGCGTCCGTTGTCAGGGGCCGGTTGTAGTCGTCCTCTGCCGGTGGTCAGTTGTCCGTCGCCTGTGCTTAACTTGCCCGCGCGCTCTGTAACAGCCCGGACGTGAACCGCCCATAACTGGCGACGAGGGATTGACCGCCCGGCGACCGGCAACCGGCAACTGATAACCGACAGCTTCAAGATGAACGACCAACTGATCGCAGGCATCGTAGCCGAACTCGCGCCCGCGCTCGCCGGGCGCATGTTGGGCAAGGTGTGGCAACTGTCGCGCGTCGCGCTTGCGCTCGACTTCCGTTTGAGCGATGGGCGTTACCTGCTCATCTCGGTTGACCCGTCCTCGCCGCGCCTCTACGCCATCGCGCGCACGGTGCGCGAAATGGAAAAGCAATCGCTCGCGCCGTCGAGTTTCGCCCTGACCCTGCGCAAGCAACTCGGCGGCGCGCGTTTGCTGGGCGTCACGAAGGATGAGGGCGAGCGCGTCGTGCGATTCGCCTTCGCTTCATACGACGCTGTGGGCGACACGCACGATTGGTCACTCGTCGCGCAACTCACGGGACGCGCCTCGAATCTTCTCCTGCTCGACCACGCCGGGCGCGTCGTCGATGCCCTGCGCACGCCGAGAGGCGAGGGGCAGGAGATCGCGGACATCTATCAACCGCCGCCGCATCTCGAAGGCAAACCTGCTCCTGCGCGCCCGATGCCCTTCACGCAGGGCGCGCACGATTCGCTCTCCGCCGCCGCCGATGCTTATTACCGCGAACTCGAAGGAACGCGCGCCTTCGACGCACGCGCCGCCGCGCACCGCGCGCGCCTGCGCTCGCTCGCGGAGAAGCAAAAGAAACTCCGGCGCAATCTGGAAAAAGATTTGGCGATGCACGGCGACGCCGACGAGCACAAGCGCGTCGGCGACTTGCTGCTCGCCAACATCGCAACGGCCGAACGGCGCGGCTCGCTCGTCTACGTGACCGATTACTTCGCCGAGGATGCCCCCCGCGTCGCGCTCGAAATTGACGAGCAGGCGAGTTTGCAGGAAGAGGCCGCCCGTCGCTTCGCGCGCTACACGAAGGCCAAGCGCGCGGCGCAGGAAACGACGGCACGCCTCGAAGCCGCGGAAGCCGAACTGGCCGCGCTCGAACGCAGACAGCAAGCGCTCGAACGCATCATCGACGCGCGCGACGCGGCCGCGCTCGAAACCTTCGACGAGACGGCGCGCGGCGCGAAAGGCTCTCGCGCGGCGGGCGCACGCGGCGTTGGTAGCGGTGGGGGCGCACATCGCACCAAAGCTCAGGTCAAGGCGGCGGAAGCGGTCGGGGGGGCTCGTCGCTATCGCTCGTCGGACGGCTACGAAATCCTCGTCGGTCGCGCGGCGAAGGATAACGACCAACTGACGTTCAAAATAGCGCGCTCGCACGATCTCTGGCTGCACGCCGCCGACTATCCCGGCTCGCACGTCATCGTGCGCAACCCGGCACGCGGCGCGGACGTGCCGCACCGCACCGTCATCGAGGCCGCGCAACTCGCCGCGCATTTCAGCCAGGCCAAACGCGACGCCAAGGTCTCCGTCCATTACACGCCGCGCAAGTTTCTCTCCAAGCCGAAGGGCGCGGCTCCCGGTCTCGTTCGCATGTCGAGTTTTCGCACCCTGCTCGTCGAACCGCGCGAGGGCGTGGAGAGATTGTAAGCTCGGCTGTTTGACCGTGCCCGAGAGCATTCCACGCAACAGGCACGCTGATCACGCAAGATGCACGGTATCAGACAATTTCAAATCTCAAATCTCAAATTTGAAATCTCAGTTCTCGAATCTCAAATCTCAGTTCTCAATTCACGAACCTCAATTCTGAAATTTCAAATTTCAAATCTCAAATGGTTTTTCTCCGTGCCTCCCAATGCCCTCGTGTGTCTGCGGTGGTGAATTGCCTTCTCCAACACACATCCAGCCCAATCTCAAACAACCCTTTGCAAAACGCGCACAGTTTCGTCACGAGCTTGGGCTATCGTGTTTCGGAATTTCAAGACACTGGTGGATCAAGCAAACTTCATGAGCGCAAACTTCGTCGAACCTTTGGAACAGATCGCAACCGACTTGCTGGACGATCTGGCGGACGCCATCGTCGGCAAGGCTTCAACTTTGCGCGACGGCACGGAGCACGCGGGCGTCGAACTGCCGCGCGACCTCTACGCGCACAAGGACGCGCAGACCGAGTGGTGGTATTACACCGGGCACATGCAAACGTCCGGGGGTCGTCGTTTCGGTTTCGAGTTCGTCTTCTTCAAACGCCGCACAGACCTCGACCGCTTCGGCGTCGTCCCCTTGCGCCTGATCGCGAACCCGCTTTACTTCGCTCACTTCGCCGTTACAGACGAATCGCAGGCGCGCTTTCGCTACGAGCACCGCAAGAGCGCGAACAGCCCTTTCGACCAGCCGGCGGAGATGAGCGCGAGCCGTTATTATTTGAAACTCGGCGACTGGACGGTGCGCGAAGCGATCGACGGGCGGCACCTGCTCCGCGCGACGCTCGGCGACGATCTCATCTTCGAGGTGTCCTTGCGTCCCTCAAAGCCCGCCGCGCTCAACGGCCACGCGGGAGTCGGCGTCAGCTTTAAAGACGAGGGCGAGGCTTCACGTTATTTCTCCTTCACGCGGATGGAGGCCGAGGGCGACATCACCTGGCACGGCGAGACGGAACGCTGCACGGGCGCGGCGTGGATGGACAGGGAGTTCGGCACCTGGCGCACGACCGCGAAGCAGAAGGGCTGGGACTGGTTCAGCCTGCAACTTTCGACCGGCGCGGAGTTGATGGTCTACAACATACGCGACGCGCAGGACATCCCCTCGGAGTTTTCCAGCGGGACGTTCGTCGACCGGGAAGGGCGCGCCACGCATCTCGCTCGCGCCGACTTTGCGGTCGAGCCCAGGGCGCACTGGAAAAGCCCGCACACGGGTGCGACATATCCGAGCGGGTGGCGTCTCAGCGTCCCCCGGTTCGGCATCGACGTGGAGGTCAGCCCGGTCTTGCAGGATCAGGAACTCGACACGCGCGGCACGACGATGATCGTCTACTGGGAAGGCGCGTGCAGCGTGCGCGGGCGGCACAACGATGCGGAGACGGAGGGGCGCGCCTACGTCGAACTCGTCGGCTACGACCGCTCGCACGAGCAGCCGTCCATCGCCACGTTTCTCCTCGGCGGCGCGCTCGACCGCCGCTGGCGCAGCATCTTCGGCTGAGCACGACATGCCGGAAATCGTGCAGTGCGTGTCTTATTTGACAACGGGCGCGCCCGCCCGCCCGCTCCACGAATAAGACCCGGTCTTGCACCTTCAACACTTTAAGCGCTTCGCGGTCTGAATCTCCGGGGCGCGGGAGCGCGGCACGGCGGTTGCCATCCTTTTCTGTGTAAGTTTGCTGTGCAAGTTTTATTCAAACTCTCTCCGAGCGGTGCGGCGACAGCCGTTGAACATAAATGTCGTATCACACCATATTGAATTTAAAGGAAAGGGTTGAACAATGAAAAAGTTTTTACTTCTGAGCGTCATGGCCGTACTCTTGGGCGGCGCCGCGACCGAAGCGTCCGCGCAGCGTCGCAATAACCGCACGGATCGGGAACGCATCCAACGCGGTATTCGCTCCGGCCAGATCACGCGCGACGAGGCTCGTCAGATTCGCGAACGCCGTCGGCAGATTCGCGACGAGCGCAGAACCTACCGTTCGGACGGCGTGATCACGCGCGAAGAGCGTCGTGAGATTCGCCGCGACCGTCGCGAACAGGATCGCTACATCCGCAGCCAGCGCCGCGACGACGACCGCCGCCCGCGTTGGAACGACGACGATGACGACCGCAGACGCGGCAACGGCTACTATCGCCGCGGCGCGGGTTCGCGCTCGCACCCGGTCTTCGGCAATGGCGGCAACCGTGGTCGTGGACGCGGCCGTAACTAACTTGTCCGTCTAACTCGTAATACCGACAGCTAAAACTTCCCGACGCGAAGCCCGCGCCCGTAACACACGGCGCGGGCTTCGCTTATTTACCCCTCCATGGCGCGTGCGCCGCTCCGCATGAATCGGCTATTATCAAATCGTTCCCAACAGCAGCCTAAAGATTCGCACACAGGATAATTCCATAGATGACAGCTACCAGCACCGAGCCACAAGACACGTCGGCAGAACTCTTTCGCCGCGCCGTCGAACTGATCCCCGGCGGCGTTAATTCGCCCGTGCGCGCCTTTCGCGGCGTCGGCGGCACGCCCCGCTTTATACGAGAAGCGCGCGGCGCGACCATGACCGATGTTGACGGGCGCACCTACATCGACTATGTCGGCTCCTGGGGGCCGATGATTCTCGGCCACGCCGACGCGGAAGTTGTCGCCGCGTTGCACGATGCGCTCGCGCGCGGCACGAGTTACGGCGCGCCCACCGAACTTGAGATCGAGATGGCGGAAGAGATCGCGGACGCCGTGCCGTCAATCGAAATGGTGCGGATGGTCAACAGCGGCACGGAGGCCACGATGTCGGCCGTCCGCCTCGCGCGCGGCGTCACGGGGCGCACCAAGCTCGTCAAGTTTGAAGGCTGCTATCACGGCCACGGTGACTCGATGCTCGTGCGCGCGGGTTCCGGCGTCGCCACTCTGGGCTTGCCCGACAGCCCCGGCGTCCCGCCCGCGGTCGCAGGGGAAACGCTGACCGTTCCCTTCAACGATGCGGTCGCGCTGGCGCGAGTCTTCGACGAATACGGCGACGAGGTCGCGGCCGTGATCATCGAACCAGTGGTCGGCAACATGGGCTGCGTCGCGCCGCGCGCGGGCTACCTCGAAGAGGTGCGCGACATCACGCGCCGCCACAACGCTCTGCTCATCTTCGACGAGGTGATGACCGGCTTTCGCCTCGCGCGCGGCGGCGCGCAGGAGTTATACAATGTGACGCCCGACATCACGACGCTCGGCAAGATCATCGGCGGCGGGCTGCCCGTCGGCGCATACGGCGCTAGCCGCGACATCATGAACCACGTCGCGCCCGCAGGCCCCGTCTACCAGGCGGGCACGCTCTCCGGCAACCCGCTCGCCATGACGGCCGGTCTCGCCACGCTGCGCCGTCTGCGCGACAAATCCGTCTACGCGCAACTCGAACGCGCCGGGGCGCGTCTCTCGGCAGGGCTTTCCGAGGCCGCGCATGAGGCCGGAATCGAAACCGTCACGAACCGCGTCGGCTCGATGTGGACGACCTTCTTCACGAATGATCCGGTCAACGATTGGACGAGCGCGGGTAAAAGCGACCGCGCCCTCTACGGCAAATTCTTCCACGCCATGCTCCTTGAGGGCGTCTATCTCGCACCTTCGCAATTCGAGGCGGGCTTCATCGGTCTGGCGCACACGGACGAGTTGCTCGACCGAACAATCGCCGCCGCGCGCGCCGCGTTCGCCGGTCTGACAAAGTGATCGAGGTTGTTGTTGCATGATAAGCAAAGCGGGAGGGACAGCTTGAACAAGCGGGTAGTTCGCTCTTTCAAAACGAGCCGCACAACTTACCTTCGCCCGGCGGACGGTTCGCATCAATTTTTGTCGCGCCCGTCGCGGCGGCTTCGTCCAAGCTAATTTCATGTCTCTCGAACTCGGTAGTCTCTCCACCTTTGAACTGGCGCTGTTAGGGAGCGCCGTCACGCTGTTTGCCACCAGCATCGGGGCGTTGCCCACGCTGTTGACGAGCCGCGTCTCTGCGCGCGGGCAGGACGTGTTGATGGGTTTCAGCGCGGGCGTAATGCTTGCGGCCACCTGCTTCTCGCTGCTCAACCCGGCGCTGAGCCTGGCCGTTGAACGCAACGGCAATAAAATGTTTTCCGGCGCGATGGTAGCGTGTTTCGTGCTGGTCGGCGCGGCGTTCCTGCACGCCTGCGACAGGTACATCCCGCACGAGCACTTCATCAAGGGGCGCGAAGGCCGCCCGGCGAGCGTGCGGCTCAAGCGCATCTGGCTGTTCGTTCTCGCCATCACCCTGCACAATTTCCCCGAAGGGCTGGCGGTCGGTTCCGGCCTCGGCAGCCTCGACGCGGCGGTGGCGATGCCGATTCTCGTAGGGATCGCCTTGCAGGACATTCCCGAAGGCTTCGTCGTCGCGCTGGCTTTGACGGGCGTGCGATACACGCGCGGGCAAGGGTTGTTCGTCGCCTTCATCACAGGCGTCGTCGAGGCCGCGGCCGCGCTCATGGGGTTCGCCGCCACGTTGCAGGCTCAGAGCGTGTTGCCGTGGACGCTCGCGCTCTCGGGCGGGGCGATGCTGTACGTCATCAGCAACGAGATGATCCCGGAAAGCCACCGCAAAGAATTTGCCCGCGAGGCGACGGCGGGGCTGATGGTAGGTTTCGTCCTGATGATGTTTCTGGACACTTCGTTGAGTTGAGGGAGGAGATTTTGTTTGGTGAGCACACCGATTAACATGCATGCGGCGCGAACGGCGCTCAATCGCGACCCGGAACTCAGAGAGTGGGCGGAGCAATGGTTGAAGAACAAAGAACGTTTAGTCCAGCCCGCGATGACGGAAGCGGAGTTTGATAAACACTGGCTCTACGTCCGCCCCGAACGGATGCATGAAGGAGCCATCGAGGCCGTGACGGCTTACGCCCGGCGCGACGCGGAGCAATCGTAAACGACGAGCGCCCTCTGCGTGTTTTGCCGCGAGCCGAAGCGTGCCGATCAAACAACGGCGGCGCGCGGATGATCGTCGTCATCCGCGCGCCGCCGTTGTTTGATTTACTTCAAAAGTTCGGTTTACTTCAAATTCACGGGCTCGTCGCTCCGCGTAGGAGAAAGCCGCATAACCCCGGCGCGCTTAATTCTGGCTGAGCGGCAACTCCACATGGAAACGCGTGCCCTCGCCCACGACGCTCTCGACCGTGATCGCGCCGCCGTGTTGCTCCACGATCTTCTGGACGATGGCGAGGCCGAGACCCGTGCCGCGTTTTTTGGTGGTGTAGAAGGGTTCAAAGATACGCGCGCTGGTTTTCGCGTCCATGCCGCGACCGCGATCCGCGATGGTGACGCGCGCACGAAGGGGCGCGGACGCGCCGTTCGCGCCCGGTTGGCGCGGAACGAGCGCGGTCGTGATCGAGATGGGCGAGTTCTCTTCTCCCGCGTCGAGCGCGTTGGCGAGCAGGTTGACGAAGACCTGTCGCAGTTGATCCGCATCGAGATTGCCTTCGAGCGACTCGGACGTGTAATGGCGTTCGACGGGCGCGTTCTTGATTCTGATTTTATCGGCGACGAGTTCGAGGCTGGCGTCGAGCAGTTCGTGCAAATTCGCGTGTTCGAGCGACAACTCTCTGCCGCGAGAAAAATGCGTCACGTCAATCGTGAGTTTGTTCAAATGGTCGATGCCGCGTTCTACGAGGTCGATGGTCTGGTGCGCCTCGCCGGGTTCGGTCATGTCGCGCAGCATCGCCACGCCGAGGCGAATGCTCCCCAGAGGATTTTTGATCTCGTGCGCGACCTGTGCCGCCGCTTGCCCGACGGCCGCTAGCGATGCCTTGTGGCGAAGTTCGGTTTCGGTTGCGACCGTTTTCGTCACGTCCACGAGCGACATGATCTGCCCGTGCCCGCCGTCGATTTCGAGCGGCGACGAATAGACCTCAAACGTGCGCTCCTCGTCGTCGGCGTCCTTCAAAGTCCAGCGGCCGTGATAGGTAACATGCTCGACGCGCGCTCCGCCGGTCGCGGCCGCGAACAATTTCGCGGCGTCGGGCGCGGCGTCCGCCACGGGCGCGCCGACGGACGCTGCGGGGAAGAGCCGGAAGAAGGCCGCGTTCGCGCTGCGCAACGCGCCGCGCCCGTCGATGGCCGCCACCGCGCTGACCATGCCTTCGAGCATCTGCGAACTGAACAGGCGCTCGCGCCGCGACTCTTCCAAACTCCGGCGCATCTGCCGGAAACGCCGCTGCACTTCCCAGATCGTCGCCGCCGCTATAAGCACGCCGAACAGCACGGCGATCCACCTGAGGAAACTGATCCGGCGCGCGGCCTGCGCGGCCAAATTCAAACGCTCTCTTTCCAACTGCGCCTGCTGCTGGTTAACCTGCGTGAGCAAGGCGCGCATCCCCTCCTCGACGGGGCGGAAACTTTTGTAGCCTTCGATGGAATACTGCTCGGCGTCCTGCGTGCTCTGGATGTACTTCGCCACGTTGGCGCGAAAGGCCTGTCCCTCCGCGGTCTGAGCGGCGGGCAGATGCTCGAAGAGATAAAGTTGCTTCTCCACGTCGCCGCGCGCGCGCCGCAATTTCAGGTCAAACGGGTTGACGATGCCGCCGCCGGCCACTCTCGTGCCGCGTTCGCGCGCCTCGTTATCGAGTTGCGTGAGCGCGCTGCGAAGGTCGAGCAACATCTGCGTGCGATCCGCCGATTGATGATCGAGACGCTGCACCTCCGTGCTTACGGACTCAACCTCTTTCACGCTCAAATAGCCGAGACCGAAGACCAGCAGGATGAGCAACACGAACGCGACGAGGAGCGTCGGCAGCGTCGGCGCAAGCGGCTCGCGCGCGAACGACGGCAAACTGCTCGCGCCCGCCGCCCCAGCCGCCGGACGCCCCTCCTCCTCGGCGCGCGCCGCCTCCTCCACCGAAGGCAGGCGGCTATAAACCACGCGCCCCCCGCCCTCGCGCTCGTCTTTGGGTTGCTGTTCTTCAGACATAATAGTGAGCAGTGAGCAGTAAGCAGTAAGCAGTGAGCAGTAAAGAATCTTTCTTATCTGCTCACTGCTTACTGCTCACTGCTCACTTCTTAACGTCCATCCAATTGTTGCCCGAGCCGACTTCGACTTCGAGGGGCACGTCGAGTTCGACGGCCGATTCCATCTCGCGCTTGAGGAGCGCGGCGACCTGTTCGGCCTCCCGCTCGGGCGCTTCTATCAGCAACTCGTCGTGCACCTGCATCACCTGTCGCGCCTGCAAGTTTTCGCGCCTGAGCGCGTCTTCAACCTTGAGCATGGCGATCTTCACGATGTCGCTCGCGGTTCCTTGAATGGGCATATTGATGGCCTCGCGTTCGGCGCGGGCGCGAATCTGGCCGTTGCGGTCGTTGATGGTCGGGAGCGGGCGGATGCGCCCGTAGATCGAGCGCACGAATCCCTTCTCTCGCGCCTCTTCGGGAATCTTGTCCATAAACTCGCGCACGCCTTGATAGGTCTTGTAGAAATCGTCGATCACCTGCCGCGCCTCTTTGCGCGAGATGCCGACGCGCTGCGAGAGGCCGAAGGGTTCGACGGCGTAGGCGATGGCGAAATTGACGATCTTGGCGAAGCGGCGTTTCTCCTTGAGTTCCTCTTTGGTCTTAGCATTGAAGACGAGTTGGGCTGTGCGCGTGTGTATGTCTTCGCCTTTCTGGAAGGCGTCGAGCATGACGGGGTCGCGCGTGATGTGCGCGAGCAGGCGCAGTTCGAGTTGCGAATAATCGGCCGAGACCAGGACCGCTCCCTCCTCCGGGATGAAGGCGCGGCGGATGCGGCGTCCGAGTTCGGTGCGGATGGGGATGTTCTGTAGATTCGGCTCGCTCGAACTGAGACGCCCGGTGGCCGTCACGGTCTGGTTGAGTTGGCTATGGATGCGGCCGTCCGCGCCGAGCAACGCGGGCAGCGCGTCCGTGTAGGTGGTCTTGAGCTTGTCGAGTTCGCGGTATTCGATGATGAGACGCGGGAGTTCGTACTTCAAGGCGAGTTCGTCCAACACGGCGCGATTGGTCGAAACCTGACCCGTGGAGGTCTTGCGCCCGGAACTGATGTTCAACTCTTCGAGCACCTCGCCGACCTGTTTGGGCGAGTTGATCTTAAACTCGCGCCCCGCCTCTGCGTAAATGCGCGCCGTGAGTTTCTCCAACTCCGCGCCGAAGAACGACGACAACTCGCCGAGCACAGCCGTGTCCACGCGAAGCCCTGCGTGCTCCATGCGGTGCAGGAGCGGGGCGAGCGGCAGTTCGATCTCGGTGTAGATCGATTCGAGCCCCTGTTCGAGTATGCGGCCGTGAAGAACGTCGGCCGTCTGCACGGTGTAGTCGGCGGCTTCGGCCGCGCGCCAGTGCGCCGCCGTCCAGCCTTCCGGCAACTGCTCAGTCCAACCGTCCGCGCCGACCGCATCGCGCGCGAGGTCTGCGAGGTCGTACTTGCTGCGAATCGGGTCGAGCAGGTAGGCCGCCAGCAGCGTGTCGTCCGTCACGCCCTCGATCTCTATCCCTAAGTGCGCGAGCAAGGCGACCGCGCGTTTCAGGTCGTGGACTGACTTCGAGAGCAGGCCGTTGGCGAGCACGTCGCGCAGGGGTTCGACGGCCGCGTCGCGCCCGCCCACGAAATTCTCGAAGTCGATGAAGGCCGACGTGTGCGCGGCGGCCGAGATGGCGACGCCCGTCGGCGCGGCCTGATCGCGGCTCGCGCCCTGCTGGCCCGCGCCCGCCGGGGTCGAATCGGCGACGGCGAAACTCCAGTGATCCGTGTCCCAGAGTTTGCGCACGAGTCCGTCGAGTTCCTCGCGCGTCGTGATGCGCGTGTAGCGGCGCGCGTGCGTCTCGATGCCTTCGAGGCCGGCGGCGGCGTCGGCGAATTCGCGCGTCAGCGTTTGAAATTCGAGTTCGCGAAAGAGTTTGTAAGCGGCGAGGCGGTCGGGCGGCTTGGCGCGCAGTTGATCGAGATCGAGCTTGATGTTGACATCGGTTTTGATCGTGGCGAGTTCGCGCGACTGGCGTATGAGCGGCGCGTTGTCGCGCAGGGATTCGCGGTAGGTCTTGTGCTTGACCTCCTCCCAGCGCGCGAGCGCGTTCTCTATCGAGCCGAACTGCTTGACGACCTGAACCGCGCCCTTCGCGCCGATGCCGGGCGCGCCGGGTATGTTGTCGATGGCGTCGCCCATCAGGCCGAGCAAATCCACGATCTGCGCGGGCGGCACGCCGAACTTGTTTTCGACCCACGCCTCGTCGCACCATTCGACGGGCGGCACGGGTTCCTTGCGTTTGACGTTCTGCGAATTCTGCCGCATACAGACGACGAGCGGATCGCTGACGAGCTGGCACATGTCCTTGTCATTCGAGACAATGACGGCCTGCAACCCCTGCGCCGCCGCCTGCACGGCGAGCGCGCCGATCACGTCGTCGGCCTCGTAGCCGGGGACGCTCAGGATGGGGACGTTGTACGCCTCGCAGACGCGCATGATGAAGGGAATCTGCGACGTGAGTTCGTCGGGCATCTCGGCGCGATTGGCCTTGTAGCCGACATCCATCTCGTGTCGAAACGTCGGCACTTCGGATTCAAAGACGGCGGCGAGGTAGTGCGGCTGCTCGTCTGCGAGCAGTTTGCGCAGCATGTTCGTGAAGACGAAGACGGCCTGCGTAACCTGCCCCGTGCTGCTCGTCAAAGGTTCGGTGCGCGCCCCCATCGGCGCGAAGAACGCGCGGAAGATGTGCGAGAAAGAGTCTATGAGAAAGACGCGCTCGGGCGGCGTTTTGGCCGCGGCGGATTTTTTACTCGGCATTAGATCATGGATGATATGAGAAGCGTTCGCGGCTGACAAGTGCCTTTCCCGGCGACCGGCCGCGCGTCGAGAGCAAACGCGCTCACAAAAAGAGAATCACCCGCGAGTCGGCATTCACTCGCGGGCGATTTCTCAAGGGGCGGCCGGGGCAAACAACTCACCGCGCGACCTGCAAGAACACGTCCGACTGTGGCTCTTGCGCCCCACTCCGGCCGGTCGAGTGTCGCCGTCGCGCCACACTCGCGGGCAAAACGGATGCGTGGAACCGCGAGGTTCGCCCCATTTCGCGGATTGACCCCGCATTTGGCGGATTGACCCCGCGCGGCATGAGCGTTGCTCTATTCTTTGCCGTACCAGGTAAGATGCGCGGCTATAAAGCCGCCGACGCTGAAAGGATGAACACCTCGCTTTTGATCAAACAAACCACTATCGCCGCCCCCGTCGAGACCAGCGGGATAGGATTGCACACGGGCGTCCCCGTCCACGTGCGCCTGCTCCCCGCGCCGCCCGACACCGGCTACATCTTCCTGCGCACAGACCTCGACAACTTCGAGATTCCGGCCACGGTCGAACACGTCGCGCATTCGAGTTATGCGACGACCCTCATGCGAAAGGGCGTGACGCTCTCGACCGTGGAGCACCTGCTGGCGGCCTTGCGCGGCGGCGGCGTGGATAACGCATACGTCGAAGTGGACAACCTCGAACTTCCGATCATGGACGGTTCGGCGGAAGCCTTCACGGAGTTGATCGAACGCGCGGGGGTGGCCGAACAACCCGCGACGCGGGTCGCGCTGCGCGTGCGCCGGACGGTTTCCGTGACCGAGGGCATGCGCCGGATGAGCGTCGAGCCGTGCGAGGGTTTCGAGATCGATTGTATGATCGATTTTCCCCACCCGCTCATCGGCACGCAGCACATGCGCTTCGACGCGCTCGAAGCGAACGCCTTCGGGCGCGAGATCGCTTCGGCGCGCACGTTCGGCTTCACCGACGAGATCGAAGCCCTGCGCCGCGCCAACCTGATCCGCGGCGGTTCGATTGACAACGCCATCGTGCTCACGCCCGAGGGGATGTTGAATGAAACGCCTCTGCGTTCGCGCGACGAATTCGTGCGTCACAAAATTCTCGACATCATCGGTGACTTCGCACTGCTCGGCATGCCCCTCCTCGGACGCCTGCGCGCCGAACGCAGCGGCCACCTTTTTCACGCCATGTTGATGACGAAACTGCTGCGCGACGATTCGGCGTGGGAAGTGGTTGACATGCCGGTCGTCGCTTACGCGCACGATCACTGAAGACCCGGCCGGGCGCCGAAATATCGTCCGGCTATATTTGACTGCCCCGCGCCGTTCGTCGTAAAACTTCCCCGCGCCCCCATGTCGCAGAGCAACCGCCGCACAATTCGTTCCTCCCGAAAGAGTTTTTATGTCAATGAATGTCTCGCAGACGGCCGCCGCCGAACCCGAACGGACGAACCGCCTCACGCTGGCCGCGCTGACGCGAAAACTCGCCGCCCTGGCGAGCGCGCCGACGCAACACGAACTCGACGCCTTGTTGCGACGCTTCAAGCCGGAACCGGATGAGTTGCGCCCGCACCTGCGATTCAAGCCGCAAACCTACACGCGCCACCGCGTCCTGCGCACAGACCTGTGCGAGATGCTCGTCCTCTGCTGGCTGCCCGGCCAACGCACCGCCATCCACGATCACAACGGATCATACGGCGCGATAGGCATTTGCGAAGGCACGATGGAAGAAGAGATTTTCGCTTTGAACGAGGCGGGCGAGGTCGTGTTCGTGGAGACGCGCGCGCGCGCTTCCGGCGAGGTGACGGGGACGGACGTGCCGGACATTCATCGCATCGGAGCACCCGCTGGCAGCGAACAACGCATGATCACCGTCCACGTCTACGCGCCGCCGCTGCGCGTCATCAACACCTACCAACTCGGCAGCGCGAAAGTCGGCGAGTGTTGGCCGGACGACCCGAACAACCCCGCGAACGCTTAAACAAAACAGAAGGTTATTACAATTGATGTTGGGCTGCTCTCGATAATGCAAAAGGAGATGCGCTTGAGCCAAGCTGAAGTTGAAATTGACGATCCTGCTATCGCCATTAATATCCGCCAGCAATTCCCCTACGTGCGTAGTGCTAAAGACCTATTCGAGTGCACGCGAAGCATGTGGCGGCTTAACCCCCGCCGTGCCGAGCGTGCTAAATATCTTTTTGCTGTGTATGACGGCATAATTCGTGAAGTGTACGAGATTCATCAATGCATTCCGGCGACCGACGAAACCAAAGAATATTGGCGTAAGCGGGAACGCGAGCAGGGTAGGAATGTTCCGGCGGCATCCCACGAGGGACGAGCTGAATTTCTCGGTCAAGTCGCCTCTGATAAGGTGCGAGCGAAATACTTAGGTCGAAGTATTCCTGTTCGTCTCACGCAGAATCCTGTCCGCTATTTTAACTGCTAGTTCTTCGTTGCGGCACAGCCCTGACGAGACTGAATGCTCTCATTCCTGCCGCGCTATTCCTCACGCACAAACTCGTAGAGTATCCGCAGGCGCAGTTCGTTCGGCAGGACTTCGTGGCGCACCTCTCTGGCGCGCAGGCGCAGAGACGCGCCGCTTCCCGTCTTCGTCATCGGCAGGCGCGCGGAGAGTTGTTCGGCGCGCAGAATTTCGACCGGGTTGAAGCGCGCGTCGAGCGCGTCCTGCACGAGTCCGGTGATGCCGTCGCCAAAGAGCGCGGGGACTTTCTTCAAATGCACCGCTTTGACTTCGACGCGCGCCGTGAGCGCCTGCTTCGCCGCGTCGAAGTTGAGGTTGAGGTTCGTGTCCGCCCAGCCTTCAAATTTGAGACAGCCGACGAGCGGCGCGCTGTAACTACCGCTGAAAGCGACGGGCGCAACTATCCGCCCCGCCTGGAAACGCACCGCCGAACGCGTGCCGTTCATCTCGCGCGCCAGAGAGATTTCGCTCGCGCAATTTTTGCCGCCGCCAGCGGACGAGTTGCCGCGCCCGGCGAGCGGGAACGTGGGCGGGTTCGGCAGCGTGAACATCGCTTCGAGCAGCGCGTTGAAAAGCCGCTCGTTCAGCGTCACGACCACCTCACCCGCCGGGATCGCCCTCGCTTCGCGCGCACGCTCTTGCGGCGGCAGGGCGAGGGCGCGCGGCGCGACGACGGAGAGGCCGAGCGCACAAAAGGCTGCGACGGCAAAAAGGAGGCGTCGTCGTGAATTGGATGCGGGGAGCGGCGTTCGGAGAGTTGAGAGAGTTGAAAGCGTCGAAAGCATCCCGGTCTTGCCTCTGTTCTTATTCATCCTTCATCCTTTGCGCCTACGGCTTCGCCGCTTCAGATTCCGCTCCGCACGATGTCGTGCAGGCGCAGCAACCCGACGCAGACGCCCGCCCCGTCAACGACGGGCAGGACGGAGATTTGCGAAGGCCGGTCTTCCATCAGTTGCAACGCGGCATAGGCCAGCGTGTCGGGCGAAGTGGTGACGGGGTTCGGCGTCATCACCTCGCGGCTCGTGAGCGTTTCGAGATCGGCGAGGCGACGACGTTCGAGCGCGCGGCGCAGGTCGCCGTCCGTGATGATGCCCGCCAGATGCCCGTCGGGAGCGAGGACGTTGACCGCTCCCAAACTCCCGCGCGTGATCGCCTGCACCACCTCCAGAAGCGGCGCATCCGACGCAATCGTCGGGTTTTCCGCGCCCCCGTGCATCACGTCGCCGACGCGCAGCATCAACCGCTTGCCGAGACGCCCGGCCGGGTGGTTGAGCGCGAAATCTTCGGGCGTCAGTTTCTTGCAATCCAACAGGGTCAACGCAAGCGCGTCGCCGATGGCGAGCGCGACCGTGGTGCTCGTCGTCGGCGCGAGATTGAGCGGGCAGGCTTCCTTGTCCACCGAAGCGTCTAGGCAAACGTCGGCGCGCGCGGCGAGCGTCGAACGCAAATTGCCGACGACGGCGATGATGGCCGACCGCCGGTGTTTGAGAAACGGGAGCATCGCGAGTATCTCGTCGGTCTCGCCGCTGTTACTGATCATGATGACGATGTCGGCGGGCGCGACGATGCCGAGTCCGCCGTGCAAAGCGTCGGACGGGTGCAGGTAGACGGCGAGCGTGCCGGTGCTCGTCAGCGTGGCCGCGATCTTCTGCGCTACGTTGCCAGACTTGCCGACGCCGACGACGACCACCTTGCCCTCACACGACGCCAGCAGAGCGACCGCACGCTCCACCTCGGCGCGACCGATGCGCCCGGCCGTCGCGCCGATGGCCTCGGCCTCCAGCCTGAGAAAGCGTGTAAACTCCGTGAAGTGATTCTGTTCAGCCATGCGAAACTTTCGACAGTTAATTCATCCCGCGCGAATTTCGAGCATACGACGCGTAAAAGGGGAAAGGCAAAGGGGGAAAGGGGGAAAGGGGTAAGGGGGAAGGGGTAAGGGGGAAGGGGGAAAGGGGAAAGGGAAAAGGGAACGTTAACTGAAAAATCGGGAAGCGTTCGAGCATACAGTCTTTCCTTTTCCCCTTCACCTTTTCCCCTTACCCCTCCTCTCAGGCACGCGCGTTGCCGCGTTCAGCCCCGGCGTGCGCAAAGGGGTCTCCAAACGCACGCATCTCGTACAAAATCGGAGGGACAAGCATCATGGCGGAACAGAACGAGCAGCACGGAAATGCGATGCAGCAAGAAAACGGCGGAGACACTCCGTCTTCAGACACCGGCGACATACACAGCCCGCGCCCGCCCGTCGAACGCAAGACCGAAGACGGCACGGCCGGGCAGGGACTCGGCCAGATTACCGGCGCAACCAGAGAAGACGCGGAACAAGAGGACAAACGATGAACGCGGAACGCGGAACGATGAACGCGGAAGTAAAGGCAAGTTGTCTTTAGCTCATCGTTCCGCGTTCATCGTTCCGCGTTCCATCAAGTGATCCTCGCGGCTGTAGGCGGGGCCGCAGACGAGCAGCAGGCGGATAGGTGTGTCGCCGGTGTTTTCCAGCATGTGCATTGCGCCGCGCGGGATGAAGATCGCATCGCCCGCCGAGACATCGCGCGTCTCCCCGGCGACCGTCATACGCCCGCGCCCTTCGAGCAGGTAATAAACCTCTTCGGTCTCCAAATGATGATGCCGTCCGACGGCCGCGCCCGCGGGCAACACTTCCTCCGCCAAACTACACAACTCGATCTCCGACGTGGTGCGGTCAACGAGCGGGCGTATCTCCGACCCGTGCGGCGTTTTGATGACGGCGGCCTGCCGGCGATTAATGACGATCATAACTTACGCTCTCCCCGGTTCCTTTTTCTTCCCGCTCAGGCTGTTCTTTGAGTGCTGCTACCTTGATTCATGCTCGGCAAACAGCAACGCTGGCACGCGCGGCGCAGGCTATGTTATGTTACTTCCCGCTGCAAGTCTTGTGCGCCCGTAGCTCAGTGGATAGAGCGTTCGCCTCCGGAGTGAAAGGTCGTAGGTTCGACTCCTACCGGGCGTATCAACCTTTCCCCTTACACGTTCAATCGATCAAGTATGGCTCGCTTCAGAGCCGAAGAATAAATCCCGCGTGAAGTTAGAGTGGGGTTCCGTGCTGGCATCGTGTTTGCTTTGCCTGACGGCAGGCGGCCTGCGCGCGTTTGAAAAGCGTGCAAGGTCTGGGTACATAATGCACATATTCAAGCAAGGGAGAGTTAGAGATGGACGCTTTTGAATTGCTGAAAAACGATCACGCCAAAGTTTCCACGCTGTTCGACCGGATCGAACCGGCCACCGATGCCACGACCCGCCAGCAGTTGTTCGCGCAGTTGAAGCAGGAACTGGAACTCCACGCGCACATCGAAGAGACGATCCTCTATCCGGTGCTCAAAGGCATCGCCGAGACGCGCGACACCACCGAGGAAGGTTACGAGGAGCATCAGGAAGTGAAAGACCTGCTCTCCGAACTGGAGGCGACGCCCGCCGACGGCGAGGAGTGGAGCGACCTGATCGTCGAGTTGCGGGAGAACGTCGAACACCACGTCGAGGAAGAAGAGGGCGAGATGTTCACGATGGCACGAGAGGTGTTGAGCGAACAGCAGATCAACGATATCGGCGCACGAATGTCCGCCGAGAAACAGCAGCGGCAAAAAGCGGCGGCGGCAAGTTGAAATTGGCCGGATGAATTCTTAACGGGCGGGGCGCGGCGGCTGTAAATGTCCACGCGCCCTTTTCTTCACGCAATAAATCCGCCCGCGACCCGTGGCGCGGCGAACGCCCGCCGCCGCGTTTGACATCAAAGACCCACCGCGTATCTCTATTCGCAGACCAAGCAAGTTCATTTTCCCGGAGAATACATGCAAAGATTCAAACTATTAAATTTCGCGCTCGCCTGCGCTTTACTGTTCAACTTCCCCGCCGCCGCGAGTGCGCAACAATCTCAGGCGGCGGGCGCCGCCGCCACCGCCGCTGCCACCGCCGCTCCGGCCGCGACTCCGGCTCCGGTCGCGCTGCCGACCGCAACGCGCGCAACAGCCGACACGATCACTGCGGCGCGTCTGAGCGAATACCTGCACATCGTCGCTTCCGATGCGATGGGCGGGCGCGACACGCCCTCGAAGGGTCTCGACGACACGGCCAGGTTTCTCGCCGATCACCTCGCCCGGCTCAAAATCAAACCCGCCGGCGACGACGGCACGTATTTCCAAAAAATCGAACTCGTCAGTTTCAAAATCGACTCGTCGAAGTCGAACGTCCGCGTGGGAAAGCGCGCCTTCCGGTTCGGCGAAGATTTCCTCGCGGGCACGACCAACGGCGGAGCGAGCGGCGCGCTCGTCTATGCGGGCCACGGCTATGTCATCAAGTCGAAAAACATTAACGCCTACAAAGGCATCGACGTGCGCAACAAGATCGTCATCGCCGCCGCGAACGTGTTGCCGCAGGGCATAGTGCGCGCCGACCTCGCAGGCAACGCGGGCGAGGGCGATTGGGAGGACGCCGCGAGCTACGCGCGCAAGAACGGCGCGAAGGGACTTATCCGCATCCCGCGAAACTTCGAGCGCGTGTGGCGTTTAGGCCGCTACACGGCCGACCGTGAGAACTATCAGGTCGCGCGTTTCACGGCGGCCGGTGAAGCCGGCATGGGCACGGGCAGCGGCGGCGGCGACCTCCCGGCCATCCTCCCCTCGGCCGCGCTGCTCGACGCTTTGTTCGCCGGAGAGAAACGCACCGGGAGCGACATTCTGAAAGGCGTCGCCGCGGGCGACGCGGGCGAATCTTTCAGCCTCGGCGCGAACAAGCAAGCGCAGTTCACCGTCAGCATCGCCGCAAATAAGGCCACGGCGCAGAACGTCGTCGGCGTTCTCGAAGGCAGCGACCCGACGCTCAAAAACGAGTACGTCGCCATCGGCGCGCACTACGATCACGTCGGCACGGGGGCGGCCGTGAACGGCGACAGTATCTACAACGGCGCGGACGACGACGGTTCCGGCACGGTCAGCGTGCTTGCCATCGCCGAAGCGCTGGCGCGCGGCGCGCGTCCCAGGCGTTCCGTGCTTTTCATCTGGCACTGCGGCGAAGAGAAGGGCTTATGGGGTTCGGAATACTTCACGAAATTCCCCACCGTCCCGCTCAAACAGATCGTCGCGCAACTCAACCTGGACATGGTCGGCCGCAGCAAAAAAGAGGGCGACACGGAGGAGGCCAACCGCGACCTCTCCGGCACGGACGAAATCTACGTCATCGGCTCGAAGATGATGAGCACCGAACTCGGCGAGTTGAGCGAACGCGTCAACCGCTCTTACCTCAATCTCAATTTCAACTACAAGTACGACGACCCGGCAGACCCCAATCGCTTCTTTTTCCGCAGCGATCATTACAACTACGCACTGCACGGCATCCCCATCATCTTCTACTTCGACGGCGTCCACGAGGACTATCACAAGCCCTCCGACTCGCCCGACAAGATCGATTATCAGAAGATGGAGAAGATCACGCGCACCGTCTCCGTCACCGCGCTCGAACTCGCCAACGCCCCCACGCGCCCGCGCGTCGACAAACAACTTCCGCAGCAACTCCTGGGACAGTAGAAGGAAGGGCGGAGGGATGAGGGATGAGGGATGAAGTAAGAAAAGCGCTCAATCCTTTGAAGGCTTTCTCATTCATCCCTCATCCCTCACCCCTCATCCCTTGCCTTCCTTGACACTCCCCCGGTCATCATATAATTTCTTCACATCGCGGGCCGATAGCTCAGTTGGTAGAGCAGCAGACTCTTAATCTGCGGGTCGCTGGTTCGAGCCCAGCTCGGCTCATCAATAGATAGAACAAGTTAGGGCATCCGTGATGGATGCCCTAACTTGTTTTGTGTGCCTATAGTGTGCCAATCATTTAGGCTTTTGGCTTGGCAGGAAGTTTAGCGGGTAGGTTTAGATCATCGTCGGCCAGCACATCTATCGAAATCCCCGCTAGCCTTGCGTAGTACAACAGCACGAGCAGGCTTGGCTCTCGCTCACCAAGTTCAAACTTCGAGACGTGCTTCGCGTCAATCAAGTTTCCAGTTTCGAGCCGCTTGACGAGTTCCCTTTGTGAGAGGCCGAAAGCGTCTCTAATCGTGCGGAGTTTTTCGGCCAAGCGTTCAGGCTTCGCACGGGGCTTTCTTCCCATCAGGTGCAGCCTCCTGATGGGACTTGGCAATTACCGACAATTGTCGGTATGATGCGTGCTCGTTCGCTAGTCGCCGTGAGAATGAACCTTTCATCTCTAACGGCGATGCTCATTCACTCTTTAGAGGTTGAGGTTGAGCTACGCATAACCGTCGCTAATTATCAAAGCTAGACGCGTGGCATCATAACAGACCGCGCCAGAGTTAGACTTGCCTCTGTCAAGCTCGTATCAACTGGCAAAGGCGTGCGGGGCTTGTGGCAAGGACAGCGCATGCCCTGCGCATGATACTGAGTTTACTACCGCTTCGATGCTCAAAATTTTCTCGCAGTGCCGCGCAATTGTTGTATATTCCCGCCGGACACACGAAGATTGTGCCGCCAGTGAGCCTCACGGCAGCATACAATTAGCTTGAACTGTTCCGCTGGCTTAGAGCAGCGGGAGCAGTGTTTGAAGCAGGGTGAGCGCGATCTCCGTCAGGCTATCTTCCTCCGACGCGGGATCGGCTGCTTCCATCCAAATTGCGCCGTTTGTCGTCGGCGGTGGCGGCGGTGGCGTCTTCTCCATCCAAATTGCGCCGTCATCAGCGAAGGTAGACGTGGAGAACACAAACGCCAAGACCAACGCGGCAATAGCATTTCGATAGCTTTTCATCTCTTCTTTTCCTTTTGAGGTAGTTGGTGAAACCAGACCCGACTGGTTTTGATTTGCGGCCTATCTTGTTGATAGGCCGCAGCTTTGGCCTGTCTGACTAGTTCTTGCCAAGTGCAAAGAAAGCGAGTCCTCACATGACTTTAGCCGAAACATTATTGAAGCAGTTAGAAAACCCTGCGTTGAGCCGCGACGAGCGGGTGCAACTTCAATGCCAAATAGCGGCGGATTTCGAGCATAAAGGCGAGTATGAGTCGGCGCGTGAAGTGCTCACCGAGTTATGGCAGGGCGTCGGCGAACGTCCTGCACTAGAAGGACTATCCGAGTTGACCGGCGCAGAGGTACTTTTGCGTGTGGGTGCGCTCTCCGGTCACTTAGGCAGTACCCATCAGATAGATAGATCACAAGAAACGGCCAAAGACTTAATCAGCGAAAGTATAACCCGTTTTGAATCTCTTGGAGAGGCCACTAAGGTAGCCACAGCGCAGAGCGAACTTGCTTTCTGCTATCGCCGCGCAGGGGCACATGATGAGGCACGGGTACTTTATCATCAGGCACTACAGCGGCTTACTGACAGCAGCGAGACAGAACTGCGGGCTAAAATCCTCCTGCGCCTTGCAGTCGTCGAGTCGTATTGTGGCCGCTATAACGAGGCACTTCGCATCCTGACAGATTCAGCGGAGTTATTTGAGGAAAGCGTCAGCGATGCACTGAAAGGAAAATTCCATAATGATCTTGCGCTGACCCTCATGTTCTTAGGCGAAGCCGAACACCGGCAAGATTATACAGACCGCGCCATTATCGAATACACAGCGGCATCGGTTTATTTCGAGCGGGCAGGCCATACCAGTTATTTCGCAGGCGCAGAAAACAATCTAGGACTCTTGCTTCATATCGTCGGGCGTCACGATGAAGCGTGTGAGCACCTTAACGCTGCACGGCGTTTATTCGCAGACTTGCAGGACAGGGGCAGAATCGCGCAAGTGGATGAGACGCGCGCTCGTGTCCTGTTAGCACAAGGCAAACTACACGCCGCCGAGAGCGCGATCCGCGAGTCCGTGCGCGTATTATCGAAAGGCGGCGAGCAGGCTTTACTAGCTGAAGCCCTCATCACGCAAGGCCGCGTCCTGTCGAAGCTCGGCAATTTCATCGAGTCGGTCAATACTTTGAGACGCGCGGCCGACCTTGCAGAGCAGGCCGGGGCGGTCGAAGATGCCGGACGCGCTTTGCTGTCGTTGATGGAGGAACACGCCGACCGCATCAATGAGCACGAACTTTTAGAGGCATACGAGCGCGCTCATCACTTGCTTAAAGAGACGCAGGATATGGAAACGATCTCGCGCCTGCGCGCCCGTGCTCTCCGCATTGTGTCTGAACGTCGCGTGGCCTTGTCACAAAGACGAGTCCGCAGCGTCGTAGATTTCTGGGCGAACTTCAATCTGAGTGAGAGGGTACGCAACTACGAAGCCAGATACGTGCGGCGTGCATTGATAGACGGAGAAGGCAGCGTCACGCGCGCCTCGCGCCTGCTCGGTTTTCCACACCACGGCACGCTCGCCGCGATGTTAGACAGAGAAGGCCGACACAAAGACCTCGCCTACTTACGCACCCCGCCCGAAACGCGCAGGCAGAGCATCATTAATCCAAGAAATCGCCGCCGCACGCGCACTAAAGCGCGCACGATCAATATTCTCTGCGTCGAAGATTATCAGGCAGTGGCCGAGGCTGTGAAAGAAACTTTAGAAGACTTAGGCTGGACGGTTGACCTATGCGCCGACGGGACGGAGGCCATGCGCAAGATTGAAAGCAAAGCGCGCTATCATCTGCTCATCCTTGATAATCAGTTACCCGGCAAAGATGGTTTAGAGCTTGCACTCCGCGCGCGGCAGCTTCCACACCGGCGGCGCACACCGATCATTATGTTGTCGGCGAGCGACGTTGAGCAGGACGCGCTACGCGCGGGCGTCAATGCTTTCTTGCGGAAGCCTCAAGACATCAAGCGACTATCGGCCACGGTGATGCGCTTACTGACTAAAAATACTTCCTGATCGAAGGATGTTTGCGCTGACCGCGTGAGATTTTCGGGCGTTGACTTTTGTAGATAGCCTTCTCTGCTACCGAGTGCGGGCAGGCAGTGTAACGCGCGGACGCATTCATAAGAAAGCCGGAGCGAATAGGGAAGATAATTGAGACGGTCGCCCGCCTGCTTGCCACATCTGCATAGCATCCTTCATTGCCCGTATTTGCCATATTGAGTCCGGTCTATTTCTACCTGTAATATCCAATTCAACTTATTTGCTAAAAAGCATCTTTTCTAATTTCTCACTCACTGCTTGCTGCATTGAAGGCATGACATGTGAGTAAGTATCTAACGTTAAAGTGATGCTGGCATGCCCCAAACGCTCGCTAACGATTTTTGGATGCTCGTTAGCTGAAAGTAATAATGTCGCGCAGGTGTGGCGTAGATCATAGAGCCGGATGCTGTCGGGCAGCTTCGCGCGCCTTAGTGCTGGCTTAAAATGACGACTCAAAAGGTTGCGGGGCATGATCGGCGTTCCTTCACGGGTGGCGAAAACGAGATCATAATTTTGATAGTCTGCCCCAGCCTTTAATCGAGCTTCAGCCTGTCGCCGTTTATGTGAGATGAGAGCACGCACCACCGATACGGGCATAGGTATGCTGCGACGGCTGCGAGCAGTCTTAGGCGCGGTAAACGTCCAGCCGCCGCCTTTGCGATTCCAAACGAGGGCGCGCTGTACGGTTGCTATTCCCTTCTCTAAATCAATATCTTTCCATTGTAGGGCGAGATATTCTTCAGGGCGCATGCCCGTGGTGATTGCCAGTGAAAACAATGCGCTCAAACGATCCTCGCTTGCCGCCGTCAGAAAGCGCCCGGCTTCATCAGCCGTCATTGCCTTCATCTCTTTGCGACTCGCACGGGGAAGATCAACAGAGGCAGCCGGATTCTGCGAGAGCATAAGCCATTTTACAGCCTGTTTGAGAGCCGATGACAGAACAGCGTGAGTGTAGCGCACAGATCGCGCCGATAACCCTAAGCCATATGTGATGCTGGGTTGTGGCTCGTCTTCTTTTTTGAGCTTAGGGGCGGTCATGTGGCTGTAGAGGGCTTGAATATCAAGCGGGCGAATGTCTGACAACCGCTTTTTGCCGATGGCCGGTCGCACGTAACGTGTGAGCAATTCCGCATAGTGGACAAAGGTATGAGCGCGCAGCCGTGGCTTGGCTGCCGTTTGAAGCCAGCGATCAAGATACTCGTCAACCGTGAGGGGCGAAGATTCAACAAACGTGCCGGTACTCATTGCAGTGAGCGTCTTGCTAAGGTACGTCTCCGCGTCTTTCTTGTTGCCTTTGATCGTTTTGTTTAGGTAAGAACGCTTGCCATTTGTATCACGTCCCGTAAAGATACGAACTACCCATGTTTTGTCGCCGCGTTTGATGATCTGTCCTGCCATTTTTTTATCCTCTGTGTGTTAGTGAAGCGTTTCGTTGTGACAACAAAACGCCTCATACGTTTGTTAGCAGTAAACCGGCTCATCTTCCGTTTCCGGCGTCATAGCAAGTTCAATATCAAATGCAGCGTCGCTTAGTGCTGCTGTCCACCGCGCGAACGTCTCAAAATCAATCTCGTTGATATTCTCGATTGCAGCCATGCCGCACAGCACAAAGCGCACATCGCGTTGTGCCGATTGCAAATGCTTGTTAAGGGTCGCCGCATCTGTGGCTTGCTGCTCCATCAATCGTTTCGTTAAACTCACTGCATCAGTTCCTTTCTTAGCGGTTAGGGGTTGATAAACGGGGTTAGGAAGCGTTGCTGCGCTTTCCTAACCCTTCGCATTAGCAGTTGACTGCTGCGCGTTCGGCGGCAAGTTGAATGTGAGCGGAGGCCGCTGCCGCGACGTGGTAACAGGCTTGCCCGCGCTCGCCAGCTTTGCAGGAACATGCGGCGAAGCGGCGACCGTCGCGCTTTGAACACTCAACGGTGTAAGTCGCGCCGGTCTGTTTGTTGATGACCGTGTAAGAACCGAAAGTGTTGATGCGAACTAGCGGCTTAACCGTGCGCGCCTTGCTAATGGCTTTCTGAAGTTTATCGGCTGTCGTAAGTTGAATCATGGTCTGATGCCTCTCAAGTTGTGAATTGCTAACCTGAGAAGAATATTACTATGGATAGTAATATCTGTCAATAGTAATAATACTATCTTGCATAATATTTCTTTCGGCTGTAATATGCGGGCATGGTCATAACAACACGCATCAAGGAACTAGCTGAGAAGCGCGGCATCACCAATGCTTACCAGTTGCAAAAGGCAGCAGAGTTGCCGCCGAGCATGGCAGCGCGGTTGTTTAAGGATGAGGTGGATATGATTGCCTTGAGGACAATTAGCACACTTTGCCGTGCGCTAAAATGTAAGCCCGGAGAGTTATTCAAGTATGAAGCGGACGAAATAAAATAACCTTGTGGCCTCTTCGATTCTCACACCGCTCTAACACATAGCGATATGGATACTCTCAATCTCAAACCCTCGCATAAGGCTGTTACTACCTACTATCAAGAGTTAGAGGCATACGCGCGGCTTGGCGTGACTCATGAAACGGCTGTGCGTGATGCTTTTCAAGCGTTGCTTAAAGTGTGCTGTTCGCAGGCTGGCCTAACCTTTGTCGGCGAATGGAAGATCAAGCGTAAAGGTCGTCATCCTTTAAGCGTTGATGGTGCAATGGTCGGGTTTGACGAGTTGGCGCGCGGCTACTGGGAAGCGAAAGACGAACACGACGATTTAGCAAAAGAAGTCAAAGCGAAATTTGCGATTGGCTACCCGAAAGACAACATCATCTTTCAATCGCCAGCGCGAGCGATTTTGTATCAAAACGGGCGGCAAGTTTTAGATGAAGACATTACACGGCCGGAAGCATTAGTTGGAACGCTGAAACAGTTTTTTGAGTATCGTGCGCCGCAAATTGCAAAATGGGAAGAGGCCGCCGCGAAGTTTCAGGAGCGCGTACCAGAGTTAGCAGAGTCAGTTATTAAGTTAATTGAGCGCGAGCGTAAGACTAACAAGAAATTCATCGCCGCGTTTGCGGACTTCTCTAACATCGCTCGCGCAAGTATCAATCCGAACATTTCAGACGTAACAGTTGAAGAGATGTTGATTCAGCATCTTTTAACTGAACGTATCTTTCGCAACGTCTTTGATAATCCAGACTTTGCAAATAACAATATTATTGCTGTTGAGATTGAAAAGGTCATTCGCGTGCTGACCTCGCAGACTTTCAGCCGCGCGGAGTTTTTGAAGAGTAATGATTACTTCTACCGCGCGCTCGAAGAAACCGCCGCAACGATTGACGACTTTTCGCAAAAGCAGAGTTTCTTAAACAGCGTCTATGAACGCTTCTTTCAGGGTTTCTCTGTCAAGATCGCAGACACGCACGGCATCGTTTATACGCCGCAGCCTATTGTCAATTTCATGGTCAAGAGCGTGGAAGATATTTTGCAGCAAGAGTTCAGCAAGAGTTTGGGTGACGCGGGCGTGCATGTTCTTGACCCATTCGTTGGCACAGGTAATTTTATGATCCGCGTGATGCAAGAAATTAAGCGCACACGGTTGCAGGAGAAGTATGCGAGCGAGTTGCATTGCAACGAAGTGATGTTGCTTCCTTACTATATCGCTTCGATGAACATTGAACACACTTTTTACGATATAACTAATACATATCAGCCTTTTGAGGGCATCTGCTTTGTAGACACTTTTGAGTTAGCAGAGAGCAGGCAGGGGGGATTGTTTACTGAAGAGAATACGGCGCGCATTGAAAAGCAGAAGCGGCAAAAACTGTTCGTTATTATTGGCAATCCGCCATACAACGCGAAGCAAGAACGCGAGGACGACAATAACAAAAACCGTAAATACCCAGCAATAGATAAACGCATTGCGGAGACTTATATAAAAGACTCAAAAGCTACGCTTCGTAATAAATTACGCGACCCTTACGTAAGAGCGATTCGTTTGGCAACAGATAAGATCGCAGAAAACGGTGAAGGCATCATTGCGCTCGTCACTAACAATAGTTTTATGGATGAGACTCAATTTGATGGTATGCGTAAACACCTTGTTGGAGACTTCTCAAAAATTATACACATCAACTTGAAGGGTAATGCTCGCACAACAGGAGAGAGACGGCGGCAGGAAGGTGGCAACATTTTCTCTGATTTAGTGCGTGTTGGAATTGGAATTACTTTTTTCATCAAGAAGCACGACGAACAAGAAATGCCCGCCAATATTTTAGTTCATGATGTGGACGATTATCTTAAAGAGAAAGAGAAAACGAAGTTTCTTGTAGATGCTTCTAGCTACCTTAATGTTAATTTCGAGAAGGCAGAACTTAACAACAAAAATGCTTTTGTGTATGGGAATGCAGACAACGACTTTGCGCTGTTGCTTCCTTTAGGAACAAAGGAGGCGAAGCGGAACTCAAAAGGTGTCGCCGATGTTGTTTTCAAAAATTACACTCTTGGTATTTCATCAAACCGGGATGCGGTTGTTTATGACTTCAATGAGCAAGATTTAGCAAACAGAGTGGAGCGGTTCTGCGACGATTACAATGCTGAAGTAGTCCGTTACCGCCTAAAGGGTAAGCCAAAAGATATTGATAGTTTTCTCAATAAGGACACTATCAAATGGAGTCGCAACCTTAAAAGGGATTTACGAAGCGGTAAGTTTCTGACTTTTGATGCCTCTCATATTCGGGTAAGTTTGTATCGCCCGTATACAAAAAGGTTTTTATATTTTGATCACATAATCATTGATGAACGTGGTCAAGTAGATCGACTATTTCCTAACATGGATACTGAAAACGAAAATCGCGCCATCGCGATAACAGGGCATGCACAAACAGCATTTATAGTACAAATGCTTTCGTGTATACCGTGTCTGGATGTTGGTGGGCGGCCAACCCAATGCTTCCCGCTTTATACATACAACGAAGACGGCACTAATCGCCGCGAGAACATCACCGATTGGGCTTTAGCGCAGTTCCACACGCAGTATAACATCAAGTCAATCTCTAAACTCGACATCTTCCACTACGTTTACGCACTGCTTCATCATCCGACATACCGCGCAACTTACGCCGCCAACCTTAAACGCGAGTTGCCACGCATCCCGTTTGTCACCAGCCCTGAAGATTTCCGCGTCTTCGTTAAAGCCGGTCAACGTCTCGCCGACTTGCACGTTAATTATGAATCGCAGCCAGAGTACAAGCTAGAGCACGTCGAAAACAAGGACGCTGCGCTAGATTGGCGCGTTGAAAGAATGAAACTGTCGAAAGATAAAACTTCGATTGTCTATAACGACTTTCTCACGCTCGAAGGCATCCCCCCTGAAGCCTTTGAATACCGTCTTGGCAATCGTTCCGCACTAGAATGGATTATTGACCAGTACCAAGTATCAACGGACAAGCGTAGCGGCATCACGAATGATCCGAACCGGGCTGACGAACCAGACTACATTGTTAAGCTCATTTGTAAGGTAACGACTGTTAGCGTTGATACCGTGAAGATCGTGAGCAATCTTCCCGCACTCCAATTATAGAAATCCATCCAAAGTATTATCTCATTATGTTAGTTTACAAATACGTACACCCGGACAGAGTAGATATTTTAGAAAATGGCACTATCCGCTTTACACAGCCGTATGCCTTGAACGATCCGTTTGATTCTAATCCTAACTACAATCTATTTAGGGAGTCAGTGAGAAAGCGCACCCAAGCATTACTCAATGATCAGGGCAAGCATTTGAGCGCGTTTCATTATGCTACTGCACAATTCTTTATATTAGATCAATCAAAGCATTACCTTGAAGAAATGAAGCGTAAGTTGAATGATGATTTCGCAATTTTGAGCCTTACCCAAAATAAGAATAATTTACTTATGTGGTCGCACTATGCGGACTCGCATCGGGGTTTCGTACTTGGGTTTGATTCGGATCATCACTTCTTTAGTAAAGAACCGCCTCGCGTTATGACGCCGCTTACTGAAGTAAAATATTCTGACCAGAGACCTATTGTTCCCGTCTTTGAGGAAGCCACATCACAGGATGTTGCTAATATTTTATTCTTCACCAAGAGTAAGCATTGGGAATATGAAGAAGAAAAGAGGATGCTCGCAAAGCCTACAGCAGCTACTAACAAAGTAGAGGTAAAGGGTAGCTTTGACATCTATCTGTATAAATTTCCTCCTGAGATTTTAAAAGAAGTGATATTCGGTTGTTTGATGTCGTTAGAGTTGAAAAAGAGGATAGCAGCCATCACTAAAAATAAATTCAAAGACGTTTTATTAAATGAGGCACAACTAAATGACAAAGAATTTGATCTAAAGATAACCTCATATCACCATTAGGAATTTATATCTTTAATGAGTTCAAGCTACTCGCCGTTTTGGGTTCACCTTTGATAGTGCATTACGAAGGCGACGCCCTGCCTCATCACGAATCAATATGACAGCCGCCGCGCTCTCCGTCCATGAGGTCTTCCATGTGCTCTATCGCGGAGTTCATAGCCTTGACAGCTAAACGCGCTTCAACTCTTGCAGCGAGTAAATCCCTTAGCTCATCATCAGTCATTTCTTCGTCACCCGTTTCTTTGCACTTGGCAGCTTATAACGCTCAGCACAATATCTAGGCGTCCGACTTGGGAAAAGGAAGAGATGGGCGATCAAGCTGTGACAGCCTTTAGCGTTCGCATGTTGTTGACTCTGCGCGCCGCACCCGCCGCGTCTGCGCGAGCCTCAAGTAACCGTGTAGCCTCTGCCATCATCCGAAACCTTGAGAGCGTTTCGACCGCCCGCGCGTATCGTCTTTGTGCGAGTATCAAACGCTTCTCTGTAAACTCAAGCCACTTGATGCTGTTGCCTGTCGCGCGATGTGCTGCCGAGTAATAGACCTCCATCACGGCAAGCCGCACCCAACAGACCGCCGCGTGTTCTATCAAAGTCTGCTCCATCATCGGCGCATCGTCGTGGCCGGAGTCAGACAGGAAATCAATCGCCTGCTGCTGCCAGATAGTCGGGATCGCGCCGCCCATCAGTTTCGGAGCGTCCACGTCCACTACAACAAACAACGCGGCTTCAAGCGGGTTTCTAACTCTTTTCTCACGCCAGAAATTAAAGCCTGCTTTGCGGCAATCCTCGACCACATCACGGAAGGCTTTCACCGCAACCGGCGAAGCGGTCTGGCTGTTCGCCGCGTTGAGTAGCTTGTTAAAGAGCGTCCACATGCGCGCTTCTTTTTCTTCCGGCGTCTCGACCTTTTTCTGTTTCTTCATCTCATGACCTCACGCGCTTTCGACTAGCTGCATACCGGCGCGCCCCGTCGCACGTTCGGCGTGCGCCTGCGCTACCTCTGCCCTTGCGAGTAGAGCGCGCGTGCGTGCGAGCGTTGTAACGGCGCGCGTGAATCTTCGTTGCGCCAGTGTTAGGCGACGTTCCCAATGCTCGACCACATCCATACGCTTCGAGTCCATGCGCGAGTAAAGATGCTCGACCATGCCGAGCCGCACATGACATAAAACCGCGTGCTCAATCAAGATGCGGATTGATGTCGGAGCCTCGTCAATGCCTAGCTCCTGCTTTAACTTCTCCGCGCCGATGATGACAGAGGCTTTCGTGTAGTAGCCAAGCCAAAAATCCTTGAGTGCTAAGTCCATCGCTTCGCGTGCGAGTTCGCCATACTCGCGCCACTTGTCAGGATGATTTGTAAGATCACCGTCAACATAGGCGCGACACTCTGGCGACGGTTCGGACTTTGCACAACCCTCCGCGATCAAACGCGCCAGCTTCAGATCGTCTTCGCTTGCC
The DNA here is from genome assembly GCA_035645695.1 of Pyrinomonadaceae bacterium. Taxonomy (GTDB): domain Bacteria; phylum Acidobacteriota; class Blastocatellia; order Pyrinomonadales; family Pyrinomonadaceae; genus JAIVJZ01. The sequence continues at coordinate 44,434 of DASQMC010000064.1, forward strand.
TTGTCTTTGATTGATGTTACCTTTTTATTTCGCATTTCGTTTGAGTCTCCAACTTCTCTTGTGCAAGTGAAAGCCCGCGCTTTCGAGTGCAGTGCGGCTCGCCGCCTGTGCCATTAGTTCGGCCTCACCGATCAAGTAATCAATCCGATCTTGCGCGGCCATCTCACGTTGAAGCTCCGCGCGCGTCTGCGTCTTCTTTTCCTGTTCTCCGGCATCTTGCGCAGCGGCTATCTCACCACCGATGCCGCCGCCTTCATAGACGGAAAAGACCTGCCCGCCCTTGCGAACTTTTCGGTAGTAGTAACGCTTCCCGCCTCTCTCTTCCCACGCCATAGTTTTCTTTGTGCTACAACTTTTTATTTGCCCCGCTTGTTCCCTTAAAGGATGCTGCGACATTTGGGGCATTTTGGGACATTCGCCCTGCGCTTTTTTTTACGTCCAACTTCGTCCAACTTTTTGCTCTCGTATCATGTAAACGCCTCTGCCATCCGTTCGCGCACATCTGCGAGCGCGCGGCATCTTTTTACCTAGCATCTTTTTTTGTATGCGTGGCAACTTCAAAACGGAACGGGCGCGAACCACTCGCGCGCTCGCCGCTCGGCTTCCGCTCTTGGCAAATGTTCGTTGTACTCCAAACGAGCGGCAAACTCAGCTTCTTCATCAGTCAATGGCTGCACATCCTCACCCGAAGATGTGCAAGGTCGCTCCCGAAGATGCTCAAACTCAGAACCCTGATCATCTTCGGCTAAGTGTGTTGAGTAACTACCTTTATCCGTGCCATTTGCCCGAAGATGATCATTCTCGCTTGTTTGAGCATCTTCGTAGCCTTGTTGAGCACCTTCATTATTAGGCAGTTCCCATACCCACTTTTGAAAATGGCTGCCGGGCATACCGACCTTTCTCGGTTGTACCTTTAGGCGTGCTTTAGCGCGCCGTAGTGTGGCCTCAGAGATGCCAGCCTGTCTTGCTTCCTCTTGGATAGCCTTGCTATCACGCGCGCCGCTGGAGAGTGCGGTACGCAAGTAATCGACGGCTTCTGTAATTGTGCTGCGCTCGCCTTCGTCTGACGATGCCGCGAGGATGCGTTCGGCCGTCAGATCACTAACGCCCATCCAAAAGAACTGGCTGCCCTCCAACTTGTAGCCGATAGCTTCGCCGTGCGCGGCGAGGTTGTTTTTTGTCTGCACAATCGCGCGCTTCTGTTCGTCGTCTGGGTCACGTCCGACAAGTAAGACGCTGCGTGCCGCTGCCGTGAAGTCAATCGAGCCGATGCCAGCATTAAGGGCGTGGCCGCCGCCGCGCGACTTGCCCAAGTGCCTGACAGCAACCATCGCGCAGCCATGCCGTTCTGCAATAGCCGCCAGCGGCGCGCTAATAGCCCTGCATTCGTTTGCGCGATGTATGTCTACCTTACCGCCTGTAAAAGCAAAGAGGGGGTCTATAATGACGAGTGTGGGCGCGCGTTCGATGATTGCCGCTTCCAAACGAATCAAGCCTGATGCATCAAGCGTCAGCGGTTCATCCAGCGCGAAGATGCGGCGCACGTCCGCGCCGACGGCATCAAGGCGCGGGCGCAACGTGTCGCCTAGTCCGTCTTCTGCGGAGAGCATTAATACGTTGCCAGCTTCAAACGGTGCGGCGTTCGGCAGTCCCTTGCCGTGAGAGACAGCGCAAGCAATCGCGCACGTCAGCCATGATTTACCCAAGCCCGGATCGCCTTCGAGAAGCGTCAGCTTGCCTTTGGCGATGTATGGATGCCAGAGCCAAGAGACTTGTTCCGGTTCAACGTCTGCCATACAGACGACGCGCAGCGGAGTATCATCGTTTGTTGTCTCTGTGCCTTTTGCCGTCGTGCTGGCTTGCGTCGCAGGGTTTGCATCGCGCAACTCCAGCCATAAGCGAATGCGCTCAACTGCGGCGTCCGTCATCAACTTTGCTAACGTCGGCCAGCCGGTAATATGCTCTCCGCTTGCCAACTTCTTTGCTGTGCCGATCACGTTCTGCGCACGTGCTTGTGTCTCTTCATCTTGTGCCGCCGTGCATACTGCGTTGATGAAATGCTCCGTTTCCTGCTCAGTCCATCCCGCGCGCAATAGGCCGCCCGCGAGCGCGAGCGAAAGATCGTTACGGCTTCCTTGTGTTGGGTAGTGTCGAACAATCAAACAGGCTGCCGCCATGCGGCGAACAGCGCGCAACAGACCGGCATAGGATACGCGCGAAGGCTCTCCGTCCATGTGCCATTCAACCTTTTCACCGGACGGATGCGTTGAGCCAGGGAAGATGGTTTGACAGCCTGTGTAGCGCAACTCTAAAAGCATCTTTCCGTCTGTATCCTCAAACTTAACTGTCTTCGCATCATCTGTTGTGATGTAGAGGTAATGCGAATGCGGTCTGCTAGTGCGCCCGAAAACGGCATTACTTGACGGTAAGAAGTAAGAAGCGAGGGCGATGCTTTCTGGGCAATCAAGATCAACGTCCGTGAGTCCGCCTGAAGGCTTGCCCAAGAGTACGCCGATATTCTGCGGCTGCCCGTTGAAGAATTGCGGCAAGTCGCCTTGCGTGGTGCTAAAGCGTTGCCATCCAGCGCGGTTCGGTTTTTTCGATTGATGCGCAATAGGTAGCGGCATCCAACCGCGCTGCATGTAAGCGCGTGCAACTGCCAGTGGAATACTCATTGACTTTTACTCTTCTTGTTATCCCTAACCTGTGTGCCGGAAAGTGTTATTACTACTATTCACGGCCACCCACAGATACAAACAACCTGACAACTACGCTGCGACAGAGCACACTATTGCGCATTAGTTTTTGATAGCTCAAAGTGCGACCGTAAACTGTCCTGTCCCTTTACCTCTGCCTCACTTGCCACTAACTCACCGCCGCGAGCAATCCATTCACGCAATGCGTTCTCATCAAAGCGCACCTGTCTTTCTCCGATGCGGACGGTTGGGATGGCTCTCCCGCGTGCAAGTTCATAGACGCGTGCGGGAGTGACTTGTAGAACCTCTGAAACTTCTTTTGCTGTAAGCAACTTCATCTCAACACTGCCTCCTTTGTAGATACAGTGAACCATATAAACGAACACAAAAAAACGAACTTCACTACGCACGCAGCAAAGTTCGTTTTATAAGATAGTAGTGGTTTGGCTAACGACGCGTGACTGTCGCTTTAGGCTTGCGACCGCGCCCCGCATAGCGCGGGGTCAATTGAATCAACTCGGCAAGTTCGCTGACAGCTTTCTCGACTGCTCGTTTGGTTGTAATAAGTCGCGGCATAGCTTGGGACTTGCTTTGCTCTTTGTACAAATCAAAAATTGCTCGGCAAGTCATCCCTTGTATTTGCCGACGTGTAAGCCACTCAAAGTGCTCTTTAGCGTGCTTTTGCGGCGTAGCGACCATGCCGCCCTCTATCGCTTGCCGTTCGCGTTCGTCAAGAAAAGCGTCTAGCTGTTCTTCGCATAACGTAAGGATACGCTGCTTTACCTGTTGCCTAAATCCATCTCTCGGATAATGCGTTTCATGCCTGAACACGAAATCAAACCTTTGCCGTTCACCACCACGAAAAGCCATAACCGGTTGCCAACCGAACTCATGATGCCAAATACGAGCTTTGCGAGAAGCCGGTGAGTAGCACCACAAATCCAGCGTCGCATAAGCACGCTCACGACACCATAAGTCATTTAGGTTATGACGCCTTGACCATTCAAGGAGACTCGCCTTGAATGCTGCAATGCTGCCGTCAGTGTCTATAGGGAAAGGCGGCCTGACGCCTAAAGGGTCGTGCCATTGAGTCTCTACATATTCCAATGGCGGGCGTTCGTAAGTAGTCCAGATATGGCGTTCTACCAAATCCACTTTTTCGCTATGAGGAGGGGTTTCTACTTCCTTCCACTTTGGGCGTTGTTGTTCCCACTTTGCCTTTTCGCGTACTCGATCATACAAGTTATGCTGCTTGTGCTTTTTGATACGTTCCTTATCAGCTTCAAAACAGATTGCAGGCGTCTTTCTATAGAGCCTGAACGGTTCTTTGCCGAGATCGCTTAAAACTTCAGGCGCAAGCTCCGCCACCGTTTGCAGAAAGTCATTGCGGGCATGCTCAACAGACGCAGGAATCTTGTCTCTAAGCACATGCTCATATGCCCCGTGACCATACATCCGAGTTTTACGGCTAGCTCTATGCTTAGATACCGGAGGGTCGCCATAAATCTTTACTACGTCACCGGCAAACTTATCGTTAAATCTTCTAGCCACAATTTATCCTCGCTTAAACTGCTTCATACACATGTATTTTTCTGTGTGCCAGTTGTGTGCCAACTCATCAGAACTAGCAAAAACAGACCGAACTCAATTAAACTCAGCACATGTATAATAGCGCGAAAGGTTAACTAAAACGTACTTAGCCGACTACAGCCATTCTCAAGAAAACAAGTTAATTAAGACTCTTAATCTGCGGGTCGCTGGTTCGAGCCCAGCTCGGCTCATCAATAGATAGAACAAGATAGGGCATCCATTCATGGATGCCCTATCTTGTTTTGTGTGCCCGTTTGTGTTGCCTGAACGCCGGAACCGGATGGCTCTCCGTATGAGCTACGGGGTCGGCCGCGACGTACCGGACGACGCCCTAATTCCGGGTTGCTGTGTTTGCCTGTAGCTTCGTCACGACGAGCGGGCGGGCGGCGAGTTCGCGGCGGTAGAAGACGCGCGGGCGTTGCAGGTTGCGGTTCTCCGGGTCAACGACTCTCTCTTCGCCGTCCACAAACGCGAGCGGCGGCTTTTGCAGTTGACCGAGCAGGCCGCGACTTTTCTTCATGCTCTCAAGCTGCATGAGCGGCACGCGTTCCGTCGCGTAATCGAGCCACTCGCCCATCAACACCTGCCCGTCGCGCGGGCGGGAATCGGCCGCGCCTTCTTTGAGTCCCTGCACGACGAGCGCGTAAGTCAACAGGCCGTGCCCCAACTGCGTCGCCTCCTTCGCCGCCTGATAGCCTTGCGCGGCGGTGAGGATGAACATGCCTTTTTCGTAGGCGAGTTGCGCCAGCCCCTTCGAGTTCATCGGGCCGAGCCGCTTGTCTTCCGCTTCGAGCGCCTGGCCGGAGTTGCAGGCGTCGAGGACGAGGAGCGCCTGCGCGGCGTCCACACCGTCGAGCGCGGCTTCCAGTTCACGGTCGGAGAGGCTGTGATCGAGGAGCGTCTTCATTCCCGCCTCGTCGATCTGCGTGCGCGCGCCCTCGTAGCCGAGGTCGTGCGGGATGATGTAGAAGCGCGCCCCGCGCGCGATGCCGTGCCCGGCATAATAGATGATCACGGTGTCTTCGGGCTGCGCGCGTTTGAGTTTGGCGAGTCCGGGCGGCGCGCCCGCGGGCAAGGCCGACTCGTCGCCGCCGAGACGCTTGATGGCGAGCAGCATGTTGGCCTTCGTGCTCTCGGCGTCGAGCAGGCGAACGACCTCGATCTTGCCGTAGCCTTCGACCCGCGCCTGTGCGCGTTCGACCTCCTCGCCGAAAGTCTGCGCGTCGGCGTTGGCGAAGTTCAAATTGAAGGCGGCGTTCGCGTACTTGTTGACGCCGACGGCGAGGATGTAGGCCGTGCCCGCGCGCCGCAAACTCTCGTCGCCCCTGACGCGTAGTTCCGCATCGACGCTCTTCACGTTGTCGCGGTTGAAGGCGTAGGCCGTCAACTCGTTATCGCCCGCGACGATGGGCACGCTCGTCTCGACGACGATCTTCCCTCCCCTACCCTTCAACACGTCGCCGCGCCACGCGCGCACGAGCAGGCCGTTGCGGAAGAGGCGCAAGTCCTGCGCGCCGCTGCCCGCCGGGTTACGCCCATCCGACGGCTCTTCGGCCACTTCGATGCTCACCTTCGCTTCGCGCGTGTTGACGACGGTCGACACGGTTTGCGAGGTTTGCGCGCCCGCGAGCGACAGGCGCACGCGCGGCTGGCGGCGGTCGCGCTCGGCGATGTCTTTCAGGGCTTGCGGGCTGCGCCCCGCGAAGATTTCGCCGAGCAGACCGGGCGCATAGTATTCGTTGAAGAAGACTTCGACGGGACGCACGTTGGAAGTGTTTCCCTCGAATCGCCACATGATCTGATTCCAAGCGGACGGCGAACCGTCGAACAACCCGTCGGGCGCGACGACGAGCCAATCCGCGCTCTCGCTGAGCGAGATGAGCGTCGCCAGCAGTTCGCCTCTCGCGTCGCCCGTCCAGACGCGCACGCTGCCGTCTTCGCTGCCGCTCAAGAGCCAACGGCCGTCGCGGCTGAACGAGAGCGCGTTCGTCGCGTCGGTGTGCGCGTTCGCGGTGCGTCGCTCCTGCCCCGTCGCGGCGTCCCAGTATTTGATCTCGCCGCGCGAGTTTCCGGCCACGAGCATCAGCCCGTCCCTGTTGTAAGCGATGCTCGAAAAAGCATCCGCGCCGTTCAACGTGCGGACGCTTTGCCCGCCGCCCGCGTCCCACACGCGCACGGTCTTGTCGTAACCGGCGGAGGCGAGCGTCTTCGCGTCGGGGCTGAAGGCGACGGCGCGGACGAGCGCGGTGTGACCGACGAGAGTTTGCGCCGCCGCGCCGTCCGCCGTGTTCCAGATTTTGATCTCGCCGTTCGCGCTCCCCGAAGCGACGCGCGCGCCGTCCGCGCTGAAGGCCAGCGCGTGTACTTCGCCGCCGTGCCCTTCGAGCGTGCGCAAGTGCCGCCGCGAAGCCGCGTCCCACAGTTTGATCGTCCGGTCGTTCGAGGCCGAGGCCAACACGCCCGACGCGCCGAAGGCTACGGCGTTGACCGTTTCGGCATGACCGGCGAGCGCGGGCAACTCGCGCCCCGTCGTCGCCTCCCACAGTTTGACGCCGCCGCTCAAGCCCCCGGCGGCGAGCGTGCGCGAGTCCGCGCTGAAGGCGACGGAAGTGATGGGGCCGATATTGCCCGCGACGTTGCCGCCCAGATTGCGCAACTCGCGCCCCGTCGCCGTCTCCCACAAACGCACTGTGTTGTCCTTGCTGCCCGAAGCGAACCATTTGCCGTTGGGGCTGAACGCCGTCGCATAGACGCTCGATGCGCGAGTCTCCAAAATCCGCGCGCTCTCAGGCGCACTGACATCTCTCAGGACAATCGTCTTATCGCCGTTACTCGAAGCGACCGATTTTCCGTCCGCGCTGAACACGGCCGCCTCCAGCGTCTCCAAACTTTCCGCGTCCGAAGTCGCGCTCAACTGTTTGCCGCTCTCCGCTTCCCAGCGCATCAGGGCGAGCGCGCCCGCGCCCGCCGAAACGAGGTTGCGCCCGCTGTCCGTGAAAGACACGGCCACCACCGCATCAGTGTGTCCCGCGAACGTGCGCGTCTCGCGCCCCTTCGACGCATCCCAGACCTTGATCGTCTTATCGAAACTTCCCGACGCGAGACGCTTGCCGTCGGCACTGAAAGACAGAGACTTCACCGCGCCCGCGTGTCCCTTGAGCGTGTGCAATTCGCGTCCGCTGCCTGCTTCCCAAATCCTGACGGAGTTATCGCGCGCGCCCGTCGCCAGCAGTCGCCCGTCGGGGCTGAACGCGAGCGTCAAGACCGCGCCCGCGTGTCCCGCCAGCGTGCGCTCCGCCAGTCCAGTCTGCGCATTCCAGACGATCACGGAATTCTCCGCATTGCCCGTTGCGATGAGTTGCGCGTCTGGACTGAAAGCGAGCGTGTTGATGCTCCCGCCGCCGCTCATGCTTTTCAGTTCGCGCCCCGTCGCCGTATCCCACAACTTGACCACGCCGTCCACCGAACCGGAAGCGAGCCGACGGCCGTCCGCGCTGAAGGCGACCGCCTTGACCCACGCCGCATGCCCCGCGAGTTTGCGCAACTCAAGGACGCGCTCCGTGTCCCACAAACGCACCGTGTTGTCCTTGCTGCCCGAGGCCAGCAGTTTCGCGTCGGGGCTGAACGCAAGCCCGTCCACACGCATCGCGTGCCCGGTTTGGAGCACGAGTTCCGGGCGTCCCGCTCCATTCGTCACAGGCTGCGCCGGTTGCGACCGCACCGCGAAGACTCCGGCGACGCACGCGGCGACCGTCAGGACGAGATTGCAAATGAGACGGCACGACGCCCGCGCGTAGAACCGCGTGTGATGTGTAGCAGGGGCTTGGGGGTTTTTCATGTGACGTTTCCGGCGCGTTTGACGTTTTAATGCGGAGGGGTTCTGCAAGTTTGCGTCAGCCTGACGGCAGCGGCGGCAACTTAGGCCAAAAGCGGCGCGGGTGTCAAGAAAAACTGCCCGGCGGTATGAGACTCTCGACAGGCCGCCCCGGAACGCCTCACCCCTGCGCCGCGATGCTCGCCGGGCGCGGCGCGCCCTGCAACTGCACCGGCTGCCGCGTCGCGCAACAGACTCTCACCAGACGCTCGCGGTCGCGCTGCATCTCCCGGTCTTCCGCCAGCCACGCGCGCACCTCGCCGAAGAGACGCGCCGCGTGCGCGTCCGCCGGTTCGGCGATGCGATAGTGCATCCACTTGCCTTCGCGTCGCGCCTCGACCACCCCCGCGCGCCGCAGGTATGCGAGGTGGCGCGAGATTTTCGGCTGGTTCGTTCCCAACACCTCGACGAAGAAGCAGACGCACACCTCGTCGTCGCCGATCAGATTCAACAGGCGCAGCCGCGTGCGATCCGCCAACGCCTTGAAGAGTTGCTCCATGTCGAACGCCTTCTTGCCCATCTTCGCCATAAACACCTGCCCTCCGAAATAACAGAAGTTTCAGGTTTCAAGTTTCAAGTTTCAGGAATGAATTGTCGAGTCCCGCGTTCCGGGTCAAGCGCCTTTCAGACATGGAACATGAAACTTGAAACCTGAGACATAAATACGTCTTGACATATATGTGTGCCGTGCGTATGATGCGCTCACATTCGCCAAAGCGAATATATCATGACCGGAAAGGGAGTGGCAAAATGGTGCAGCAAACGGAGAGGACGGCGCGCGCGCTCAAGGCGCATCTCGCGCTGAACGTGAGCAACGTCGAGCGAAGCACGGAGTTTTACCGGCGAATGTTGGGGCTGGAACCGGCGAAGGTGCGCCCCGGTTATGCGAAGTTCGATGTGGAGAACCCGCCGCTTAATCTGACTTTGAACCAAGTGCCGGGGGCGGCGCGCGGCGCGCTCTCGCACCTCGGGATTCAACTGGCGACGACCGAAGACGTGCTCTCGATGCGTCGCAACTGGATCGACGCCGGACTCGACACGCGTGATGAAATGGACACCAACTGTTGTTACGCCTTGCAGAACAAGACGTGGGTGAGCGACCCCGACGGCAACGAGTGGGAAGCCTTCGTCGTGCTCGAAGACGATCTGCCCGCAACGACGATGTGCTGTGCGCCGGGGGCGACGACCGGGGCGACGGCGACGACCGGCGCGACGGCGACCCCAACCGCCACAACGCCGGACGGCGCGGCGACAACCCCGACCGCTATAACGAAGACCGGCGCGAGGGCGGCGACGGAGGCGGCGGAAACGGCGTCGGAAGTGTCGTCCTGCTGCGCGACGGCCGCGCCGTTGACGATCTCGCGTTGAGGGTGCGGCCTGATCTGGCGCGGCGGGTTACGGCCGAGGCGTGCGGCACGGCGTTGCTGCTGGCGGCGGTGGTCGGCTCCGGCATCATGGGCGAACGGCTCGCGGGCGGCAACGTCGCCGTCGCGCTGCTGGCGAACACGCTCGCCACGGGGGCTGCGCTCGTCGCGCTCATCTTAACTTTCGGCCCCGTCTCCGGCGCGCACTTCAACCCCGCCGTGACGCTTGCCGACGCCTCGCAGGGCGGTCTTCGCTGGCGCGACGTGCCGGCATATCTCGCGGCGCAAATCATCGGGGCGTTCGCGGGCGTCGCGGCGGCACACTTGATGTTCGGCGAGGCTCTGTTCACGGCATCGCGCCACGCGCGCGAGGGCGGGGCGCAGATGTTCTCGGAGGCGTTGGCGACGTTCGGTTTGCTGTCCGTGATTTGGGGCTGCGCGCGCAGTCGTTCGGCCGCCGTGCCCTTCGCCGTCGCGGCCTATATCACGGCGGCCTACTGGTTCACATCTTCGACCTCTTTTGCGAACCCGGCCGTGACGCTCGCGCGCACCATGACGGACACCTTCGCGGGAATTCGCCCGGCGGACGCGCCCGCCTTCGTCCTCGCTCAATTGGCGGGGGCCGCGGCGGCGACCGCGCTCTTTCGCTGGCTCATACCCACACTGCCGCGAGATGCCGCGCCGGTCGTGGTTCCACACGAACAATCGGAAGGGCGGTAGCGGACACGAAACGGAAAGGGAGTGAGCGATGACGACGGAGATGACGACGGAGATGACGACGGGTAAGGAGCGCGTCTTAATTTTGTGTACGGGCAACTCGGCGCGCAGCCAGATGGCGGAAGGTCTGCTGAGGCACGACGGCGGCAGTCGCTTTGAAGTTTTCAGCGCGGGCGTAAGTCCGAGCCACGTCAGGCCGGAAGCCGTCGAGGCGATGCGCGAGGCGGGCATCGACATCTCAGGTCAACGCTCGAAGCCGGTCGAAGAGTTCGCGGGGCAGGAGTTCGATTACGTCATCACGGTCTGCGACAACGCGCGCGAGCAGTGCCCGTTTTTCCCGGCCGGGACACGGCGCATACATTGGAGTTTTGAAGACCCGGCGGCGGCTGCGGGCGATCATGCGGCGCGGCTCGCGGTATTCCGGCGCGTGCGCGACGAGATACGCGCGCGCCTAGGCGAGTTCGCCTTGACGCGCGGCTAACGGCGATAATATCTTACGCCACGCGAAGGCGTCGGCGACTCTGCCGGCCGGTTGGGCTAAGTTGACTTCGCTCGAATCTCCCGCTAACGGCCGCGTCGCCGTCACCGTTCGTCATAATCGTAGACGGCTTCCCGCCCGTCAACGCAGACGACTCCGCGAGCGCGGATTGAACGCCCGCTGCAAACGCGCCAGTTAAATTTCCAGAGCCGCGAGGTTTACGACTCATTTTGACGACAAGCAATCCCCCATCCGCTTCCCCCAAATTCTCTCCATCAACTTTTTCCACCCCGGCTTCGCCCACGACGTTGAAGCGCGCGGCGATTCTCTTTCTCTGTCTGGCCGCGCTCGCCGCCCACGGCGGCGGCAGCGGCGCGGCGGCGCAGCAGGAGGGGCGCAAGAGGCAGCAGGGGCGCGAAGCGGCGTCGCTCTACCCCGTCCGGCAAGACGGCAAGTGGGGCTACATCGACCGTGCGGGCAAACTCGTCATCAACCCGCAGTACGACGTGGCTTGGGAGTTCACGGAAGGATTGGCCTACGTGAAATCGAGCGCGGGGCGCGGCGTGATCGACGGTAGCGGCAAGATGGTCGTCAGCCTGCAACAGGTTGACCTGGCCGGTCTCTTTTCCGAAGGACTCGCGCCCGTGCAGACGAGCAGCCGGCCGCCGCGCTTCGGTTTCATAGATCGCACGGGCAAACTCGTCATCAACCCGCAGTACGACGCGGCGCGCGGTTTTGCGGAGGGACTCGCGCTCGTGATGGTCGAACGCAAATACGGTTTCATAGACAAGCGCGGCCGCATGGTCATTAAACCGCAGTACGACAAGGCCGCGAGTTTTTCCGAAGGACTGGCGGCCGTCGTCATCGGCGACAAGCACGGCTACATCGACCGCGCGGGGCGCGTCGTCGTCGCCGCGCAGTACAACAACGCCTACAACTTCTCCGAAGGACTGGCGGCCGTCGCGACCGGAGGCCGCTACGCGTGCATCAACAAACGGGGCGAGACGATCATCGGGTTGCAGGCCGGTTACGTCGGCACGTTCGCGGAAGGACTCGCGCCCGTTATCGTCAATAACCGTTTCGGTTATATCAACCGCGCCGCGCTTCCCGTGATCGCGCCGCAATACGATTGGACGGGCGGCTTCAGCGAAGGATTCGCGCTCATCAAGTCGGGCGGCAAGTACGGCTTCATAGATCGCAGCGGCGGGCTGGCCGTCCGCCCGCAGTTCGACAACGCGCAGAGCTTCAGCGGCGGCCTCGCGCGCGTCTGGAGCGGGGGCAGGCAGGGCTACATCGACAAGACCGGAAAGTTCGTGTGGAAGCCGACGAAGTAGTTCGACGCGACGCAGTTTCAACGCGACGCGACGCGGTTTCAACTCGTGATGAGCGGACGAATGGCCGCCTCCAGATCGTCTTCCGACGCGCCCGCCCGCGCGTCTCGAAACAACGTCCAGCGCTCGTCGTGTTCGACGGATGCGCCGGGTTCGAGACGGCCGAGCGGGGCGAGCGATTCAACCTCGATGAAGTCTCCGGCCGTGTAGGTTTCACAGTTACAGCCGTAATCCGGGTAGGTCGCGCCCTCTTCGTAGGCGAAACGTTTGACGAAGAGCGTCCCGCCGTGTTGGTAAGCAGCCCAGCCCTGCTTGTTCAACATGCCGACTTTCTGCGGGTGGCTCGCGCTCGCGTCCGTCCTTAGACGGATGAACTTTTTACCGACCGACCAGCGCGCGTCCGACAGGTCTGTGTAATGCCAGAGGACGAGCGGGCGCGCGGGCAGCAAATAATCGTCCCACGATATGTAAGGCTCTTGCGGGAAGATGGCCGTGCCGCCGCCGCGCATGATCGTCAGCGCCCACGGCGCGGCTTCTATCGCCCAGAGGTTTCTGTTCGTGATCCTGTGCCTGATGTCGAGGCCGCTCCCTTCCGGGTCGAGCGCGAGGCGCATCTCCTTTTCGATGCCGGTCGCGGCCTCGACGGGCGCGGTCAAACGAACGACGCGCTCGCCTTCAAACGCCACCGCGACGGGCGCATTGTCGGGCGCGTAACTGCGCGGCTTGGCTTCGGGCGCGACCCAGAGGCGATGACCGCCCCACGGTTTGAAGTCGCCGAGTTCGGTCGCGAGCGTCGCGCCGGGCGCTTCGCCGAGAATATTTTCCGCTCCGGCGAAACCGTAACGGACGATGCGCGGCCCCACGTCGCTCGTGACGACGACCTCGACCGTGCCGTTCGACAACCTGTAACAATTCGGCAATCCGAGATAAGAGATTTTTTCCACCTGGCAAACTCCTTAAAACGAAGATGACACGCTTGCTGGTATTATCGCGCCAGAGTGTAACGGCACGAATATCCCGGCGACAACAGCCGCAAATCCGCGCGCTAGACATTCGCGTTTCTATCCATTAACTTAACTGGCTTGCACGGTCAGCTTTTTTAACGCCGGGGTGGTGTAATGGCAGCCACGCAGGTCTTAGAAGCCTGTGCCGCGAGGCGTGCGGGTTCGAGTCCCGCCCCCGGCATCAAACTTTTTCAAGTGACGTTACAGCGTTTCTCATAATTTTGTAGAGGAAGGATGCCCGCGCGGCCGAGCCACCCGACACAGGCGAGGGCGCGGGTTTTTATGTTTATGAAGACAGAAGTGGTTGACGTATCCCAGACCCGGAAAGAACTCAAGATCGAGATCGACGCCGCCGACGTTCGCGCCGAAATGGATCGCGTGACCGAACGCTACGCGTCGGCCGTCAATGTGCCCGGCTTTCGCAAGGGTCGCGCGCCGAGTTCCGTCGTGCGCCAGCGCTTCAAGAACGAGATTCGCGGCGAGGTCGTGCAGAACCTCGTCCCGCAGGCCATCAACGAGGCGATAGGCGAGAGCGCGCTGAACGTCATCGGCGAGCCGGACATACATCTCGACAACAACGAGGCGCTGGAGAAACTCGGCGAGCAGCCTTTATCGATCCACGCTAACGTCGAAGTGCTGCCCGAAGTCGCGCTCGGCGATTACAAGGGCTTGGAAGTCGCGCGCCGCACGCGCCCCGTGACGGACGAAACGGTCGCGGCGATGATCGATAACCTGCGCGAACAGTCGGCCTCGCTCCAGCCCGTCGAGGATCGCGCCGCGGGCGAGGGCGACACGGTGACGGTCAACTTCACCGGCCGCTACCTCGATCCGCCATCGGACGAGGACATCAAGGCGGAGGACGTGGAAGTGGTGCTCGGCGGCGAGGGCGTGCTCGCGGATTTCAACGAGCAACTCATGGGCACGAAGCCCGACGACGTGAAAACCTTCGTCGTGAAATACCCCGAGGATTTTTCTTCGCAGGGACTCGCCGGCAAACAGATCGAGTATACGGCGACGGTGACGGCCGTCAGGCGCAAGGAGTTGCCCGAGATCGACGACGAGTGGGCGAAGACCTTCGGCGAAGAAATCGACTCGCTCGAAACTCTGCGCGCGAAGCTGCGCGAGAACCTGACGGAACGCGCGCGCCTCGAATCGGAGCACCGCCTGCGCGACGAGGTGATCGGAAAGTTGATCGCGGCGCACGAATTTGAAGTGCCCGAGTCGCTCGTCAAGAGTCAGGCGCGCAGGCTCCTCGAATCAACCGTGCGCGACATGATGCAGCGCGGCATGGACCCGCGCAATCAGGAGTTGGACTGGGAGAATTTACAGGGCATGTTGGAGGCGCAGGCGACCGAGGATTTGCGCGGCTCGATCCTGCTCGAACGCATCGCCGATACGGAAGAGATCGAGCCGACGGACGAGGAGATCGAGCGCGAGATCGAAGTGATCGCCGAGGGCGCGCGCCAGTCCGTAGAGCAGGTGCGCGCTGCCTTGACAAAGCAGGGAGGCGAACGTAGCATCGCCGACAGATTGCGCCACCGCAAGGCGCTCGATCTTCTCATCGAAAACGCGCGTGTGAGCGAAGAGGAATGGCGTGAAGACGCGCCGCCCGCCGTCGCAAGCGCGACCGGGGAAACGGGTGAGAATGGCGAGGGCGGTGAGACTCAGACCGGCGAGTCGGAAAGCTCGTAAACCGGACGAGTCGGGCGTTGATTTTTCAACACAGGTTTCGGAAGTTTGGAGTTTCAAGTTTATGGCTTTAGTCCCAATGGTGGTCGAGCAGACATCGCGCGGCGAACGCGCCTTCGACATCTACTCGCGCCTGCTCAAAGACAATATCATTTTCATCTCGACGCCCATCGATGATCAGATCGCGAACTTGATCGTCGCGCAACTGATCTTCCTCGAAGCGGAAGACCCGGAGAAAGACATTTCGCTCTACATCAATTCGCCGGGCGGTTCGATCACGGCCGGGATGGCGATCTACGACACGATGCAGTTCATCCGCGCGGATGTCTCGACGCTCTGCGTCGGGCAATGTGCCTCGATGGCCGCGCTCCTGCTCGCGGCGGGCGCGAAAGGCAAACGCTTCGCGCTGCCGAACTCGCGCATCCTCATCCACCAGCCTTCGGGCGGCGCGGAAGGCCAGGCGTCGGACATCCGCATCATGGCCGAAGAGATCATCCGCATGCGTGAATTGACCTCGAACATCCTCGCCAAGCACTCGGGCCAAGACTACGATCAGGTCGAGCGCGACGTGGAGCGCGACCGCATCATGTCGGCCGTGCAGGCCAAAGAGTACGGGCTGATCGACGAAGTCATCACGCACCGCGAGTAAATTTTTTGACCGGCGCGTTTGATTCAAAGATCAACGCGCCGGTATTTTATGCTACAGTAGTTCCCCGGCAGCCGAACGCGCCCCACGCGTCGCCGTTCGCGGGCAGCACGACACCGGAAGAGCAGCCCGCCCGTTTTTAAGTCAATTGACAAGCCGTTTGGATTAAACCTCGAAAGCACGGAGTCCCCTGAAGCCTATGGTACGTCGAACCGATGACACGTTGCGCTGTTCGTTCTGCGGCAAGTCGCAGAACGAAGTGAAGAAGCTCATTGCCGGTCCCACCGTCTACATCTGTAACGAATGTATTGACATCTGCAACGAGATCATCACCGACGATCAGCAGGCCGAGGCCGTCGCCACCCGGCCGCCGCTCCCCAAACCTTCCGAGATCAAAAACTTCTTAGACGAATACGTCATCGGGCAGGACGAAACGAAGAAGCGTCTCGCCGTCGCCGTCTACCAGCATTACAAGCGAATCGAGATCGCGCGCCGCCGCTCGGACGTGGAGATTCAAAAGTCGAACATCCTCCTGATGGGGCCGACCGGCACGGGGAAGACCTTGCTCGCGCAAACCCTCGCGCGCATGCTCTCCGTTCCCTTCACCATCGTCGATGCGACGACGCTCACGGAAGCGGGCTACGTCGGCGAAGACGTGGAGAACATCATCCTCAAGTTGTTGCAGGCCGCCAACGGCGACGTTGAGCGCGCGCAGCAGGGCATCATCTACATCGACGAAGTTGACAAGATTTGCCGCAAGGACGAGAACCCTTCGATCACGCGCGACGTTTCGGGCGAGGGCGTGCAACAGGCTCTGCTGAAAATTTTGGAGGGCACGGTCGCCAACGTCCCGCCGCAGGGCGGCAGGAAGCACCCGCATCAGGAATTTTTCCCGATAGACACCACGAACATCCTCTTCATCTGCGGTGGCGCGTTCGTCGGGCTGGAGAAAGTGATCGAGCGGCGCATGCGCAACAAGTCGTTCGGCTTCCGCGCCGAGATCAAGGACAGCAAAGAGCGTTACGCCGAAGCGATGGCGACGGCGCAGCCGGAAGACCTCGTGCGTTACGGGTTGATCCCGGAGTTCGTCGGCCGCCTGCCCGTGCTCGGCGTCTTGAACGAACTCGACGAGGACGCGCTCATGCGCATTCTCACCGAGCCGAAGAACGCGCTCGTCAAGCAGTACCAGAAGAAGTTCGAGTATGACAACGTCAAGCTGCGCTTCACGGACGACGCGCTCAAGGCCATCGCGCGACAGGCGGTCGAACGCAAGGTGGGCGCGCGCGGCCTGATGATGATCATGGAAGAGTTGCTGCTCGATTCCATGTACACGCTCCCCTCGCAGAAGCGCATCAAGGAATTCGTCATCACGAGCGAGATGGTCGAACGCCGCCGCGCCGTCCCCGGCGAAGCACTGACGGGCGTGGACGACGCCGCCGCGTAAGGCAGCCCGGCCGAAAGTTCGATTCTCCTTCCCCGCCCGAGCGAAAGGAAATCTAAGTTGATGTCGAAGAAATTCGGAGCAGGAGTGTTCGCACTCCTGCTCTTATTTTGTCTGTACACAAGCGGCGTCAGCGCAAGCACCGGCAACAGATGGAGCACGGGCGGCGCTGCAGCAGCAAGCGGCGGCCGGGTCGTCAGGCCGTCCGGCTTTGGGCTAGATAGCGTCTCGGTTAGTGAATGTTTCCTTGAGTTGCTGCACGGTACTCTAAAAAAAGCGGTTTTACTGGAAGATACACTCGATTGGTAGTTTTCATTATTACGAAACTCTAAAATCATGATCCATCGGATGAGAAACAGCATGCGGCGGGTGTTCTCCCGAATGGTTCAGTCACACATCATGAAAGGAACTCTCTCAATGAAAAGGAAACTAACTTTCCTCGCGGCTACCACGTTCATGGCTTTCACCCTGATTTTCCAAACGTCTGCCAACACGGCCACTTCGACCGTTCAATCATGCCAGGGTCAATGCCAGCGCGCGTTCCAAGGCTGCATGTCTTCGGCCAAATCTAACGGCGAGCAGGGTCGGTGCAATCAGGCCTATCAGGGATGTGTCGCCAGTTGTAAGAGCGATTAGTCGCGGCCCGCAAAACTATCTACTGAAGGGTGACGTGCCAGGGCGTCGCCCTTCTTCTTTTTAGCTTCCCCTCATCCGAATCAGTGTATCGCCTCGGATTTTAGTAAGTGGCGCGCATGGGCGAAATCGTTTACAATTCAGTTAAGTTCGCGATCACGGGGCGAGCAGCATCGGCGGCTCGCCCTTCACGTTTACGTAGTTTTACGGCGAAAGAAGCAGCAGTTTTATGGAAGAATATTCAGACCGCACTCCTTCAGACATCATCAGCTACCCGATGGTTCCGATCCGCGATGTCGTGATCTTCCCGTTCACGAAGGTCGCATTCAAAATCGGTCGCCCCGGCTCGATCCGCGCGCTTGAACAGGCGCTCGCCTCCGACCGCACGATCTTCCTCGCCACGCAGCACGACGCCTCGATTGACGAACCCGCGCCCACGGAGATTTACAGCGTCGGGACGATTGCGCGCATACTGCAAGCGCAGAAGATGGATAACGGCCAGACGAAAGTGGTCGTCGAGGGGCGCGAGCGTGCGACGACGATCCGCGTGGAGAACGACAACGGCGCGTTCACGGCCACCGTGCGCCGCGCGCCCTCCGCGCTCGAATCCGGCCAGCGCATCGAAGCCCTCACGCAGCGCATCCACCAACTCATCGAGCAACACCTGCGCCTCGCGCCCGAGGCGCAAACCGACGCGCTGCAACAGGCCATGCGCAACCAAGACCCTTCGCACCTGACCGATGCCCTCGCGTCGCAGTTGCGCATCGCGGTGGAGGACAAGCAGGGCTTGCTGGAAATCTTCTCAGTCCACGGGCGCATGCAGCGGCTCGTCGAAATTCTGGAGACCGAGGTTGACAAGCGACAACTCGACCGCACGATTCAGGCGCGCGTCAAACGCCAGATGGAGAAGGCGCAGAAAGAGTATTACCTGAACGAGCAGATCAAGGCCATTCACAAGGAACTCGGACGCAAGGACGAGAAGGCCGAGGTCGAGGATTTACGCAAAAAGATCGAAGAGGCGGGCATGTCGGACGAGGCCAAGGAGAAGGCCATGCAGGAACTCCACCGCCTCGAAGCGATGCCCCCGATGTCGGCCGAAGGCACGGTCTCGCGCACTTACATCGACTGGCTGCTGAGCGTGCCCTGGAAGCAGAAGTCGAAAGAGATCAAAGACCTCAATAAGGCCGAGGAGATTTTGGACGAAGACCACCACGGGCTTGAGAAGATCAAGGATCGCATCCTCGAACACCTGGCCGTGCGCCAACTCGTCAAGAATCCCAAGGGGTCGATCCTCTGCTTCGTCGGCCCGCCGGGCGTGGGCAAGACGAGTCTCGGCAAATCCATCGCGCGGGCGACGGGCAGAAAGTTCGTGCGCCTCTCTCTCGGCGGCGTGCGCGACGAGGCGGAGATTCGCGGCCATCGACGCACCTACATCGGCGCGCTGCCCGGCCAGATCATCCAGATGATGAAGAAGGCGGGCACCACCAACCCTTGCATCCTTTTGGACGAAGTGGACAAACTCGGCGCGGACTTTCGCGGCGACCCCTCGTCGGCATTGCTGGAAGTGTTAGACCCTGAGCAGAACAATTCATTTCAGGATCACTATCTGGATGTCGAATACGACCTCTCCAAAGTCTTCTTCATCGCGACGGCCAACGTGCTCCACACGATTCCGCCCGCGCTGCAAGACCGGCTCGAAATCCTGCGTCTCTCCGGCTACACGGAGCGCGAGAAATTAGAGATCGCGCGCGGCCATCTCGTCGTCAAACAGGCGGAAGGCAGCGGGCTGAAGGCCGAGCAGGTCGAGTTCACGGACGAAGGGCTGCTCGAAATCATCCGCTCCTACACGCGTGAGGCGGGCGTGCGCAACCTCGAACGCGAGATCGGTTCGTGCTGCCGCAAGGTGGCGCGCAAACTCGTGGGCGAGAACAAGGGCGAGGAGTTCAAAGAAGTGGTGACGCCGGAGCGCGTGCGCGAGATGCTCGGCCCCATCCGCTTCCGCCAGCAACAGGCCGCGGCCGAAAGCGAGATCGGCCTCGCGCTCGGGCTGGCGTGGACGGAAGTCGGCGGCGAGGTCTTGCATATCGAGGCGACGCTCACGAACGGGCGCGGCGGCGTGCGGCTCACGGGTAAACTCGGCGAGGTCATGCAGGAGTCGGCGCAGGCCGCTTTAACCTGCGTCAAGGCGCGAGCGGAACGCATCGGCGTGAGTCTCGACCATATCCGCAAGCGCGACCTGCACGTCCACATTCCCGAAGGCGCGATCCCGAAAGACGGCCCATCGGCGGGCGTCACGCTCGCCACCGCGATGGCCTCGGCCTTGACGCGCGTTCCCATTCGTAAGGACGTGGCGATGACGGGCGAGATCACCCTGCGCGGCAAGGTGTTGCCGGTCGGCGGCATCAAGGAGAAGATGCTCGCCGCGCATCGCGTCGGCGTAACGACACTGATCCTGCCGAAAGAGAACGAAAAGGACTTGGCGGAAGTGCCCGAAGAGGTGCGCGCCGCGATTACCGTCCATTTCGTCGAAACCATCGACGAAGTGCTCACGCTCGCGCTCGAAGACGCCTGCCCGACCGACGGCGCGGCCGTGGACACGGCGCAACCGCCCATCTGGTCAACCGAGCCGCCCTCGCAAAGCACGCCGACGATGGCAGACTAAATTGAAGTATGAAGTAGGAACGATGAACGATGAAGTAAAAGACAAATTGCTTTTACTTCATCGTTCATCGTTCCTACTTCATACTTGTTTCTTTATTCCCGCCACAGACTCGAAGGAGAACATTCCGCATGGGCAAATATGAAGACGCAGACCTGATCCTGAAACTTTACGACCTGCGCCGCGAAGAGACGATGCGCAAGGCGCGCGCTTGGCTGGCCGCGTTCAACCCGGAGAGCGTGCAGGACATCATGAACGTCGCCACCGGCGAGCACAACGCCTACCTGCGCATGGTGATGTCTTACTGGGACATGGCCGCCTCGCTCGTCAACAACGGCGCTATCGACGAGAAGATGTTCAGCGACGCCAACGGCGAACACTTCTTCTACTATGCCAAGTTCGAGCCGTTCATCGAGGAACTGCGCGCGACGTTTGGGCCGCAGATGTGGGTGCACCTCGAACAACTCGTGATGCGCTCGCCGAACGCCAAAGAGCGGCTCGCCAAGATGCGCGAGATGTCGAAAAACATGGCTGCCCGGCGCGCCGCGTCCGCCGCCCCCAAAGTGCCTGCAGACGAACAGCCGACTCAAACCGCATCCGGCGCGACCTCGAAGTAACGGACGGTTCCAGTTTTCGGGTTTCAAGTTTCAGGACTGAGATTAGAGGTTCTTCGTTTTGAAATCTGAAACCCGAAAACTGAAACCTGAGACCCATGAAGATTACGAGTACCGAGTTCGTCAAGAGTTCTTTTAGCGAGCAGGACTGGCCGCGGCCGGTGCTGCCGGAAGTGGCGTTTCTCGGCCGGTCGAACGTCGGGAAATCGAGCCTGATCAACTCGCTGCTCGGCGTTAAAGGACTGGCGCGCACCTCATCGACGCCCGGGCGGACGCAGGCGCTCAACTTCTTCCTCATCAATCGCCGTTTTCATTTCGTCGATCTGCCGGGCTACGGCTACGCCCGCGTGCCGCGCGCGATTCGCGAGTCGTGGGGCGAAATCGTGACAACTTACCTTGCCAAGCGCGAGTCGCTTGTGTTATCAATTCAAATCGTAGATTCGCGTCACGATCCCTCTAAATTGGACTTGCAACTGCGTGAATGGCTGACGGCTTATGCGAAGTCGCATCTGACGGTTGCAACGAAATCCGACAAGCTCTCGCAAAATGAGTTGCGCAAAAATATCGGGCGCACGCGGGAAATTTTGGGTGTGACGGAGGGCGGCGGTGATGTCGTCGCCTACTCGGCCGTCACGGGACACGGACGCGAACGCCTCTGGCGTGCCATCGAAGAGGCCTTAATCGTCTCACACTCCCCCAGTTGAAAAGTTGAATTATCGTAGCGGGCGACCCTTCCGGGTCTTGACGGCATCCAATCGATACGTTAGAACTTTGCCCGCACAGAAAAATTCATTGAACTGTTAAGGGATGCGAGACGTTCGCCGAAGGATTCGCCAACTACCTCGCAAACATAACCGCCGGAAACATCGCCACTCCTGCGTCTGGCTTTAAGCCTTCACGCACCTGAGGCATCATTCCCGACATCATATTAAGGATTAATTCATACGCGGCTTTTGAGTCCGCCGGCAATTCAATCTCATTGACAGCAACAAGACAAGAGTTGGACACAACTCTTGGTTAGAACAAGCGGTTAACGCATACATAACAACCACTGCGACCGCACTCAACAGAGAAAAGAGAAATGTCACAACGTACACCACGCACACGAACCAGCAGCAGCAGCGCCGCCAGCGGCACGGCCAACGGCAACAGCAGCGAGAACGGCAACCGCGTGACCGCCGCCGTCGTTGACGCTCCCCCTGATGACGTAGCCGAGAAGGATTTCATCCCTTCGGGCAGCGGCGATGCCTTCAACCTCGCCACGCTCAAGGAGATGTCCATCTCGAAGCTGACGCAGATCGCCAAAGACATGGACGTGCCCGGCGCGACCGGCATGCGCAAGCAGGAGTTGATCTTCAAAGTCCTCGCCGCGCAAACCGAAAAGAGCGGCCTCATCTTCTCTGAAGGCGTCCTTGAAACCTTGCCCGACGGCTTCGGCTTCCTGCGCGCTCCCGAGTACAACTATCTGCCCGGCCCCGACGACATCTACGTCTCGCCCTCACAGATACGCAAATTCGACCTGCGCACCGGCGACACCGTCTCCGGCCAGATTCGACCGCCGAAAGAGGGCGAGCGTTACTTCGCGCTCATCAAGGTCGAGGCCATCAACTTTGAGGCTCCCGGCGAGACGCGCGACAAGGTCTTCTTCGACAACCTGACGCCGCTCTACCCGGACGAGCGCCTCATGCTGGAGACCGAGAACGACATCCTCGCCGCGCGCGTCATCGATCTCGTCACGCCCATCGGCAAGGGACAGCGCGGCCTCATCGTCGCGCCGCCGCGCACCGGCAAAACGATGATGCTCCAGACCATCGCCAACTCGATCTCGAAGAATCACCCGGAAGTCTCGCTCATCGTCCTGCTCATCGACGAGCGGCCGGAAGAGGTCACGGACATGCAGCGTTCGGTCAACGGCGAAGTCATCTCTTCGACGTTCGACGAACCGCCGACGCGCCACGTGCAGGTCGCCGACATGGTGATCGAGAAGGCCAAGCGACTCGTCGAGCACAAACGCGATGTGGTCATCCTGCTCGACTCCCTGACGCGCCTCGCGCGCGCGCACAACGCGGTAGTCCCGCCTTCGGGCAAGATTCTCTCCGGCGGTATCGACGCGAACGCCTTGCAACGCCCCAAACGTTTCTTCGGCGCGGCGCGCAACATCGAAGAAGGCGGTTCCCTGACGATCATCGCCACCGCGCTCATCGATACCGGCTCGCGCATGGACGACGTGATCTTTGAAGAATTCAAGGGCACCGGCAACTGCGAAATACACCTCGACCGCCGCCTCGTCGACAAGCGCCTGTTCCCCGCCATAGACATTCAACGCTCCGGCACGCGCAAAGAGGAACTCCTCATCAGCAAGGAAGACCTCGCGCGCATCTGGGTCATGCGCCGCGTCCTGAACCCGCTCTCGCCGGTCGAGCAGATGGAAGTCGTTCTGGAGAGACTCGGGAAGACGAAGTCGAACGCCGAATTCCTCGCCTCGATGCAGAGCTAGAAAAACCGTAAATCGTGAATCGTAAATCGTGAATAGAAGAAACCGGTTTTTCTCTATTCACGATTTACGATTCACGATTTACGCGTCTTACGGCTTGTCACTCTTGGCGGCTGTTGCGTAAAATGGCAGCCTAACGCTTTGCAGTTCAGACTGTCGGTGATGCTCCGGGCGGGAGGAGTGTCGGGTGAAGGGTGTTGCGCGTCGCGATCTTATCGTCGGAGGCTGTGCCGTTTGCTAAAACGGGGGGCTTGGGAGACGTGGCGGGCGCGTTGCCGAAGGCTCTGATAGGCACGGGCGAGGTTGATGCCGGTCTCGTCATGCCGCTCTACCAGCAGACCGACCGCCGCCTGCTACGCGAGTTGCTCTTTGATAATCTGGAAGTGGAATGGACGGGCGGCAACCGCCATGTCCGCGTGTTCCTGAGCGAAGAGACCATCGGCGCGCCGGTCTTTCTCATAGACGCGCCGGACTACTTCGCTCGCCCGGACGTTTACGGCTACCGTGACGATCACATCCGCTACGCCTTTTTCTGCCGCGCCGCGCTCGCGCTGTTCAAGCGACTCGGACGCCCGCCCGATGTCGTCCACTGCAACGACTGGCCTTGCGGTTTCGCCGCCGCGGAACTCCGCGCGCGTCGCGCGTACGACGATTTTTACAGGCAGACGCGCACACTCTTCTCTATCCATAATTTAGCCTATCAGGGAGCGTTCGACCCGAACGATCTGGGCTATCTCGGTTTCGGCTGGGGCGAGGTTCACAACGCTTTTCTTCTGGAAGGCGCGGCCTCCGCGCTCAAGGCGGGCTTGATGCTCGCCGACGCGCTCTCGACCGTCAGTCGCCGCTACTCTTTCGAGATTCAGACGCCCGCGCAAGGGTATGGTCTCGACTGGCTTCTGCGCATGCGCCGCGACCGGCTCATCGGCGTGACGAACGGAGTAGATTACGAGGCTTGGAATCCGGCGACCGACCCGCACATCGCCGCCAACTTCGACGCGGCCGACCTGACGGGCAAGCGCGCGTGTAAGCTAGACCTCCTGCGCCGCTTCAATTTGCCGGAAGAGGCGGAGCGACCCGTCATCGCGATCATCTCCCGACTCGTCGCGCAGAAGGGTTACGACCTGATTCGCGAGGCCGCCCCCGCCATCCTTGAGACGGGCGCGTTCTTCATCGCGCTCGGCGCGGGCGCGAAAGAGTATGAGGATTTCCTGCAATCGTTTCACAACCACGCGCCGCACCGCGTCGGGATTTTCAAGGGCTACGCGGGCGAACCGCTCGCGCACCAGATCGAGGCTGGCGCGGACATTTTTCTCATGCCGTCGCTCTACGAGCCGTGCGGCTTGAATCAGATGTACAGCATGCGCTACGGCACCGTCCCCGTGGTGCGCGCGACCGGGGGACTGGACGACACGGTCGAGAATTTCGACCGTGCGCGCTCGACGGGCAACGGCTTCAAGTTCGGCGAATACTCGGCTCGCGGAATGCTCGGCAGCATTTATGAAGCGTTGTTCGCCTACGCCGACAAGGACATCTGGCGGCGGATTCAACAGAACGGGATGCGCGTCGATAACTCTTGGGACGCGGCCGCACGCAAGTACGTAGAGGTTTACCGCGCCGTCGCTCGCATGTGAGCGGCCAGGGCGCATGGGCAACGTTCGGAGAGCCGATTTTTTTCAGCAGAGAGAAGACATTGAAACGCGAGAGGTTTGCGCAATCATACGGCTCGCGCCATTACAAGTAAGAAGGAGATTTACCATATGAGCGACAGTGAATTTGTCAACGATGTCAGCGACGCCAATTTTGAAGCGGAAGTTTTACAGTCAGACCGCCCGGTGCTGGTGGATTTTTGGGCGGCGTGGTGCGCCCCCTGCCGCATGATCGCGCCGACGGTGGCGCAGGTGGCGGAGAAATACGCCTCGAACGCGCGCGTCGTTAAGTTGAACGTTGACGAGAACCCGAACGTGCCGCAGAAGTATGGCATCAAGGGCATCCCGACGTTGATCCTGTTCAAGAACGGCAAAGAGGAAGAACGCGTGGTGGGCGCGACGAGCAAGGAAGCCATCTCGCGCATGATCGACAAACACGTCACGGCCGGCACGGGCGCGGCAAATGCCTGAGTTTTATCGACACGGGAATCGGCGCGGGATGTCAGTTAAAGAGCCTCCCGCGCCGTTTCTGTGGTTGTCGTCAGACAGTCTTTTGATTGTTCAAGCGCGGTTGAAGGCTCGGGTGCCTGCGAGCGCGCGACTCCCGGACGCTCGATGAAACAAAACATCACCAACATCCGCTCGAAGAGCGCGAGCCGTGCCTCGAAAACCACTAAGCGGCGCATGCTTGAAGAGCGGCTGACGGCGGCAAAGCGTCTGCGCGCGGTCGAGGATGCGCGGTTTCGCGCGCGACAGGCGCAAGGCAAGTTGCGACGTTTCGTCAGCGCGAATTTCCGCAAGCAGGAAGTGATCGACGCGCTCGCGCTCCGGCGCGGCGAGTGCAACCGCTGCGGGGCATGCTGCGAGATACTCTTCAAATGCCCCTTCCTCAAGAAGCATACGGACGGCACTTCCACCTGCGGTATCTACGAAGACCGCCCGAATCAGTGCCGCCTCTTTCCCATCGAACGCCGCGACCTCGACGAAGTGCGCGGCCAGTGCAGCTTCTACTTCATCGAAAAACCGATCAAGCTGGAAAGAGCCAGTTAAAAACGTCAGTTGTCAGTAGTCAGTTGTCGGTAGTTTTAAAACAACGGACAACGGACAACGGACAACGGACAGTTGATTATGTCAAAAGTTATCGTTGTCATCGGCGCTCAATGGGGCGATGAGGGCAAGGGCAAGATCGTTGACCTGCTGGCCGAACGCTTCGACATCGTTTCGCGCTATCAGGGCGGGCACAACGCCGGCCACTCCGTCTACGTCGGCGAGCGTGCCTTCGTCCTGCACCTGATCCCTTCCGGCATCATCCACCCCGGCAAGACCTGTGTGCTCGGCAACGGGATGGTCATTGACCCGAAAGCCTTTTTCGAGGAGACCGACCGCCTCGCCGCTCAGGGTCTGGAAGTTACGCCCGAACGCGTGCTCGTCAGTTCGCGCGCTCATTTAATTCTGCCCTATCACCGCGCGCTCGATCACACGAGCGAGGAACGGCTCGGCAACGAAAAAGTCGGGACGACGCTGCGCGGTATCGGCCCGGCCTACGAGGACAAGGCGGGGCGGCGCGGCATCCGCGTCGCCGACGCGCTCGTGCCCGAAGTCCTGCGCGCGCGCATCGAACGCAATCTGGAAGACGCCAACCGCATCATCGAAGCCTACGGCGGCCAGGCGTTGGATGTCGAAGAAGTCTTCGCAGAGACTTCCAGACTCACCGAACGGCTCGCCCCCTTCATCGCCGACACGACGCATTTCCTGAACCGCGCCGCGCGCGAAGGCCGCTCTATCCTGATCGAAGGCGCGCAGGCCACTCTGCTCGACGTGGATCACGGCACTTACCCGTTCGTCACCTCTTCGACGACGACCGCCGGGGGCGCGAGCACGGGAACGGGACTCGCGCCGCATCGCATCACGGGTGTGCTCGGCATCGTCCGCACTTACACGACGCGCGTCGGCGAAGGCCCGTTTCCCACCGAAATGCTCGAAGGCGAAGCTGAAATGGGACAGCTCATACGCGAGCGCGGCCGCGAATACGGAGCATCCACCGGCCGCCCGCGCCGCTGCGGCTGGTTCGACGCCTTCGCTACACGCTATGCCGCCGAGATCAACGGCTTCACTTCAGTCGCGCTCACCAAACTCGACGTGCTCGATGCCCTCGACCAGATCAAGGTCTGCACCGGCTATCGTCTCGACGGGCGCGAGGTCGAATCCTTCCCCGCCGTCTCGCAGGACTTGCGCCGCGTCGAACCCGTCTACGAAACGCTCCCCGGTTGGAACACTTCGACCGAGGGCATTACAGAGATGGACAAGTTGCCCCCGAACGCGCGCGCCTATGTCGAATACCTCTCGCGCGCGATGGATGTCGAAATCGGCCTCGTCTCCACCGGCCCCGAGCGCGACCAGACGATTCTCAACCCCGGCTCCGCCCTCGACGGGTGGCTCAAAACACAATAACGGGCGGCACGCTTGCCCGCCACCACCAACGTATGTAAAATGATTCCCACGCGTGGCCGTTGCAAGAATCAACCTTCAACGTAACTCATCCGACGAGTCAATCCGCACCTGACTGCGGGCGCACACGTTTGAAATCTCCACTTTGGGCCGATAGCTCAGTCGGTAGAGCAAGTGGCTTTTAACCACTGGGTCGCAGGTTCGAGTCCTGCTCGGCTCATCAATTTTCCTAAGAAAATTAAAGAAATAAGGTAGCAGAAATGCTGCCTTTTTCTTTATCCCCCTTTCCTTCCCCTTTCAATTGAATTATACCAATTGTGGAATAGTTTTCAAGATAAATATTCCAATTGGAGAATAAATTTCTCTAACTTATAATCATTCATATGGAATTCTTAACCACATTGGAAGTGGCAGAAAAACTAGGCGTGTCCAGAAGAAGAATTTTAGCTTTAGTTCAAGCTGGAAGATTGCCAGCTATCAAATTTGGGCGTGACTATATGATTAAAGAAAAAGATTTGAAGCTAGTAGAGAATAGAAAAGTTGGTAGGCCGAAGAAAATTTCTTAAGGGATGAGGTATCTAGAAATTTTCCGGATTAGTTGTCTTAAGGGGTGGGGAGCAATTTTCTGTTTAGAGTACATTTAGACTTGCAGAAAATTTTTTGATTTTTTTGGTTTTGTTCGGCTACTACGACAATACCTCTTGATTGTTGAATCTTTATATTCTTCAACACTCTACACAATTCAGAAAATAGGATGACATTTAATCCTGTGTCACTTCAATTATTGCTTGTTCTTCCGGCGTGATTCCATAAAGTTTATAAACCATTTTATCAATTTCAATTTCCAACGTTTGAGTGTCCTTATCTTTTTTCTTTAGCTTAAGAATTTGATCGACCAGTAAAATAAATGGTTGCTGCTCTGATAGTAAGATTTGTTTGATTGGTAGTTGTGTTAACTAAACCACTCTGCACTGAAAGTGCAGAGGTTTAACGAGGACTGAAAGTCCTACTCTTCTAATATGAAGTTGTCCGTCTCCTTGTTCGACGGATGCCGATGGTGCTCCAGATATTCTTGCACCATCTCTTCGGTGATGT
>DASQMC010000065.1:0-10819 GCA_035645695.1 Pyrinomonadaceae bacterium
TGGCGGGCGTCGTCGCGATGCGCGGCCTGGCGGCGGATCGCGAGTTGACGCCGGAGTACCCGGGCATCAGCGGCACGGAGAGTCTGTCGGATTGGGACCCGCCGTTCCCGCTCGATCTCGGGCGCGTGAGGGCGCAGGACGAAGACTACTGGAAAGAGTTTCGCACGACGGCGAAAGCCTTCATCCCGCTCGCGCGCGGGCAGGAACTCTGGCAGACGCGCTACGGCAAACTCACCTCGCTTCGCATTCATCCCGGAAACGAGAGTTCGCTCGACGAGGCGCGCGCTACCTTCGAGCAGACTTTGCGCGCGCGCCTCGATCCGCTCGAAGCGAACTTCTCGCTCTACGCGGCGCGCGCCGAAGGACTCCGCGCCTCGCGCGGGGCGACGGATTTCGGCGAGTATTTTCTCTACTTCAGTTTCTTTCTCGTCGTCTCGGCGCTGATGCTCACCGCCCTCTTCTTCAAACTCGGCATCGAGCAACGCCTGCGCGAGATCGGCATCCTGCAAGCCATCGGGTTTCCCGCCGCGCGCCTGCGCGCGCTCTTTCTCGGCGAGGGTTGTTTGCTCGCCGCGGCGGGAAGCGTCGTCGGACTTCTGGGCGCGCTTCTCTACGGCGCTTTTGTGATGTACGGCCTGCGGACGTGGTGGGTTGAGGCGGTCGGCACGCGCTCGCTCGCGCTGCACGTCTCGCCGTTGTCGCTCGCGCTGGGCGGCGCGGGGGGCATTCTCGCCGCGCTCGCCTGCATCTGGTGGACGCTGCGCATGCTCGCTCCCGTCTCGCCGCGCGAACTGTTGACCGGCACGATTGACGCGGCGACGGCGACGCGCCGACGCGCGGGCAAGACGGGGGGAAGGTTCGGCGTGTTGTTCGCCCCGTTCGCCTCGCTCGCACCGTTCGCGCCGTTCACAGCGAGCGGCGCATCGACCGCTCTCGCGGTCGGCGTCTTGTGCGCCGCGCTCGGCATGTTGCTGCTATTGGCGGCGGCGTCGAAATGGATCGGGAGCGCGGCGGGCTTTTTCTGCGCGGGAACCCTGTTTCTCGTCGCGCTGCTCTGCTTTCAATCGGCGTGGCTGCGGCGCGCGAAGGGTCAGACGATCAACGGGCGGGGCTGGCGACCCCTGGCACGGCTCGGCTTTCGCAACGCGGCGCACCGCCCCGGAAGAAGCGTCCTGTGCATCGCGCTCATCGCGTCGGCCACCTTTATCATCGTCGCCGTGGACGCCTTCCGGCGCGACCCGGCCGACGCCGCTTCGACCGACAAAAAAAACGGCACGGGCGGCTACACTCTGCTCGCCGAGACGCTGCTGCCGCTCGCGCACGATCCGAACGACGCGGCGGGCAGGGAAGCTCTGAACCTCAGCGCGGGCGAGGAGACGGCTGCGCTCGCCGCGACGACCTTCGCGCGTTTTCGCCTGCGCCCCGGCGACGATGCGAGTTGCCTCAATCTCTACCAGCCGCGAGAGCCACGCATACTTGCGCCCGCGCCCGACTTCATCAGGGAGAATCGCTTCACGTTTGCGGCGTCGCTTGCCGCGACGGACGCCGAGCGAGCCAACCCGTGGCTACTCGTCGAGAAGGATTTGCCGGACGGCGCGATCCCGGTCATCGCCGACGCAAATTCGCTGGCTTACGTGCTGCATCGCAAACTCGGCGAAGAGATCGTGTTGAACGAGGGGACGGATCAAGCGATCAGATTGCGTTTCGTCGCCGCTTTGTCCGATAGCCTGTTCCAGTCGGAGTTGTTGATGTCGGAGCGCAATTTCCTGCACGCGTTTCCGGAAGCGCAGGGCTATCGCTTCTTTCTGCTGGACACCCCGCCGCTAACAAAAGCGGACGTGGCCGCGCTTCTGGAATCGCGCCTGTCAGATTTCGGTTTCGACGCGACGGGCGCGGGCGAGCGGCTCGCAGAGTTTCACCGCGTCGAGAACACCTATCTCTCGACCTTTCAGACGCTCGGCGGCCTCGGCACCATACTCGGCACGCTCGGCCTTGCGACCGTGCTGCTCCGAAACGTGTTGGAGCGCAGAAGAGAACTCGCGCTGCTGCGCGCCGTCGGTTATAACGCGCGCCACCTCGCGCTGATGGTGGTCGCCGAAAATGCGCTGCTGTTGTTCTGCGGGTTGCTGACGGGCGTGGTGTGCGCGCTGCTCGCCATCGCCCCGGCTTTCTATGCGCGCGGCGGACGGCTCCCTACGGCGTCGCTCGCCGCGTTGCTCGCGGCCGTCGCCGTCGCCGGACTCGCCGCGTCGCTCGTGGCGACGGTGGCCGTCCTGCGTTCACCGCTGCTCCCCGCGTTGCGCGCCGAATAAGAGGCGCGCCAGCCGTGGCGAGAACCATATAAAAGCGAGAACCGTATAAAAGCGTGAAGCGCGCGCCCTTCTATTTTTTCGCGACGAGCACGAGGCCGACCATGCAGAGCAGCAAGCCGACGACGTTGCGCGCCGACAGTTGCTCCTTGAAGGCGACGACGCCGATGGGGATGAGCATGAGCGTGACGGCCGTGCTGCACACGACGGCCGCGGTGCTGATGTTCCACCCGGCGCGGTAGGCGAGCAGGAAGCCGACTTCGATAATGGCCGCGCCGAGCCCCATCGCGTAGACAGCCCAGTTCGACTCTCGCAGGGTTTCTAGGAACGACTTGTCGCTCGGGTAGGCGAAAGAGTAGAGCAGGCAGGCGAGTATGCCGACGATATAGGCAATGGTGATGATGAATATCGGGTTCGCCGCCTTCGGCATGGACTTCTGCGCCAGGTGATAAAGCAGGTTGCCGCCGACGGCCAGAACGAGGGGCAGGTAAAAGTTTTTCATGTGGCGTTCGTATGTGATCGCGGGCGGACGGTTCGCGCGGGCGCGACTGTCGCGAAAATTTTGCGATTCGTTTTGAGCAAGATGCTCTTATCTTAAGTCGGTTTCGATTAAGGAGGAAATCCATGCGTCGTCAAAAGTTTCTGTTTGTCATGTTCGTCGTCTTCGTTGTGCTCTGGAATGTCGGGAACGCGCGCGCGGGCAACTGGCCGCAGTGGCGCGGGCCGCAGTTGAACGGGACGAGCGAGGAGCGGAACCTGCCGCATAAGTGGAGCGCGCAGGAAAACGTCAGTTGGAAGCTGCCGCTGCCCGACCGCAGCGGATCGACGCCCATCGTGTGGGGCGAACGCGTTTTCCTGAACGTCGCGGAGGGCGATAACCTCTTCCTGTGGTGCGTCGAGCGCGGCCGGGGGACGCTCGTGTGGAAGAAGCTGCTCGGCGGCGGAAACCTTCGGCAGCGCAAGCACAACATGTCTTCGCCCTCGCCCGTGACCGACGGAAAAAGCGTCTACGTGATGACGGGCACGGGCGTCCTCAAGAGCTTCAACTTCGACGGCCGCGAGATGTGGACGCGCGACATCCAGAAGGACTACGGACAGTTCGGCCTGATGTGGGGCTACGCCTCCTCGCCGCTCCTGCACGAGGATTCGCTCTACGTGCAAGTCCTACACGGCATGAAGACGGACGAGCCTTCCTACGTGCTGCGCATCAACCGCGCGACGGGCAAGACCGTCTGGAAGGTGGAGCGGCCGACCGCTGCGATTCAGGAATCGCCCGACGCCTATTCGACGCCCGCCCTGTTGCGCCACGGGGGGCGCACCGAGATCGTCGTCACGGGCGGCGACGTGGTGACCGGCCACGACCCGCGCGACGGCAAAGAACTCTGGCGCGCGGGCGGTCTCAACCCGGAGAATCAGGGTAATTATCGCATCGTCGCCTCGCCCATCATCTATGACGGCATCATCTACGCGCCGACGCGCATCAAGCCGCTCCTGGCCTTCCGCGCGGGCGGGCGCGGCGACATCACGAAGTCGCACCTCGTCTGGTCTGCGCAGTTCGGGCCGGACGTGCCGACGCCCGTGACGGACGGGAAGTATTTTTACATCGTCGGCGACA
This sequence comes from Pyrinomonadaceae bacterium, assembly GCA_035645695.1. Taxonomy (GTDB): domain Bacteria; phylum Acidobacteriota; class Blastocatellia; order Pyrinomonadales; family Pyrinomonadaceae; genus JAIVJZ01. The sequence goes on from DASQMC010000065.1 coordinate 3,925, forward strand.
AGGGGATCGTCTGGTGTCTGGATGCGAAGACGGGCAAGGAAGTTTACGGCCCCGTCCGCCTCAAGCCGGGCGATTATTCCGCCTCGCCCGTTCTGGCCGACGGGAAGATTTACGCGACGAGCGAAGAGGGCTTAACGTCCGTCTTCCGCGCGGGCGAGAAGTTTGAAGTGCTCGCCGAGAACAATCTGGACGAATACTGTCTCAGTTCGCCCGCCATCTCCGGCGGCCAGATTTTCATACGCACGTCAGGCCACCTCTATTGCATCGGCAAGCGCGCGGCAAAATGAGCGTTTTAGAGGTGAAGTTCCCTGTCAGATGTGACAGACGGCTTTGCGACGTTGAAAATTGCCTGTCGGCGACTGGCTTAACGTGAGTTCGGTATAAGCGAGAGGATCGTTACGGTCTCAGCCCCGTCAGGGGCTTTCAATATATGCCGCCCCTGACGCGGCTTTCGCTTATCTGCAATTACGTCGAGCGCACGCCGGTTTACGATTGCGGGCGGAAGTAAAGCACCATCGCCGCGCCCGCGACGACGAGGAAGAAGCCTAGATAGAGGATGGGGTTCGGCGAGTGCTTGGGCGGGTGCAGCCACATCGTGATGAGCACGTTGATAACGGGCGCGCCGCCGAAGACGAGCGGCATCACGTAGGTCGGCAGTCCGCCGGTGCGAAAGGCGAAGATGATGCAGACTGCGCCGAGCGCGCCGAGCGCGCCCGCGGCGGTGGCCGTCATTGCCCCGCCCGAGTTGAAGCCGCCCGTGAGCGCGCCCTGCGACCAGAGCCACGCGACCGGCACGAGCACGCCGATCAGAAAGTAGGCCACGCCGACGCAGAGCATCGCGCGCATCGGGTTGCCGAGTTTGACCTGCCCCTGATGGAGCATCGCGCCGTAAAGCCCCCACGACAGAGCCGCGCCGAGCGCGAACACAATCCAGATCATAGATTTCTCTTTTCCCTTTTCCATCGTCATTTAGAGAAGAATGATGAAGGAGGAACGCGGAACGATGAACTGAAGATCGTCAGTCGTCCGTGGTCAGTTGTCAGTTGCATGTGTCTATCATCCAAGCCGCTGAAGATTGGCTTATACAACTGACCACTGACCACGGACAAAGAACAGTTCATCGTTCATCGTTCCTACTTCATCGTTAAAACTGCACGCGCACGCCGAGTTGAATCTGGCGCGCGGAGGTGACGGTCGAGCGGATGCGCCCGAATGTGGGGAGCGGCGCTTCGTTGTCGGCCGCGCCCGCGAAGACGGTCAAACCAGGCGCCGCGAAGTTGGCGCGGTTGAAGAGGTTGAACGCCTCGACGCGAATCTGGACGTTCGTCGCTTCGCCGAGCGGCGAGGCGAAGCGTATGTTCTTCATCGCCGAGAGGTCGAAGGTGCGCAGGTTGGGCCCGATAAAGGCGCCGCGCCCGGTGTTGCCGAGCGTGCCCGCCGGTTGGAGGACGAAGGCGCGCGGGTCGAAATATTGATTGGGGTCGCCCGTGACGGCCGTCTCGTAAGTGTAGCCGGGCGCGATGCTCGCGCGGTCGCGCCCGATGCCGGGGCCGAGCGACGGTTGCCAGAGCGAGCGCGAGCGGTTCGCCTGCACGAAGACGGTCAGAGGGTTGCCGCTTCTGGCCTGACCGATTCCGGCCAACTGCCAATCGTCTAGAAGCGCACCCGCCCAGCCGTTCATTTTCCTCGCGAAGGGAATCTGCCAGACGAAGTTGACGACCCAGTTGTGCTTGGCATGATAGTCGGCGAGTCCCTTGTTGTAGTTGAAGCCGGGAAACTCGGGGAAGGCGGTCGTCGTGCCGTTCGTCGCGTCGGAGAAGAAGGTTGAAGCCTGCGTCGTGTCGATGTTGCGCGAGAGCGTGTAGGACGATTGGAGGTTGAAATCCTGATTCCAACGCTTGCGCACCTCGAAGATCATCGCGTTGTAATAAGAGTTGCCGTCGCTGCTTTTGAGTTCGATGGTCGAGAAGGCCGTGTTCTGCCGGGGCGCGCCCGCCGGGAAGAAGGGCGTGCCGTCGGAGCGTATCTGCGGGACGGCGATGTTCACGTCGTTGCTGCGCAGGAGATGGATGCCGCGCGAGCCCGCGTAGCCGAGCGTGACGACCGTCTGCCAGGGCAGCTCGCGTTGCAGGTTCAGGTTGTAAACGTTCACGTACGGGTTTTCGAGATCGTACTGGATAGGGCGAATGGAGTTAGCGAAAGCGCACGAGAGCGGCGCGACGGGGAATGTGGGGCGACAGGGCGAAGTCGGCGTGAAACCGATGGCGATGCGCGGCGTGGCGGGCGGGTTCGTCACCGTCACGATCAGGTTCTGCTGGTTGTTCGTGTTGAAGTAGATGCCGTAGCCGCCGCGAAGGCTCGTCTTGCCGTCCCCGAACACGTCCCATGCGAAGCCGATGCGCGGCGAGAGGTTCTTGCGCGTCGGGTTTTGATAGAGCAGCCCCGTAGTGGGCGCGCGGTCGGTGAAGATCGACGGCAGGGCTGAATCGCGCCCGTAGAGATCGACGGGCATGGTCGTCGTCTCGTAGCGCAGGCCGGCGTTCAGGGTGAGGCGTTCGTGGAGGCGGAAACTGTCCTGCACGTAACCGGCGAAAAGGGTGAAACGCCAGTAGCGGTCGAGCGCGCCGCTGGCGGGCAGGCCGATGAAACTCTGCGGGGTGTTCGACAGGAAGTTGTTGAGGTTGGAGAACGTCCACGTGCCGAGCGAGAAGGTCGGGTTATACATGTTGTCCTGATAACGCTCGATGAGGCCGCCCACCTTCAACAGGTGACGGCCGCGCGTGTGCACCAGGCCGTGCTCGAAACTAAAGACGTTTTGCGTGAGACGAAGATTGGCCGACGACTGCGGCCCGAAGCGCGGTATGCCGCCGATGTCTATGTTGCCGATGAGCGTGCGCCCCGGTATGAAGGGCGTCAGAGCCCCGGTCGTGTTCGATTCGACATCCTGCCCGATGCGCGTGCGGCCGAAACCGAAGCGCAGCGTGTGCAGCGTGCGCGACGATTGAATGAAGCGGTGCTCGGCGGTGAAGAATTGATTGCGCGACAGGAACGCGCGCGGGAATTGCGGGAAGTCGGTCGGGAGAGCCTGATCGGCGTCGTCGAAAGTGTAGCGCGCGAAGAACTGGTGGCGGTCGTTGAATACGTGATCGACGCGGCCTTGAAAGAAGTGTTGCGCGATCTGCTGGTTGAAGCCGAAGTTGTAGGCCGCGAGGTTGCCGCCGAGGTTCGCGCCGTTCGGGAGTGGAAACTCGTCCAAGAACGGGCGAACGGCGGGGGCGACCGCGCCGCTGCTGCGCACGGCGAGGCTCGGGACGACGGTCGAGACGGTGCGGCCGAGTTGCTCGCGCAGCGATTCGTAGTTGAAGAAGAAGAATGTCCGGTCGCGTTTGACGGGGCCGCCGATTGAGCCGCCGAACTGGTTGCGCTTGAACTCGGGCTTGCGCGGCGTGTCGAAGAAGTTGCGCGCGTCGAAGTTGTCGTTGCGGTGAAACTCGTAGAGCGAGCCGTGCCATGTGTTCGTGCCGGATTTCGAGACGGCGTTGATCTGGCCGCCGGAGTTGCGCCCGAACTCCGCGCTGTAGGCGTTCGTCTCCACGCGAAACTCGCGTATGCCCTCGATCCCTAAGACCGTGCCCGCCGCGCTGCCCGCCGGGCCGTTCGTGAAGTCGTTTTGCGGCGTGCCGTCGATCAGGTAGACGTTCGAGCGAGGGTCTTGCCCGTTGACGCTCACGCCGAGGCCGTGGGCGACGGCCGAACCGCCGTCGCGGTGCGGGAAGGCGATCACGCCCGGTTGCAGGAGGGCGAGGTCTGTGTAGTTGCGCCCGTTTAAGGGCAACTCGCGGATCGCGTCTTCGCTGACGAGATAACTCAATTCGGAAGTCTGCGTGTTGACGAGTTCGGCGTTGCCCGTCACTTCGACCTCCGTGTCTATCGAGGCCACTTCCAGAGCGATGTCGAGCACAGCCGCTTCGCCGATGGCGAGGCGCAGGCGCTCGCGCACGAAAGGCCTGAAACCCGTCTGCGCCGCGCGTATCTCGTATGTGCCGACGGGCATGCCGGGGAAGACGAACCGCCCCTCGTCCGTGCTCGTGGCGGTGCGCGTGAATCCCGTCTCAAGGTTGCGCGCCGTGACTTCGACGCCGACGAGCGCGCCGCCCTGCGCGTCTTTGATCTCGCCCGCGATGGTGGCGTCGGTTTGCTGCGCGGCGGCCACCCCCGTCAGGCAGAGCACGAAACTTGAGAGCAGGAGAAGACGTAGAATGTGTCTGAACCGTAAAGTTGAAAATTTCATGGGAACTGTATGAGACGTTTCTCTGGTTTGGATGAAAACTCGGGCGGTCTGGGGTCGCCTGAGGCATTCTAATCATTACTCTTGACCTGTCGCAATCGCCTGCGACACTATACAGTGTTACGTCCGATGCGGCTTCGCGGTTTCTTCCGAAAATCTGTCCGCCCTTTTACGAATAACTGAATGAAACGACTTTTGTTGACCCTCGTCGTCGTCGCGCTCTACGCCGCGCATCAGGATTTCTGGAACTGGCGCAAAGCGTACCCGATGGCCTTCGGCTTCATACCCGTCGGGCTGTGGTACCACGCCTGTTTCGTCATCTCGGCCGCGCTCGTGATGTGGATGCTCGTCACTTTCGCGTGGCCCGCGCACCTCGAAGAAGAGGTCGAGGGACGCGCCGCCGACAAGGAGGACGCGCAGTGATCCCCGCCATTGTCGTCTTTATCTACCTGGCCGTCGTCCTCTACATCGGCATCTTCGCCTTCCGCAAAGCGACGGGCAAAGAAAAGGCCGAAGACTACTTTCTCGCCAATCGCTCGCTCGGCCCCTTCGTCTTCCTGCTCTCGCTGTTCGGGACGAACATGACGGCCTTCGCCATCCTCGGCTCGTCCGGGCACGCGTTCAATAACGGCATCGTCACCTTCGGCCTGATGGCGACATCCTCGGCGCTCGTCATCCCGCTCACGATCTTCCTGTGCGGCACGCGCATCTGGGCGCTCGGCAAAAAGCACGGCTTCATGACGCCGGTGCAGATCTTTCGCGACCGCTGGGAGTGCGGGCACATCGGCACGGTGATCTTCTTCGTGCAGGCCGCGCTGCTCGTGCCCTACATCATCATCGGCGTGATGGGCGGCGGAACGACTTTGAACGTCATCAGCGGCGGCGTCGTGCCGTTCTGGTTCGGCGGAGCCATCGTCGCGCTCGTCGTGATGAGTTACGTCTTCTTCGGCGGGATGCGCGGCACGGCGTGGGTCAACACGTTCCAGACGATCCTCTTTCTCGTCTTCGGCGCAATCGCCCTGACCGTTATCGGCGCGGGGATGGGCGGCTTCAGATCGGCGGTCGAGGCGCTCGCCAACTCGCCCGCGACCGCGCCGCTCTTAACGCGCGAACGCATCTCGCCCTACTACTTTTTCAGCTACACGTTCATCCCGCTCTCGGCCATCGCCTTCCCGCACATCGCGATCTTCTGCCTGACGGCGCGCAAGATGGCGCAGTTTAAAAAGACGGTCATCTTCTACCCTATTTGCATCATGGCGATCTGGCTGCCGTGCGTCTTTCTCGGCGTGATGGCGAACCGCGTGCAGGACGTTCCGGCCATCCGCGCGAAGGTCGAAGCGCGGCGCGTGTTGGCGACGCAGGGGCGGACGATGCAGCCCGAGGAGCGCGACGCGCTTCGCGAACAATCGGCGGGCGACGACACGCTGCTTTTGTTGCTCCAACGCTTCGCGCCGCTCTGGCTCGCAGGGCTTCTCGGCGCGGGGATCATGGCGGCCGTGATGGCCTCCGACTCGCAAATACTCGCCCTCTCCACGATGTTCACCGAAGATATCTTCGCCTTCTACGGGGGCAAGCGCAGGTTCGGCGAATCGGTGCAGGTGCAGACGGGGCGCATCTTCGTCATCCTCCTGACGCTGTTCGCTTACATCGTCGCGCTGCAAGCGCCGGAGTCGATCTTTGAACTCGCGATCCAGTATGCCTTCTCCGGCTACGCCGCGCTCTCGCCGCTCATCATCGCCGCGCTGTTCTGGCGCGGAAGCACGAAGTGGGGCGCGCTCGCGGCGACCGTGTGGACTGCGGCGGCGGTCGTCGCGGTCGCCGTCTATCAGGCGACAGTCCCCGCGCCCGCGCCCGGCGCGACGACGGTCAGCGCGGTCGTCGGCGGCGTCGAAGCGCTCGCGCGCACGCCGGGCGGCACGGCCGTCTTCGGCTTCATGCCGGTCGTCCCGATGGTCGTCGGCTCCGCGCTGCTCATGTTCGTCGTCTCGCTCGTGACACGAAAGCCGCAGGCCGCGACGATTGAAAAGTATTTCGCCCGCGCCTGAGCGAGATCACTTTGCCGCGAATCGCCGACATGCTTCGTCAACTCATACTCCGGCAACTCGACGCGGAGGAACGCAAACTCGGCGGCGTCTCGATGAATTACCTGCGCCACGTCGCGCGCGGGTCTTCCCCACCACGAAGCGCGCTCTAGGCTACGCGACCGGTTGCGCGCTGGTTCGCGTCGAAGTGTGAGGCTATTGACTTGACGGCCTTTTTGCCGTACACGATTACCTCACACGAGATTCAAATCGCATTCGACCAGAGCGGGCAGGAGGGAACAGTTATGCAAGGACCTTTGCGCGGAATCATCGCCGGTCTCGCCGCGTGGAAACTCGGCGGCGGCTGCATCTCAACCATCGTCATCTTCATCCTCGTCTACTACTTCCTCGGCAAGAGTTGTTGAGGGGCGACGGGTGATTCGGGAAAGATAATTTGAAACTCCGGTGAGCGGATAGTTTGAAGCGCCGGGGTGTGGATAGTTTATAAGCCCCGCGCGTTGACGCGCGCGGCAATCACGACGTAGCGACGAAGATACGGCGGGGGCGACACATCAACGCATCGATG
>DASQMC010000066.1:0-15843 GCA_035645695.1 Pyrinomonadaceae bacterium
CCAGCCAACTGCTGGTGCGATGCGCGGCCTTGAACCGGATGACGCACGAAGGGATGCCCGACAGCTACAAGGTCGTCGCCTAAGATAGGTTCAGTTCGAGGGTCAGCTTCGCTCATCCTCTTTTATGCAACAACGTCGCAGAATAGTGCTTTTCTCACATCTTACATTCATTTTTCATCAAGCTCTTTTGAATTTAATAGGCGCGAGAAATCAGCCGGAGTATCCACGTCCACCTCACCGCCGGGGAAGGATGAGAAGTGCGCCTCCGAAGCGTGTCTTTTAATAACCTGCTTCGCGCCGGACGCGCCCTTGAGTTGCGTCAACTCGGCAAAGAGCCTTCTGTCGAATAAGGCCGGGACGCCGAAACTTCCGCCATAGGTTGAAGCGACGACGGGGCTTCCGGTGGCACGGTGCGCCGCGACGAGGCCGGAGATAACTTCGGCGGTGACGTGGGGCTGGTCGCAGAGCATCAAGACGACCGCATCAGCACCGGCATCCGCCAGCCCCTCGACGCCCGCCCGGACTGACGACGCCATCCCGGTCTCCCAGCGTGTATTCAACACCTCCCGCACGTCCAGCCCTTCCAATTCCCTTCTCGACAACTCGCTGTGCGCGCCCGTCACGACGATGACGGGACGGCACCCCGCGCCCAGCGCGGCGAGAGCGGCGTTTCTGAGTAAACTCTCGCCCCGGTATTGAAGCGTCTGTTTCGGGCTGCCCATGCGTGAGGACGACCCCGCCGCCAGTATCACCGCGCCGACGCCCGCCGGGTTACTTTCGACCACAGTGGGAATTTCCTCCACATCCGCCTTCGCCCCTCACGCCACCGCCGCTCGAAGGGACGACTCCACGGACAGGGTTGTAACGCGCTCGCCGTCGCCCTGTCCGCCATGGATAGAACCCCGTCGCTCGCGCAACATTCCGCCGCGCCGCCCGTCCAGCACCGCGCGCATCTCGGCGATGATCGATAGGGCGATCTCGGCGGGCGCGTTCGCCCCGATGTCCAGACCGGCCGGGGAGTGAAGGCGCGCCAGGCCAGCCTCTTCGAGCAGGGGCGCGTCTTCGTTCGCCGCCAATTCGCTCAACATCCGTTCGGTGCGTTTGCGGGGGCCCATAACCCCTATGTAGCGTGCGGGCGAAGAGAGCAGGAACCTGAGCAGAGCCAGATCATGCGAGTAGTTGTGCGACATGAGAAGCGCCAGCGTACGCGGCGTAATGTCGACCTCGGCGCACGTGTGTTCGGGGCGCGCGAGTGTGACCTTGTCGGCCGTGGCGAACCGGGCGCGGCTGGCGGGGCGAGCCTGCGGATCGACAACCTCCGTCTGCCAGCCCAAGCCGCGCGCGAGTTCGAGAATCGGCAGCACGTCTTGACCCGCCCCGAAGATGACGAGCGGAACGGGAGGCAGGAGCGTTTCGACGAATACTTTCAAGACCCCGCCGTCAGCATCTATGACGCGCGTCGCGCACGTCCCGCCCTCCGGCGACAGCGCACGCGCCTCACTCTCAAGCATTGCGGCCGCGCGGTCGCTCAAGTTCTCGCGGCCGATGTCCCCGTCTCCATAGATGAAGAGGCGCGCCCCGATTTCGATTCGCGCCGTGGCCGCCGCCGGCTCCGGCGGCGTGTGTTGATACACGGTCGCGACCGACACGGGCGCAACGTCGGTGTGCGCCTCGCAGGAACGCCTCAACGCCTCGACGTATAGAGAGGCGGGGGCGAGCGGTTCCACCAGCACGCGCACGATGCCGTTGCAGCCGAGACCCAAACCCCATGCCATCTCATCGCTCGTCGAGGCGGTATCGTACTCGACGAGCACGGCCGCGCCCGCCCGCATGACGCGCTTCGCGTGCTCGATAACGTCGCCTTCGAGGCACCCGGCGCTGATCGTGCCCGTGCTCGTTCCACCCTCGCAGACCAGCATCCGCGCACCCGGCCGCCGGTAGGAAGAACCTTCGACGCTCACCACGGTCGCCAGCGCGCACCGCTCGCCTCTGTCCTGTGCCTCGTCGAACGCTTTTACTAAGGCTCGCACTTCGTTCATCGACTTATCCCTCTACAGCAGCTTGTCCGGCGTGATCGGCAGTTCCCTGATGCGCCTGCCGGTCGCGTGGAAGACGGCGTTGGCGATCGCCGCGGGGACGCCGACCATCCCCAGCTCGCCCATGCCTTTGACGCCGAGCGGGTTGACCACTGTGTCGTCTTCCTCTACGAACATCGTCTCGATCTCGTGTACGTCGGCGTTGACGGGCACGTGATAATGCTGGAGGTTCGGGTTCATGATGCGGCCGTAGCGGTGGTCGATCTCGGTCGCCTCCTGCAAGGCCATCCCGATGCCCCAGACCACGCCGCCGATCTCCTGGCTGTGCGAGGCTTTCGGGTTGATGATCTTCCCGCAGGCCGAGACCTCTATGGCGCGCGTGACGCGCACCTGCCCGAGGTCGGGGTCGATCTTGACCTCGACGAACTGCGCGCCGTGCGCCATCGTCGCGTATTTCTGGCGCTCCGGCGACGGCCTCGACTCGAAGGTCTCCGTGACCTCCGTGAGGTTGTTCCGGCGCATGAGTTCGGAAATGACGACGAAACGCGTGGGGTCGCTCTTGAGTCGCAGCCGACCGTCGAGCATCTCAACATCGGTGGCGGCGGCGGCTGCCTTTAGCGGCGAGTCCGCTTGCAGGTTCGCGAGCGCGAGCAGCTTGGCGGTGACGGCCAGAGCCGCGCCGTGTACGGCCGAGCCGACGCTCGACGTTGTTTGAGAGCCTCCCTGCGACGGCGCGCGGGGGAACTTCGTGTCGCCAAGCTCGAATTTCACCTGCTCGGGTCTGTTCCCCAGGTACTCGGCGGCGATCATGGTCATCACCGTGTAAGTGCCGGGGCCAATGTCGCTCGTCGCGCTGGTGACGTGCGCCGTGCCGTCGATGCGAAATGTGATTCTGGCGCTGGCGGGTCTCTGAAACGCGCCCCAGACGCCCGTCGCCGTGCCCCATCCGACGAGCAGCCGCCCGTCGCGCATCGAACGTGGCTCGAACTTACGATCCTTCCAGCCGAACTTCTCCGCGCCGAGCCTGTAACATTCCCTGAGCGCTTTGCTTGAAAACGGCCGCCCGCTCTCGGGGTCTACCTCGGCGTAGTTGATCAGGCGTAGTTCGAGCGGGTCGATCTTGAGCGCGTAGGCCAACTCGTCCATCGCGCATTCGAGCGCGAACATGCCGCTGACCGCGCCGGGCGCGCGCATCCACGTCGGCGTCGGAAGGTCTGTGGGGACGATCAACGTCGGCGCGTAGAGGTTCGGGCAGGCATAGACCTGTCGCGTGAATCCGGTCGTGTTGTCGTTGAAATCTTCGATGGTCGAACTGTTGTGTACGGCCGTGTGGATCATCGCCGCGAGCTTGCCCGAACGATCCGCCCCGAGCGCGATCTTCTGGATCGTGTGGGGGCGGTAGCCGTGTCCCGTGAACATCTGCGTGCGCGTGTAGACGACCTTGACCGGGCGCTTCAACTCGCGCGCCGCCATCGCCGTCAGCGCCGGGTAGTAGTTCGGCCTCAAGCTGGCGCCGAAAGCCCCGCCGACGTAGGGCGAGATAACGCTCACGTCCGGCTCCGGCAGGCCGAAGCTCGTGGCGAGATGCGTGCGCACGCCGTAAACATCCTGCGTCTTGTCGAAGACGGTCAGCCGGTCGCCCTGCCAGACGGCGATGGCCGCGTGCGGCTCCATCGGGTTGTGGTGCTCGATGGGGATGCGATACTCGGCCTCGACGCGCACGGGCGCGTTGCGCATTGCCTCCTGGGGATTGCCGCGCGTCTTCGCGGGCTGCCCCTGCGAGGGCGCGCGCGCTTGCTCGCGCACGGCCTCGGTGTCGGTCTGGTGCCGCTCCGCGTTGTATGTGACCTTGACTAGACGCGCCGCGTAACGCGCCTGCTCGTAGGTCTCCGCGACGACGAGCGCGACGGGCTGCGCGTTGAAGTAGATTCTGTCCGACTGGAGCGCGCGGAAAGATTTGTCCTGCTCTCTCGTGTTTCGCGGCGGCGCGTACTCCGTGGAAGCCTTCGGCCCGAGCTTCGGCGCGTTCAGGTGCGTGAAGATGCGGACGACGCCCGCCGTGCGTTCCGCCTCGCGCGTGTCGATGGCTTTGATCGTGCCCTTCGCCACCGTGCCGAGCACGATGAACCCGTAGGCGAGGTTCGGCACCTGAAATTCCGCCGCATACTTCGCCCTGCCCGTTACCTTCGCCACACCGTCCACGCGGCTCATCTCTTTCCCGATGTATCTAGGCATAATCTCCCCTTCCCTTTCAGGCCAGCCTTGACGCGCGCATCAGGGCGCGGACGACGGCACGCTTCCCCAGTTCGACTTTGTAGGCGTTATGCGCGAGCGGTTTCGCTTCCCTGAGAGCCGCCTCGGCAGCCCTCTCGAACGTCTCCTGCGACGCCGGTTTACCCGTGAGCGCGCTTTCCGCCTCAAGGCTCCGCCACGGTTTGTGCGCCACGCCGCCGAGTACGACGCGCGCCTGCCCGATGCGCCCGCGGTCGAGTTCGACGGCGGCGGCAACGGCGACGAGAGCGAAGGCGTAAGAAGCGCGGTCTCTGACCTTCAGATAGTAAGAGTTCTTCGCGAAGCTGGACTTCGGCAGATCAATCGCCACGATGAGTTCGCCATGCCCGAGGTTGGTGTCCCGCTCCGGCGCGTCGCCCGGCAGGCGATGAAACTCGTCAACGGGGATCGCGCGCTCGCGCCCGGCGGCATTCCTGACACGCACCGTCGCATCGAGCGCGTAGAGCGCGTTAGCCATGTCGCCGGGGTAGGTCGCCACGCACTTGTCGCTCCAACCGAAGATGGCGTGAATGCGGTTCAAGCCTTCGAGCGCGCCGCAACCCGTGCCCGGTTCGCGCTTGTTGCAGGGCATCGCCGTGTCGTAGAAATACTGGCAGCGCGTGCGTTGCATCAGGTTCCCGCCGTTGGTCGCCATGTTGCGGAGTTGCCCCGAAGCGCCCGCCACGATGGCCTGCGTCAGAAGCGGGTAGTTGCGGCGTATGAGCGGGTGATTGGCTGTGTCTGTGTTCTTCGCCAGCGCGCCGATGGAGACGCCGCCAGCGCGCGCCGCCTTGATCTCTGCGAGTTTCAGGCGGGTGAGATCGACGAGTTCGCTCGGCCGCTCAACGTCCTCCTTCATCAAATCGAGGATGTTCGTTCCGCCCGCCAGGAACTTCGCATGCGGGTTCGCCGCGACCGCGCGTGCCGCCGCTGCGGGGTCGCTCGCGCGCACGTACTTAAACGGTCTCATCGGTTGCACCCTCCTTCCTGACGCGTGCCAGTTCGTCTCCTTCGACGAAGCGCCACGTCTGCGCCGACTCCTTGCCCGAATGGGCTTCCTGAATGGCCGCGACGATCTTCGGATATGCGCCGCAGCGACAGATGTTGCCGCTCATCCTCTCGCGAATCTCGTCGTCCGAGAGCCGGGTCGTAGTCGCCGTCACGTCTTCCGTGACATGACTCACCTCCCCGCGCCGCGCCTCTTCGAGCAACCCGACGGCCGAGCAGATCTGCCCCGGCGTGCAGTAGCCGCACTGGAACCCGTCGTACTTGATGAAGGCCGCTTGTACGGGGTGCAGTTCATCGCCCTTCGCCAGCCCCTCGACGGTCGTTACCTCGCGTCCCTCTACCTGCGCGGCGAGGGTCAGGCACGAGAGCACGCGCCGCCCATCGACGAGAACCGTGCATGCGCCGCACTGCCCCTGATCGCACCCCTTCTTCGTCCCCGTTAGTTCGAGCCGTTCGCGCAGGGCGTCGAGCAGCACCATGCGCGAATCGACATCGAGTGCCTTCGCCGCGCCGTTGATCTTCAGGACTACCCTGACGGGGTTCTCCAGCGCCGGTGCCGGGGCGAAGACGGCTCCGGGCGAAATGCTCAGCGCGGCGAGCGCCCTCTCCTTCTCCAGCAGCATCAGGGCGAAGGCGCCGAGGCCGCCCGCAATCGTCTGTCCCATGAAGGTACGCCTGGCCTGCCCGATGTCGGTCAGCGTCGGCATCTCCTTTAACAGAGCTTCCTCGTCCGCCGTCAACTCAGGCTCCGAGGTCACGTCGAAGTCGTCGTTCATAAATGGGTCTCCCTGATTTTGTACTAAGCCGCCCACCCGCGCCGTGAATGTATCCGCCGCGCGGCCGCGAACGGGCATTTTACCTCGCGCCCTATAACGCATTGCATATCAGATGAGCCTCTCTGTGCCCCCTGCGGTGTCCTCTGTGTCTGCGGTGGTGAGTAGCTATGAACAGCATTCACCACCGCAGACACAGAGGACACCGCAGGGGGCACAGAGAAAATCTAAGTCCTATGCAATTACGGGCACCCCTCTGCCCTCTCTCATGATTCGGCCTGCGCCAACGCCTCGTCGATGTAAATGCACCAGACATGCAACAGCATCAGGTGAACTTCCTGCACGTGCGCCGTCCGGTCGCTCGGCACGGCCAGCACGTGATCGGCCGTGCCGCCCACAAGCCCCGCCTCTCCGACGACCGCGACCGTCACCGCGCCGCGCTTGGCGGCTTCTTCCAGCCCGCGCCGCACGTTCTCCGAACGCCCGCTCGTCGTGAAACCGAAGGCCACGTCGCCCGGTTCGGCGAGGACGCGCACCTGACGCTCGAACAGCACGTCGTAGCCGAAGTCGTTCGCGATGCAGGTCACGGTGCCGGCGTCGCTCGCAAGCGCAATGGCGGGGAACGGCTGGCGCGTGGCGTTGAAGCGGCCGAGCAGTTCGCCGACGAGATGACTCGCCTGCGCCGCGCTGCCGCCGTTACCGAAAGCGATCACCTTGCGCCCCGCGCCGAGCGCGCGGACGAGTACGCGTGCAACCTCCTCGGCGGGTTCCGCCAGTTGCGCGACGCTCTCGTCGATCACGCGTTGGTGCGAAGCGAAGTGCTCCGCGATGCGACCCGATTTAATCTCCATCCGTGCTTTCTCACCTGCCGGAAACCCTTGCCTTCGCCGGTTTCTCGAGGACTGTTTTAATGAACTGTTTGTTAAGACCCTAGGTGAAACACGCTACGCGCAGCATCTACTCTACTTCGAGGAAGACACGGCGCGTCATCCTGCCGAAATACGATAGCATTGGCTCACCTTCACCCGGCTCATCCCAACGCACAACGAAGAAATACCTGTTCGGGGATACCTCCTCCACACCTATCACGCTACCACGTTCCCCAACTTTAACATCGGCGCACACACCGCCATTCGCCGGGCATTTAGCTCCCGAAAATCTATCAGTCCAATAGATGTTACGAACACGACGCCCAATCATCATTGATGCTTCTTCTCTGCTGAATGCGGGCGCGCACCACTCGACGGTGCGGGTATACAGAGGAGAGATACCAATTCCAAGCAGGCAAGCGAGAACGAAGCCGAGAATAGATACTGACAGACGCATAATTAGCCCCCTCGAGTGGAATGGCAGGTCGGTCACTAACAATATAATTTAGCACGCAAGAATCAGATTTGTGTTCCGCATAATTTGAGACTCACATATGGGCGAGCATCTAACGCCCTGCATCACCCGCCGCGCACTCAGAGTATCGAGCATGGCGACTTGCGGATGAAGGCCGGGCTATTCGCGGCCGGGTGCATGCCGGGCGTTAGATGCGGCCTCGCCTATAACCAAACAGCTTCCGGAATTCCACCAACATCGAGACGAGGCAGCCCGCATCAATCGGAAAGCTCACCGACACTCTCAACGGGCGTAAACTACCACCCGCAGAATTGCCCTTCAACAATTCCGCGCTGGCGGCAAGATGGCCTGTTTCATCAATGGAGAATAGCTCAAACCGGAGGGGGTTGTATTCACTCCGGGAACTCTGGTTAGAGAGACTGGCTGAGCCTTTCCGAGTCTCCTCCAGATTCCGAAGCTCAGACAGGAAACGATCTACGTCTTCGCGGGAAAACCATGCGCTCTCGATTTTGCCTTTAAAACCATCACAAGAAACTTCGACTGAACAAGAGATGTCTGTTCCGCCGGGCAAGTGCTCAGGCACGGCTTCTTTGAACTCGAAACTCACGAATGATTGTTCGTTTCCAACTCTCATAAGACAAAGCATCTAACCCGCGCAGAGCGCCGGCGACAATATGCGAAACAAGTGAGCATCATGAAAGGGGCGCTATCGAGGCGTCGGGTTCAATGGGTTGTTCGGCGACGCGCTTCGTGGAGTGCTCAAGCAAGGGACGATTATTTTCCTGCATACGAAGCTGCAAGCGCGTCGAGTTGTTTTTGTAAATCACCTGCCGTGTACCACCGCCCGCGAGCCATCACGCCGACCCGCCGCTTCGTGTTTGTAATGCTTTCCAGCGGGTTGCCTTCGAGCAAAATCAAGTCCGCGCGCTTACCGGCCGAGATTGTGCCCGTCACGCTCAACGCCCCCATAAATTCAGCCGCGTCACGCGTGGCGGCTTTGAGCGCCTGGTATGGTGTCAGACCCGCATCCGCGAAGTTCTGTAACTCTTGATGTACGGAAAATCCGGGTATGACGAACTGATTCGGCGTATCAGTGCCTACCAGGAGCCGCGCCCCGCCTTCCTGCAATAACTTGACCAGACGTTTTCGCGCTCGCTCGCCTTCCGTTAAGCGCTCGAAGTCTTCCGGTGACATCCTTCTGGTAACTCTCTCGTTTCCCTGACTCCAAATTTCGGTTGTTGACGGCGGCAAGTATCTCATCTCGGGTCGCCCCACGAGGGCCTGCGCCGTCTGTGACGACAAAGCGGAATTCTGCCTTTCGACGAGGGTCGGCACGCTCCACACCTCCGCCAGTTGAGTCGCTGCAACAATGCTGCGGATTTTGTCCTCGTCAACTTTGACGGCGAAAAACCGCTTTAGCCATGACCGCTGGTTGCGTAGAGGCGAATCGTCGGCCTCGATTTCATCCACATATCCGTCGAGATGCTCGATTGATTTCTGGCGGGCGGCCAGAGCGCCTCGTAACCCCACACTTCTAGGGACATGCCCCGCCACGGTCAACCCGTGTTTCCTCGCCGCTGCAACAATCGCCTCATAAGTTTCCCGGCTGAGCGTATGGTAAACCTTGACGAAATCATAACCTGCTCTTTTCTGTTCCTCGACCGCTGCCTCGGCCTGTGCGGGCGTCTCCACAACTCTATTGTCGTCTCTGAGAGGCGGCTTGCCTTCCAGAATAGCGCCGGCGGTGAAGATGGTCGGGCCGATCAATGTTCCATCGGCGATTCGCTTCTGCCATGAGAGGATATTCGGGCGGCCGTCCATATTGCGGACGGTCGTCACGCCATTTGCGAGAAACAGTAAAAGTTGCGTGTCCCTGTCAAAATACTCAAGATGCACGTGCATGTCAGCTAGACCGGGCATCAAATACCGCCCGCGGCCGTCTATCCTCACTGCGCCTTTGGGCAGGCGGACGCTCTTGGCAGGGCCCATCGTCGCTATGCGGCCTTCACGCACGATAACTGTCTGGCTGCGGATGAGCCGCTCGCTATCCATCGGCACCACGTTCACGTCAACGAAGGCGAATACGGCGTCGCCGGGCACAGGTCGCTTGTTACTCGTATCTTGCGGGAAAAGAGAACCGGCGGTAAGGACTAACAATAAAACGGCATGGACGAATCTTTTCAGCATCGTTTCTTCTTTCAACTTAGTTTCTGCCCGCTTACGATAAGGACGTTTATGGCCTTGTACCTGTTAACTCCGCAGGCGGGAACGGCCGAACGCCCGGCATCACCCGGCCGCACACAACCGGGGGAGCGCCAAGTCTGGCGGAGGACATTCGCGCTATTCGCGGTCGGGTGCGTGACGTTGCCGGGTGCGGTGCCGCTTGGAGAGTCGCGGTTTAACTCAGCGGCCAACCAGCGAGTCGTAATAGCCCGTAATGCCGTTGAAGACGTATTGCACGGCCAGCGCCGCCAGAATGATCCCGAGCACGCGGGTAATGATGCCGACTTTACTCTCACCCATCTGAGCGATCAGGCGTTCACTGGTATCGAGTATCGGCCATGAGATTAGATAGATGCAGCCCAGCGTGACGGCGAGCGCTACCAGACGCCGCACATCACCTCCGGCCTGAGTTGCGAGCACCAGCACGGTGGCGAGAGTGCCAGGCCCGGCCAGCATAGGAATAGCCATCGGGAAGATGGCGACATCTTCGCCGTCGGTGCTGCGCTCGCCCCCCTCGGGGGATTGTAGAGAAGATCTCTGCCCGAAGAGCATCGGCAATGCGAGCAGGAAGAGAAGGACGCCCCCGCTGACAGCAAAGGCATGCATGGTCACGCCGAGGTAGGAGAGCAACACACGCCCGGCTAAAAGGAAGAATAAGGCCACGCCGAAAGCGATGGGGAGTGCCCGGCTCAAGACCGCCCGCCGCTCAGCCGCCCCCATCCCCTTCGTCACCGCGACGAAGACCGGCGCGACGGCCACCGGATTGATCACTACGATCAACATCACGAACGCCGTAATGGTAAATTGCAGCAGGCTTTGATCCATTCACTTTCTTCCCTACGCTCTTTCCAGTGAGAGAGCATCTAACGCCCGGCATCATCCGCCGCGACGAGACATGATTAGCGGCAAGTTTTCGATGAGAGCCGCGCTATTCGCGGTCGGGCGCATACCGTTGCTGGCTGGCGCGCGCTCTCATGCGCTACGACTGTTCGCCAAAATATATAGCTGAAGGCATCTGAGGTGCATCCCCCAATGGTTTTCATACCCCTGCCTGAACTCCCACAGAGCCTTATCTACGCTGGTATTCTTCCACAACCAAAGAACTTCATACATATCAATGGCAATGTCTGTAATATCATCTATGGCATCACCAATGTGTAACCCGCCCTCGCTAATTTCAACGCTGATTCTTGCGGCAACATTGTAATAGCCATATTCGGGAAAGAGCGCTGAAACTGTTTTCCGCAACTCTTGATAATCTTTTCTAGGGGCATCCGGATGATCTGTCTCGTCAAATTCGCACTCGGAATAATGATAGCCGAGAGCAAGGCGATCAAGGGCTAATGCCAAAGCCGCTTCTCTGGCTTCGGCATCATCCTCAACACCATCCAATAAGGCTAAGAAGCCGGAAATCGCTTCGCGAATCTCATCTCTGTTCATACACGCCTTTGTCGAAAAGGAAGCAATTTAACGCCCGGCATCACCCGCCACGCACGCAACGGGAAGCGATAGAGTAAGTCGCGCCAGCCCTTTGATTACTTCCCACAGCTTGGCTGCCAGCCGATGATCGTCCATTGATTCAGGAGAAGGGAGTTCGATGCCGGACTCTTCGAGCAGTTGGAAATGCGTCGTCGAAGGGGCTTGTTCATAAGCTGCGACGCTCATCCAGAACTGCGCCTTTGCTTCGGGCGAAAATCCCTCAGTCTCCTCGAAGAATATGTCACACTCGCCGGGCTGCGCGTCATCCTGTTCGGATTCAACATTGCCTTTGCCGGTTTCGTCAGCGTCGTCGCTTGACATGATATTCCTCTCGTGATGTTTTATTTTCTACGATTGCTGACGGAATAATCTATACGGCGTTAAGCTCGCCCTGCAACTGGAAGCCAGAGATATTGTCGAGGTAGCAGCACGAGACATAGGTATTCAGAACAACATGACCGGAAGTAATGATGAGCAGTAATGATCGAAGATTTGCCGGCGCGGCGCGCGGAACGCAGGACCTCTGGTCACCTGTGATGTTAAACGTCGAACGTCTGCTCGGTCGCGCGGGCGCAGGCGTAGTTGCGCGCGGGCGTGCCTATTACGCGCAAAAGTGGCGCTTGCGCGTACAGCACGTGAGTGCAGAGGAGGCTGTCGTCAGGGTGCAGGGTAGCCAACGGTACACGGTCGAGTTCATGAAGGATAGAAGTACTGTGCTCGCGTTCTGCGACTGCCCTTATGCAGAGTCCGAAGAGGGCGTGATTTGCAAGCACGTTGTCGCAGCGGCATTATTTCTCAGGGACTACCTCAAACAGAGCGCGCCGGTACCGTGGGAGGATGTCTTATCGCAGGCGATACGCGCTTCTTCAAGCGCCGCGCCGAAGAGACCGGCGGAGTTTCTGTTCTTCAGCCTTCAAGCGCGTGGCAATTCGTGGGCAGTCGTGCCGTACACGGTCGCTTCGTCTTTCTTCCCTGAAGCGGCGCGGCATGACGCTTCAGAAACGGCGCGCGTGGTGACGGAGCAAAATCTCTCGTCGCAGGCGTCGAAGATCAGCCCTTACGAGTCAGGCGGGCAGCGTCTTTTTGCCAACGTCACACATACGCAGGCCGCATTGGTCAGGATGCTTGCGTCTTCCGGCCTTTATTACGGCAATAATTACGGCGGCGCGGGGCTCGACTACGGCACACTGTTTACGCTGCTGGCGGGCGGTCCGTTCTTTTTCGGCACAGATAAGAATCCGCTCAAGCGGCTACTGGAGATTTGCACAGAACCGGCGCACATCGAATTGGAGATGGAGCGAACGCAGGAAGGCGGCACGCGCCTCAGTGCGCTGGCCGTCGCGGGCGAGCGCGCGTTTCCGCTTCAAGGGCGCGAGATGCAGATGATCTCTTACAAACCACTCTGGCTTCTCTCCGATCAGACCCTTTTCCAGTTGGACGCGCCGCCGGAGGTCTTCACCCTCTTTCAACAGAACCCGGCTGTCGACATCCCCGCCGGCGATGAGCAGGCTTTCTTTGAAAAGCACCTGTCGCACATCGCCGAGCGCTTTCCCTTACGCGGCGAGGCTGTGCAGTGGGAAGAGTTGCGTGATCTTGTGCCCGTGCCGCGACTCTATTTAGCCGAAGAGGGGAAAGAGTTGCGCGTCGAGTTGCGTTTCGGTTATGGCGACTACGAGGTGTCGCACAGCCGAAGCGCGCCTTTGCAGAGCATACGCCGCAACACAGAGACAGGCAGACTTGTGCGAATCGCGCGCCAGCCGGAGCGGGAAATGGAAGCGTGGGAAAGACTCGGCACGAACACCTACGGACTCAAGCGCGCATCCGTCAATTACGACGCCTCGCGCGGCCCACAGGCTAGCTTCTTTCTGTTACGAGCAAACGTGCATCCACTCGATTTTCTGCTGCGTCACGTTCCGCAGTTGGCGGCCATCGGCTGCGAGATTTACGGCGAGGAAGAGTTAAAGCTGGCGCGCATCAATCGCAATCGTCCGACGATCTCTTTCGGCGTTACGTCTGGAATTGACTGGTTCGACGTGCAGGCGGCCATTCAGTTCGGCGATGTGGAGGTCGCGCTCGCGGAGGTGCGTCGAGCCGTGCGAAGGCGCGAACGCTTCGTCAAGCTGGCCGACGGGAGCATCGGCGAAATCCCGCCCGAATGGATAGAGCAGTACCGTCATCTCTTCGCGCTCGGCGAAGAGACGGACAAAGGTTTGCGCCTCGCGCATCATCACCTCGGCTTGCTCGATCAGCTTCTCGCCGATGACGAGCGTTCGGCGCGAACTGATAAAGAGTTCAAACGCCGCCGCGAGTGCTTACGCAACTTCGACGGTATCAAGCCGCATAAACTCCCCAAACATTTCAACGGCGAACTGCGTCCTTATCAAAAAGCCGGATTCGACTGGCTACACTTTTTACGTGAGTACAATTTCGGCGGTTGTCTCGCGGACGACATGGGCACGGGCAAGACCATTCAGACGCTTGCTTTCCTGCAATCGCTTAAAGAGCGAGGGCTGTCTCGCAAGGCAACGCTACTGGTCGTACCGCGCTCGCTCGTCTTCAACTGGGAGCGAGAGGCAGCACAGTTCACGCCGCGCCTTCGCCTTTTGAACCATGCCACGCCAGCGCGCACCGAAGATATTTCGGACTTCGACGATTACGATCTGGTACTGACGACCTACGGGCTGCTCCGGCGCGACATAGAGATGCTGATGCATTACCAGTTCAACTACTTGATTCTGGATGAAGCACAGGCGATCAAGAATCCTCTGGCGGAGACGGCCAAAGCCGTGCGACTCCTGCGTGGCGCACATCGCCTGACGTTGACGGGCACCCCGGTTGAAAACAACACACTCGAACTCTGGTCGCAGTTCGCCTTCTTGAATCCCGGGTTGCTCGGCAATGCCGAATACTTCCGCGAAGAGTTCAGTACGCCTATCGAGCGCAAGGGCGACGAGGCAGCGGCGCAGTTTCTTCGCAAGATGGTCTATCCCTTTATCCTGCGGCGCACCAAAGATCAGGTCGCAAAAGATTTGCCGCCGCGCACAGAGCGCCTGGTGATGTGCGACATGGAGCCTGCACAGCGCAAATTATATAACGAGAAGCGCGATTACTACCGCGCACTCCTGCTCAAGCTGATTGAAGATGAAGGCATCGCGGGGGCGCGCTTTCGCGTGCTCGAAGGCTTGCTGCGCCTGCGGCAGGTTTGCAATCACCCGCGTCTCGCTGTGAAGACCTACAGGGGCAGCTCGGCGAAATTCGAGATGTTGCTGGAAACCCTCGAAACGCTCCGCGCAGAGGGACACAAAGCTCTGGTCTTTTCGCAGTTCGTGGGGATGTTGAAGCTTTTGCAGGCGGAATTGAAGAAGCGCCGCATTCCCTTCACTTATCTCGACGGGCAGACGCGCGACCGGCAGGAGCGCGTCGACGCCTTTCAAAACGAGCCGCGTATTCCATTCTTTCTCATCAGTCTCAAGGCGGGCGGCGTCGGCTTGAACTTAACGGCGGCAGACTACGTGATACACATTGATCCGTGGTGGAATCCTGCGGTCGAGATGCAGGCCACTGATCGCACACACCGCATCGGGCAAAACAAGCCCGTCTTCATCTACAAGCTGATCGTGCGCGAGTCTGTCGAGGAGAAGATTCTCGAATTACAAGAGCGAAAGCGCTCTCTCGTCACCCAGTTGATTGCGACCGAGAGCAGTTTTTTCAAATCGCTCACTGCTGACGATGTAGCAGCATTGTTCTCTTGACGATTCTTGATGGATATCCACCCCCGATGCTCGATCAAGCACTAAAGCTGGAGCAAAAGCGCCCAGCACTTCTACCAGACGTGATCGGATGATTGCTCAGAAGAAATCCTCAGCCAAGGCTGCTCCTAAGATCGAACGCGCATTCCGGGATACTAGCGCCATCGTTACCTTGTGCTGTCATCAGGACGCGTCGCAGGAGATGCGACCCATAGCGTGGAGGTCAAGCGCATCGCCGCCTGGTGGGGCACGGCCGTCGAAGTGCGGAGCGCGCTCAACCCCGCTTGGTGCGTGACGGCAAGATGACGGCGCGGGGCAACGCGCCCACCTCCGCCCTTTAGTGATCGTTGCTATCGGAACGGGGATGCGGCTCGGCGATCAGCTAAGCCTGGGCTGGGAGCAGGTGGACTTTCAACGTAACCTCATCTATGCGCCCAACGCCAAGACGGGCAAAGACTACCCACTGCCGATGAATAAGGACGTGAGACGAGAACTTCCGGCGCTTCACGGACGACGCACCGGCAGCCGGTTTATCTTCGTCAATCCGAAGACCGGCACGCGTGTCAAAGAAATCAAGAAGGGCTTCAAGACCGCCTGCCGCTTGGCCGGGATCAAGAACCTACGTTGGCACGACCTGCGGCACACTTTCGGGACTAGACTCGCTGAAGATGGTAACAGCGAGGTCACGATTGCCTAGTTGATGGGCCATACCGATTTGAAGACCACGCGGCGATACACACACGGGACGGAGCTAGCAAAACGCAAAGCAGTTGAGGCCGCAAGAATCAACATCGGAGAGGCGTGCCCCCAATCTGCCCCAAACGAGGAACGGCGGCCATTACTGACCGCCCTAAACTCTTGAATCTATTGGTAGCGGGGGGGAGACTTGAACTCCCGACCTTGGGGTTATGAATCCCACGCTCTAACCACCTGAGCTACCCCGCCACGGTTGGAAGAAAC
>DASQMC010000067.1:0-13817 GCA_035645695.1 Pyrinomonadaceae bacterium
GAGAGAGAGGCGCAAACGTTTGCGCCTCTCTTCCGCCTCTTACGCTTTCAGCTTGCGGCTTTCGTCCCGTCGTTCCGCTTCACCCGTATCGCGCTCGCCCCGTCGCCGCTCAATAAATTCCCGGCAGGACGGCCGGGACGCGGCGCGCGTAGTCGTCGTAGTCCGCGCCGAACGCCGCGCGCAGCAGGCGTTCCTCGCTGCGGACGCGAACGAGCGTCCCCGCCCAGAACACGATCAAGCCCGCCAGCAACCCGACCGGGCGGCTTGCGGCCAACCCGGTCGCCAGCAGCAACCCCAGCATCCCCGTGTAAATCGGATGGCGCACATAACCGTAAACTCCCGCCGTGATCAACTTGTGATCGGCCAGCACGCGCGCCGTCAAACTCCACTGCGCGCCGAGCGTGGAGAAGGCCGACCTTATGAGCCACACCGACGCGACGGCCAGCGCGGCGGTCAGGAGAGCGACGGCGATGTCCAAAACCCGGCCGAGCGATGCGATGTGGGTGAAACGCTCGCGCATGAACGCCAGCACGACGACGTAACTCAAACCTTGCAGCGCGAAACCTACTCGCGAGCGGGCGTCGCGCCTCTGCTCCGCGCCTTCTTCTCGCACCGGCCTGCGACGTAAAAAGAGAAAGAGCACCACTTCAAACGCGACCCACGCGCCCGCCACGACGGCGCACACGGCGGCGTGCAGCGCATAGTCGGAAAGTGAAAGCCAGTTCGCGTGCTCGTTCATCGGCGATTTTCGCGGCGGTCGGCCCGTCGCTCTGCGGCGGTCAGTTCGTCGCTCGATTCTCCGCCGCGCGACGCAGGCGCAGCACGGCGATCTCCGGGCGCGCGCCGAAGCGCACGGGCAGGCCGACGACGCCCGTGCCGCGCGAGACGTAAAGCTGCGTGCCCGCGCGTTCGTATAGCCCGCGCAGGTACTTGAACGCGTCGAGAAACCGCGCGGGCGCGCCGACGAACGGCAGGCTTACCTGTCCGCCGTGCGTATGCCCGCTCAGGATAAGCGAGATGCCCGCCACTTCCGGCAGATCGAAGACCTGCGGCTCGTGCGAGAGCAGCACCGACGGTCGCCCGCGGTCGAGTTTGCCCACGGCGCGCCCCCAATCCGCGTAGCCCCACGACCAATCGTCTATGCCGGCCAGTTGCAGCGTGTCCGCGCCGCGCGTGATCTCCGTGTGCATGTTGTCGAGCACGCTGATGCCGCGCCTGACGAGCGCGCGCCGCGTCAATTCCCCGTCCGTGTAATGATCGTGATTGCCGAGTACGGCCCACACGCCGCCCTCGGCCGAGAGCGCGCCGAGAGCCTCGACGCACGGCTCGATGTAACTGCGCCGCGCCGTCGTGTAGTCGCCCGTCAGGACGATCATGTCGCCGCGCGCGCCCATAGCCAACTCCACGACGCGCCGCACCTCTTCGAGCGACACGAGCGAACTGTGATGCACGTCCGACACCTGCACGATGCGGAAGTTCTCGAACGCCGCGGGCAACTCGCGTATGAAGATTTCAGTCTCCGTCAACTCATAATCGTGTATCTCGAACAGGCTGGCATAGGCGACCGTTCCAGACACGCCGACGAGCCCCGCCGCCGCCAGGCCGCGCAAAAACTGCCTTCGCGTGAGTTCAACTTTCGCCATCGCACCGCCGATTGTAGCACCCGGGCAACCCTCAAATGCGTTCGTCTCCTCACTGGCGCGCGGGCGGGGCGGCCACAAGACAGCGCGGAGATGTGGTATCATCATCGCCTCCGGCCGGTACCTCCCCGTACAAACAGGCCGGGATTCAGTGTGACAAGTAAATAGGCGAAGCAATCCCCCTTGTATTCCCTGTCCAAACCATTCGCACCAGCGTGCGAAGCGCGCCCAGAACGGGTGTGTAAGCAAGTTTTTCAAGGAGGAAAACACCTGTGCAAAAGAGATTCACTTACCTTTCGCTGGCGGCTCTCACCGCGTTGGCTCTATCCGGGGCGTTCTTTTACTCGACGGTTTCGGGCGTGCAGAGCGACCGCGGCCAATGTCAGCAAACCTGCACCCGGGAATATCAGGCATGCCGTAGCGCCGCCAACGCCAACGCCGATGCGTGCCGTCAGGCATTCGACACGTGCCGCACCGGCTGCCGCGACAGCGGCAACGCCAATAACACCAACGAGAACATGAATACCAATGGCAACATGAACACCAATGGCAACATGAATACCAACGGGAACATGAACACCAATGGAAACATGAATACCAACGGCAACATGAACACCAATGGAAACATGAACACCAACGGCAACATGAACACCAATGGAAACATGAACACCAATGGAAACATGAACGGGAACATGAACGGGAACATGAACGGGAACGACAACCGCCCCGGCGTCAGGCGCGGGCGCAACCCGAACCCCGGCACGCCCCGCGGCCCCGTCAACAAAAACACCAACACCAACACCGGCAACACCAACAACAGTAACAGGTCGAGGTAAGCGGACGGGTCTTCGTCACATCTCCGCGACATCGAGCAACGAAGGGCGGCATTCGACTTATTGAATGCCGCCCTTCCCTTTTCGTCATTTCGATCCGACGCCCTCGCTGCGCGCCGCCCGTCTCTCATGCCCCGCCTTGACAAACCCTCCGCGCGGGCTAGAATATCAACCTTGTTTCGGCGAGCCTTCGCGGAGATATGGCCGAGTGGCTGAAGGCGGCGGTTTGCTAAACCGTTATGGGTCAAAAGCCCATCGCAGGTTCGAATCCTGCTATCTCCGCCATATTTTGAACCGATGAACGCGGAACGCGGAACGATGATTGGAAAGGCGTTTCTTTCCTTCATCATTCATCGTTCCGCGTTCATCGTTTAGAGGCTGTCAATGTCTATTCGCGTTCGTTTCGCACCATCACCCACGGGCTATCTGCACATCGGCGCGGCGCGCACAGCCCTCTTCAACTGGCTCTACGCGCGCAAAACGGGCGGCGAATTTTTGCTCCGCATCGAAGACACGGACTTGCAGCGTTCGACCGAAGAATCGACGCGCTCGATCCTCGAAGGACTGCGCTGGCTTGGCATAGACGACTACGACGGCGACATAGTCTTCCAGTCGGCCAACGCCGCGAAGCACCGCGCCGACGCGCTCCGGCTCGTCGAGGAGGGCAAGGCTTACCGCGACTTCACGCCGAAGGCCGAGCGCGGCGATACGAACGTCAAACAGGATATCGCCGAACGCGCCCGCGCCGCATCGCACGCGGGCACGAGCCATCGCAGCAATCCCTTCCGCGATCTCTCGTCCGGGGAGTCCGAGGCGCGCCGCGCGGCGGGCGAGCCTTTCGCCGTGCGTCTGAAAGTCGCGCACGAGGGTCGCACCACGTTTGAAGATGCGGTTTACGGCGCGCAGGAGCGAGACTATTCCGAGATCGAAGACCTCGTGTTGCTGCGCTCCGACGGCCACCCGCTCTATAACCTCTCCGTCGTCTGCGACGATATCGAGATGGGTATCACGGACGTGATTCGTGGTCAGGATCACCTGACGAACACGCACAAGCAAATTCTCATCTACGAGGCGCTCGGCAAGCCCCTGCCGCGTTTCGCTCACCTCCCGCTGATACTCGCGCCCGGCGGGAAGAAGTTGTCGAAAAGAACCCACGGCGAAATCGTTTCGCTGACGACTTACCGCGACGCGGGTTTTCTTCCCGCCGCGTTTTGCAATTTTCTCGCTTTGCTCGGCTGGGCGACGACAGGTGTTCAATTCGCGGCAAGCGTCGCGACGGGCGATGCCGCAGCGGTTCCGGTGGACGAACGCATCGGCGAAATAATGTCTCTGAGCGAGATAGAAGAAAACTTCTCGCTTGAGCGTATTCACCGCAACCCCGCGATATTCAATTTCGACGCGAACAATCCGAAGCGTTGGACGGACGACAAGTTGATCTGGATCAACGCCGAGTATATCCGCACGATGCCGCGAGAAGAATTACTGCCGCTCGTGCGCGCCGAACTCGTTGCTGCGGGACTGTGGCGTGAGGAGTACGACGGCGACCGCCGCGAGTGGTTCGCCCGCGCGGTCGATCTCATTCGCGAGCGTTTCTACACGCTCAAGGATTTCTCCGGCCAGGGGCGCGCCTACTTCGCCGACGATTTCGAATTTGACGGGGCGGCCGTGAAGAAGAACTTGCAGAAAGAGCCGCGCCTCAAAGAACTGCTGCCCGCCCTCGCCGAACGCATCGAGCAGACCGAGCCTTTCACAACGGAGACTTGCGAAGCGACCCTGCGCGCCTTCGCGGATGAGGCGGGCGTCAAAGCCGGTCTGCTCATCAACGCCGCACGCACCGCCCTGTCCGGGCAGTCGGTCGGGCCTTCGATGTTCGAGGTCTTCGACATCATCGGGCGCGAGGCTTCCGCGCGCCGTTTGCGCGACGCCGCGCGCCTGATCTAGTTTGCGCGACGCCGCGCGCCTGATCCAACAGTTCACCTCCCGGCACGAGAGGCGCATCAGTCGGCAACTATCAGGCGCGCCTTTGCCGGGATTTAAATTTGCGCAGTTTTTATAACAGGAGTAATCATGTTCAAAAATTTATTCATCGCCGCCGCGCTCGCGCTGTCATGCGCGGTTTCCGCTGCCTCGGCGCAGAACACGAACAGTTCGACGCAAGCAGCGACGCCGCGGCCGACGCCCGCCCGACGCCCGGCCACTCGCCGCCCCACGCCGCTCCCCACGCCGTCGCCGTCGGATACGGTCGAGGCGGAGAGTGCCGTTGATCCGCCCACCACGCGCACGCGACGCGCCGCCGGGGCGACGCAAACCGGGACGACGGCGGCGACAGGGGCGGTAGGCGCGACTCCGGCCGAACGGGCGGTGCGCGCTACGTTCGAGACGCTTCTCAACGGCATTCGCAAATCCGATGTCGAGATGGTGATGAGCGTCTACTGGAACTCGCCGCAACTCGTCATCTTCAACAACAACGGCACGGTCACGCGCACCTGGGAACAGGTGCGCTCGAACCGCGCGAGTTCTTATCCGAACGCCAAGAATGTGCAACTCGAAGTTCGCGACGTTCGCATCGCAATGCTCGGCGCGGGCGGCGCGGTCGTGAGTTGCCTGTGGACGCAGTCGCAGGAATTTCGCGGCACGCCCGAAAGTGCGTCGGGGCGGCTCACCGTCGTCTTCCGCCTCATCAACAACGGCTGGAAGATCGTCCACACGCACACCTCGCCCTCCGCCCCCGACCCCTCGCGCCTGTTGCCCTCCGAACAAATTCCTCCGGCGAGCGGCGATGCGACGAAGCCCCCTGCGCAGATTCGGCCTTAGCGAATGCGCGCTTGATGGGGTACACTCCGCCTTCCCTCAAACTCCGGATTTTTCAAACAATGCGGCGAGCGCTCGTGGTCGCGCGGTCGCACTAATTGAGTAAGTTTCTCGACGAAAGGTAAAATGATATGAGTTGGTTAGACCAAATCGGCGGACTCCTGCAACAGTATCAGGGCGCGGGCGCTCAGCAGGCGCCGAACAACGTGCAGAACGATTTCGGCCAGGTGGCGCAGTCCGCGCCGCAATCAATGATTGCGGAAGGGCTGGCCGCCGCGTTTCGCTCGAACCAGACGCCGCCCTTCGGCAGCATGCTCGGCCAACTGTTCGGCCAATCGAACGGCACGCAGCGCGCCTCCATACTCAACACGCTGATCTCGGCTTTAGGCCCCACGGTCATCGCGCAAATACTCGCCAACCGCGGAGCAGGCGGCCTCGCCGGGATGTTGGGCAGCGGACAGCGCGAGGTGACGCCGGAGATGGCAGAGCAAGTGCCGGCCGAGGCCGTGCAGGAGATCGCCGAGCGCGCCGAACAGAAAGACCCTTCGATCATAGACATGGCGAGCAACTTCTACGCCGAGCATCCGACCCTCGTGCAAGGTCTGGGCGCGGCCGCGCTCACCATCGCCCTCGCCAAAGTTGCCGCGAACCAGCACCGCTAGAAAAGGCGTCGGCGGTAATTATCCGATAAGCCTTAGCCGCGCGCGAAAAAGAGCCTGCCCTTTTGCAAGATAGGGCGGGCTCTTTTTTATCTTCTACAGAAGTAAAGCCGCCCACGTTCGAGACGCGAGCGGCTTTCCGGCGAACTGTTGGGATTGGCCTGTGTGCCGCTTTTGTTTGTAGCGACCGAACGGACGGAAACCCTACAATTCAAGTTTTCCGTCCGGAGGCCAAGCCGCGGCCACCTTACTGTGGCACACGAAAAATCTCCTTAGTTTCCACTGTCAATAAGATAATAAACGACATTTCTAAGGCTATCCGGTGTGCCGCTAGTGTGCCGGTTGATTTTACTCTTAACTAAGCGCGTTCGGTCGTGGATGTAATCTGCTACCATCGTATTATGAGCACGAAAGCCATTTCTCTGGAAGACGAACGCGCCCAAAGTGTTCGGCGCGGACGCTAGCTCGAATACCTGACAATCGTTTGGAATTCTCTTGAGGGCATCATTGCCATAGGTGCGGGTTTCGTCGCGGGAAGTATCGCGCTCGTCGGCTTCGGGTTTGATTCCGTGATTGAAGTAACGTCGGGTGTGGCTCTGCTCTGGCGGCTGCACATGGACGCGCCTGAAAGACGCGAGAGGGCAGAACAAATCTCCCTCAAGATTGTTGGCATCAGTTTCCTCGCGCTTGCCGCTTACGTCGCCTTCGATGCGGCGAAATCGCTAATAGCGATTGAACCACCAGATGCAAGTTATGTCGGCATCGCTCTTGCCGCCCTCTCTTTGGTCGTGATGCCATTTTTAGCGCGTGCGAAACGCGGCGTGGCGGCGAAGATTAACAGTCGCGCCATGCAAGCAGACTCACGGCAGACAGACATTTGCGCCTACCTTTCCGCCATCCTGCTCGGCGGTCTAATACTCAATGCGCTATTCGGATGGTGGTGGGCTGACCCTGTTGCTGCACTTGTAATGATACCGATAATTGTAAAGGAAGGCGTCGAAGCCCTGCGCGGCGAAACCTGTTGCGGCGATGCTGCTTGTCACAGCGATTAAGATTCTTCTTGACCCTGTATTCGAGTGCAGGGTTTACAATGTAATTTGCCGGTTTGGAAGCATCCGGCGAAACGCTGGACACAGGATGTTGCGAGCCTTACGATTCTCAATAATGCGCATGCAGTTACCACAGGTCAAGACAATCGCCCACCGCCTTACCGCTCTTGCACTTATGCTTTGGCTCGGCGGTGTAGGCTGTCTGATAGGTTGCGAAATGCCCGCGTCAGCCGCTCCCGTTGATGTAACGCAAACATCAGACGCGGCAGAGACTTGTCCAATGAACTCCGGCGGAGATTGCTGTCACAAGGCAGGGCAATCGAAGGAAACCGGCAACGCTCCAACTATCGGGGCACTTCCGCAAAGTCAAAATCTATCTTCGTTATCATGTTGTCCGCTGGTTGGCCTCTCGTCAGACCCCGCACGTAAAGCGAGCGCATCAGACGCACCACTTGCGATAGCAGCAAACGTGCTCTTTTTAGCTCCAAAGATAGAACATCCTTCCAAAGTCGTATCCCTTCGCTCTCAAACGCGAGACAGGGGTAGCACCTACTTACGCTGCTGTGTCTTCCTGATTTAGAAAAGGTAATTAGTAGCCGTAGCGTCAGCGAATCGCTCGTTGGCGAAGCTATACCCATTTTCTAATTTCAGGAGATTCGATAGATGAACAAAATCAAACTCATTACCGCTGCCCTTATTCTTTCTCTGACAGGCATCGTGTACGCCGCCAGTGACCAAACAAAGCAAAACGCGAAGTCGTGCAGCATGGACAAGGCCGCTAGTTGCTGCGCTTCGGGCGCGAGTTGCTGCGATGGCGGCTCTTGCTCCACCGCCCACAAAGCAGAGCACAAACACGCAAGCGCTCAGGCGACGAAGACTGACGAAAAAGAAAGCTGCTGTCAGGCTGACGCTTCATGTTGTACGTCGGGCGCGTCCTGCTGCGCTAAGCATAAGGCAACCGAGAAGCAGACCGCCGAGCACGCCAACATGACGCATGAGGACGGAGCAAGCTGCTGTGTTGCGGGTGCCGAGTGCTGTAAGGGCGGCAGTTCCTGCTGCGCTAAGCACTAATGAGGCAACTCCGCCAAGAGCGGGGGCGTTCACCAGGCGTCCCCGCTCTTAACCTATATGGATTGAGAACTCGATAACTGAGGGGCTTTCCAGACACAAGCCAACAAGACTGTAGAAACCTCAGAAGCGGTAAACTTAATGAGGGGAAAGCAATCAGATGAGAAACGCCGCTCGCTAACTCGCGGGCGGCTTTTTTTACCCTTATCTCAAACCCCATCCGATAGTGATTGACTAGCTGCCTGATTTAGCATAGAACCCTGCTGCTTTTTCTTCTCGCCGCTTCCGAAAGGTTTATAGATGAAATTCTCTGTTTACTTCCTAGTCGCTTTAATTCTCCTGCTCTCGCCACAGATTAGAGCGCAGCAACTTACTGCTGACCCATCGCTTCTGGCTGAAATCAACAAAATCAGAGCAATAGACAATCACGCTCATCCATTGCCTTTTTTGAAAGAAGGAGAGAAGGATGATGAGCGCGGCGTCACCCCCGACTTCATCCCGCCTCAATATCTGCCGGTTCGCCTACGTCCGAACAATCCTGAATACCTCGAAGCGTGGCGCACTCTCTACGGTTACAAGCACGATGATTTCAGCGTGGCGCACATGAGCGAACTCGCGGGGATGAAGCGGCGCGTGATGAGCGAAAAAGGCGCGGGCTATCCGGCATGGGTGCTCGACCAACTCGGCATCGAAACGATGTTCGCCAACAATCAATCAATGGGCAAGGGGCTTGACTCCCCACGCTTCCTTTGGGTGTGGAGGGCTAACCCGCTTCTATTCCCGCTTGATAATAAAGAGGCGAAGAAGGGCAACCCGCAGCGCGAGGAAGACCTCATTTCATACGAACGCCAGCGAGACAATCTTCTCAAGGAACTTAATCTCGCCAAGCTACCCGATACCTTAACCGGGTATGTCGGTAAGTTCATTATCCCCACCCTTGAGCGGCGGAAGCGGGATGGGGCTGTGGCGGTGAAGTTCCACACCGCTTACGTGCGCTCCTTAAACTTTGCAGACATACCGGAAGCGGAGGCGAGACGCGTTTATGAGAAATTCATTCGAGGGGGCGTGCCGGAAGCGTCTGAGTACAAGGCACTGCAAGACTTCCTGTTTCGTCGCATCGCGCTGGAATGCGGACGCTTGAATCTGCCTGTTCATATCCACGTCGGGGCGGGCGAAGGCGGGTGGTTCTACAACAGCACGGCGAGTCCCTTCCTGCTCGACTCTGTTTTGAATGACCCCAAACTCCGAGAGGCTAAAACGAAGTTCGTTCTCATCCACGGAGGACTGCCTTTCGCTCAGGCGACAAGGTTCTTACTCGACAAGGAGAATGTCTATGCCGACTTCTCGTCTCAGGCGTTTCTGACCTCGAAGCGGGAACTGAGCGGGATGATTCGTAGCTGGCTTGAGTTCATGCCGGAAAAGGTGCTGTTCGGGACAGATGCTTACCCCTTAACCACGACTATCGGATGGGAAGAAATCGGCTGGCTCACAACGAAGAGTGCGCGGGAGGCGTTGGCGATTGCGCTGACGGGCATGATGCAGGACGGCGAAATCACACGAGGGCGGGCGTCGGAGTTGGCGCGGATGGTGATGCGTGAAAATGCCATCAACTTATATGGATTGAAAACTCAATAGCTGAAAAACTATCGCGGAAACAGCGCCCGGTACCGAATGAGTAACGTGAGGGGGCGCATCCGGTGGAATTTTAGAGATTAAGTGGTGTGCCGCTAGTGTACCGAATTACTGGAAGAGAGAAAATCACTGTGAGAAAGAGAAAGCCGCTCGCGTCCGAGACGCGAGCGGCTTTCCGGTGAACTGTTGGGATTGGCCTGTGTGCCGCTTTTGTTTCAGCGGCCGAACGGACGGAAACCCTACCAATTCAAGTTTTCTGTCCGGAGGTCAGGCCGCAGCCACCTCACTGTGATTAGAACTCATATACGTTTTTTGATCACCTCCTTTCCAGTGTTGAAGTAACTATACAAAATCAATAACTTGCGCGTCAACTCTTAATTTTGCACGTTATCCGGGCGCTTTATTTTGATCGCCGCGACGAAACGCCAACCGCCCGCCGACGTAGACGGCGTGCGCGTGTTCGACGCCGAAGAAGTAAGCCAGTTCGCGATAATCCGCGCAGTCGTGCAGACAGAAATCGGCCTGTTTGCCGATTTCGAGCGAGCCGATTTCGCGTCCGCGCCCGAGGCTATAGGCGGCGTTGACGGTGGCGGCCGTGATGCCTTCGGCGGGCGTCATGCGCATGTGCGTGGAGGCAAGCGAGAGTATGAGCGGCATCGAGGGCGTGGGCGACGATCCCGGATTGAAGTCAGTTGCGACGACGACGGCGAGACCCGCCTCGATCATGGCGCGCGCCGCCGGATACCGCGACGAGCCGAGCGCGTAGACCGACCCAGGCAAAAGCACCGGCTGCACCCCGGCGGACTTCAACGCGCCTATCCCGCCCGCATCCGTGTGTTCGAGATGGTCGGCGGTCGTCGCGCGGAGTTCCGCCGCGAGGCGCGCGCCGCCGGAGAGCGACAGTTGATCCGCGTGCATGCGCAACCCCAGGTTGTGTGTGCGCGCGGCAAGGAGTATGCGCCGCGCGTCGTCCGCGTCAAACACATGCCCCTCGCAGAACACGTCGCAGAACTCCGCGAGATGCTCCCCGGCCACGCGCGGCAACATCTCGTCGATCACCAACTCGACATAAGCGGCGCGGCGCGTGCGGTATTCATCCGGCACTTCGTGCGCGCCGAGGAATGTCGGCACGTATCTGAGCGGCGTCTCGGCGTCGAGGCGGCGCACGGCGCGCAGCATCTTCAACTCGTCTTCGACCGACAACCCGTAGCCCGACTTGGCCTCCACGGTCGTCGTTCCCCCGCGCAGAAACCACTGCGTATAACGCTTCGACGCGGCGACCAATTCGTCTTCCGACGCCGCGCGTGTCGCGCGCACGCTCGCAAGGATGCCGCCGCCCGCCGCCGCGATCTCCTGATAGGTCGCCCCCTCCGCCCGCTGCTCAAACTCGCCCGCGCGCGTTCCGGCAAATACAGGGTGCGCGTGCGCGTCCACAAACCCCGGCAGGCAGACCCGACGCCCCGCGTCAACCACCTCGCACGCGCCCGCGATGAGCGGCTCGATCTCGCCACGCGCGCCCACGGCCGCGACGCGCCCGTCGTCGCCGACGAGCATCGCCCCGTCCTCGATGATCGAAAGTTCTCGCATCTCGGCTCCCACGCGCGGACGCGCCGCTCCCCGGAGCGTGACGAGTTGTGCGCAGTTGACGACGGCGAGCATAAGGGGTTTCAAGTTTCAGGTTTCAGGTTTCAGGTTTCAGGTTTCAGGCTTCAGGTTTCAGATTTCAAATTTCGGATTTCAGATTTCAGATTTCAAATTTCAAATCTCTAGTTTCAGGTTTCAAGTTACAGAACGAAGAACCTCAGTCCTGAAATTTGAAACCTGAAACTTGAAACCTATTTCATGTGTCGTTCGAGGAAGTCGACGATCTTGGGATAGAGGATCAGACGGTTGTTGAGTTTGACGAAACCGTGTCCCTCGTCTTCAAAGAGCGTGTATTCGACGGGCGCGTTGCGGTCGCGCAGGGCTTTGACGATCTGCTCGGACTCCGTGTAAGGGACGCGCGGATCGTTCTTGCCCTGAAAGACCAGGAGCGGCGCTTTGATGCGGTCGACTTTGTAGATGGGCGAGACTGAGCGCAGGAATTCCAGATCGCCCGCGAGCGTGCCGTACTCGCGTTCGCGCTGCTTGCGGCGATAGCCGGAGGTGTTCCTGAGGTTGGTCTCGAAGTTGGAGATGCCGTACATCTCGATTGCCGCCGCCCACAGGTCGGGATAGAGCGTGATGGCGGCGAGCGTCATGTAGCCGCCGTAGCTGCCGCCCATGACGGCGATGCGGCGCGCGTCCGCCCCGCCGCTTCGTTTCAACCAATCGACGGCCGCCGCCAAATCTTTCACGGAGTCTTCGCGCAGTTTCACGTCGTCTAGATGCGTGTAGGTCTTGCCGTAGCCGGTCGAGCCGCGCACGTTCGGCGCGAGCACGGCGTAGCCGCGCGCGAGGAAATATTGATAAGTCGGGTTGAAGGCGGGACGCTCCTGTCCTTCGGGGCCGCCGTGAACGCTGATGATCACGGGCAACGCGCGGTTCCCGTCGCCCGCCCGAGCGTTTTGCGGTTTGTAGTACCACGCAGGGATGTCGCGCCCGTCGAAAGTCTTGTAGCGGATCAACTCCGGCTCGACGAACGACTCTTGTGGAATGCCCGCGCGCGACGCACGCGTAACCTGTTCGAGTTTGCGCGTCTTGAGATCGTAGAGCCACACGTCGGAATTGAAGCGCGCGCCCGCGAAGGAGAAGGCGAGTTTGCGGCCGTCGCGCGAGAAATCGAGGCCGCCCGCAACGCCCTTGCCCGGCAGCGCGACGAGCGTGTCCTTGTCGTCGCTGCCGCCCGCATCCGTTAACTTGCGCACGTAGAGTTCGCTGAAGCCTTCGCGGTTGAGCGTGTAGGCGAGCAGTCGCCCGTCGGCGGACATCTCGGTGGCGTCCGTGTCCCATGAGGCGTTAGTCACGGGCACGATCTTGCGGCTCTGCAAATCCATGCGCGCGAGCGATTGCCATTCGCCGCCGACGTTCGTGCTCAGCAGCAGCCAGCGATTGTCGTGCGTGAAATGCACGTCGCCGAACTGCGCCGCCCCTTCGTGCGGCGTGAGGTGCGTGACCGCTTTCGACGCGAGCTCGACGAGGTAGAGATCGTTGTCGAGACTGAGCGTGTCGCTTGAGCGCGAGACGACGATGAAGCGGCCGTCCGAAGACCAGGCGACGGCCGCGTTCGAGCCGTCCTGTTGATAGACGA
Organism: Pyrinomonadaceae bacterium; assembly: GCA_035645695.1. Lineage (GTDB taxonomy): Bacteria > Acidobacteriota > Blastocatellia > Pyrinomonadales > Pyrinomonadaceae > JAIVJZ01. The sequence goes on from DASQMC010000067.1 coordinate 12,922, forward strand.
GCGTCTCCTGACCGCTCGACACGTCCATCACGTAGATGTCGAAAAAGTTCGGGTCGCGCTTGTTCGAGGCGTAGCTGATGCGGCGCCCGTCGGCCGACCACGAGCCGAAGTTGTGGCGAATACGGGGCGCATCCGTAAGTTGTCGCACCCGTGCGCCATCGGGCGACATCCAGTAAAGCTGCGCGTTCTCGTCGCCGCCGCGCGACTTGCTGAAGATCATCCCCGTGCCGTCGGGCGACCAACGGACGAAGTCCACGCGATCCGTGTAGAAAGTGAGTTGCTCAGGCCAGCCGCCCTCAGCCGCGATGCTCCACACCTGCGGCGTGCCGGTCACATTCAACAGGAACGCAATGCGGTCGCCCCCCGGCGCGAGCGAGGGCGAAGAGGCCGAGCGGATGTTCAGGTAACGCTCGATGGGAAAGCCTTCCGCAACGCGCGCCGCCCCTCGCGGCCGTTCGCCCGTGCCGGGAGACTGACCGCCGCCGCCGCCCGCCGCCTGCGCTCGTGCGACGGGCAGCAGCAGTGCATACGAGAGAAAGAGCGCGAATGCCGCGCGCCTAAATGTCGAATCAAGTCGCATTGAGAATCAGCCTCCCCATGAAGAAAATCACCGGCCGCCCGAGCCGTAGCCGGTTACGATGAAGTGTAAGCAGAAGCATTCGCCGACGCGGAGAACACGGAGCACACGAATTAGAGACGAACGATTTGAGATTTCAAATAAAACAATTTGAGATTTCAAATTTGAGATTTCAAATCGACGTTGTTGCATAAAAGAGGATGAGCGAAGCTGACCCTCGAACTGAACCTATCTTAGGCGACGACCTTGTAGCTGTCGGGCATCCCTTCGTGCGTCATCCGGTTCAAGGCCGCGCATCGCACCAGCAGTTGGCTGGCCT
>DASQMC010000068.1:0-2532 GCA_035645695.1 Pyrinomonadaceae bacterium
GCGTATCTCCTTCTTCTTCAACGCGCATAACGACTTCTTCGAGGAGATCGCAAAGTATCGCGCCGCGCGCCGCATCTGGTCGCGCACGATGCGCGAACGCTTCAACGCTAAAGACCCGCGCACGCTGCAACTGCGTTTCCACACGCAGACGGCGGGCGTCTCGCTCACCGTGCAACAGCCTTTGAACAACATCGTCCGCGTCGCCATACAGGCGCTCGCCGGGGTGCTCGGCGGCACTCAGAGTCTCCACACGGACGCTTACGACGAAGCGCTCGCGCTGCCGACCGACCGCGCCGCGCTCATCGCCCTGCGCACGCAACAGATCATCGCCGAGGAGACCGGCGTCGCGAACACGGTCGATCCGCTCGGCGGTTCGTACTTCCTCGAATCGCTGACGAAGAAGATGGAAGACGGCGCGCTCGATTACTTCGCCAAGATCGACGCGATGGGCGGCATGGTGTCGGCGGTTGAGAAAGGCTTCCCGCAGCGCGAGATTCAAGAATCGGCCTATCAATATCAGAAGGCCGTCGAGCGCGGCGAGCAAACCATCGTCGGCGTGAACAAGTACCAGATGGAGGACGAGGGGTCGAAGATCGACATCCTCGTCATTGACGAATCCGTCCGCGCGCACCAGATCGCCCGGCTCGAAGAGACGCGCACGCGCCGCGATGCAGGTGCGGTGGCAAACGCCCTCGAAAAACTGAAACTCGCGGCGCAGGCGGGCGATAACACGATGCCCGCCACCATCGAAGCCGTCCGCGCCTACTCGACGCTCGGCGAAATCTGCGACGCCCTGCGCGACGTTTACGGTCTCTACGAAGAGCCTGCATTTTAGCCGTAACGCTTCGGAGAATCTTGACTGATGACCGAACGCACGCCACACGGCGAAGAGAGGCGAACCGACGCTGACAGGCCGACGGGCGAAGCAGAAAGTGATAAGCGCAAGTCAACGGAGATTTACAGGGACGTTGAATCCGGGCTTTACATCTTCGTCGGAGCGCGTGGGCGTACCCACATCTACACCGCGAAAGGATTGCACCACACCAGCTTTCGCACGACTCGCGGCAACCGCCAGAGGCGTGTCAACGCAGGCAAATGGGAACACGTCGAGCGTGCTCAATTGCCGATTGAGGTGCAATAATGATCGGGGGTTTAAAGTGTTATGGAAATACTAAGGAGTCAAACTATCGCTTCGGTCGAGGTTATGGACATCCGGGTCACGGAAGACGAATTGACCGTGCTGGAAACCGCCTTAACTCTCGCACTGCACACGCTCGGCACGGATGAGTTAGAGCAACGCTTCGGGGCATCGCGAGATGAAATTGAAGCCTTGTGCAATGACTTGCACGCAGGTCTGGGACGCGGCTCGCAGGAAACCCACAAGCCGGTACTTGCTTAGGTGTCGTTGCTTATGAGTGAAAGAAAAATTCGCGTACTCGTCGCAAAGCCCGGCCTCGACGGTCATGATCGCGGGGCGAAAGTGATCGCGCGTGCGTTGCGCGATGCCGGGATGGAAGTCATCTACACGGGTCTGCGGCAAACGCCCGAGATGATCGCGGCGGCCGCGTTGCAGGAGGACGTTGACGCGGTCGGCGTTTCGATCCTGAGCGGCGCGCACAACACGCTCTGCCCGCGCATCGTGCAGCTTTTGCAGGAGCGCGGCATGGACGACTGTCTCGTGCTCGTCGGCGGCATCGTTCCGAAAGAGGACGTGCCGCGCTTGAAGGAGATGGGCGTGGCCGAAGTGTTCCTGCCCGGCACCTCAACCGAAGACATCGTGACGTTCCTGCGCGAGAACGTGCGCCCCCGCGCATGATTCTTCTCCGACAAATTCCCGGATGACAGACGACGAGCAACGAGCCGAGACGCGCCGTCCGGTGGTCGTGGAAACTCGCGGGGCATGCGAGTCAATCGTCATCATTCGTCTCAACCAACCCGCCGAACGCAATCCCCTCTCCCTCGCCACGCTCGAAAAGTTAGACCGTCTCGTCTCCACGCTCTCGACGCGAACCGACATCAACGCGATCATCTTCACAGGCACGGGCGAAGCCTTTGCCTCCGGCGCAAACATACGAGAAGTGAGCGCGCAGACGGCCGCAACGGCGGGCGAGTTCGCCCTTCGCGGTCAACGTCTGATGCAAAAGATCGTGGACGCGCCGCAACTCACCATCGCCGCCGTCAACGGCTATTGCATGGGCGGCGGTCTCGATCTCGCGCTCGCCTGCGATCTGCGTTGCGCCGCACCCGCCGCCGTTTTCGCACATCCCGGCGCACGTCTCGGCATCATCACAGGTTGGGGCGGCACGCAGCGTCTCCCACAGTTGATCGGTTCAGCGCGTGCGTTCGAGATGTTTCTCACTGCCCGGTTGGTCTCGGGCGCGGAGGCGCTGGAGATAGGACTGGTCAACCGGCTGGGCGAGAATGCGCTCGACTGCGCGCTGGAAATTTCAAGCAACGTGCAAAAAAAAGGTGACGGATAATCTTATCCGTCACCTTTGAGTTATCGCTTTTCGGGCAGACGCTTTAGAAGGT
>DASQMC010000069.1:0-34937 GCA_035645695.1 Pyrinomonadaceae bacterium
TCTCATGTTCGGCGGGTCGTCGGCCAGCGTGCCGGGTTTGGTGCCCTCCGACATCGAGGTGAGGGGCAATCATCTCTCCAAGCCGCTCGCGTGGCGCGAGGGAGAGCCGGAATACGCGGGCGTGCGCTGGGAGGTCAAGAACCTGTTTGAATTAAAGAGCGCGCGGCGCGTGGTGGTGGAAGGGAACTTGTTCGAGTACAGCTGGAGAGATGCGCAGGTGGGGTTCGCCATCCTGTTGACGCCGTTAGACCAGAACGGGACGGCGCCGTGGGCGGTGGTGGAAGATGTGCTGATCACGAATAACATCATCCGGCATGCGGCCTCAGGGATACAGATCAAGTTGTATGTGAGTCCGGCGCGGAGAATCACGATCAGGAACAATCTGTTCGAGGACATCGACGGGCGGAAGTGGTGCGGGACGGACTGTTCGTCGGGACATTTTCTGGAGGTAGAGGGAGCGGAGCAACTGACGGTGGAGCACAACACGGTGCTGCACACGGGCAACGTGTTGTCGGCGAACGGGCGGCCTTCGACCGGCTTCTCTTTCTCCAATAACCTTGCCGCGCACAACGCTTATGGCATCTTCGGCTCGGGTCAGTTGCCCGGCACGGGAACGCTCGCGACGTATTTTCCCAATGCCGTTTTGAGTCGCAACGTGATTGCCAGCGCGAACAGCAACTACTATCCGGCCAACAACTACTACCCCGGTCAACTCGACGACGTGCTCTTCGTGAGCCGTGCTAACGGCAACTACCGCCTTGCGGACAATAGCCCTTACAAGAACGCGGGCACGGACGGTAAGGATGTCGGCTGCGATTTCGCCGCCCTGAACGCCGCGATGGGCAATACATCGCCCTCGACGACGCCCACCCCGACGCCCACTCCGATGCCGACCCCCGCCCCGCCCAACCCGACCCCGACGCCGATCAGCAACACGCCCGCGCCGGGCGTGTTGCAGGACGTGATATGGACGAGCCTGCTTAACGCGAACGCGGCGGGCGGCGGCAGCATCTCGCATAACGGAGCCGGTTACTTCGCGAAAGGGCAGTCGCAGCAAACGCTCTCCGGCGCGGGCTACTTTGAATGGCGACATAACGGCGTCTATTGCACCGTCGGCTTCGGCAACAACAACGACGAGTCGCCGTCCGCCAACCACACCGATCTTGAGTTCACGCTCCACTCCGACGCGACATCCTACTCGGTCAGGGAGTTCGGAACTTACAGATCGCACGGGCCGCTGGCCGCTGGCGACGTGCTGCGCATAGAGGTCAGCGCCACCGGCGACATCCTCTACAAGAAGAACGGCACGACCGTCCACTCCACGAGCAACCCCGCGAAAGCATATCCTTATTACCTCGTCTTTAAGACGCAGGAGACGGTTGGCAACGGCATCACCTCGGCGAAAGTGGTGTCGTTGACCCCGGCGCCCATCCCAACACCCATCCCGACGCCGACGCCCGTGACCGGCCAGCCTGTCTCGCACGGAATGGTCGCAGCGGCGCACACGCTCGCCACCGCGCTCGGCGCCGCTTCGTCCGTATCAAGCGCGGAGATCGAAAGTCTGGAGAGAAAAATCGAGCCCGCTTACGCGGCCTACCTCCTCGAAGCCAAGCAGTTTGCGTCCACCGAGCGCATCGATAGCGCGCTACGCGTCTCGCTCTATTTCGCGCGGGCGGCGAAAGCCCTGTCGGCTGCGGGCGCGGGGTCGGCGAGCGTCCAGAATCGCTTGCAGATCGCCGCCTCGCGCCTCGGGCAGGCGCTCAATTTCATGCACCCGGCCATGCCCGGCGCGCAGGGCGAAAACGCGCACGCGCCCGCGGCCAACACCATGCCGTTCGTCGGCGCGGCGAACACCTATTCGAGCGCGGCGATGTCGCCCCTGCTCTCGCCGCTCAGCCTCGGCACCATTACGGGCGACGCGGCGCGGAGTCCGCTGGCTCTCACGAGCGTTCTGGCCGATCAGGGCGGGAACAAGCCGCTGCTTTACGAACTGGCGGGAGCGAGCGTCTCGATCAACGGGCAGGCCGCGCCGTTGCTCTACGTCTCGCCGTCGCGCATCTCGTTCCTCGTGCCGCGCGGGTTGCCGCAGGGCGAGTGGGAGGTGCTCGTCACTTCGCAGGACGGCTACGTCTCGCGCGGCACGGTCGTCGTCAACGCCGTCGTGCCCGCCCTCTTCACCGCCGACGGCAGCGGCGCGGGGCAGGCGCTTTCCATGAACAACAGCGAACCGGGCGCCATTCATTACGACGTGACTTCGCCGCACGCGCTCGGCGCGGACAAACGCACGCGCGTGACGCTGTTCGCGACCGGCATCGGCGTCGGGGCGTCCAACACCGACTTCGCTAACGATGTGCGGATGGGGCATGGCGGCACCATGGCGAACGTCGCCGAGTCGTTGACGGTCGAAGCGCGCACCGGGGACGGGCGGCTGTATCATCTGCCCGTGGAGTTTGCCGGCGCGCTGGAGGGACGCGTGCCCGGCCTCGATCAAGTCAACGTCGTGCTCTACCCCGAACTGCGCGGCGCGGGCTCGGTCGATCTGACCATCATCATCAACGGCCGTCGCAGCAACACCGCCTCGATCAACGTCAGATAGAGAGACGGCAACGCCAAATGAAGAGGCGGCGCGCGACGGTCGACAAGTTAAAAACCTCTTTGGAATTCATCTCGCCGCTTGTCGAGCGTCGCGCGCCGCCTCTTTTTCATGTTGCCCCCCCGCCCGCCCATTTGCTACTCTCTTAAACGGTGCGAGTGGTTGTTACCGTTCTCCTCAACCGGCCTGCCTCCGCAAACGCGAAAGTTTTCCTGAAGTTTAATAACCGATGACAGCTTTAACAGTGCCCCAACTATGGAAGCCGGTGGCGGTCGCCGCAGCGGTGTTCTTCGTCTACGCGACTGTGCTGGTAAAACTCGGCGGGCAGTGGTGGGTGGACGAAAACTACTCGCACGGCCTGTTGATTCCCTTCATTATCGGCTACATCCTGTGGAGCGAGCGCGAACGGCTGGAAGGAGCCTCGAAGCGGCCGTCGCTCGCGTGGGGCGGCGCGCTGGTCGTCGGGGCTTTCCTGATGCTGTGGGCGGGCACGGCGGGTGCGGAATTGTTCATGCAGCGCACCTCTCTCGTCGTGATGCTGGCGGGCGTCGTGATCTATTTCTGGGGCTGGCACATCCTGCGCCTCGCGCTCGTCCCGCTGCTGCTGCTCGCGCTTGCGATCCCGATCCCGGCGATCATCTTCAACCAGATCGCGTTTCCGTTGCAGTTGTTCGCGTCGCGTTGCGCGGTGTGGGCGATGCGCGCCTTCGACATTCCGGTGCTCAGGCAGGGAAACATCATCGAGTTGATGCCACTGAATTCGAGCGTGACGAAGAAACTCGAAGTGGTCGAAGCGTGCAGCGGCATCCGTTCGCTGATGACGCTGTTGACGCTCGCCGTGGTCTTCGCCTACTTCACGCACCCGCGCGGCCCCGGACAGCAGGGCGGCGGGCTCGGTGCGAGCTTGAAGCGTTACGGCACGTGGCGTTCGGCCATCCTCGTGCTCTCGGCCGTGCCCATCGCGATCATCACGAACGCGGCGCGCGTGAGCGGCACGGGCATACTCGCGCGCTACTACGGGACGGAAGTTGCCGACGGCTTCTTCCACGAGTTCTCCGGCTGGGTCGTCTATATCGCCGCGTTCCTGTTGCTCTTCGCGCTCGGCTGGGTGCTCGATAAATTCGGCGGGCGCGGGGGGAAAACGCCGCCGCCGCGTAAAACCGCGCAAAAGACGGAAGCGACGACAATTGATCCGGCGCACACAACCGGCGACGAGGCGGGCGACGCGCCGCTCGTCGGCGCAACGGCCGCGACTCCGGCGACCGCGATGTCGCTCGGCGAGCGCGGCGCGGGCAGTTCATGAGGGAGCATTCAGCCATCAGCCGTCAGCAATCAGCTAATACAAGAACTGCTTGCTGAAAGCTGAAAGCTGAAAGCTGAAAGCTGAAAGCTGATAGCTAATCAATTTATGAAATCGAAGAAGTGGCATTTCTGGGCGTTGCTGGCGTTCCTGCTCGTGGGCGGGGCGACGGTTAATTTGTGGGAGCACATCGGCGAGGCCAGCGTCGTGCGGCGCGAGTTGAAAGAGTTTCCGGGGGAACTCGGCCGCTGGCGGCAAATCGGCGCGGACACGCGTTTTGACGCGCAGACGGAGAGCGTCCTTCGCGCCGACGATTACCTCTCGCGCAACTACTCTCTGCCCGACGGGCGTTCGGCCAACTTCTACGTCGGCTACTACGCCACGCAGCGCAACGGCGCGACCTATCACAGCCCGCTCAACTGCCTGCCCGGCGCGGGCTGGTCTTTGAACGAACCCGCGACCATTCAGATCACGCCTGCGAATGGGGGCGCGCCCTTCGAGGCCAATCGCTACATCATCCAGAACGGCGAAGTGCGCCAGTTGCTCATCTACTGGTATCAGGGGCGCGGGCGCGCCGTGGCGAGCGAATACTGGGGGAAGATTTACACGGTCGTCGATAGCGTCAAGCGCAGGCGCAGCGACGGCGCGATGGTGCGCGTGATCGTGCCTATACAGAAGTCGGAAGCCGACGCGCTCGCCCTCGCCTCCGACCTCGCGGCTCAGAGCGCGCCCGCGATCCCGAATTTCGTCCCGAACTAGAAAGCGGGAAAGTTCGACGCAAGGCGCGTGGGAAGTGGTAACATAAATGCGGGGCGGCTCTTGGGGAAATGGAAGCCGCCCGCATTCAGGGAGAGAAACTCAACAGCAAGTTTGATGAATGTGAAGTTCCAGCGCCGTTCGGGGTGTGCCTCACCCGCAAGCGGCCTGAACGAGAATGTTTCGTCAACTTAACTAAACAGACGCGGCTGCCGCTCAAAGACCGTTGCCCCGGTCGAGCAGACGGCGAGAGCCGCGAAGGAGTCCGAAAGACCGAGATGAATCACAAAGAGTGCCCGCGCTCCGGCAACGGTCGGAGTTTGTCGTCTATTTTGCTCGCCTTCGTCGTCGCAGCCTGCGCGTTCGCGACCATCGCCTGCTCCAATCCCGAAAAAGACAAAGTCGAACACCTCCGGCGCGGGGAAGCATACCTGACGGAAAAGAAGTTTCAGGAGGCTTCGCTCGAATTCCGCAACGCCGTCCAGATTGACGACAATCTGGCGCAGGCACACTGGGGGCTGGCGCGTGCCTACGAAGGCATGGAACAGTATCTCCAGGCCATCGACGAGTTGCGCCGCACCGTCGCGCTCGACGCCGACAACCTCGACGCGCGCGTCCGTCTCGGCAACTACTATATCCTCGCCTACCAGCGCGAGCGCAACGACGCGCTTCGCGCCGAGGCCGAGCGGCTTTACGGGGAGGTCTTAGCCAAAGACCCGAACCACATCGAAGGCCACATCCTCAAAGGCACCGTGATGTTCGCCCACGACAAGCGCCAGGAGGCTTTCGCCGCCCTCACGCGCGCCGTCGAACTCAACCCGCAGCGCGTCGAGTCTCTGATGAGCCTCGCGCTCTACCACCGTCAGTTGGGCGAGATGGCGAAGGCCGAGGATGTTTACAAGCGTGCCCTCTCCATCAACGACCGCTCCGCGCTCGTGCATCTCGAATACGCCAAGTTCTTCGTCTCGCAGAACCGGCTCGACCTGGCCGAAGCCGAGTTTCGCCGCGCCGTCGAAGTTGACTCGCAGAACCGCGACGCTCGTCGCACGCTCGCCAGCTTCTACCTCGTCAACAAACAACTCGACCGCGCCGAGGAGTCCTTCAAAGCCCTCGCCGAACTCGACCGCGACCGCCCCGAAGGGCGCGCCGTGCTCGCCGATTTTTACGCCTCCGTCGGCCGCTACGACGAAGCCGCGAATCTCTACCGGCAGATCATTTCCACTTCACCGGATTACGCGCGCGGCCGTCATCGTCTCGCCGAGTTGATGTTGCAGCGCGGCGACCGCGCGGGCGCGGAGACGCAGATCGAAGAGGCGCTCAAGAAGAACGCGAACGACCGCGAAGGCTTGATCCTGCGCGCGCGCCTGCGTCTCAATCAGGACAGGCCGAAAGACGCCATCGAAGACCTCAAACAGGTCTTGAAGATCGAGCCGCGCGATCAGGCCGGACTGTACTTCATGGCCGAGGCCAGTTTCCGCGCCGGGCAGATGGAGCAGTCGCGCATTTACGCGGGCGACCTCGAAAAGTACTACCCGGACTATCTGCCCGCGAAGTTGATGCAGGTGCAGATCAACCTCGCCGGGGGCGACGCGCAAGGCGCGCAGAGACTCGCGAGCGATCTGCTTGCGCGGCTCGACAAGTCAGTGCCCGACGCGACCAACTCGCCGCAACTCCTGAACGAACTGCGCGCCAAAACCCTGACGGCGCGCGCCACGACCTACTTGCAGCCGCAATCTTTGAACACCGCGGCCGCCCGCGCCGACTTCTCGCAGGCGCGCGATCTCATGCCGAACGCTACCTCTTCGCACGTCAATCTCGCGGCCGTCTCGATTGCCGAGCGCAAGGCGGACGAGGCCGCGCAGCATTACGAGCGCGCGCTCTCGCTCGACCCGGCGAGCGTCGATGCTCTCAACGGCCTCATCAATCTCTACGATTCGCAGGGCCGGCTCGATCAGGCGCACGCGCGCGTGGATCAGGCCATCGCCGCGCGCCCCGATACGGCGAGCCTCTACTTCCTCAAGTCGGTCATCTACGGCAAGCAGGGCGGTCAGGCCGAGATGCAGCAAAACATGGAGCAGATGAATCAGTACGCGCAGCAGGCCGAATCGATGCTGCGCCGCACGCTTGAACTCGACGCCGGTTTCGTTCCCGCGCTCAATTCGCTCGGCGCGCTCTACATCAAAATGAATCGCCTCGACGAGGCCATCGCAGAGTTTCGCCGCATGAGCGAGAAGCGACCCGACGACCCGACGCCCTACATGCTCATCGGCATGGTCGAAGACCGGCGCAAGAATTACGACGCCTCGACCGAAGCCTACAAGCATGCCCTGACCATCAACACCGAGAACGCTTTCGCCGCCAACAACCTCGCCTGGAACTACGCCGAATACGGCAAGGGCAACCTGGACGAAGCCGTCAGGCTCGCGCAGGGCGTCGTGCAGAAGTTCCCGGACGAACCGGGCTACGCCGACACGCTCGGCTGGGTATATTACAAAAAGGGACTGCACGCTGCCGCCGTCGAACAACTGCAAAAGGCCGTGCGGCAGACGACGGCGCGCCGCACGGACAGCGCCACCTATCGCTACCACCTCGGCCTCGCGCTCGCCGCCGCCGGACGCAAGCCCGAAGCGCGCCAGCAGTTGCAGCAAGCCCTGAACATGACCAAAGGCAACAAGCTCTCGCCGGAGAACGAGCAGGAGGCGCGCAGGGCGCTTGCCTCTCTGTAATCCGGCCGGGAGTCTCGTTTACGCGAAAAGAGGGTTGAATTATGAGTGTTGAATTTCGTCAGAGAAAACCGGCCGAATACGGGGGCATCTTGTGGAAGCGCAAGTGGCTCATCATCCTGCCGGCCTTCGTCGTCTCGGCGGCGGTCGCCATCGTCGTGTGGCGGCTGCCGAACGTCTACCAGTCGACCACGCTGTTGACGGTGCGCCCCTCGAACATCATGGAGGGGGTCGTGCCGCAACTCTCCGACGATGATCTCACGATCCGCATCAACGCCATCGGCCAGGATGTCTTCAGCCGTTCGTCGCTGGAGCCGCTGATTACGACTTTTAACCTCTACGCGGCAGAGCGGCGGCGCGGCGAGCCGATGGAGGTGTTGGTCGAACGGATGGCGAAGAAAGACACGCAGATCGAGGTCAACAAGAGCCGCAACGACATCACCAACGGCTTCACGCTCACCTTCAAAGGGCCTGACCCGTACATCACGCAGAAGGTCACGTCGAGTCTCGCGTCCAAGTATGTGGACGAACAGACCCGGCAACAATCACGGGGCGCGGTTGAGACGGCCGAGTTTCTTCAGAAGCAACTCGATCAAGCGAAAGCCGAACTCGACTTGATCGACAAACAACGACTGCAAACCCTGCAAGCGAACATCAACAATCTGCCCACGCAGGCCACTTCGCTCGTCACCAATTTGAGCGGACTCTACGAACAGCAGAAAGCCTACATCTCCGACATCGGACGCCTGCGCGATCAGAGGACGATGCTCTCGACGCAACTCGGCGACATCGAGAAGCAGTTTCAGGTGGACAAGGAAGACGTGGTCGAGACTCTGACCGACCCGAAGACGACGCCCGCGTGGGCCGAACTATCCAAGCGCGAATCGCAACTCGATTCCGAGTTGCAGAACATGCTCACGGTATTGAAGCCGAAGAACCCGGACGTGGTCGCCAAGCGGCAGGAACTGGCCGCCGTCCAGCGCAGCAAGCAGGAGTTGACGGATGATTGGAAGAACCGCATCGCCGAGAAGACAAAGCGCGTCGAGCGACGCGTCGATCCGCGCGCCTCGACAATCAAGATCAACGTGCAGGGCATCGAAGGCGAGATCGCGCGCTCTGAGAAGTTGCTCGCGCAAACCAACGCGCAGATCAGCGCGGTGCAGGGGCAACTGAATCGCGTTCCCCAAACGGAAGTCGCGCTCGGCTCGCTCGACCGCGAGTATCAAACGAAGAAGGCGACTTATGACGACCTGCTGACGAAGAAACAGAAGTCCGATCTGACCGTCGCCGCCCTCGGCGCGGCGCAGAACACGACGATTCAGGTGATCGACCCGGCGAGTTTGCCCGTGCGCCCCATCGCGCCGAAGCGGCCGATGCTCATCGCGCTCGGTCTCGCGCTCGGCCTTGCGGTCGGCCTCGCGTTCGCCGCCGCCTTTGAAGTGCCGCGCCTCCTGACGATCCAAACCGTCGAAGACGCGCGCCACTACACGGGGCTGCCCGTCCTCATCTCCGTGCCCGAACTGCTGACGCCGAAGGAGCAGCGTCGCGCCCGCGCGCGCCGGTTGGCGACGGCCTTCGCCGGTCTCGCCATCACCGTCATCAGCATCCCCGCGCTTGCGCTCGCGCTGAGATTTTCGCGCGTGTTCGATATGTTCGTCTCGTGAGGAATTGTCAGTTGTCCGTGGTCAGTTGTCAGTTGCATGTGGCTCTCGCACGAGTGGCTAAAGGTGAATTCGAACAACTGACAACTGACAACTGACAACTGACAACTGACAAGCCATGTACAAAGAGTTCTACGGTCTAAAAGAGTTGCCGTTCGCGCTGACGCCCGACCCGCGCTTCATCTACTTCACGCCTTCGCACACGGAGGCGATGGCGAACCTGCATTACGGCATCGAGAGCGGCAAGGGCTTGATCGTCGTGACGGGTGAAGTGGGCACGGGCAAGACGACCATCCTGCGCTGGATGATGCAGCGTTTAGACCGCACCGTGCTCGTCGGCTACATCTTCAACCCGCGCCTCACCGTCCCGGAATTTTACCAGCACGTCGCGCGCCTCTTCGACGTGCAGGAGTGGGAGAACAAGTCGGAACTGCTCTTCGCCCTCGGCAAAACTCTCGAAGCGCGACACGCGCGCGGCCTGCGCACCGTGCTCATCATCGACGAGGCGCACGGCCTTTCGACCTCCGTCCTCGAAGAGATCAGACTGCTCTCGAATTTTGAGTCGGACGCTGCCAAACAGTTGCAGATCGTCCTGACCGGGCAGCCGGAACTGCGCGACGTTTTGAACAATCCGGATTTGCGGCAGTTGAAACAGCGCGTCGCGCTGCGCTGCGAGATCAAGCCGCTGCCGAACATCGAAGAGACGGAGCGTTACGTCAAGGCGCGCCTGCTCGTCGCGGGGGCGGCGCGCACGGACATCTTCTCGCCCGGCGCAATCGACTACATTTTTCGCTGCGCCGCCGGCATCCCGCGCCAGATCAACAATCTCTGCGACAACGCGCTCTTGTCGGGCTACGCCGCGGAACTGCACACCATCCCGCGCGCCGTGATCGAAGAAGTCGCCGATACGTTCGACATGCTGCCGGACGCGAGGTACGGCCGCCTCTCGGGCGAGGAACACGAACTGCCCGCGCGCATTTTCAACGCGCAGGGTCGCGCGGAGTTGTGGTCTGCGGGCAGCACGCAGGCCACGGCGGTTGACGAAACCGTGCGTGTGTCGTCAACGGAACATTCTTCGGCGCACGACTACGACGACGAGCGCGAAGAGGAGTTGGAAGAACCATCCGCGACGCCCTCGCCGGATGTCAACGACATCGGCGCGGCCTTCCGGCGCTGGGATGTGATGGGAGATAGGTGATGGGTAGAGTTTACGAAGCATTGAAGCGCGCCGCTGAGAACGGCGGCGCGAACACGACGGACGAGACGGCCACCGCCCGCCGCCCGGCGGTTGTTGCCGCCGTAGCGGCCACGGCCGCCCACGACGAAGAGGTGACGCTCGTCACCGAAGCGTCGGCCGCGTCGAACGGCAACCCGCACGGCGAACGCTCGAACGGCGCGAATCACGCCGCGCCGGAAGTCGTCCTCCGGCGCACGTCCGCACTCTTCAACGCGCCCGACGGTCGGGCGCAGGTTTCAGCATCCGCTGAGCACATCGATGCAGCCACGGTCGGGTCGGCACTCCCCGGCGGGCAGGCTTCGCGTGTTGCTGGGGCAACGGTGGATGCTGTCGGCTCGGCGCGCGCGTTGGAGTTTCCCACGCTGGAAATTTCTCACGCGCGCGTCGAACCACATCTTATCGCCATCACAGACCCGCGCTCGCCGCACGCCGAACAGTATCGCGCTCTGCGCACGCGCATCCTGCACGCGGGCGAGCGTCGTCATGTTCAGGCCATCGTCGTCTCCAGCGCGGGCGTCATGGAGGGCAAGACCGTCACGGCCTTGAACCTCGCGTGGCTGCTGGCGCAGACCGACGGCGTGCGCGCCCTCCTGATCGACGGCGACCTGCGCCGCCCCTGCGCCGCCGAATACCTCGGCATCGACGCGCCCGCCGGTCTCTCCGAAGTGCTCGCGGGCGAGACGACGCTCGCCGAAACCATCATCAAACTCGAACCCGCCGGCCTGCACCTGCTGCCGGGCGGCACGGTGCGCGATAACGTGGCCGAAATACTCTCCGGCCCGAAATTCAGTTCGCTCCTCGTCGAACTGCGCCGCATGTTCGATTACATCATCATCGACGCGCCGCCGCTCGGCATCTTCACGGACGCCACCGTGCTCATCGGCCGCGCCGACGGCGCGCTGATGGTCGTGCGCTCCGGCAAGACGCGCTACGCCGCGCTCGACCGCGTGCTCGAACCGCTCCCGCGCGAGCGCATCCTCGGCATCGTCCTGAACGGCGCGGACGATAACAAAGACGACAGCAGCAGCTATTACCAGCGTCGCTACTATCGCCGCAATGAAAAGGAAACGATGAAGGCGGAACGATGAACGATGAAGTAAAAGCCGTTATCTTCCGTTCATCGTTCATCGTTCCTACTTCATCGTTTGAGTTGAAGGAGTTAATTTGAGTTCCACGCGCCGTTTCAACGCCCGCACCCTGCTGCTGATACTCGCCGAAGCGCTCCTGCTGTTCGGCGTGATGGTGGCGGCCGCGGAGATTCGGCTCGGCATGGATGAGGGTTACTACGAACTCGTCGCGCGCAACGGTTTTTACAAGGCCGCGCTCGCCACCGGCTTCTGCCTCGGCGCGTTCTACCTCTACGACCTCTACGATTTCGTCGTCATGCACGACCGGCGCGAACTCGTGTTGCGTCTCGTGCAGGCTCTCGGGCTCGCGTGGGTCGCGCTCGCGCTGGTCTTCTACATGCTGCCGCAGCTTATGCTCGGGCGCGGCATCTCCCTGATCGCGCTGCCGCTCGCTCTCGCCCTGATGGTCAGTTGGCGCGTCTCGATCCACTGGCTGCTCGGCCACCCGATGGTCGGCGAGCGCATCCTGATCGTCGGTTCGGGCGCGGTCGCCATCGAGATCGCGCGCGAGGTTCTGGATCGCAGGGACGCGGGCTATCGCATCGTCGGCTTCGTCGATAACGACCCGGCGCTCGTCGGCCGCAGCATCATCAACCCGAGCGTTATAGGCGTGACGGACGACATGGCGGAGATCGTCCGGCGCGAAAACATCGACCGCATCATCGTCGCGCAGGGCGAGCGGCGCGGGCAGTTTCCCACCCGCCAATTGCTCGACCTGAGTCTCGGCGGCAATGTCGCCATCGAAGAGGGCGCGTCGTTTTACGAACGCACGACGGGGCGCGTCCACCTGAACATGATGCGCCCGTCGTGGCTCATCTTTTCGGGGCGCGGGCGGCAGGCGCGTCTCTCCGGCGTTGCGCGCACGCTCCTGCATCGCGGCGTCGCGCTCATCGGCGCGCTCGTCTCGCTGCCCATCGCGCTCTTGACCGCGCTCTTGATTAAACTCGAATCGCCCGGCCCCGCGCTCTACAAGCAGGAGCGCGTCGGCAAGAACGGCCGCCCGTTCACGATCATGAAGTTTCGCTCGATGCGCTCGGACGCCGAGCGCGACGGGCCGGTGTGGGCGCGCGACGGCGATGCGCGCGTGACGAGGGTCGGGCGCGTGATACGCAAGATACGCATCGACGAGATTCCGCAGTTCTGGAACATCCTCAAAGGCGATATGAACTTCGTCGGCCCGCGCCCCGAACGCCCGCACTTCGTCGCGCAACTCGCCGAGGAGATTCCGTTCTACGAACAGAGGCATTTGATCCCGCCGGGTCTGACCGGCTGGGCGCAGATCAAATACCCTTACGGCGCGTCAATCGAGGACGCCCGTCAGAAGTTGCAATACGATCTTTACTACATCAAGAACCAGAGCCTCGTGCTCGACGCGGTGATCATCTTCGAGACGGCGAAGACGATCCTGTTCGGCCGCGGCGCGCGATAGAGACCGGGTCGCCCCCGCAGGCGCGAGAAGTTTTACAAGAGGTACAGATATGAAAATTCACACGATGAAGTTCGCCACCGCGCTCGCCCTCGCGAGTCTCTTGCTCACGGGCGGGACGCCCCTCGTCCGCACGGCCGCCGCGCAGGAAAACGACAAGCAGAAGGCCGGGCAAAAGACGCGCCCGCGCACCGCCACGACGAAGACTGCCACGACGAAGACCGCCGACGCCGCGCCGTCCGAGGCGGCGAAGCGCGCGGGCGAGCGGCTCGAACCCGACGACACGAGCGCGCCGCCGCGCGCCGATCTGTCGCCGGAGATGCTGGCGAACCGCCGCGAGACGCTTTCGGAGGAAGAGGCGGCCGTCGTGCCTTACTACAACAACTTCATGTCCAGCTACCGGCTCGGCCCCGAAGACGTGATCTCGATCACGGTCTTCAACCTCGACCGCTACTCGAAGGCCGGGATCACCATCCCGCCCGACGCGGTTATCTCGCACCCGCTCATTCCCGAAGGCGTCCACGTCGGCGGCAAGACGACGAGGCAGGTCGCCGACGAGATCACGCGGAAGCTCGACGAGTACGTCATCGATCCGAAAGTCACCGTCTCGCTCGACAAGGCGCAGTCGGCGGTCTTCTGGGTGGTGGGCGATGTGGGGCAACCGGGCATCCGCCCCATGACGCGCCGCCTCTCGCTCACCGAAGCGCTCGCGCTCTCGGGCGGCGTGCTGCCGACGGGCAACAAGAAGAAGGTGGCCGTCATGCGGCGACAGGCCAACGGGTTCATGCAGCCGACGATCATAGATGTCGCCGCCATCGAAAAGGGCAAGATGCCGGACAACTACTTTCTCAACCCCGGCGACCAGATCATCGTCCCCGGCAACCGTCTGAAGACCTTCAATCAGGTGCTCAGCCTGCTGCCCGTCGTCAGCTTCTTCCGCATCTTCACGGGAGGGTTCTGAAGAGTGAGCAGTGAGCAGTAAGCAGTGAGCAGTAAGCAGTGAGCAGTGAGCAGTTTTGTTTGATAGTTGAACGGCAGACATGAAACGCACAAGCCAGATCGGACGAAAAGCTGCCGCAAGTTGCAGTCAAGAGTATCGACGTGTGCGTCGCACGGCTCGCGTCTTACCGCTTACTGCTTACTGCTTACTGCTCACTGCTCACTGCGCACTCCTTGCTGCCCCCGTCGCGGGCGGTACTTGGGAGGCGCAAACGTCGGGCACGCTGGCGTGGTTGCGCGCGGTCTGTTTCGTGGATGCGGACGTGGGCTGGGCGGTCGGCGGCAAGGGCACGCTGCTGGCGACGACGGACGGCGGGCGAACGTGGGCGACGCGCCGCGTGCCTACCGACGACACGCTGCGCGACATCTATTTCCTGAACGAACAAACCGGCTGGATCGTCTGCGACCGCAGCATCTACCTGCTCAGGACGAAAGAAGAGCCTCGTTCTTACTTGTTGCGAACGACGGACGGCGGCGCGAGTTGGTCGCGCGTCGAGGTGACGGGCGCGGACGTTGATGTGCTCGTCACGCGCGTCGCCTTTGCAGACCGCTCGCGCGGCTGGGCTTTCGGCGAGATGGGCGCGCTGTATGCGACGACGGACGGCGGCGCGAGTTGGAAGCGGCAGACCCTCCCGTCGAAACACCTGCTGCTCGGCGGCGCGTTTCTAGCGGGCGGTCAGGGGTGGCTCGTCGGCGCGGGCAACACCATCCTCTACGACCCGGACGGCGGCGGGCGCTGGCTCGCGGGCAGTTCGCCCATCGTCACCGCGACGCGTTTCAACGCCGTCTCCTTCGTGGAGGAACGGCGCGGCTGGGCGGTCGGCGAGCGTGGCCTCGTGCTCGCCAGCCCGAACGGCGGGCGCTCCTGGTTCAGACAGGAATCGAACGTGGACGTTGATCTGCTGGACGTGAAATTTATAGACGCCCGCGAAGGATGGGCGTCCGGCGCGCGGGGCACGATCATCCACACGACGGACGGCGGCGCGAACTGGCGACGCGAACCGAGCGGCACGCCCCACCCGCTCGAACGCCTCTCGGTCGTATCGCCCGGCCGCGCGTGGGCGGTCGGCTTCGGCGGCACGATCCTCAATTACGCGGGGCACGCCGCCGCTCCCGCACGCCCGCAGTTGAAAACTCCCGGCCGGGAACAACCGAAAGAACGGCCGCGCCGCGTCAACCCCGACACGGCGACGCGCTGACCCGAACAACCGCCGCGCGCGCGACACGCACAGGCCGCGCTTCACCCGTGCGCGTAAAACCCACGAACGCGCGACTTTGCCGAAACTCCGACGGAGAACTAAAGATGCCGGAACAACTCTCGAACTCGAATCAAACACACGCCCGCACAGGCCGCGCGGCGCGCGCCGCATCGCTCGCGTTTGCGGCGGCCGTGGCACTTCTGGCGTGTCAACACGGTGCGCCCGTCTCCTTCGCGCAAAACGCGGCGAAGGCTCAGGCCGCTCCGGCTCCGGCGCGGGGAGAGACGGTCAGGCAGGGCAAAGCGAAAATGAAAGCGGCGGCACAGGAGAAGCAGGATCAGCAGCCCGCGCAGGAAAGGCGGGAGAAGCAGCCCGCACCGCGCCCGGCATCCGAGATCACGCGCGCGCGCCGCGCCGCCGCACCGGCCGCAACTCCCTCCGCCGCCGCGCCGGTCGCAACTCCGTCAACCGCCGCACCAGCCGCAACTCCCGCCTCCGCAGTTCCGCCTGCAACTCCCTCCGCCTCCACAGCACCCGCGACCCCGCCCGCCGCACGGAAGCGAGTTCCCGCCGCCGCCGCGCCTTCCGCCGCCCCCGTCGTCGCTCCGGCAGTTGACGAGACGAAAGACGCCGCCGCAGCGCCCGGGAGCGTCGCGGCGAAGTCTAAAGGTGAAGAAGGAGAGGTCGAACGCCTGCGCGCCGAAATCAAGGACGCAAAGCCGGGCGCGGAGCGCGCGCGCCTGCAACGCTCGCTCGTTGAACACCTCGTCGCGCTCAAGCGACAACCGGAAGCGCTCGACGCGTTGCGCCTGATGATTCACGAAGACCGCTTCGACCCGCCCTTTTTCTTCAACACCGGCAACGCCCTCGCGCGTCTCGGCGACGCGAGCGCGGCCGAAGACGCTTATCGCAAAGCCATCTCGCAGCGTCGCGGCAACTACTCGCGCGCCCTCAACAACCTCGGCGTCATACTCATACGGCAAGGCCACTGGGATGAGGCGCGGGAGACGCTCGCCGCCGCGCTCGTGCAGGAGAATTACGCATACGCCGAGGCGAGCTACAACCTCGGCCGCCTGCACCTGCTGCGCGGCGAGGCAGACCTCGCCATCCGCGAATGGCTGCGCACGCTGCGTCTCGAACCGGAGCACGCGGAAGCGGCCGCCGCCCTCGCGCGCGCCTACGCCGAAGACGGAGACGCGGAGCGCGGCATCAATGTGCTCGACAATTTCATCACGCGCTCGACGCGCACCGGCGCGGGCGTCCCGCGCGAGATCGCCGAAGCACGGCGCGAACTCGTCGCCGCTGCCACGACGGCGGAAGACCCGGACGCCGCGCATTCAAAGACCGGCAATGGTGCGCCCGATGCCCAACTTCCCGGCGCGAGCGCGAAACTCCGCGCGCACAAAGTTGACCGCGCCACCTACGAACTGCTGCGCTCCGCGCGCGCGAAACGCGAAAGCGGCGGCGAAGAGGCCGTCAAGCATTATCGCGACGTGCTGGCGCGCAGCCCCGGCGGGTATTTCCCCCCCGCCAACCTCGAACTCGGAGCCGCCCTGATGAATCTCAACCGCGACGAAGAAGCCGTCGCGGCGCTGCTCCCGCTCACGCAAAGAGATGCCGCGCGCTACCCGGTCGCGCATTATCATCTCGGCCGCATATTCGAGCGGCAGGGACATATCGAGCGCGCCGCCGCCAGTTTCGAGCGCGCCGCCCAACTCTACGGCGACACGAACCCGCAGGTGCTCATAGACCTCAGCCGCGCGCGCGAACGCGCGGGCGACCACGCGGGCGCGCTCGCCGCCATGAACAACTACGCCGCCGCACTCGGCCGGCAGGGCACCGTGCCCGCGTGGGTCGCCGGGCGGCAGGAGAAACTACGGCGGAAGGCCGCCGCCGCTACTACCGCCTCGCCCGCGCCGAAGGATTCCTCGACGCCGACCAGACAGTAAAACGACGGCGGCCTTCCTCTCCGGCCGCCAAATCTTTTTCGCCGCGAACGCTCTGCCCGCTTACGCGGCCGCTTTAACTTCCGACACCTTCGCGTCGCGCAAGCTGTTGCCGTCGAGCGTGCCCTCGACTTCAACCCGCAATCCCTTCACAGCCTTCGTCGCCTTCAACACGGAGAGCGCGGACTTGTTGCCCGCCTCGTCAAGTTTATAAATCTTCTTGTCGACGACGAGCGAGAAGCCGGTCGCGTTGCAACTCGGCATCAACGAGCAGGCGGTCGGGTGGCCTTTCGCCGTCTCGGCGACGCCGTCGCCCTCGCCCTCCGCATTCGCGCACATGTTGTCAACGAGATAGCCGGTCAACTTCACCGGCTGCGCGGCCTTCTGCTCTAGCGCGAACGCGAGAACACCGGCCAAGACCAGCATCAGGGAAACCGCAAAAACTTTTCGCGTCATCTCAAAATCCTCTCTTCAGTTCAAGCCCGCACGATTAGGCGAGGCTCAAGGGGGTTTAGGGGTTGAGAGCTAGGGCGACGACTCACGCTTGCTCGCCCGCCCCTTTGTCAGTTGATTCCGCTTGCTCGTCTGCGGGTTCCTCTTCCGCCTTCGGCGCGGCGGGGCGCATGTGCGGGAAGAGAATCACGTCGCGGATGGAGCGCCGGTTCGTCAGGAGCATTACGATGCGGTCAATTCCGATCCCGATGCCCGCCGCCGGAGGCATCCCGTAAGCGAGCGCGCGCAGATAATCTTTATCCATTTGCATCGCTTCTTCATCGCCATGTTCACGCGCACGCACTTGCTCCTCGAAACGCTTTTCCTGCTCGTATGGATCATTCAACTCCGAAAACCCGTTCGCGCACTCCATCCCATTGATGAACAACTCGAACCGTTCCGCGATCGACGTATCATCCGGCGACGCTTTCGAAAGCGGCGAGATGGGTTTCGGAAAGTCTGTAATGAATGTTGGGTGGATCAACTTTGGCTCAGCAACTTCCTCAAATATCATTGCTATATCTTCTGCCATTTGCAAGACGCGTATCTTGGCAATGTCTTCAAATTCTTTCTTTGAATTTTCTTTAGCATGTGTCCAAGCAACAGGAATTGTTTCTCTCAGTTTCGCATCTTTCTCTGCCTGTGCTAAATCGCTGTTATTTAACAGGCTTTTCTGCATTGAAACGTGATAAATGAAATAATGAATATCTAGCGTCCGCTTAGGGTCTTCTAGCCAACTAGGTTCAAACTTTTCACTAGTAAGTTCATTCCACTCAAGAGGCCAATACTTATTGATAGCTTCCTTCATCGTCAGCCGCTCAAACTTGCGCCCGAAATCAAACTCTTGATCACCAAAGCGAACAACCGTGCCGCCCGTTGCCTCAATCACACTCTGTCGCAGCAACTCCTCGCACAAGTCCATCATGCCGTTCACGTCCATGTAGGCGCAGTAGAATTCAAGCATGGTGAATTCGGGGTTGTGGCGCGTGGAGATGCCTTCGTTGCGGAAGTTGCGGTTGAGTTCGTAGACGCGCTCGAAGCCGCCGACGACGAGCCGCTTGAGGTAGAGTTCCGGCGCGATGCGCGCGTAGAGGTCTATGTCGAGCGCGTTGTGGTGCGTCTTGAAGGGACGCGCGGCCGCGCCCGAGGCGATGGGCGTGAGCATCGGCGTCTCGACTTCGATGTAGCCGCGCTCGTCCAAAAATGCGCGCATCTCGCGGATGATCTTCGAGCGGCGTTCAAAGACTTCGCGCGTGGAGAGTTCGCGCGCATGTCCCGCGCCGCCCGCTTCGCCCTCGTTGTCCCGGTCGATCTTGAGGCTGCCCGCGATGAGATCGGCGTAGCGTTGACGCTGGCGGATTTCGGGGTCGCTGATGCCGTGCATCTTGTCGGGCATGGGCAGGAGAGCCTTCGCGAGAAACTCGAAGGCGTTGACATGGACGGAGAGTTCGCCCGTCTTCGTGACGAAGAGAAAGCCCTCGACGCCGATGAAGTCGCCGTGGTCGAGCAGCGAGAAGAGTTCCCAGCCGTCGAGTTCGCGCCCGCGGTGGTTCATCTGCCGCACGTCGTCGCGCCGCACGTAAATTTGCAGGCGTTCCCGGCCGTCGGAGAGGTGGACGAACGCGGCCTTGCCCATCACGCGCGGCGGCACAGCGAGACGCCCGCCGACGCGCACCAAGCCGAACTCTTTCAACGCGGCGTTCGCCGCTTCGAGTTGTTCGGGCGACGGGCGCGCGCCTTCGACGGGCGGCGGGACGTGTCGCGTGATCTCCGCGCAGGTAACGATGGAGGTGATCGTGTCTTCACGTTCCACCTTGTTCTTCGACGCGTTCGAGCGCGCGAACTTGTTCGGGTAGGCGTTGCCGGTGAGTTTTTGAATTTTGTCGAGGTGGTCGCGGCGCGCGCGCGTCTGATCGTTGTCTTCGATAAAGGGCGTGTTGTTCTCTGTCATCTATTCCTGCTCCGTGAGAAAAGGAGAATTATAGAGAAGCGGTCTGCAAATAGCCATCGGCTGATGGCAATCAGCCGTCAGCAATCAGCCGTCAGCTACGGGCAAGAAAAAAGTGTGTGATAACTGAACCCAAGGCCACGCCCCGGCCGGGCTGTTCGCTTTGGCTGACGGCTATTAGCTGACCGCTGACGGCTATTCACTGACCGCTGACGGCTGACCGCTGCCGACTCTTCGTGTTAGCATCGAAGCAATACGCAAGCTATGAACGAAAAGATTCTAACGCCGGATGAGGCGCGCGCGATGCGCGAGCGTTTGCGCACCGAGGGGGGGCGTCTCGTGTTCACGAACGGGTGCTTCGACATCCTGCACGTCGGGCACGTCCGTTACTTGCAGGCGGCGCGCGCGCTCGGCGACGCTTTGCTCGTGGCGATCAACTCGGACGCGGCCGTGCGCGCGCTGAAAGGCGACTCGCGCCCCGTGATGAACGAAGGGGAGCGCGCCGAAATGCTCGCCGCGCTCGGCGCGGTCAGTTACGTCACGGTCTTCGATGCGCTGTCGCCGCGCGCTCTCATCGCGCGCCTGCTGCCCGACGTTCTGGTCAAAGGCGGCGACTACGGCGTGGACGAAATCCACGGCCGCGAAGAGGTCGAAGCGGCGGGCGGGCGCGTCCTCGCCCTCCCCTTCATCGAAGGCGCTTCGACGACCGACATTATCGAGAGAATTAGGAAAGCAAAGGATGAACGCGGAACGATGAACGATGAATAGAAAACACCCGCTTGAGTTTTTCCGTTCATCGTTCATCGTTCATCGTTCATCGTTTTTAAAGACATGAGTAGTACGGTGCAAAAGGGATCGGCGTTGGAGGGCGCGTTGCGGCGCGTGCTGGAGGGAGACGAGTTGGGGCGTCTCGTGGCCGAGGTGCGCGGCGGCGCGCGCGTGGTGTCGGTCAGCGGGGTGACATCGGGGGCGGCGCGCGCGCTCGTTCTGGCGGCGTTGCAGCGCGAGACGGGGCTGCGCTTGGCGGTCGTCGTAGAGGCGAGCCGCAACCTCGAACAATGGGATCGCGATCTCTGTTTCTGGAGCGAGGCGCTCAGCCGCCCGGACGGCAACGAAGGAGAGCAGGGCGGCGGCGCGAAGGCGTCGGTGCTGACGCTGCCCGCCTCCGAGAGCGACCCGTATGCGGGCGCGTCGCCGCACGCGGAGACCTTGGAGCGGCGCGCCCTGACGCTCTGGCGGCTCGCGCAGGGGCAGGGGGATTTCGTGCTGCTGACGGCGCGCGCGCTGGCGCGGCGGACGGTCAGACCGGAACAACTGCGCGCGACGGGCGCGACGCTCAGGCGCGACGAGGATCATGCGCCGGAAGAGTTGATCGAGTTGTTGCTCGCTTCCGGCTACGTGCGCGAAGACCCTCTCGGCGCGGTCGGCGAGTTCTCCCTGCGCGGCGGGATTCTGGACGTGTGGTCGCCGGGACACGAACGCCCCGTGCGCGTGGAGTTTTTCGGCGACACGGTGGATTCCATACGCGAGTTCGACCCGGAGACGCAGTTGTCCGTCGCGCAGTTGCAGCGGATCGAGATCGTGCCGATGCGCGAGTACGCGCTCGGCGCCGACGACTTCCGTCTGTGGGCGGGACTGGCGCGCGAGCGTTGGAGCGACGAGCGTTACGCGCGCGCTTTGCGCGACCGCACGGTGCATGCCGACGAGGGCGAGACTTTCGCGGGCTGGGAATGGCTCGTCTCGCTCGTCCATTCGACGCCCGCGAGCGCGTTCGATTACCTGCAAAGCGAGACGGTGTTCGTGGTGGACGAACCGGCCGCCCTCGAAACCTTTCTCGGCAACACCTACGAGACTTTGAGAACGCGCTACGCCGAGACGGAGGGCGCGGACGAGATCGCGCTCAGCCCCGAAGAACTTTATTTGACGGCGGAAGAACTGCGCGCCGCGGTGGGGGGCGTGCCGCGCGTCGAGTTGCGCACGCTCGGGCGCACGGCCGCCGCCACCGACGAGCGATTCGCGGGCGAAGCGGAAGCGGCCGCCGCCGTGTCCATCGGGCGCGCGCGCACAACCGCCCCGCCCCTGTTTCTCTTCCCGGCCGTCGAGCGCGCGCCCGAGATCGAATGGAGCACGCGCGCCTCGCGTCGTTATCACGGGCGCATCGCGGAACTCGCGGCCGACGTGCGGCGCACGCTTGAGGAGCATATGGATGCGCGCGTCGTGTTTGCGATGCCGAGCGCAGGCGTTGCCGAGCGCATCGGCGAGATGCTCGCGGAATACAACGTCGGCGCGCGCGTCGTGTTCGCGGGCGAGCCGGGCGCGCTCGAAGACAGGCAGGCGCTCGTGGCGGTGGGGCGTCTGTCGGGCGGCTTCGAGTTGCCCGCCTCGCGCCTCGTCGTCCACGTCGAGAACGATCTGTTCGACGAGGCGCACGACGGCGCGACCGTGGAGCACCGCGCGCCGGGGACGGGAGGGGCATCCTCTGCCTCCGCCGCGAAGAGGCCGCGCAAGAAGTCGAAGACGGCCGCGTTTTTGTCGGACTTCCGCGACCTGAAGGTCGGCGATTTCGTCGTCCACATCGATCACGGCATCGCGCGATTCGGCGGCTTGCAGACGCTCGATCTAGGCCCCGGCCGTCGCGGCGAGTTCATGCTCCTGTTCTACGCGGAAGACTCGAAGTTGTACGTCCCCGTCGAACGCCTCGATCTCGTGCAGCGTTATTCGAGCGCGGAGGGGCACGAGCCGGTGCTCGACCGCCTCGGCGGCCTCGGGTGGCAGAAGACGAAGGCCAAAGCCAAACGCGCCATGCGCGACATGGCCGACGAACTGCTGCGCCTCTACGCCGAGCGCAAACTCGTCGGCGGCTATGCCTACGCGGCCGACAGCCCGTGGCAGCGCGAGTTCGAGGACGGCTTCGAGTACGTGCCGACGCCCGATCAGGAGACGGCCATCGAAGACGTGAAGACGGACATGGAAGCCAATACGCCGATGGACAGGCTCTTGTGCGGCGACGTGGGCTACGGCAAGACCGAGGTGGCGATGCGCGCGGCCTTCAAGGCCGTGATGGAGTCGAAGCAGGTGGCCGTGTTGACGCCGACCACCGTTCTCGCCTACCAGCACTATGAGACTTTCACGGCGCGCTACGCGGCGTTCCCGGTGCGCGTCGAATTGCTTTCGAGATTCCGCACGCCGAAGGAGCAGAAGGAGGTCGTCAAACGCGTCGAGGCGGGCGAGGTGGACATACTCGTCGGCACGCACCGGATACTGTCGAAGGATTTGGCGTTTCGCGATCTCGGCCTCGTCGTCGTGGACGAGGAACAGCGTTTCGGCGTCGCGCACAAGGAGCGGCTCAAGCAGTTGAAGAAGAAGGTCGATGTGCTGACGCTCTCGGCCACGCCCATCCCGCGCACGCTCAACATGTCGTTGATGGGCTTGCGCGACATGTCCGTCATCGAGACGCCGCCGCGCGACCGGCTCGCCATTCAAACGCAGGTCGTGCAATTCGGCGAGTCGGTCATCAAGTCGGCCATCGAGTTGGAGTTGGGGCGGGGCGGGCAGATTTTCTTCATCCACAACCGCGTCGAAACCATCGACACGGTGGCCGCGCTCGTCGGGCGGCTCGTGCCGCAGGCGCGCGTCTGCGTGGCGCACGGGCAGATGAACGAAAAGGAGATGGAATCCGTGATGCTCGATTTTATGGCCTATAAATACGATGTTCTGGTCGCCACGACCATCATCGAAAACGGCATAGACATCCCGCGCGCCAACACCATCATCATAAACCGTGCCGATCACTACGGGCTGGCGCAACTCTATCAACTGCGCGGCCGCGTCGGGCGTTCCAACCGTCGCGCTTACGCCTATCTTTTGATTCCGTCGGAACAGGAACTCACGCCGATTGCGCGCAGGCGGCTGGCGGCGATACGCGAGTTTTCCGACCTCGGCGCGGGCTTTCGCGTCGCCGCGCTCGACCTCGAACTGCGCGGGGCGGGCAATCTTCTCGGCGGCCAGCAATCCGGCCACATGGACGCGCTCGGCTTCGATCTTTACACGCAGATGTTGGAGCGCACCGTCTCGGAACTGCGCGGCGAGGACGTGCAGGACGAAACTTCGGTCTCGCTCAATCTCGGCGCGGATGTTGCGATCTCCGAAGATTACATCTCCGATATGGGGCAGCGTTTGCGCACCTACAAGCGCATCGCTTCGGCGCGCGACGACGAGACGCTCCGCCAGATTCGCGCCGAGACGGAAGACCGCTACGGGCGCATCCCCGAATCCGTCGAGCGACTTCTGGCCTATGCGCGCCTGCGTCGCACGGCCGAAATGGTCGGCGTGCTGTCGCTCGACCGGACGCCCGCAGGCATCGCCGTTAAACTGAGCGAGAAGGCGCGCGTTGCGCCCGAAAAATTGCTCGCCCTCGTCGGCGCGCGTTCCGGGGCGACGTTCACACCGAACGGCGTCCTGCGCATCGACCTGAGCGAGGAAGAGGCCACGGACGTGATCGAAACCACGCACGGCCTGTTGCTGCAAATCAGCAGCGCGGAATAGAATGAGTTTCAGGTTTCAGGTTTCAGGTTTCAAGTTAAAGAACGAAGAACCTCAGTCCTGAAACTTGAAACCTGAAACCTGAAACTCGAAACCCACCCGACCAGAGGCGTTAAATTCGATTAGACAATGTGAATCAGGGCGAGCGTGCCGCCGTTAGTGCCGGGGCGTGCGCCGAGTTGGTAAGGAGTAAAAATCTGTGAAGTCAAAATTTTTAATACATGTGCGCCGTGTCGCGGCATCCTCCGCGTTGGTGTTGGCCGCGCTCCTCGCGCCTTTTGTCGCCGTTCCGGCGCGGGCGCAGGAGGAAGGCGTGCCGCGCGTGATCGACGAAGTGATCGCGCAGGTCAATGCCGATGTCATCACCCTCTCGATGCTGAAGAAGGACATGGCGGAAGCCGTCGAGGCGCTCCGGCAGCAGCGCGGGATCAGCCCGCAGCAAGCCGTCGAGGAGATCGACAAACGCCGCAACGAGATCATCGTCACACTCGTCAACGAGCAACTTCTCATCCAGAAGGGCAAGGAGATGGGCTTGAACGAAGACGTTGAGGCGGAGGTTAACCGTCGAATGCTGGAAGTGGCGAAGCGCGAAGGTCTCAAATCGCTCTCCGCGCTCGAACAGGCGATGACCGAGAGCGGCATCAGCCCGGCCACCGTGCGCGCCACGATGCGCACGGAGATCATGAAGACATGGGTGCTCGGCCGCGAAGTGGATCAGAAAATCTTTTACGGTTTGACCGACTCCGAAGTGAAGAATTACTACGAGGCGAACAAAGAGAAATTCCGCAAACCCGAAGCCGTCACGCTCTCGGAAATCTTCCTGAGCACCGTGGGGAAAGACCCGAAAGAGGTGCGCGAGCGAGCCGATAAACTCGTGGCGCAGTTGCGCGGGGGCGCGGACTTCGGCGCGCTCGCGATGGTGCAGTCGGAGCGCGAGGTGGACGGCAAGCGCACCGCGCCGGAGACCAAAGGCAAACTCGGCACGTATGCCATGAGCGACATCACGAAACCGGAAGTGGCGAACGCCCTCAAGACCGTGAAGGCGGGCGGCATCGCCGACCCGATTGAAACCGAGGGGGGCATCATCATCCTGCGCGTGGACGAGCGCACGGCCGGCGGGGATGCCGTCTTCGACGAAAACAAGGTGCGCGAAGCCATCACCTTCGGCCGCATGGACAAGGAGCGCAAAACCTACCTCGACAACCTGCGCCGCGACGCCTACATCGACATCGCGAAAGACTATCAGGAAGCCGTGCTCCCGCTCCTGAAAACCGACTCGCCCCCGGCAACCACGCCCCCCGCCACCACTCCCCGGAAAGACGAGAAGAAGTCCGACGAGAAGAAGTCCGACGAGAAGAAGTCCGCGGCGAACGGAAACAAGAAACAGTAGTTACGAACGCTGAACGCGGAACGATGAACGATGAATGAAAGGCAAATTGCTTTTACTTCATCGTTCATCGTTTCGCGTTCATCATTTTTTTTATGCGTCTGGATCAGTTTTTACGCGCGAGCCGGTTGGTGTTACGCAGAACCGTGGCGCAGGAGTTGTGCGAGGCCGGTGCCGTGCTGGTGGGCGGCGTGGCGGCACGCTCGTCGCGGGCGGTGCGCGCCGGGGATGAGATCACGATTGAACGACGCGAACGGTTGTTGACGGTGCGTGTCCTCGCCGTGCCGACGGCGCGGCAGACTTCCAAGCACGAGGCCGCCACCTTGTATGAGGTCGTGAGCGACGAGCGTCGCGCCGAAAACGTGTGAACGTTTGGCGGGGGGCGAGCGTTAAGGTATTTAACGATTGAGAAGCGCCGCCCGTGCGGATGAAAATTGAGTATCAAGCAACCCGGCGGGCGCGTCGTCTCGAAATTCCAATCAAAATGTTCGGGAGAATGTCATGAAGAAACTTAGTCTCCTGGTCGCCGTGATCGCTTTGGCGGGGATGTTGACGTTGCTTCAGACGGCGCGTGCCGAGAAGGCGGAGGAGGCGGCCGTGCGTCAGGCCATCGAACATTATTTCCGCGGCCACGCGACCGGCGACGGCGAGCACTTCCGGAAAGTCTTCCACCCCGAGGCGAAACTGTTCTGGATGCGCGACGGGAAGTTCACGCAGCGGACAAGCGCCGAATACATCGCGGGCGCGTCCGGCAAGCCCGCGCCCGACGAGGCCGCGCGCAAGCGCAGCATCGAGAGCATAGACATCACGGGCAACGCGGCGGTCGTCAAAGTGCTGCTCGATTACCCGAGCGCGCGGCTGACCGATTACATGTCCATGCTCAAGATAGACGGCGAGTGGAAGATCGTGAACAAGACTTTCGTGTCCGAACCGAAGACCCGCACCTGAAGTCCCTCTGAGAAAAAAATACTCGCGCCGCTCTCGACCCGCCGGGCGCGCGTGCGCTCGTCTTTCGTCACGGACGAGCGCCACGCGCGCCCGCTCATTTTGACGGCTATATTACCGCCGCACCCGCGCCAAAATCCTTACCTTAACGTCAAACACGCTTCCCGCCGCGACTTTTTCTTTGCGTTCGTCTTTCGCCCGCCTGCATCTTGAATGTCTTAGAAACGAACACCCGCACAATGCGCTCGAACGCGAATTCAAGGGGAATTGCGCGCCGACTCGCTGGTATGCCGTTTGCCGTTTACGGAGCGGGTACGCGTCCACCGAACTCTCCCCGAGTTGCAATTAAGTCACCATTGGGTATTTATCAGGGGCAAGCCATGAACATTTTAAGTAATTTCTTCTCCGACGATATCGCAATCGACCTGGGCACCGTAAACACGCTCATCTATGCCCCTGACCGGGGCGTTGTTTTGAACGAGCCTTCGGTGGTGGCGATCCACAAGTACACGGGCGAAGTGCTGGCGGTCGGCGCGGAAGCCTACAAGATGGTGGGGCGCGCGCCGAAGGACGCCGAAGTGTTCCGACCCGTTAAGGGCGGCACTATCGACAATTTCGAGGCGACCGAGAAGATGCTCGTCGCCTTCATACGGCGCGTCCACGGCAATCAAAACAAGCGCAGCCACATGGTCATCGGCGTGCCCGGTTCTTCGACCGCGCTCGAACAGCGCTCCGTGCGCGACGCGGCGCGCGATGCGAAGGCCACGCGCGTCGATCTCGTTGACGAGGGACTCGCCGCCGCGCTCGGCGCGGGTCTCGGCTGCAACGACGAGCGCGCGCACCTCGTCGTGGACATCGGCGGCGGCACGACCAACATCGCCATCGTCGCCTCGGCGGCCATCATCTCTTCGAGCAGCCTGAGGGTCGCGGGCAACGCGATGGACGACGCCATACGCGAATACGTGCGCGGCAAATACGAGATGCAGATCGGCGAGCGCACCGCCGAACAGGTCAAGAAAGAACTCGGCGCGAGCGGCGCGGGCGACGACGGCGCGGGCGACGTGCGCCGCATGGAAGTGGTCGGCAAGGAGTTGACGAGCGGGCTGGCGAAGGCGGTCGAGATCGGTTCGGACGAAGTGCGCGCCGCTTTGGAGCCGGTGCTCTCCGAGATCGTGGCGGGCGCGCGGCGCGCGATTGAGGAATCGCAGCCGGACGTGACGGCCGACATTTACCAGACGGGCTTGATTCTAACCGGCGGCGGCGCGCTTCTCGAAGGCATGGCGGATCGTCTCCGCACGGAGTTGCGCCTGCACGTCACCATCGCGGACGATCCGCTCGCGGCGGTCGCGCTCGGCGCGGGGCGGCTGCTCGCCGACGCCGAACGACTCCAACGCGCCGCCATACGCGAAGACGTGCCCGCGTGGCAAGGCTCGGAAGAGTTGGTCGTGAACTGGTAAGACGGTCGGAAGATGGGCGAGATAAACAGGGCGGGAGGATGAGCGTTTTGGGCGTTCGTCCTCCCGCTTTAGTCTGTGCGGGTGGCATGAATCTCGTCTTCGAGTCGTCCACGCTCCGTCCGCAGGATTTCCGTTCGTAAGAGAGCGCGTTCTTCGGGAGATAGTTGCCCGTACCGTGTGACGAGACTCCCGGCTTCCCGCCCCGGCGCGGCGTCGTTGTCGTCAATTTCGGGCGCGGGCGGGACGAGGACGAGACCGAGGACGTAGAGCGCGAGCGTGAAGAAACTGATGTAGCCCGTCGAGGGTGCGAAACTCTCGGCCGCGCCGAGCGTCCCCTGCGTGAAGCCTTCGAGGAGCGCGCCCGCGAGTTGTTTGAGCCAGCCGCCTTCGGGCGCGTAGAGCGAGGCGAGCAGCATGTGTTTGAGGACGAAGGCCGTGCCGAAGAGGGCTGCGAGGCTGCGCAACAGGCGACGCGGCTCGAAGGCGGCGAACTGGTTGTTCCACAGCGTCCAGAGGAAAAAGAAGGCGAACATCCAGCGGAACAGGCCGCGTTCGGGAAGCACGCTGTTGAAGGCCTGCGCGGAAGCGAAGAAGAGCGCGAGCAGCGTGAGCGCGTGCGAGACATTCGTGACGGGCGAGTGGTCGCCCGCGAACCACGCGCGCAGATTGACGAGGCCGCCGCGCGCAAACAACAGCATGACTAGAACGGAGAGCACGAGCGCGACGAGCGGCGGCGCAATGAAGAGAAACGCGCCCGACTCCGCCGCCACGCGCAGGCCGCCCGTGAGCGCGACGGTCAAAAAGATCGTCGGGAGCAACAGGTGGCGCACCAGCAGTCGGTTGCTATCGCGGTGGTTCTTCATGGATTCAAAGATGCTCGCGGCGGCCTGCCGATGCAAAGACGTTCGCGGCCGTTTGTCATTTTCTCTCGCGCACGATCTTGAGCGGGTCGAAATCGCCCAGGGAACTCTCGGTGCCCTGCTGCAACTCGGCCTTCAGTTCGGCGGCTGAGCGAATCTTCAACTCCGGGTCGTCCACGGCGAGCGCGCCTTCGGGCGACAGGCGAATGGCGCGCTCGATTGCCTCCAAACCTTGTTTGAACAGGGCATCGTCGTTATAGACGCGCCCCCAGCCTTCGCGGTAGAAGGCGTAGGCGATGTAGAACTGCGTGCGCGCGTCGCGAGCCGCGGGGTCGGCGCGCGACCATTCGTCGCGCGCCGCCGCGTATTGCTCGCGGCCGAACAGTTCGCGCGCCGCACGGAAGCGTGCTTCGTCAATCGCGTAAGTTCCCGCGACGACGCTCGCGCCGGTAGTCGCTTCGGTGAAAGTGCGCGGCGCGGTGGCGTAAATCCAGACGACGAACACGGCGTAAAGAATCGTCCACGCCACGCCCGCGCTTTTGATGAGGTTGGGTTGCATTGCTATAATCCGAACGCCGCAGAAAGAGCACCTAAGATGCGCTGCAATCTCAGTCGTAAAGGATAACTTATTTTCCCTATGAAGACATTTCTAGTTTCCCTACTGTTCGCCGCCGTCTCAACCGTCGCCACGGCGCAGGAACCCCAAAAGCCGCACGACGCCGCGCACAAGCCCCATGACGCGCATAAAAAACACGACGCGAACAAGAAACATGATGCGCACAAGAAGCACGATGCGCACAAAAAGCACGATGCGCACAAGGCGCACGACGGCGCTGCCAAAGTCGAAACCGCCGCAACGCTTGGCGACGGCGAAGTGCTCAAGCGCGGGGCGGCGATCAATGAGGGGTCGCCGGCGGTCGCGTTCGCGGACGTGTTGAAGCAGCCCGCGAAGTTCGCGGGCAAGCGCGTGCGGATCGAGGGCGTGGTGGAGCGCGTCTGCCAGAGCGAGGGTTGCTGGATGCAGATCGCGCCGGAGCCGGGGGTGGCGGGCATCCGCGTCACGTTCAAGGATCACAGTTTCTTCGTGCCGAAGGATTCCAAAAGCATGAAGTTCAAGGCCGAGGGCGAGTTCTCGGTGAAGGTGCTCGACCGTGCGCAGGTGGATCACCTCGTCGAAGACGGCGCGAAGATCGAGCGCAAAGCCGACGGCACGGCCGACGAGATTCGCTTCGTCGCCACGGGCGTGGAACTACGGAAGTAAAGTCAGGGTAAAGGGTAAAGGGTAAGGGGGAAGGGAAAAGAAGATTCTTCCTTTACCCTTTCCCCCTTACCCTTTACCCTTTAGTTTTATGAAGCCTTTCAAAATCAGGGATGTGGAGATCAAACCGCCGCTCGTGCTGTCGCCGATGGCGGGCGTGACGGACGTGGCCTTTCGCGGTTTGTTGAAACGGCGCGGCGGGATCGGTCTGACCGTCTCGGAGTTCATTTCGGTCGAGGGCTTGACGCGCAACAACCCGAAGTCGAAGCGGCAGATGCGCTTTTACGATTACGAGCGCCCGTTCGCCGTGCAGATTTTCGGCGGGCAGCCGGAACGCATGCGCATGGCCGCCGAGATGGCCGAAGAGGTCGGCGCGGACTTGCTCGACATCAACTGCGGTTGCCCCGCGCCGAAAGTGGTCAGGCACGGCGGAGGCTCCGCCCTGCTGCGCGATATGCCGCGCCTCGAAACGATCCTCACCGAGATCAAAAAGGCGATCACGATCCCGCTCACGATCAAGATTCGCGCGGGCTATTACGACACGCAAATCAACGCGATGGAGACGGCGAAACTGGCGGAAGGCTGCGGCGTAGAGCACATCGCGCTGCACGGGCGAACGAAAGAGCAGGGCTACAAGGGGCGCGCGAACTGGGAACTCGTGCGACAGATCAAAGAGACGGTCAAAGTTCCCGTCTCCGGCAGCGGCGACGTGACGACCGTGGACGAGGCCCTGGCGCGCTGGCGCGAGACGAACTGCGACGGCATCCTGATCGGCCGGGGCGCGATGGCGAACCCGTGGATATTTCGCCAGATCGAAGACACGCTCGCCGGGCGCGAAGTGTTCCAACCGACGCTCGCCGACAAGCGCGACCTGCTGCTCGAATACTTCGACCTGCTGCGCGCAGACATGCCGGAACTTCCCGCCATCGGCCGCATGAAGCAACTCGCCGGACAGTTCACGCGCGGCCTCGTCGGCGGCTCGCGCTTCCGGCAGGTGCTCTACCACTCGCACGAGGTACCCGAGATACTCGAACGCATCGAGGAATATTTCGAGACGGTCGAGGCGGGGCGCGTCTACATCGGAGAAGGCGACGCGGCGGACGAGGCGGCGGAAGCCGAGTCGCCCGCGCTCGATTCGTGCGAGGCGGCGACGGTGGAAGTTTGATGACTTTTGACGGCTGCGGGTCGTCCGTGACGAGTCGCCGTTTTTCTACGGGTTACAAGTTGAGAGGGGCAAAGCAATGAGCGAGCGAAGGGACGAGCTGCACGACGAGGCGGGACACTTCAACGAACAGGACAGGGTGGACGAGCGCGGCGATGCGGCCGAACCGGACGCGCCGACCTCCGCCGAACATAACGAAGGCATGAGCACGATCCTCGACGGCGAACCCGGCGTCGGCGTGCAGGACACTCTCGGCGAGTAAAGATTTTAAAGCCGGTCGCGCCTAGTTTGAATTCAGTTCCCCAATCTCGCTTTCGAGTGCGCGCAGCGTGCGCCCGAGCATGTCGCGGTGGGCGCGGTTGGTGGCGCGTTCGAGCTGGTCGAGCGTGCGCGAGCGCGAGAGACGAAGGGTTTCGAGCCGTTCGCGCCGGGCGCGCGCTTCGGGCGATTCGTCGAGAGCCGGTTCCGCCGCGCGCCGCGCACGCTCCTCCGCTTCCTGTATCTGATCTTCGACCGCTTTGCTCTCCCACCCACGCGCCATTTGAAATTCCCCTCTTTAGATTTGATCAAGACCGCGCGCAGTTTAACTCCCCGGCCTGCGCAGGCCGAGCGGGAGCGGCGCAGTGCCCTCGAAGAACCAACTCGCGCCGACTTTGACGCGGTGATGCCACGTCGGCAGGCGTGAGGTGTAGAGCGCGAAACGCGCCTGACGGGCGACCGCGCCGCCGAAGGCTTTGCCGCCCGCGAGCACGGCCGCGCGTTCCGTGCCGAGGCTCAGTGCTTCGCCCATCTCCTCGAAATGCTTCGTCTTGAGTTCGTCGCCCGCGAGCAGCGCGCGCACGTTTGCGGCGGCGAGCGACGATTGTTGAAAGGCGAGTTGCGCCGTGCCCGCCAGTTGCGGGCTGGCGGCCGGGAAATGCGCGCCGTCGCCGAGCGAGAAGACTTCCGCGTGACCCTGAACCTGCAACGTCGGCTCGACTCGGACGAGGCCGCGCTTGTCCTTCGGAATCTGCAAACGCTCCACGAGCGGGCTGACTTTGACGCCGCCCACCCACACGACCCCCGCCGCCGCAACTTCCGTCCGCCCGCCCCCCTGCTCAAAGGTGAATCCTTCGGGCGTCACGCGCAGCACTCGCGTCTCGGTATGCACCTCGACGCCCGCCTCTTTGAGCGCCTCCTTGACGTACACGCGCAACTCGTCGTCCATTCCGGGGACGACGTGTTCCGCCATCTCCACCACCACTACGCGCGGCTCGCCGCTCAATCCCCGCCTCCGGAATGCATCGCGAAGCAGATCGCCCATCTTCGTAGAGAGTTCGCAACCGCTCGCGCCCCCGCCGACGACGGCGAAGGTCGCCGCACTCCGCGCCTCGTCCGCGGAGGCTTCGGGCGGTATGCGGTCGAGCGTATCGATCATCAGGTTACGCAGGGCGTCGGCGTCCGCGATGTCGCGAAAAGGGAGCGCGTGCTGCTCCGCGCCCTCCACGCCCGCGTAATTCGTCGCGCCGCCGACGGCCAGCACGAGCGCGTCGTAAGCGAGCGGTTCAGCCCAACCATCGGCGGTCACCGTGCGCGCCGCGAAGTCCACGTCCGACGCCGCGCCGTGAATGAAATGAATCTTGTCGTCCAGCAACTCGCGATAATGCGGCGCGATGTGCCACGCCTCGACCTCGCCGCTCAAATACTCGTAGAGCATCGGCCGGAACGTGAAATGATCCTCCGCGCTGACGAGCATCACCTCGCCGTCATCAGCCAACTCCAGAGCCGTGAACAGCCCGCCGAACCCGCCGCCGATAACCACGATCCGCGCCTGTTTATTCGCCATAAGATTATTGTAAGCGTTCCTTTGGGCGGGAATGGTAGCAGAGAAGCGACGAGCGCGCACGCCGTACCTTTGCCTTACGCGTCGGCAGGCGCGGGCAACAAACGCCGGATCGTATCAACCAACTCGATCAGGTTATTCGGCTTGCGCAGGAAGGCGTCCGCGCCCGCCGCGTGCGCTTCCTCCGCGAGGTCTTCGCGCGAGAGCAGGATGATCGGCGTCTCTTTCCGGTGCGGCATCCGGCGCACCCGTCGCGTCAGCGTCAGCCCGTCAAGGCGGTCAGCCTCGTTGTCCAAGACCAACAAATCATAATGCTCCTTCTCCCAGCCGAGCATCGTCCACGCATAGAGGCCGCTGTTGCAGGGTTTGACGTACCACCCGGCGAACTCCAGCACGTCGCGGACGAGGACAAGAATCCGTTCGTTGTCTTCGAGGTAGAAGATGACGCGGGGAGGCGGCAGAGTCATAGGTGTCTTCCTCCGGTGAGAAAAAGGATACGGAAGCGGTGCGCGCTCTGGTAAGATGCGCGCGATCTTTCTTTGAAAACCACTGGCAACGGTCGCATTGATTAGCTCACCCTCACCCACTCACGAGTGATGAGCGTCGCCACGAAGCAGAACGGCTGCATCTTCTTGGCGACAACAAATGACAATGCGATTTTAGTTACACTTGTAACTAAAATCAAGCGGCGCGCGAACATAATCGTCTCGTCAGGAGAGAAATCCTGATGGGCTTCGCGCGTGAGCGACCCGCACGGCTCGCTGAAAAGCTACTTCAGATTCGCCTCGCGCTCGGTCTTTCGCAGGACGACATGCTCAGGCGTCTTGGGCAAGACGAAAAGAGTTATCGCTTCTATATCTCAAATTACGAAACCGGAAAACGTGAACCGTCATTGCTCGTGCTCTTGGAATACGCCCGCGTTGCCAACGTCCTCTTGGAAGTCCTCGCCGACGACGAACTAAACCTCCCCGATACCATACCCAGCCCCACCAGAAGCGAAGGCATCCGGCGCACGAGCACCCGAAGTAAAAAGACCCGCTGAGACATTTAAAATTTGACGAAACCTAACCGCTTGGGTTATGCTTCTGTCGATCCGATAAGTAAAAGTCGGCGCATGTGAAACGAAGTAAGGAGAATTGAAGATATGAAAATTCGCTGCGACTCTTCCTAAGAGCAAAATAGATGGGTCTGATGTGACACTCTATAAGGTCAGGCCAAGAATAAATTTATAAGTTAAGGAGAATAAACAAAATGAAGCAAACACACTGTAAATTTCCGTAAAGGAGCCAAAAATGGCAACAATCGCAAAAACTAATGGATTCTCTTTTAGAATCTATAGCAACGATCATGAACCGCCGCACGTCCATGTAATAAAAGCTGATGGCGAAGTAGTTATTAAGTTAGGTGATGAAAACAATCCGCCTGTCATTCGTAAGATTTATGGGATGCCTGATCGGGATGTGGCAATCGCCTACAATTTAGTAAATCAACTTAAAACGAAGTTATTAAATGCTTGGAGAGAAATACATGAAAGGGAAAGTAGCTAACATCCTAAAGGAACAGATTGCACGGGCGCGTCAGGCGGCGGAAGCCGCCGACGCTATCGAGCCTCGGGTGGAATCTGCGCGATACGATCACGAATCAGGCCGTATCGTCATCGACCTCAGGAATGGTGCTACTTTCATGGTTCCTGTGTCTATGTTGGAAGGATTTGCTAACGCCTCTCCTGCCGACATAGCTGATATAGAGATAACGCCCTCGCGCGCGGGATTGCATTGGGAGAAACTGGATACTGATTTTAGTGTGCCGGCGCTGCTCAGTGGCCTCTTCGGCTCGAAACCGTGGATGTCGGAACTTGGGAAAAAGGGCGGCAGCGCAACTTCTGAAGCAAAGGCTTCGGCCGCCAGAGAGAATGGTAAGAAAGGCGGAAGGCCGAGAAAGGCTTCCTGACCGATTCTTCATTGTTTCAGCACGCTAGTGGAAACTATGCACTTTAGTGCAAGACTTTAGTTGCTACACACTTCTTCTGAATGTTAGAAGTGCGGCAACATGAAAGAGAACCGATACGGGAGTCATTCAGTCACGAGATTGACGGCA
>DASQMC010000070.1:0-213019 GCA_035645695.1 Pyrinomonadaceae bacterium
ACTTCTGGAGAACACGTTTCGCGCCGTCAACATCGGCATGGCGAACGAGATGGCGCGCCTCTGTTACGCGCTCGGCATAGACACCTGGGAAGTGATCCGCGCGGCGGCGACGAAGCCCTTCGGCTTCATGCCCTTCTATCCCGGCCCCGGCATCGGCGGCCACTGCATCCCGCTCGACCCGCACTACCTTTCATGGAAAGCGCGCCAGCATGGCTTCGATTCGCGCTTCATCGGCCTCGCCGAAGAAGTCAACTCGCGCATGCCCGATCACGTCGTGACGCTCGTCGTGGACGCCCTGAACGACGAACGCAAGGCGCTCAAAGGCTCGCGCGTGCTGCTTCTGGGCGTGGCCTACAAGAAGGACGTTGACGACGTGCGGGAAAGCCCCGCGCTCTCCATCATCGACCGCCTGCGCGCGAAGGGCGCCGATGTCAGCTATCACGACGAATACGTCTCCGGGATACGCTTCGACGACGCGCACACCGAAGGCAGCGGCGAACCGCTGCAATCCGTCGCGCTCTCGGACGACGAACTCAAAGCGGCCGACTGCATTGTTATCGTCACCGATCACAGCACGGTCGATTACCGCCGCGTCTGCCAACACTCCGCGCTCATCGTGGATACGCGCAACGCCCTCGGCGGCGACCTGCGCAAGAACAGTAGCGCCCGCATCATTCGTTTATAAAGCGGTCAGCCGTCAGCCGTCAGCCATCAGCAAAACCAGAAGAAGCTGACGGCTGATGGCTGATGGCTGATGGCTGATTACAAATGCTCAAAGTCATCAACGTCGTGGGCGCGCGTCCGAATTTTATGAAGGTCGCGCCAATCGTCGAGGCGATGCGGCGGCGGCCGAAGGAGTTCACGCCGCTCATCGTGCATACGGGACAGCACCACGATGCGCGCATGTCGGAGGCGTTCTTCCGCGACCTCGAATTGCCCGAGCCGGACGTGCATCTCGGAGTCGGGTCGGGCACGCACGCGGGGCAGACGGCCGCCATGCTCGAACGCTTCGAGCCGGTACTTCTCAACGAACAGCCCGATTGGGTCGTGGTCGTCGGCGACGTGAATTCGACGCTGGCGTGCGCGCTCTGTTGCGTGAAACTGGGAGTCCGCGTCGCGCACGTCGAGGCAGGATTGCGCAGTCGCGACCGCACGATGCCCGAAGAGATCAACCGCCTCGTCACCGATCAAATATCCGATCTACTGCTCACGCCCTCGCCCGACGCCGACGAAAATCTGCTCGCCGAAAACATCCCGCCGCGCCGCATTCGCTTCGTCGGCAACGTGATGATCGATTCGCTCTACGCGCAGATGGAGCGCGCCGGGCGTTCGCGCATTCGCGAAGAGTTGGGCTTGAGGCGCGGGACGGACTACGCGGTCGTGACGCTGCACCGCCCCTCGAACGTGGACGCGCGCGAGCCGCTTGAGCGCATACTCTCCGCGCTCGCGCGCATCGGCGAACGCCTTCCCGTCGTTTTCCCGTTGCACCCGCGCACGCATCGCAGGCTGGCGGAGTTCGGATTGCTTGAGCGCGCCGCCGCTCTCGCGCCGCGCCTGCGCCTGGTCGAACCGCTGGGCTATCTCGATTTCCTGCGGCTGTTCAGCGGCGCGCGCCTCGTGCTCACGGATTCGGGCGGCGTTCAGGAGGAGACGACCGCGCTCGGCATTCCCTGTCTCACCCTGCGCGACAACACGGAACGCCCGATCACCATCACGCACGGCACGAACCGGCTCGTCGGCACGGACGACGAAACGATCACGGCCGCCGCCTTCGACGCGCTCGACCACACGCGCGAGAGCCTTCCCCCGCTCTGGGACGGGCAGGCCGCAGACCGGATACTCAATGCGCTGCTCGAACACGAAATGACGAACGCGGATTCATAGCTTTCGTTCATCATTCAACGCCTCGCGTTCATCATTCAACGCTTCACGCTCATCATTCAACGCCTCGCGTTCCACGTTCAACGCTTCACGTACCACGTTCATCAACTCTCTTCCATTCCGCGATGCACTCCGCGAGCGACTGTTCGAGCGGCCGGTGCCGCCAGCGGGGGGCGAGCGAGCGCAGGCGTGTGATGTCCGCACGCCACGCGCGCGGGTCGCTGGCGCGTTCCAGTCCCTGACAGCGAATCTCTTTCCGCGGCGCGACGAACTGACCGATCTGCGCGGCCAACGCGAGCACGCTCGTCTCTTCGCCGCTCGCCACGTTGACGACCAGACAACGACCGCGCCCGCCGTCCGTCTCTTCAATCCGCGCGGCGGCCATGTCGAGCAGGGCGGCGGCCACGTCGTCGATGTGCAGGTAGTCGCGCGTCTCCGTGCCCGTACCGTGCAACCAGACGGTAGAGTCGTCTCCCGCGAACTGCCGGTATAACTCCCATGCAAGCAGCCGCTGCTGCGCCGCGCCGATGACCGAGAAGAGGCGGCAGACAATAATGTCGAGCGCGAAGCACTCGGCGTATTCATGCGCCAGCAGTTCGCAGGCGGCCTTGTGAAAACCGTAAGGCGAGATGGGGCGCACGGGCGCGTCTTCGCCGACGGGGAGCGTGGAGGGGTTACCATAGACGGCCGCGCTCGAAGCGTAGAGCAGGAGCGGGCGCAGGCCGGAGCGCCGGACGCTGTCAAGCGTGTTCGCCCACGTTAGGAGAGCGGCGCGCAGGTCGTCGAGCGGCGACTGGAGCGACGCGCCGACCGAGGCCGTGCCCGCCGCGTGCAGCACCACATCGGGCGCAAACTCGCGCACCACGCCGGAGAGATCGGAACTGATGATGTCGGCCGAGACGTATGCGCCCGGCCAACCCACGTCCGCCTGCGTTGCGCGCCCGATGCCGACGATCTCGTGGCCTGCGCGCGCGGCATATCGCCCGACGCTCCCGCCGACGAAGCCGCGACTTCCTGTAATTAAAATTCTCACCCGCTTGTCTCGACGGCGCGACCGCCCGGCCGCGCCGCTACCTCCGTTATCCCCAGTTGCCGCATTGACGAATTGACGACTTCGGCAACCACTCCGGGCGTGAAATGTTTTTCGACGTGCCGGTAGCCGTGATCCGCCAGCCGCCCCCACAACTCTTCCTCGCCGTAGGCGCGCACGACCGCCGCCGCGAACGCCTGCGGCTCGTCGGCGATCAACGCTTCGACGCCGTCCGTTAATCCGAACCCTTCCGCGCCGATTGAAGTCGTAACGACCGGCAGGCCGAAGGAGAGCGATTCGCCGAGCTTGCCTTTGACGCCCGCGCCGTAGCGCAGGGGCACGATCATCAGGCGACAGTTGCGAAAGTGCGGCTCGACATCCGGCACGTAGCCGAGCACGTGCACGCCTTCGGCGGCGTAGGCCGCGATGTCGGGCGTCACGTTGTCGCCGACGATGTAGAGTTCGACGCCGGGGAGAGAGCGCCGCACGGCCGGGAAGATGTCGCGCATGAAATGATGCACGGCGTCCGTGTTCGGGCGGTGGGCGAGGTTGCCTAGAAACAGCAGGTGCTCGCGCTCCGCAAAACTCTTGCCGCGCGGGTGGAGCGGGTGGATCGTCGGGATGACTTCGATCCTGACTTCGGGCGCTTCCGCGGCGACGGCCTTCCTGTCCTCGGTCGAGTTGCACCAGACAAGGTTGCTGGCGCGCGCCAGTCGAAGTTCGATCTCTCGATAACGGCGCGCTTCTTCGGCCGTGCGCTCGTCGCCGGTAACGCGGTGCTCGCGTTCGAGGCGGATGAAATAAGCGTCCACCATGTCGAAGACGATCTTGAGCGAAGGATCGATCCCGCGCAAGGAATTTATGAGGCCGTCGGCGACGAGCGGGCGGCTCAGGACGGCTGCGCGAAACTTCCTCTCGCGCAGCAGCCGTTGGTAGTCAACGACGTTGGCCGTCTCGATCCCCTCTCTCCACAGAAGCCGTTCGTATTCGATGCCGTGCGGCCGGTTGAGCGGCACGAAGACGGGGCGGCACGAACGCGCGAGCGCCCTGAGGATGAACATCATGCGCGCGCTGCCCGCGTCGCGGTCGGGCGTCGGGATGCGCTCGTCGAAGACTAGGACGAGCGGCGCGCGGTTGCGGTTCGAGGCTTCTTCTGTGCGCGCGCGGTCTTCCGGCAGGTGGTCGCGCTCCAGAACCTCGCGCCACTTCTCCACGAACTTCTCGCGGTTGATAACCTGATAGCGTTTGAAGCCCGTGGTGGTGTCGCGCCCGGCCGTCGCGCCCTCGTAATGGACGACGCGCGACATCGGCTGGTAGACGACCTTGTAACCGAGCGAGCGCACGCCGAAGCAGATGTCCACGTCTTCGTAATAGGCGGGGGCAAAGCGCCGGTCGAAGCCGCCGAGCCGCTCGAAGAGTTCGCGGCGGACGAGCAGCGACGCGCCGGAACAATAGTCAACCTCGCGCGCGAAATTATAGCGGCGGTCGTCGGGCGAGCCGCCCCAGCCGTAATGAAAGGCCGCGCCGTTTCGCCACACGCCCGCGCCCGCTTCCTGCACGCGCCCGTCCTCGTAGAGGAACATCGAGCCGACCGCGCCCACCCGCTCGTCGCCTTCGACCGTTTCGCGCAGGTGCCGCAACCAGCCGGGAAGCGCGACCGTGTCGTTGTTGAGAAAGACGAGATGCTCGCCGCGCGCTTCCCGTGCGCCCTGATTGCAGGCGTCTACAAAGCCGCGATTCTCCTCGTTGTGAACGACGCTGACTAAACCCTCGAAATGCGCGAGCAGCCGGGCAGTCTCGTCCGTCGAAGCGTTGTCGACGACGATCACCTCGGTCTCTTCGAAATCAATTTCACGCAGCAGCGAGCGCAGGCATTGGAACGTGAACTCGACCTTGTCGAAGACGGGGATGATGATGGAAGTTCGCGGCGGCCGACGGTTGCGCCCGCTCCCGGCGGCACGCGCGCCGGAGAGCATGTCCGTCAGAAACAGAAAATCCCGCGCGCCAAACTGCGAGCCCGGATCGAGCGCGGCGGGAGCGCCGGAGCGGGGCGTGATGTTCCACGTCTTGTGGATGTCCAGCCCGTGCTTGACGGCCACGTCGAGAAGCCGCGCGCCGAAGTTATAGGCGAGCGCGGCGAGTTTGACAGAGCCGCCCACGGTCGTGACGAGCAACCCCTTCAACAGCAGTTTCGCCGAAAGCGGCAGGTTTTCCTGTAGCCATTTCTTCATGCGCGGGAATTTTTACGAACCCTGCGGCGACGCGCTTCGTCCCCGCGGCGGCTGCGCGTCGAGGCGCATGGTCGCCCATGCGAGCAGCGGCCGCACGACGCCGGACATCGGGCCGATGTAATCGCCGCGCGCCGAATCGCCCTGCTGGCTGTCGATCACCTGAAAGGCGACGGCGTTGCGCGCCTGCGCGTGCAGCGTCGTTTGCGGCATGTGCGACATCACGGCGATATGCGCGCGTAGCGTCCCCTCCGAGAGCATGTTGCCGGGGAGGGTGATGATGCTTGAGTAGCGACCGGCATCGCGCGGCCTGCGCCGCCATTCCTCGCCCGTGTCGTGCGAACCGAAGGCGCTGACTCCGACATCGTTATGAAACTCTACGTGCGGCGTGAGCACGTGGCCGCCCGCCAGCACGTCGTAAGTGATCTCGATGCGGACGGGGTGGCGGATGTCGAAGACGGTGGCGGGTTTGCCCGCCGTGTCGAGCACGCGCACGCGCGAGAGACGCACCACGTCGTTGCCGGGCGCGTCCGCCCCGTTCAACCATTCGCGCTCGGCCGCGATGTTCCAACTCGCGCTCAGGTAATCGTTGACGACCGTTTGCGGCTCGCCCTCGCTCACGATCCGCCCCTCGTGGAGCAGGATGACGCGGCGGCACAGGCGCGTGACGGCGGTCATGCTGTGGGAGACGAAAAAGATGGTGCGGCCGTGTTGACGGATGGCGTGCATCTTGTCGAGGCATTTCTGTTGGAAGGCCGCATCGCCGACGGCGAGCACTTCGTCCATGATCAGGATTTCGGGTTCGAGGTGCACGGCGACGGAGAAGGCGAGGCGCACGTACATCCCGGAGGAGTATCGTTTGACGGGCGTGTCGATGAATTTTTCGAGTTCGGAGAAGGCGACGATCTCGTCGAACTTGCGCTCGATCTCGGCGCGGCGCATACCCAAAATCGCGCCGCTTAAAAAGACGTTCTCGCGCCCCGACAACTCGGCATGAAAACCCGTGCCGACTTCGAGGAGCGAACCGACGCGACCGTACATCGCGACGCGCCCGGTGGTCGGTTTCGTCACGCGCGAAAGAATTTTCAGGAGCGTCGATTTCCCCGCGCCGTTTCGTCCGATGACGCCGATGAGTTCGCCCGGCTGCACGGTGAGGCTGATGTCCCTGAGCGCCCAGAAGTCGCGCGGCGATTCTCCGGCCGCGCCTTCTTCGCCGTCGTCACGCTTGAAGGCGAACCGTTCGAGCGCGCCGCTGATCAGGCCGCGAAAAGTCAGGTAGCCGGGATGCAGGCCGCCGATCCGGTAGCGTTTGCTGACATTTTCGATGGTGACGATTGGTTTCATCGGCGGCGTTTAGATGATGTCGGCGAAGGTCTCCTCGATGCTGCGGAAGAGGTAGAACGCTCCCGCCAGCGTGACGAGGGT
This sequence comes from Pyrinomonadaceae bacterium, assembly GCA_035645695.1. Classification (GTDB taxonomy): domain Bacteria; phylum Acidobacteriota; class Blastocatellia; order Pyrinomonadales; family Pyrinomonadaceae; genus JAIVJZ01. The sequence goes on from DASQMC010000070.1 coordinate 6,565, forward strand.
CATGACGACGGCGATGAGCGTCAACGTCGCGTCGAAGCCGCCGCCGAAGAGGGCGGCGCGGAATCCCTCGATGATGCCGGTCAGAGGGTTAAGGGCGATCAGGTGTCGCCAGCCGCCGGGCACGCGGTCTGCCGGGTAAATGACGGGCGAGGCGAACATCCAGCATTGAAGCAGAAAGGGCAGGGCATGGCGCAGGTCGCGATATTTCACGGTCAGCGCGGAGACCAGCATCCCGACGGCCAGCGCAAGCAAGACCGAGAGCAAGAGAAACAAGGGCACGAGCGCGAGGCTCCACGTCGGCGTGATGCCGTAATAGACGGCCAGCCCGACGAGGATCAACCCGGCGACGGCGAGGTCAACCAGTCCCGCCGCGACGGCCGCCGCCGGAATGAAGGCGCGCGGGAAATAGACCTTCGTGATCAGGTTCGTGTTGTTGATGAGGCTGTTCGTGCCGTTCGTGACGGCGTTCGTGAAGAACGTCCAGATCAGGAGTCCGGTGTAGGCGAAGAGCGGGTAGGGGATGCGCCCCGTGTCGAGTCCGGCGAGGCGGTTGAAGACGAGCGTGAACAAAATCATCGTGGCGAGCGGCTGGATAATCGCCCACGCCGCGCCGAGCGCGGTCTGCCGGTAGCGCACTTTGATGTCGCGCCACGTCAGGAAGTAGAGCAACTCGCGGTACGACCACAAATCCGGGAAGGCCAATTGCACGCCCTTCTCTTCCGACTCGATCAGGATGAGCGGGCGGTCGGGCAGCGCGCGGGCGGCGTCCGTATCAACGCCATCGGCGACTGTGTGTGACGGGGGCGGTGCGTGTGTGACGGGGGCGGCTACGGCGTGATGCGGAGACGCGATTGGTTCGCTGGTGTGTGATTCCATCAAATTCGAGTTGTGTTAGAAGGCGTTCGGGTGGCGCGCGTCGGCCGGTACATAATCCCGGCGAGGGCCGTAGAAGTTTTGCATTAACCCTTCAGGGTAAGTGTAGACACACGACGATGGAGCGTCAAGAATGTAGGGCGCAAGGCCGTCGTAAAGTTCGAGCGTTAGTGTGCGTAGAGTCTCTCAATATAATGTTCTTGACACCGCACGGGGGCGAGAGTAGATTGTCTGCACCCCTTAAATACCCCCAGCTAAGGCGATTGTCTCTATCTGCGCAAAATATAGCAATCGCCACTTCACCGCCACTAACGCAGGAGGACCCATGAATCTTTTTTCCAAAACGAAGAAGCCTTTTGTTTTTGCCTCACTAACTTTGGCGCTGGTATTGTCAAGCGCATTCATTCCGTTGAATGCAGGCGGAGTTAGCGGTACGTACTGCGGCGTTAGGTACGCGAAAGAAATTCTCTACTACAGCGACGCAACCTACACGAATCACGTCGGCACCGGCTACATCTACTGTAACGGGACATCAACTCTCGATGGAACGAGCACCGCCTACCGGCAGGAGACGATTCTTGACGTTTGTTGTGGAGACCCGGGCGGCAACGGTTGTGTGCCCTGTTAAATCTTAAAAGCCCCGCGGTTTGTTGCGAAGTCGCCGCCGCACGTGGCCGCAGTTAGTCGCAAGTTAAAGCGGCGGCAAACATTCGGTCGCGAGATACAAACTGAACCGCCCGCCGGCGGAAGATAAGGAAAGAACGCGCTCACTCTCTTGAGCGCGTTCTTTCCTTATCTTCCGCCTTCAACTTTTCGCCCACCCCGGCTTTCGCGCCCGCGCCCGGTTTGCGTCTTCGTGGCGCGGTGGTGCATTCTGTCGAGCGCTCGGGGCGAACCCGCACGAGCGTTAAACGAAAGCGATGAGCGACGGTCACACGTTAACACGAATTCTCCCACGGGCATTGAGGACGCGTCTCGGTGCGGTGCGCCGTCGCGCGCGTGCGCTCTCGTTCAGGACTGAGGCGCAAAAGCGGCGACTGCTCGGAGATCAAACGCTGGCCGCACGGGAGCGCGAACTGCTCGGGGAGGTGGAGAGCCGCATCTCGCCGCGCGATACGATGTACACGGGCGACGGGGCGCACTATTTCAAAGTCGGCCTATCGGCGATGCGCGTCGTCGAAGAGGCGTTGCGGCGGGCGAACTTGCCGGTCGTAGGGCGCGTGCTCGATCTGCCGTGCGGTCATGGGCGTGTGTTGCGTTTTCTCGTGCGCCGCTTTCCCGAAGCCGCCTTCACGGCCTGCGACCTCGACCGTGACGGAGTCGATTTCTGCGCGCGCACGCTCGGCGCGACACCCGTCTATTCCAGCATCGATCTCGACGCGCTCGCGTTCGACGCGCCCTTCGACCTCATCTGGTGCGGCTCGCTCATCACGCATCTCGACGCTCCGGCGACGCGCGCACTCTTCCGCCTCTTCGCGCGCCATCTCGCGCCCGGCGGCCTCATGCTGTTCAGCGCGCACGGCGATTTCGTCGCCCGCCGCATGCCGACGGGCGAGTTTGATTACATGCTGACGGGCGAACAGGTGGAGACGATCACGCGGCGTTATGCCGCGACGGGCTTCGGCTATGAAGATTACGCGGGGCAGGGCGGTTACGGCGTCGCGCTCACGTCTCCGGCATGGATACGCGCGCGGATCGAAGAAGTGGGCGGACTCAAAGAAGTCTATTTCGGCGAGCGCGTCTGGGACGCGCACCATGACGTGTTCGGATACGTCAGGGAACCATGACGTTCACTTGTCCAACTCGCTGTGTCACATGTCCAACTCGCCATATCACATGTCCGGCGCTGCGTGTCACATATGCAGCGCGCCGTAATGCACGGCGGCGCGCTCTTGCCTTCGCGCCTGCCGGCGTGCGAGAAGGCGTCTGGGCGTGAGCAGCCCGGCGAGCAGTTTGAACGCTTCGCCGTTCGTCCGCGCCGCGCGCCAACTGCCCGCGGCCAGTTTCAACGCCTCCAACTTCTCGCCCCGCCGCATGAACTCCTGCGCGCTGCGAAATCGTGCGAGCGTTTGAAATTCTTCGAGTTCGCGTGCGCCCAGATTTAGCGAGGCCGCCGCGCGGCGTTGCGCGGCGAGTTTCTCGCGCAGCATCAAGGCCAGGTTGCGGCTCGTGTTGTAGCCGTGCTGCCGCCACGCGGAGAGCACGCTCGGGTCGAAAGCAAACTCGCCTTCCGCGCTCAGGCGCAAATAGAGTTCGTAATCTTCCAGCCCCGCTTCTTCGTTCCAGCGGTGCGTTTGAAGCGCGGCGCGACGATAGAGAACCGTCGGGCTGAGCGGGGCGAGCGTTTCCAGAAGCATCCGCCGCACGTCGCCGTCGCGGTAACGCGCCCAGTCGGTCGTGCAATCGATGATGCGCTCTCCGGCGTCGATGCTGTAAGCGTTCCCGTAGGCGAGGACGGCGCGCGGGCGCGCTTCCAAAATTTCGACGCGCGCCCGCAGGAACTCCGGAAACCACAGATCGTCCGAGCCGAGGTAGGCGAAGTAGTGCCCGCGCGAGCGCGCGAAACCCTCGTTGAGCGTCGCGGACAGGCCGCGATTTTCGCGCGCGTGAAAGTCGCAGGCGAACGGGCAGTCGCGCAAGGCGCGTTCGATGATGCGCGGCGAATCGTCCGTGGAGCCGTCGTCTATGACGAAGAGTTCGAGGGGCGCGAGCGTCTGGCGGAAAATCGAGCGCAACGTTCGCTCGACGAACGGCGCGTGGTTGAACGAAGGCACGACGACGGAGACGGCCACCGCTTGATTCATCTCCGGCGCGGGCCGGATGCTTGCTGGCGCTTTTGGCATTCGCTCTCTATATTAAAACAAGTCCGGTCTTCCATGAGAGTCCTGCACCTACTCGATTCGCTCAACCGCGGCGGCGCGGAGACGCTCCTCTTGGACGTGTGTCGCAACGGGCGCGCCAACGGTCTCGATCTGACCTTCGCGGCGACGGGCGGCGGCGAACTCGAAGACGACTTCCGGCGTTCCGGCGCGCACTTCGTCAGGCTCTCGCGCCGCGCGCCGCTCGATCTGAAGTTGTGCGGGCAACTGCGGCGTTTGATCGCGGAGCGCGCGGTCGAAGTCGTGCATTGCCATCAGGCGGTCGAAGCCCTGCACGCCTATCTCGCGACGCGCGGGAGGCCGGGCGTCAAACGCGTGCTCAGTTTTCACCTCTGCGCGGCGGACGCGAAGAACCGGCTGGCCTTGAAGTTTCTCGCGCCGCGCATGGACGCCAACGTCGCCGTCAGCCGCGAACTGCTCGCCTGCCTCGACGCGGAAGGCGGCTTTGCCACCGCGAAAAATTTTCGCGTCGTTTACAACGGCGTTGACGCCGCGCGCCTCGCGCCGGAGGCGACGGGCGAGAGCGGCAACTCCTTGCGCGCCGAATTGAAACTCGCCGGGAATGATTTGCTGCTCGGCATGGTCGGCAATTTTTACGCCGATGCGCGCAAGGATCAGTTGACGATCTGCCGCGCGCTGCCCGCCGTCTTTCGCCGCGCCCCGCACGCGCATTTCGCGTTTGCCGGAGGGCACGCGGGCGGCGGCGCGACGCGCATCTATCAGGCGTGCGTTGACTACTGCCGCGAACAGGGAATCGCAGACCGCGTGCATTTCCTGGGCAAGCGCGCGGATGTCGCGGACGTTTTGCGCGCGCTCGACATCTTCGTCTTTTCGTCGCGCAAGGATACGTTCGGCGTGGCCGTCGTCGAAGCCATGCTGCGGGGCGTGCCCGCGGTCGTCTCCGACATCGGCGCGCTGCTCGAAGTGACGGGCGGCGGGCAATTCGCGTCCGTCTTTCGCACGGGCGACGCGGACGATCTGGCGCGGCGTCTCGTCGAACTCATCGAAGACCGCGAGCGGCGCGCGCGTCTCGCGGACGGGGCGCGCGGTTGGGCGGCCGCCGAGTTCGGCATCGAAACGCACATCGCGAATTTGCTCAAACTGTACAAGTCTCTGCGGGGCGTGCCATGATCTCGCCGTTTAAGTTCGTCTCATTCGTCTCGTTCGCTCGTTCGATTACTCGATGAATAGGAAACGCCACGCGTGCGTGTATTGATGGGGATGCCCGACCGGAACTCTCTGGGCGGGCCGGCGGCATGCGAACCGCCCTTCGTCGCGGAGTTGCGCCGCCTCGGCGCAGAGGTCGCCGAAGAGACTTACGTCTACGGCGAACGGCTCGGCGGGACGACTCTCCGGCAGCGCATCGCGCGGGTGCTCTCGACGGCGCGGCTCTTGCGCCGCCGCCTGCGACGCGAGCAATCCGACATCGTTCACCTGAACACTTCGTTCGACAAGATGGCGCTCTTGCGCGACGCCGCTACCGTCCGCCTGCTGCAACCCACGCGTGCGAAAATCTTTTTGAAGTTCCACGGCTCGGACGCCGCGCTGTTTGAAACAACCAACCCCGCTTTGCGCGCGCTCGTGCGATTCGTCCTGGCGCGCGCCGACGGCATCGGGCTGCTTTCGTCCGAGGAGCGCGAGAATTTCACGCGCGCCGGAGTTGACGGCCGCAAACTCTTCGTCGTCAAAAATGTGGTGGCGGGCGCTGCCGCCGACCCGCGCGCGGGCGAGAAGTTGCGCGCGAAGTTGGGCGTTGACGCGAGCAAGCCGCTCCTGCTCTTTATCGCGCGTTTCATCCCGGCCAAAGGCTTAACGGACGTGATTCGCGCCTGCGCCATCCTGCGCGACGAGGGGCGCGCCTTCGAGTTGCTCTGCCTCGGCGACGGCGAGGCGCGCGCCGAGGCCGAAGCGGAAACAGAGCGTTTGGGTCTGCAAGAGCGCACGCGCTTCTTCGGCTACGTGCCCGAAGCCGAGACGGCCGAGTTTTACGCGGGCAGCACGATGCTTTTGTTCCCGACGTATCACTACGAAGGTTTCCCGATGGTCATTTTCAAATCGCTCGCCGCCGGGCTGCCCGTCATCACGACGCGCATACGCGCCGCCGCCGACTACCTGCGCGAGCCGGAAAATTGCCTCTGGGTCGAGGCGAGGAACCCGCCGTCGCTCGCGGAAAAGATCGCCGGGCTGCTCGACCAACCCGAAGCGCGCGCCGTCATGCGCGACCACAACGTCGAACTCGCGCGACGGTTCACAGCGCCCTTCGTAGCGCCGGAGTATCTGGAAATATATAATCAACTCGTCGCAGTCGAGAAGAACTTCAAGCAATAGGCAAATCGTCCGGGGCAGTTGAAAAGGTAAGGGGATGGGCGCGAATCGCGAAAGCGCATGAAACAGATTTTGCAAAACTATAAGACGGGCGAAGTTTCCGTCGCGGACGTGCCGCCGCCCATCGCGCAACGGGGGCGCGTGCTGGTGCGCACGGCCGCCTCGCTGATCAGCGCGGGCACGGAGCGCATGGCCGTCGAACTCGGCCGCAAGAGCCTCGTCGGCAAGGCGAGGGAACGCCCCGATCTTGTCCGGCAGGTTATTCAGAAGGCGCAGCGCGAAGGCCTGATGAACACGCTAACGGCCGTGCAGACGAAACTCAACGCCGCGAACGCGCTCGGCTACAGTGCGGCCGGGGTGGTCATCGGCGCGGGCGACGACGTGTCGGACTTTACGGCGGGCGACCGCGTGGCCTGCGCGGGCGCGGGCTTCGCTTCGCACGCCGAAGTCTTATCCGTTCCTAAAAATTTGTGCGTGCGGCTGCCCGACGCCGTCGATTTCGAGGCGGCCGCCTTCGGCACGCTCGGGGCGATTGCGCTGCAAGGCGTGAGGCTCGCCGAGTTGACGCTCGGCGAAGCGGTCGTCGTCATCGGCCTCGGCCTTCTCGGTCAACTCACCGTCCAACTTCTGAAGGCGAACGGCTGCCGCGTCTTCGGCGTCGATCTCGACGCGTCGAAGATCGAACTCGCGCGCACGCTCGGCGCGGACGACGGCTGTGTCTCCGGCAATGCCACGCGCGAGGCCGTCATGGAGTGGTCGCGCGGGCGCGGCGCGGACGCGGTGTTGATTACGGCGGCCACCTCCTCCGATCAACCGGTCGAACTGGCGGGCGAAATCTCGCGTCTCAAGGGGCGCGTGGTGGCCGTCGGCCTCGTGGGGATGAACGTCCCGCGTAAAGTTTATTACGAGCGCGAACTGACGCTTAAAGTTTCCATGTCTTACGGGCCGGGTCGCTACGATCCCGAATACGAGGAGCGCGGCCACGATTACCCTTTTCCTTACGTGCGCTGGACGGAAGGGCGAAACATCGAAGCCTTCCTGGACCTCGTGGCGGCGGGCAGCGTCCGCGTCGCGCCGCTCGTCACGCACAGGTTCGCAATCGAAGAGGGCGAGCGCGCCTACAACTTGATCGCGGGCGAAACGAAAGAACCCTATCTCGGCGTCGTGCTGAACTACGACACACAGCGCGAACTCGCGCGCAGCATCGAACGGCGTGCGAGCGCGACCGGTGCCGCACACGGTTCGGGGCGCGTGTCGTCGGCATCGGCTACGGTGCGCGTCGGCATGATCGGCGCGGGCAGCTACGCGCAGAAGTTCCTGCTGCCGAACTTCAAGGCGAACGGCGCGGCCTTCGAGACAATCGCGACCGCCTCGGGCATCTCGGCGCGCGGCATCGGCGAGAAGTACGACTTCGCGCGCATAGTTGCGAGCGCGGAAGATGTCGTCGCGGAGACGGCCGCGAACCTGATCGTGATCGCCACGCGTCACGACTCGCACGCCCCGCTCGCGCGCCTCACGCTCGACGCCGGGCGTCACGTCTTCGTCGAAAAACCGCTCGCGCTCGACGACGAGGAGTTGGACGGCGTGCTTTTGGCGGCGCGGGCGTCGGCCGGGCAACTCATGGTCGGCTACAACCGCCGCTTCTCGCCGCACGCGCGGGCGTGCGCCGAAAGTTTCGCCGCGCGCCGCGAACCGCTCTCGATCCTCTATCGCGTCAACGCGGGGCGCATCGCGCGCACACACTGGATTCAAGACCCGCGCGAGGGCGGCGGGCGCATCATCGGCGAGGTCTGCCATTTCATCGACCTGATGCACTTTTTGACCGGAGCCGTCACGACGCGCGTCTATGCGGAGTCGGTCACGAGCCGCAACGAGGAGACGCCCGACGAAGATTCAGTCTTCATCACGCTGCGTTTCAGCGACGGCTCGAACGGCCAGATCGCCTATCTCGCCGAGGGCGACCGCGCGCTTCCGAAAGAGCGCATCGAAGTTTTCGGGGGCGGCAAAACTTTCGTCATCGAAGACTTTCGCTCCGCCGCGCTCTATCAAGGCGGGCGCGAGCGTCGCCAGGCGAAACTGCGCGCACAGGACAAAGGGCAGGCCGAAGAGGTGCGCGCTCTCTGCGCGATGGTCAGGGAAGGCGCGCCCGCGCCCATCGCCCTCCACGACCTCGCCGCCACCACGCGCGCCACCTTCCGCATCCGCGACTCCCTGCGCACCGGGCAACCAATGGAAGTGACAGGTGAAGAAGTGACAGGTGACAGGTGACAGGTGACAAGTCGGAACAATACAAGTTCTTGGTTTTAACCTGTCACCTGTCACCTGTCACCCGTCACTAAAATCTTATGTGTGGCATCGCCGGAATCATGGGTCGGAATCCCGAGCGTCGCGTCGCCGCGATGCTCGCGTCTATCGAGCATCGCGGGCGCGACGACGAGGGTGTGTGGACGGCCGCGTCGGTTGACGCGGAGGGGCGGCGCGCGTGTCTCGGCCACCGCCGGCTCTCGATCATCGACACGAGCGAGGCCGGGCATCAGCCGATGCTCTACGCCGACGGCCGCTATTCCCTCACGTTCAACGGCGAGATTTACAACTACCGGGAACTGCGCTCGCAACTCGAAACCGCAGGCCATCGCTTTCGCACCGACTGCGACACGGAAGTGCTGCTCGCGGCCTATGCCGAGTGGGGAGTGGGCGCGCTCGCGCGTCTGAACGGCATGTTCGCCTTCGCCCTTTGGGATTCCTTCGAGCAGGAGTTGATTCTCGCGCGCGACCGGCTCGGCATCAAGCCGCTCTATTACGCGTTCGGCTCGGAGGACGTGCGCGGCGCGAAGCCGGACGCGAAGGCGAGCGCGCCGGAGTCCGCGTCTCCCGGCCAATCGTTCGTCTTCGCGTCGGAGATCAAGGCCATACTCTCGACCGGGCTGGTCGCGCGCGCGCTCGACACGGACGCGCTAAATCAATACCTGACATTCCTCTGGACGCCCGACCCGCACACGGTCTTTCGCGGAATCTACAAACTCCCGCCCGCGCACGTTTTGCGCTGGCGCGCGGGGCGCATAAGCGTGAGCGAGTGGTGGGATGTGTCGTTCGACGAGATCGAAGAGGGGCGAAGCGAAGACTGGTGGCGCGAGCGCGTGCTGGAAACGCTGGAGCGCGTCGTGCGAATGGAGATGGTGGCGGACGTGCCGCTCGGCGCGTTCCTCTCCGGCGGCGTGGACTCTTCTTCAATCGTCGCCCTGATGAACCGGCATAGCGACGGGCGGCGCATCTGTACCTATACGGTCGGCATCGATCAGGAAGACCTGCGCTACGACATCATCCCCGACGATGCGCGCTGGGCGCGACAGGTCGGAAAACTACTCGACACCGACTATCACGAGTTGTTACTTCAACCGGACGTGTGCGACCTTTTGCCGAAACTCGTTCATCACATGGATGAACCCGTCGCCGACCCGGCCGTTATCACGAGTTACCTCGTCTCGCGCGCGGCGCGCGAACGTCTGACGGTGTTGCTCTCCGGCGTCGGCGGCGATGAAGTCTTCGCGGGCTACCCGCGTCAACTCGCGATGCGGCTCGCGGGCGCGTTCGACCCCGTGCCCGGAGCCTTGCGCCGCCCGCTGATGTCCGCCGTGTCGAACGCGCTGCCCGGCGGCTTGCCCGGCCGCTTCACCGCGCCGCTTCGCAACGCCAAGAAGTTCGCGCGCTCCGCCGCGCTCGATTTCGAGGATCGCTATCTAGGCTTCGGCACGTACTTCACGGACGCGGCCAAACGGCGTCTCTACACAGACGAGTTGAACGAAGCCACACAGGGCGCGGACGCCTATCGCGAGCACCGCCGCCACTTCGCACGCGTGCGGGCGGCCGCGCCGCTCAACCGCCTGCTCTACCTCGACATGAAAACTTTTCTGCCATGTCTGAACCTCGCCTACACCGACAAGACCTCGATGGCCGCCAACCTCGAAGTGCGCGTCCCTTTCCTGAACGTCGAACTCGTCGAACTCGCCGCGCGCATGCCCGTCAATTTGAAACTGCGCGGCCTGAAGCGTAAGTATATTTTGAAACGCGCGGCGGAGAGCCTGTTGCCGAAAGACGTGGTGTGGCGCAAGAAGGCGGGCTTCGGCGCGCCGGTGCGCTCGTGGCTGCGCGGCGCGCTTATGCCGATGGTCGAAGATTTGCTCTCGGAGGACACCGTGCGGAGGCGCGGCCTCTTCCGCCCGGCGGAAGTTCGCCGCATCATCGACGCCAACCTTTCCGGGCGCGAAGACTACAACCTACAGGTCTTCCAGCTACTCACCCTCGAACTCTGGCAGCGCGCCTTCATGGACTAACCGCCCACGGCGGCAGCGCGACGGACATCAAAGGTGATGCCCCCGGTAAAGCCGAGACAGAGACATTACTGCGTTTAGCGGTCGCTTGTCGGGCGCGAATGGAGCGTGTTAATTTCACTGTTTCGCGCGGGGCTGAAATTGTCGTCTATGCGTGTTAATGCGCGTTCGCGGGTGTGAAGGTAAGCTGCCGCCGGACGAAACTCTCCATGAGTGATAACGGGAACAAGTTGAAGGAAGAGGTGCGCGCCTTCTGGCAGGCGAACCCGTGCGGGACGAAGTTTACGGACGCGCCGGCGGGGTCGCGTGAGTTTTACGAGCGCGTGGCGGAGCATCGCTACGGGACGGAATGGCACATCCCGGCGGCGGCGGAGTTTGGGCGCGCGCGCGGCTTGCGTGTGCTTGAGATCGGGTGCGGGCTGGGAACGGACGGGGCGCAGTTTGCGCGTGCGGGCGCGGATTACACGGGCGTTGATTTGACCGAGGCCGCCGTGGAACTGGCGCGCAAGTGCTTCGAGGCTTACGGCCTGAGCGGCGAGTTTCGCACGGCCGACGCGGAGCAACTGGATTTCCCCGACGAGTCTTTCGATGTGGTCTATTCGCACGGCGTCCTGCATCACACGCCGGACACGGCGCGGGCCGTGCGCGAGGTGCATCGCGTGCTCCGGCCGCGCGGGCGGGCGGTCGTGATGCTTTATCATCGCAACTCTTATAACTATCGCGTGAACATAGGCGTGCTGCGCCGGGCGGGCGCGCACCTGTTGAAACGGGAAGCGGGACTCAAGCTGGCGCATCGTTTGACGGGCGAGCCAATCGCTTCCCTGCGCGAGCACGCGGCGCGCATCAAGGGAGACGCGGAGAGTTATTTAGCGCCGGGAGAGTTTTTGAACCGCAACACGGACGGCGCGGGGAACCCGCTGGCGCGCGTCTATTCCAGACGCGAGGCGCGCGAGTTGTTCCGCGACTTCGCGGAGGTCGAGACGGCGACGCACTTTTTGAATAAACGCTGGCTACCGGTCGTCGGCAATCTGTTGTCGCGCGGATTTGAAACGCGGCTCGCCGCCCGTTGGGGCTGGCACTTGTGGATTTACGCGCGCAAAGGAGAGGCAAAAACGGCTTGACGAACAAGCGAAACATTCTGGTTACGGGCGGCGCGGGTTTCATCGGCTCGCATCTGGTCGAACGCCTGCTCGTGGAAGACGCCTGGCGCGTGACGGTCGTGGACGACTTCAACGACTTCTACGCGCCCGCGCTCAAACGCGCCAACGTCGCGCCGCACCTCGGGCGTGAGGATTACACGCTCGTCGAAGCGGACATACGCGACCGCGCCGCGCTGGAGCGAGTTTTCTACAAGACGAAGTTCGATTGCGTCGTCCATCTGGCGGCGCGCGCCGGGGTGCGCCCGTCTCTGACCGAGCCGTTCCTGTACGCGGAGACGAACATCACGGGGACGCTCAACTTGCTCGAAGCGGCGCGCGAGACGCATGTGCCGCAGTTCGTCTTCGGCTCGTCCTCGTCCGTCTACGGCATCAACGCGAAAGTGCCTTTTTCGGAAGACGACCCCATCCGCCAAACCATCAGCCCTTACGCGGCGACGAAGGCGGCGGGCGAAATGCTCTGCCACACCTACGCGCACCTGCACGACCTGCGCTGTGTGGCGCTGCGCTTCTTCACCGTCTACGGCGCGCGGCAGCGTCCCGATCTGGCGATCCACAAGTTCGCGAAACTGATCTCGCAAGGGCAGCCCATTCCGGTCTTCGGCGACGGCACGACGCGGCGCGACTACACCTACGTCGAAGACATCATCGCGGGCGTGCGCTCGGCAATCGACTACACGGCGAGCGACTACGAAGCGATCAACCTCGGCGAATCACGCACGGTCGAATTGCGCGAACTGATCGCGCTGCTCGAACGGGAACTCGGCCGCGAAGCCGTCATCGACCGCCAATCAATGCAACCCGGCGACGTGCCGCAAACCTTCGCCGACATCTCCAAAGCGCGCCGCCTCCTCGGCTACAACCCGCAGACACAGATCGAAGAAGGCATCCGCCGCTTCGTCGCGTGGTTCAAACGGGAAACGATGAAGTAGGAACGATGAACGATGAACTGAAAGCAATGTCTTTGTCTTTCATTCCGCGTTCATCGTTCCTACTTCATCGTTAATAATTTATGAAAGAGCGTCTGCTGCAATATCTCGCGTGCCCTTCGTGTGAGGGCGAGTTGAGGTTGGCGTCCGTCGCCGCGCGGGACGAGGGGCGTGGGTGGGCGGAAATTTTGGAGGGAGAGTTGGCGTGCGCGGTTTGCGCGCGCCGGTTCGCGGTGCGGCGCGGCGTGCCGCGCTTCGCGGACGTAAATGAGATCGAGAGCGAGAAGGCGGCCACGGCCGAGAACTTCGGCTGGCAGTGGCGGCACTTCACGCAGACGGACGAACGCTACGACGAACAGTTTCGCGGCTGGCTCGCCCCCGTCCGGCCTGAATTCTTTAAAGGCAAACTCGTGCTCGAAGGCGGGTGCGGGAAGGGGCGGCACACGCAACTGTCGGCCGCGTGGGGCGCGCGCGATATAGTCGGCGTGGATTTGAGCGCGGCGGTCGAGACGGCCTACGCCGCCACGCGCGATTTGCCGAACGCGCACATCATACAGGCCGACATCTATCATTTGCCGGTCAGGCGGCGCGCGTTCGATTACGCCTTCTCCGTGGGCGTGCTGCATCACCTGCCCGACCCGCGCGCGGGGTTCGTCGCGCTCTCGACGCGCGTGCGCGGGGGCGGCCACCTGTCGGCGTGGGTGTACGGGTCGGAGAACAACGAGTGGATCACGCGTTTCGTGTCTCCCTTGCGCGAGCACGTCACGTCGCGCATCAGTCGCCGCGCGCTGCTGCACCTGTCGAAACTGCCGACCGCGCTCGTCTACGCCGCGACGAAACTCGTCTATGCGCCCGCCAACCGCGGCGCGCGCGGCGCGGCACTCGCGCGCCATTTGTTTTACAATGACTACCTGAAGTCAATCGCCCCTTTCGGCTGGCGCGAGCAACACACCATCGTCTTCGACCACCTCGTCGCGCCGACCGCCTACTACATTTCGCGCGCGGAGTTTGAGGATTGGTGGCGCGAGATCAAAGCGGCCGATGTCGAAATCGGGTGGCACAACCGCAATAGCTGGCGCGGCTTCGGGCGCATCGAAAGTTAAGGACACGGATGGCGAGTGAAGTTGAACAGGCCGGATCGCCCTTGTTGCCGCGAGAGATGGAGCGGCACACTTACGCGATCATGTACGAGGTCGAAGGCTCGCACTGGTGGTTCGCCGGGCGACGCCGCATCCTCGAAAGTTTCGTTGAACAGATCGTCGCCTCTCTGGATTTACAGGACGGGCGGCGACCGCGCATCCTCGACGTGGGCTGCGGCACGGGCGCGAACCTTGAGATGCTCGCGGGGTTCGGCGAGGCGGAGGGCGTCGATGTGTCGGAAGACGCGCTGGCCTTCTGCCGCGCGCGCGGTTTGGACAAGGTGCGACTCGGCGCGGCCGAGCGATTGCCCTACGCGGACGCGTCGTTCGATCTCGTGACCGCGCTCGACGTGGTGGAGCATCTGGACGACGACCTGGGCGGCCTCTGTGAGATGAGGCGCGTGCTCTCGCCCGGCGGGCGTGCGCTGCTGTTCGTCCCGGCCTTCATGTGGCTGTGGGGCGTGCAGGACGACGTGAGCCACCACCGCCGTCGTTACACGCTGCCCCAATTGACGGAGCGCGTCCGCGCGGCGGGCTTCGCGGTCGAGCGCGCTTCCTACGCGAACCTGACGTTCTTCGCGCCCATCCTCGCGGGACGCCTCTTGATGCGCGCCACGGGCGCGCGACCCGCGTCGGAAAACAACATCAACGTCCCGGCCTTGAACGGCGTGCTCGGCCGCCTGTTCGGAGCGGAGCGTTTCTGGTTACGGCGCGGCCTGAATTTTCCCTTCGGCGTCTCCGCCGTGTGCGTGGCGCGGAGGCGGGAGTAGCGATGAGAGTTTACGAAGAAGAAGAAGAGACTTTGAAGCGGCGGCGCGTTGACGTTCGGCGCGCTGACGGCGACCATGATGCGCCGGACATCTCCGTCTTTCTGCCGGTCTACAACGAGGAGCCGAATCTGCGCCCGCTCCACGCGAAGATGACCGAGGCGCTCTCGACGCTCGGGCGCACGGCCGAGATCATCTACGTGGACGACGGTTCGTCGGATGGCAGCCTCGAAGTGTTGCGCGAGATCGCGGGGCTGGACGCGCGCGTGCGGGTCATCGCGCTGCGCCGCAACTACGGGCAGACCGCCGCGATGAGCGCTGGGATAGACGCGGCGCGCGGGCGCGTGTTGATTCCGATGGACGCCGATTTGCAAAACGATCCGGCCGACATCCGCAGGCTGCTGGAGAAGCTGGACGAGGGCTACGACGTGGTTTCCGGCTGGCGCAAGAACCGGCAGGACAAGGCTGTCACGCGAAAGTTTCCCTCGATGCTGGCGAACCGTCTCATCTCATGGATCGGCGGCGTGCCGCTGCACGACTACGGCTGCTCTCTGAAAGCCTATCGCCGCGACTCGCTCGCGGACGTGCGCCTCTACGGCGAGATGCATCGCTTCATTCCCATCTACGCTTCGTGGGCGGGCGCGCGCGTGACGGAGATACCCGTCGATCATCACGCGCGCACGATGGGCGTGTCGAAGTACGGGCTGTCGCGCACGCTCAAGGTCGTCTTCGATCTCGTCACGATCAAGTTCATGGCGTCGTACCAGACGAAACCGATCTACGTCTTCGGCTCGTTCGGCGTGCTAGCGTTCGCGGCCTCGTTCATCGCGGGGCTGTGGGCGGTGTTCCTCAAAGTCGTTCACAAGGCCGACTTCGTGCAGACGCCGCTGCCCATCCTCGCCATCGTCATGTTCGCCGTCGCCGTCCAATTCTTCCTGATGGGACTGCTGGCCGAAATGCAGGTGCGCACTTATCACGAATCGCAGTCGAAGGCCATCTATGCCGTGCGCGAACGAATAGGGTTTGAAGACAAGTGAGCAGTAAGCAGTGAGCAGTAAGCAGTAAAAACTGTTTACGCGCCGCCCACTGCTTACCGCTCACTGCTTACTGCTCACTGCTCACTGCTTACTGCTCACTAAGTTTATGTGTGGAATCACCGGATGGGCGTACATGGACGCGCGCACCCCGCAGGCGGAGGGCGCGACGGAGCTGCTGCGCTCGATGTGCGCGCGGATGACGCACCGTGGGCCGGATTCCGAAGGGCTGATGACCGAGACCGGCGTTGCGCTCGGCATGCGACGACTCGCCATCATCGATCTGGCGACGGGCGAGCAGCCCGCCATGAGCGAGGACGGGCAGGTGTCGGTCATCCTCAACGGCGAGATTTATAACTACCGCGAGTTGCGCGCAGACCTCGAAGACCGGGGGCACTCGTTCAAGAGCACGTCGGACACGGAAGTGTTGCCGCATCTCTACGAAGAGTACGGCACGGGCATGCTGGCGCACCTGAACGGCATGTTCGCCTTCGCCCTGTGGGACGCGCGGCGGCGCAAACTCTTCATCGCGCGCGATCCGTTCGGCGAGAAACCGCTCTACTGGGGCGTCTTCGACGGCCGGCTGCTGTTCGCCTCGGAGCCGAAGGTATTGCTGGCGCACCCGTCCGTTCGGACGCGCCTGAACGTGGACGCGCTCAGGCAATACCTCTCGTTCGACTACGTTCCCGCGCCGCTTTCGATATACGAGGGCATACAGAAACTTCCCGCCGCCCACGCGCTGACGCTCGAAGACGGGCGCGTCGAGGTGCGGCCTTACTGGCAACTGAGTTATCACAAGCCGGAACGCGCGCCGACGGAAGAGGAAGCCGCGGCGCGCGTCGAAGAGTTGCTGGCCGATTCGGTGCGGCTGCGCATGGTGGCGGACGTGCCGCTCGGCGTGCTGCTCTCGGGCGGCGTGGATTCTTCGGCCGTGGCCGCGCTCGCCGTGCGCGCATCGCACGAGACGGTCAAAACTTTCTCGATCTCGTTCGCCGAAAAATCTTTCGACGAATCGGCCTACGCGCGCGGCGTCGCGGATTTCCTGCACACGGATCACCACGAGGAACGCCTCAACTCGAACCTCGCCGCAGACCTCATCGGCGAGATCGGTTCGTGGATGGACGAACCCTTAAGCGACCCTTCGCTCGTGCCGACCTACCTGCTCTCGCGCTTCACGCGCCAGCACGTCACGGTCGCGCTCGGCGGCGACGGCGGCGACGAAATCTTCGCGGGCTACCCGATGTACCCGGCGCACCGCGTCGCGCGTCTCTACGGGCGCGTGCCCCGTGCGGCGCGCCGCCTGTTCGTCGAATCAATCGTCAAACGCCTGCCGGTCAAGACGAAAAATCTCTCGCTCGATTACAAGGCGCGCAAGTTCATCGAAGGCATGCGCTATGACGACATCGTGATGCGGCATCACATCTGGTTCGGCTCTTTCACGCCGGACGAGCAACAACTGTTGCTCACGCCCTCCGCGCGTCGCGACGCGGGCGTGGACATCTACGCGGGCGCGCGCGCGCTGCTCGACGAATGCGACGCGGCGGAGACGGTTGAGCGGATGCAGTATCTCGACACGAAGCTCTACCTCGCGGAAGACATCCTGACGAAAGTTGACCGCACGAGCATGGCCGTCTCGCTCGAAGTGCGCGCGCCGTTCCTCGACCGCCGCCTCGTGGAATACGTCTCGTCGCTCCCGCTCGATTACAAACTGCGCGGCAACACGACGAAGTACATCTTGAAGCGCGCCGTCGCGCTGCACCTGCCGCCGTTCGTCACGCGGCGCGGCAAGAAGGGCTTCGGGGTGCCGGTCGCCGAGTGGCTCAAAGGAAGATTGCGCCCGCTCGCGCGCGATCTCCTGTCGCCCGCGCGCCTCAACCGCCACGGCCTGTTCGACTCTGCCTACGTCGCGCGCTTGCAGGACGAACACGAACGCGGCGCGGCCAACCATCGCAAACTCCTCTGGACGCTTCTCATCTTTGAACTCTGGCACGAGAGCTTCATCGAGACGCCGCGCCGCATCGAGCAATCGGGCAGCCGCCCGAGGCAGCAGGCCGAAGGCACGATGCAGTAGAGCCAATCGCGCCGCGCGCTCTTATCGGCACGACCGCCGGGTTTAAGAAACTTGCGGCCGCCACACGAAATAACGAACACGGGCGAGAGACAACCACCGCCCACGGTTATATGCTACGACTAAGGTGAGCGAACTTGAGCAGGCGTATGAAACCCTCGCCGCGTGGTGTCGCTCGCGCGGCTGGGCGGGGCACGACCCGTTCGACGGTTTGAACAGCCGCGTGTTTCAGGCGACGCCTTTGAAAGAGTCGCGTCTGGCGCGTTTGGCGTGGACGCAGGCGTTCAAACGCGCGCCCGTCAGTTTGCGCACGCCCGCGCGCGTGCCCGTGGGGCGTAACGCGAAGGGGACGGCGTTGTTCGCGCTGGCCGCGCTCTCGCGTTTTCGCGCGACGGGCGTGGACGCGGCCGAGAGGGAAGCGCGCGAACTTCTGGACGCGCTGCTCGCCGCGCGGCTGGCGGGCGGGAGCGGCGCGGCGTGGGGCTACAATTTCGACTGGCAGGGGCGCGCTTTTTTCGCGCCGCGGGGGACGCCGACCATCGTGCCGACGGCCTTCGCCGTTCGCGCTCTGGTGGAGGCGCATCGCGCCTTCGGCGACGAACAACAATACCTGCCCCCGGCGCGCTCGGCGTGCGATTTCATCCTGCGCGACCTGAAACGAAGCGAAGAGGGCGCGGACGAAATCTGTTTCAGTTACACGCCGCTCGACGAGACGCGCGTCTTCAATGCGAGTTTGCTGGCGGGCGAAGCGCTGGCGTCGGTCGGCGCGCGGACGGGCGAGGAAGAATTGTTGACCGCCTCGGCGCGCGCGGCGCGCTACGTCGTGCGGCGACAGCGCGCGGATGGTTCATGGGCTTACGGCGCGGCCGGGTTTCAGGGATGGGCCGACAACTTTCACACGGCGTTCATACTGATGTCGCTCGCGCGCATCTCGGAGGCGTGCGGCGCGGCGGGCGCGGAGTTTTCCGCGCCGCTCAGGCGAGGTTACGAGTTCTGGCGGGGGAACTTCTTTCTTGCGGACGGTTGGCCGAAATACTACCATGACAATCCATACCCGGCGGACGCACACTCCAGCGGCGCGGCCGTCGTCGCACTCGTCGAACTGAAAGACCGGATGCCGGACGCGCTCGCGCTCGCAGACCGCATCATCAATTGGACGCTCGAAAATTTGCGCGACCCCCGCCGCGGCTTCTTCTACTACCAACGGCGACGCTTCTACACCATCCGCACGCCCTACATGCGCTGGACGCAGGCATGGATGATGTATGCGCTGGCAAGACGGATGGAGGTAAACAGTAAGCAGTGAGCAGTAAGCAGTGAGCAGTAAGAAAACAGTTTTAACTGCTCATTGCTTATAGAAAACCGTTTTGACTGCTCACTGCTCACTGCTTACTGCTTACTATTCCGATGCGTATCTGGATCGATCTGGCGAACTCGCCGCACGTGCCGTTCTTCGCCACACTCAGGCAGGAGTTTCTGGCGCGCGGGCATGAGGTGGAAGTGACGGCGCGCGAGTTTGCGCAGACGGTCGAACTGGCCGCGCTGGCCGGACTCGCGCCCGTGGTCATCGGCGGTCACGGCGGGCGCGAGTTGAAGGGAAAGGCGGGCAACCTGTTCGGGCGCGCGCTTGCCCTGCGCGGTTGGGCGCGCGGGCGCATGTTCGATCTGGCCGTCAGTCATAATTCTTACTCGCAGATCGTCGCGGCGCGCTCTCTCCGCCTGCCGACTGTGACGCTTATGGATTACGAGCACCAGCCCGCCAATCACCTGGCGTTTCGTTTGGCCTCGCGCGTCGTCGTGCCGCGCGCGTTTCCCGAAGGCGCGCTCAGACGTTTCGGCGCACGGGCGCGCAAGGTGCGGCGTTACGACGGCTTCAAAGAGGACGTATACCTCGCCGACTGGCAGCCGCGCGCCGGGGCGATTGAAAATATGCTGAAGACGCTCGGCGTGGGGGCGCATCAGACGCTCGTCGTCGTGCGCCCGCCCGCGCGCGATGCGCTGTATCATCGTTTTGACAACGAATTGTTCGACGCGCTGCTCGAACACCTGTGCGCACAGGACTCCGTGCGTCTCGTCCTGCTGGCGCGCAACGACGCGCAGCGTGAGGAGTTTGGCGCGCGGCACGGGTGCGAAAACGTCTCCGTGCCGCGCGCCGCGCTCGACGGGGCGACGCTCATCTCGGCCGCCGATCTCGTGGTGAGCGCGGGCGGCACGATGAACCGCGAGGCCGCCGCGCTCGGCGTGCCCGTCGCAACGGTCTACGCGGGCGCGTGGGCGGCCGTCGATGAAGAACTCGTCCGGCAGGGACGGCTCACACGCATACGCACGCGGGCGGACATACGCGCTCTGCCGGTCGTCAAAAAAGACGCGACACGCGCGCGCCGCGCTCTCGGCGTGCGCGCGCAAGTGGCAGACCTTATATTGAAGGGATGAAGGATGAGGGATGAGGGATGAAAATTAAAACCGTGCGAGCGGGTGAATGCTTTATTGCTTCATCCCTCATCCCTCATCCCTTATCCCTTAATGCATATGCGCGCTGAGCGATTCGACAAATTGAGGGTGACGGCCAGTGCGGTGCGTGCCGAGGCGCGCGCGCCGCAGTGGGTGTTGCCGTCTGTGAAGGTTGGGCTGGTCGTCGCCGATTCGGTGGTGGCGGCCGTATCGTTTCTGGCGGCGTTCTACCTGCGTGAGAGCGAACGCATCATCGCCGGCTGGGACGCGGCGGGTCGCCTCGTCTGGAGCGCGGAGTTCGCGCCGTATGCGGCCGTGCTGTTGTTCGTCGTGCCGGTGCGCGTGCTCGCACACGCTTATTACGAACTCTACAAACTGCGCGGCGAGTTCTCTTACGTGGACGATTGCCTGCGCGTCTTCAAGGCGACCGCCGTGGCATCGCTCCTGATCGTGGCGGTGGCGTTCCTGTATCGCGGCGGGACGGCCTTCCGCGCCTTCTCATACTCGCGCGCCGTCTTCGTGATCGATTTCGCGTTCGCGCTCTTTGCCTGCGGCGCGTTGCGGCTGGCGATGCGCGCAACGCAGGCCATGGTGCGACGCCGGGGCGTGAATTTGATCCCGACGCTCGTCGTCGGTCGCGGCGCTGAGGCGAGCCTGTGCATTCGCGAGATGCAGCAGCGGCCGGAGTTGGGCTATCGAGTGATCGGCGTGGTGGAGAACGGCGCGATTGACAAGAGCGTGCCGGAGACTTTCGAGGGCGTGCCCGTCATCGGCCAGATCAACGATCTGGCCGAGACGATTCGCGAGACGGCGGCCAACGAAGTGATCGTCGCCGACCCGGGCGTCTCCGGCGACCTGCTGTTCGACGTGATGATGCGCGTCGGGCGCATTCGCGGCGTCGAGTTTCGCATCGCGCCGAGTTTGTTCAACTGCCTGCCGCGCAAGACCGAGATCGATCAGATCGGCGCGCTGCCGATGATCCAACTGTTTCGCGAACCTCTGTCGAGCACGGCGCGCATCGTCAAGCGCGGCATGGACATCCTCGTCGCCTCGCTCGCGCTCGCCGTGCTCTCGCCGCTCTGGCTAATCATCGCCGCCGTCATCAAACTGGATTCGCCGGGCGGCGTCTTCTACAAACAGGAGCGCGTCGGGATGGACGGGCGCATTTTCCTCTTTCTCAAGTTCCGCACGATGCAGTCCGGCTCGGACGATGCGGCGCACCGCGATTACCAGCGCAAGTATATCGCCGGGCAGTCCGAGACGAACCTGGGCGACGAGACGCGACCCGTCTACAAGCTGCGCACGGACCCGCGCGTGACGGGCGTCGGGCGCATACTGCGTCGTCTGAGTCTGGACGAGTTGCCGCAGTTGTTGAACGTGCTCAGGGGCGACATGAGCGTCGTCGGCCCGCGCCCGCCCATCCCTTACGAAGTCGAGGCGTATGAGTTGTGGCATCGCAAGCGGCTCGACATGAAGCCGGGGCTGACGGGGCTGTGGCAGGTGTCCGGCCGCAATCGCCTCTCGTTTGAGGAGATGGTGCGGCTCGACCTCTTCTACATCGAAAACTGGTCGCTGCTCTTAGACCTCAAGATCATCCTGCGGACGCTGCCCGTGATGCTGCGCGGCGACAACGCTTATTGACGCCGCGCTCGTGTTTTGATATTTCGCCGCCCCGCATTCATCCACAAATTGCCCGCGCGAGTTGCATGAAATTGATCTTTTCTCTATACCCCCTGCGGTGTCCTCTGTGTCTGCGGTGGTGAATGCCGGATAATCAAGCATTCACCACCGCAGACACAGAGGACACCGCAGGGGGCACAGAGAGTCTCATCGGATAGCAATGCGCTATAAACCCCGCGCGCGTGCGACCTCGTCCTGATGGTCGTGGTAGTAGTTTCTCTGTTCCGGTGCGTGCTTATACGGCTCGCCTATGTTAAAGAGTTGCGTCGTGAAGAAGATCGGGCGGGGCTTGAACGGGAAGATGCCGAATAGGAAACCACCAACGCTATGAGCCTTTCTGCGACTGGCGCGGCCGAGGCCGGAGCGCATGGTATTGATCTCGACAGGGGGCGGGGCGCGCTCGTCATCTGGGTGGAACGCGCTCTCGTGGCGTCGCTGTTCCTACTGGCGTTCTGCGCGCCCCACTCCATCGCGGGAACGCAAATCTCGTGGGGTCTGGGGCTGCTGGCATGGCTGGTGCGCTTAACCCTGCGCCCGCGCCCGCGCTTTTTTCGCACGCCCGTAGACTATGCCTTGCTCGGCTTCTTTATCCTCACGTTCATCTCCGCGCTCGCCTCCTACGACCCGGACGTGAGCATCGGCAAATTGCGCGCGGCGAGTCTCTTCACCATCGTCTATCTCGTCGCGGAGAACGTGCCGACGCGGCGCACGCTCTGCCTGCTGGCCTTCACACTCATCGCTTCGTGCATGTTCAACGTCATCTACACGTTCGGGCACCGCATCACCGGACGCGGCGTGAAGGTGACGCGGCTTGCGGCGGACAGTCCTTTGCGCGCGGCGGGCGTGAAAGAGGGCGACACCCTGCTCAAACTCGACGGCGCGGCCTTGCGCTCGCCCGGCGAACTGGCGCGCGCGTTGGCCCCGAACACGGCGGACGCGCCCGTCGCGCCGGTCGCGCGCCTGCTCGTATATCGTCTCGAATGGCGTTTCGAGACGAAAGTGGCGCGCGGCGCGCTGCTCGCGGGCGCGACGCCGGAAGCGCGGCTCGGGGTGAAGGACTGGACGCGCGGGCGCGACGAACGCGCGTCCGGTTTCTACGGCCACTACACGACCTACGCCGAGGTGTTGCAACTCATCGGTTCGCTCGCCGCCGGATTCCTCCTTGCTCTCAGGCGCAAACTCTCCTGGCAGGGCGCGCTGCTCGCGGCGGCGGTCGCAGGTGTCGGCGTCGCGTTGCTGTTGACCGTAACGCGCGCTTCGTGGCTGTCGTTTTTGCTCTCAATCGTCGTGATGTCGCTTGTCGGCGTGGGCAGCAGGCGCGCCGTGCTGGCCGTCGCGCTCGGCGCGCTGCTCGTCGTCCCGCTCGGGCTGTACGTGTTGCAGCAGAAGCGCGGCGTGGGCTTCTTCGACCGCAAGGACGGCTCGATCTCTTGGCGCACGACCGTCTACCGGGAAGGCTTCAATTTATTGACGCGCGAGCCGCGACACCTGCTCGTCGGCGTCGGGATGGACTCGATCAAGGAACACTGGCGCGAGTGGGGCTTGTTCGACAAGGGGCGTCTGCCCGTCGGCCACATGCACTCGACGCCTTTGCAACTCGCATTGGAGAGAGGACTGCCCGCGCTCATGCTCTGGCTCACGGTCGTCTTCGTTTATGCGCGGATGCTGTGGCGGCTGTCGCGCGCGCCCGCGACGCGGGATTGGCGTGAGCGGGGTCTGGCGCTCGGCGCACTGGGCGGCCTCGCCGGGTTCTTCGCGAGCAGCATGGTTCATTACAACTTCGGCGACTCGGAAGTGGTGATGATCTTTTATCTCATCATGGGGCTTGCGCTCGCGCTGGAACGGTTGGCGCGGCCGGAAGCCGACGCGCGCGAAGAGGCGGCGGGAGTCGGCGCGCGAGAGGCGATATGAAAAGGGCATGCCGTTAGGGTTAAAAATAAGGGCGGGCGCGTTGTGCCGAAGCCGCGCCCGCCCTCGATTGTCTTCGTCGGCGATGTTTAGTTTGCCGATGCCGTCAGCGATTTCTGCTGCCGCTTCTCCTGCTCCATCAGCGCGCCGAGTTCTTCGAGTTGTTCTTTGCTCAAGACCTCGCGGGCTTTCTTGAACATGTCCTCTTCCTCTTCCTCGACGTGGTGCTCGACGTTCTCCTTGAGCACTTTCAACTTCGCCGTCCAGGTCTCGCTGCCGACCCCCATCGCGTCCAACTCGCGCAGGAGCACTTTGACGACGTGATGTTCCTGAATACCTTCCATCGTGATGTCGCGCGTCTCTTCCGATTTCTTGAGCACGGGGTAGAAAATCGTCTCTTCGACGTGCGCGTGCAGGTCTAACTCCTGCTTCAATTTCGTGAACAACTCTTCGCGCGTCTTTTCGGCGCGTTCGGTCGTCTCTTCGAGTTTCTCAAAAATACCGGACACCTTCTCGTGGTCGGTTTTCAACAGTGTGATTGCGTCCATCTTTCGTCCTCCTGTGTGGTCGAGCCGGGATGTTTGCACGGTAACAGTACGCGCCGGCGGCTTGTCAGTATATGTAGTCAATCGCAGTGCCAGAAGCGGCGGCGAGCCGCCGCTTGCGCCCCCGGCGGCCGACAGAGCCGCGCTCGCGCGCATCCCCTTTCCTTGACTCTCTTTGCGCACGCCCTTATCATGTCAGTTTTCGGCTACAGCCCGTGGCCGCGTCTGAGGCATCATGTTCGAATCTTTATCCGACAAACTAAAGCGCACGCTCAAGAATTTGCGCGGCGAGGGCGTGCTGACGCCGGAGCATGTCGATGCGGCGTTGCGCGAAATCCGGCTCGCGCTGCTCGAAGCCGACGTTAATTTCAAGGTTGCGAAAGAGTTCATCGCATCGGTCAAGGAGAAGGCCGAGGGACAGCACGTCTGGCAGGAGTTGAAGCCCTCCGAGCAGGTCGTCAAGATCGTCTACGAGGAACTCGTCGAACTCATGGGCGGGCAGTCTTCCCGCCTCGTCTTTACGAAGGCCACCCCGAACGTCGTCATGATCGTCGGCCTGCAAGGCTCGGGCAAGACGACTTCGACGGGCAAGATCGCCCTCTGGCTCGCGAAGAATCAGGAGCGCAAGCCCCTGCTGGTTTCGACGGACGTGAACCGCCCGGCGGCGCGCGAACAGTTGCGGGTGATCGCGAAGGCCACGGGGCAATCGATCTTTGAAATGCCCGAGTCGAACGACCCCGTGGAACTCGCGCGCGAGGCTTACAAGCACGCGCGCGAAGTCGGGTTCGATACGCTCCTTATCGACACGGCCGGACGGCTCCACATCGACGAAGAGTTGATGGACGAGTTGAAGCAGATTAAGGCGGACACGCACCCGGTCGAAGTGCTGTTCGTCGCCGACGCGATGACGGGTCAGGACGCCGTGCGCTCGGGCGAGCAGTTTCACGCGCAGGTCGGCATCACGGGCGTCGTCCTGACGAAGATGGACGGCGATGCGCGCGGCGGCGCGGCGCTCTCGATCAAACAGGTGACGGGGCAGCCCGTGAAGTTCGTCGGCGTCGGCGAGAAGTACGACGCGTTGGAGCCGTTTTATCCAGACCGTATCGCGCAGCGCATTCTCGGCATGGGCGACGTGCTCTCGCTCATCGAGCAGGTGCAGACGCAGGTTGACCAGTCGGAAGCCGAAGAGCAACTCAAGAAACTGCAAAAGAACGAGTTTACGCTCGACGACTTTCGCAGCCAGTTGCGGCAGGTGAAAAAGCTCGGCTCGTTCTCGAAGATCATGAAACTTTTGCCCGACCAACTGCTCGGCGGGATGGGCATGCCCGATCTGGACGAAGAACAGTCCGCGCAGATGGAGAAAGAACTCAAGCGCACGGAAGCGATCATCGATTCGATGACGCGCGAGGAGCGGGGCGATCATCGCATCCTGAATGCCAGCCGTCGTCGTCGCATCGCGCGCGGTTCGGGCGTCAACGTCTCGGAAGTCAACGCGCTGATTAAGCAATACGTCGAGATGCGCGGGATGATGAAGCAGCTTTCCGGCGCGGGATTGTTCGGTGGCGGAGGCGGCGGCGGAGGCGGCATGAAAGGCCGCATGATGCGCAAACTCGGCGGCATGATGGGCATGCCCGACATGAGCGCGCTGATGGGCGGCGGCGGTGGAGACGGCGAAGGCGGCATGAATTTGCCCGCGCTTCCCCCCGGCGGCGCAGCAGGAGGCGGCAACGGGCGCAGGAAACTGCGCAAGAAGCCGCGACACAAGAAACGAAAGTAAACAGTTTTCAGTTTTAAGTTTTCAGAATCTTCTGACGGCTGACGACTGAAAACTTAAAACTGAAAACTGACTCGGAGGATACAGAGAGTGTTAGCAATCAGATTGATGCGCATGGGCGCGAAGAAAAGCCCTTCGTATCGCGTGGTCGTCAAAGAGAAATTGTCGAAGCGCGACGGGGCATACCTCGAAAACGTCGGAACTTATAACCCGACGCGCAACCCGGCCGAAGTGAAGCTGAACCTTGAGCGCATAACTTACTGGATCGAGCGCGGCGCGCAGCCGACCGATACCGTGCGCCAGTTGATCAAGGGACAGTCGAAGGCACAGGCGGCGCAAGCGGAAGCCTAGTTTCAAGTTTCGGGTTTCAGGGTTCAAGTTAAAGAACGAAGAACCTGTCAGACCTGAAACTTGAAACCTGAAACTTGAAACTCATGAGAGAGACCGTCGAAAAGCTCGTCAAGGCTCTCGTGGACGACGCCGATGCGGTGGACGTGCGCGAGGAGTTGGGGCGCGATCAGCGCAGCGTGATCATCGAGGTGCGCGTCGCGCCCGACGACATGGGCAAGTTGATCGGGCGGCAGGGGCGGACGGTGCGCGCCCTGCGTTCGCTGTTTCAAGCCGTGAGTTTGAAACAGGGTCGCCGCTACATTTTAGAGATCGTGGAATGAGGGAGCGGGCGCAGGAGGAGAGCCACGGCGCGGCGGGCGCGAGGGTTGGTGATGGCGGCGACGAAGAGTTGATCGCCGTCGCGCGCGTCGTCAAGGTGAGGGGCGTGCGCGGCGAGGTGGCCGCGCACCTGCTGACCGATTTCCCCGAACGCTTCGACGGACTCGAAGAACTCTTCGCGATTGACGCGGCGGGCGCGCGCGCGCGACTCGTGATTGAAAATAGCTGGCTGCACGGCGGGCGCGTCATCCTTAAGTTCGCGGGTTACGATTCGCCGGAGGCAGCGCAAGCGTTGGTCGGGCGCGAACTCGCCGTGCCGGAGATTGATGCGGTCGAACTCGAAGAGGGCGCGTACTACGATTGGCAGTTGACCGGCTGCCGCGTCGAGACGATTGACAACCGGGAAGTCGGGCGCGTCGCCGACGTGCTGCACACGGGCGCGGCTCCCGTGCTCGTCGTCAAAGACGGGAAGCGAGAAAACTTGATCCCGCTCGCCGCGAGCATCTGCGTCGAGATCGACACGGAGGCGAAGCTGATTCGCGTCGATCCGCCGGAAGGGCTGTTGGAACTGTGAAGCGTGAATCGCAAATCGTAAACGGTATCGAAACAGAAGGGGTTTCCATCTACGATTCACGATTTGCGATTTACTAATCGTGTTGCGATTCGACATTATCACGATCTTCCCGGACTACTTCCGCGAGGTGTTTGATTACGGGATCGTGCGGCGCGCGCGGGCGGGCGGCATCGTCGAGATCAAGGCGCACGACCTGCGCGGGTGGACGATTGATAAGCACCGCATGGTTGACGACCGGCCGTTCGGCGGCGGCGACGGGATGGTGCTGAAGCCCGAACCGATCTTTGCAGCCGTGGAAAGTCTGACGGGCGCGCGGGCGGCCGAGGAACTCGCGGGCACGGGCGTGCGGGTCGTGTTGCTCTCGCCGCAGGGTCGCGTCTTCAATCAGAAGGTCGCGGAAGAGTTGGCGGGCGCGAAACATATCGTGCTCGTCTGCGGTCGTTACGAGGGCGTGGACGAGCGCGTCGTCGAGATGCTCGTGACGGACGAAATCTCCATCGGCGATTACGTTCTGTCGGGCGGCGAGCCGGCGGCGGCCGTCGTGGCGGATGCAATCGTTCGTCTGATACCGGGCGCGCTCGGCAGCGAGACTTCGGCCTCGAACGAATCCTTCTCCGACGGGTTGCTGGACTTTCCGCACTACACGCGACCGCCGGAGTTTCGCGCGAGCCGCGTGCCGGAAGTTTTGCTCGGCGGCAATCACGCCGAGATCGCGCGCTGGCGCAGGCGCAGGGCGTTACGAAAGACGCGCCGCAATCGCCCCGATCTGTTGGAAAGCGCCACGCTCTCGGAAGCCGAACGCGCGTGGCTCGCCTCAAGCGAGGCTGAAAATTTTAGTGACGAATAACGAGTCACAAAACGCAGGGGCTAAGGATAAGCCCCACAAGCGGACTCGCCGCTTGTCACACGTCAATTGTCAACTTTCATAGTTTGGAGTGTTAAGTCATGAACCGTTTAGATGCTGTCGAAAAAACTCAGATGAATAAGACCATCCCGGACTTCCAGCCCGGCGATACGGTGCGCGTCCACGTGCGCGTGAAGGAATCGGAGACGAAAGAGCGCTTGCAGGTGTTTGAGGGGCTTGTCATCGCGCGCAAAGGCGGCGGCGTGCGCGAGACGATCACCGTGCGCAAGACGAGTTTCGGCATCGGCGTCGAACGCATCTTCCCGCTCTACGCTACGATTGTGAAAGACATCGAAGTGATCAAACGCGGCCGCGTGCGCCGCGCCAAGCTCTATTACCTGCGCGCCCTGCGCGGTAAGGCCGCACGCATCCGCGAGCGCGACACGCGTCCCACCGGCAGCAGCCAGGTTCAGGCCGCCGCCGCTGCCGCTCGCAAGAGCAAAGCGTAGAAAAGCCGTGAATCGTGAATCGTAAATCGTGAATAGATTAAACCCGGTTTCTTCTATTCACGATTTACGATTCACGATTCACTTGTATTTATGGTTCGTCAAAAACGCGTATCCGAGATTTGCACGGCGTTTGAGGACGAGGCGCGCGCGCGCGGCCACAGGATGATCGCGGGGCTTGACGAGGTGGGGCGCGGAGCGTTGGCCGGGCCGGTCGTCGCGGCGGCCGTCATACTCGACCCGGCCGCCCCTCTGCCGGAAGGTCTGGACGACTCGAAGAAGTTGACTGCACGCGAGCGTGAACGCATCGCCGAAGAACTAAAGGGCACGGCGCTCTGTTACGGTGTCGGCCTCATCCCGCCCGAAGAGATCGACAGCACCAACATCCTCATCGCCACGCGCCGCGCGATGTGCCGCGCGCTCGGCGAACTCCGCCCCCACAGCGCCGACTTCCTGCTCATCGACGCGCTGCAACTCAGAGAAGTCGAACTTCCGCAGCGCGCCATCATCCGCGGCGACTCGATCTCGGCCTCCATCGCCGCTGCCTCCGTCATCGCCAAAACCTTCCGCGATGCGCTGATGCGCGACTACCACGACACGTACCCGCAATACGGTTTCGCCGCGCACGTCGGTTACGGCACACGCGCGCACCTCGAAGCCCTGCGCGCGCACGGGGCTTGCCCCATTCACCGGCGCAGTTTCCGCGGCGTGCTTCCCGCGGCGGACGGGTGAGGAACCGCATGGACGAGCCAGGAGACGTGCGGGAGCCGCGCCGCCGGTCGAACACGAGGGCGCGCCCGCGTCGTGCTTTCCGCGATGCGTGCGCGTGCGGTAAAATCGCGTCGCTTATTTACCCGCCTCAAAACTTCGCGTGAGAGCGTGAACGGGAGCACCGAACCCCTTGCACATCGCGATTGACGCGCACTCGGTCGGCGCAGGTTTGGCCGGCGTCGAAACTTACATCACGAATTTGATCGAAGCGTTGGCCGCATCCGGCGAGGCGAACCGTTACACGCTCTACGTGACGAAGGGAGGCGCCGGAAATCGCTTCGCGGGACGCTGGCCTCACGTCTCCGTGCGCCGGACTTTACCGCACACGCCTTTCATACGCATCCCCCTCACGTTCCCCGTCGAGTTGCGCCGCCACCCGGCCGATCTGCTCCACGTGCAATTCACCGCGCCGCCCTTCGCGCCGTGCCGTGTCGTCGCTACCATACACGACCTCTCGTTCGAGCACTTGCCGGAGACGTTCAATCGCCGCAGCTGGATGCAACTGCGCCTCACGGTGCGGCGCACGGCGCGGACGGCGGCGCACATCATCACGCTCTCCGAGTTTTCGCGGCGCGACCTGATAGAGACCTACGGGGTCGCGCCCGAACGCATCAGCGTGACGCCGGCGGCCGCCGCCGCGCACTTTCGTCCCGCGACCGCCGAAGCCGTGGCCGGGGTGAGAAGAAGATACGGTATCGACGGCGACTACGTGCTCGCGGTCGGCTCGATCCAGCCGCGCAAGAACCTTGTGCGGCTCGTGCGCGCCTACTCGGACTTGCACCGCCGACGTTCCCACGATAAGCTGCCTCACCTCGTCTTAGTGGGAAAACGCGCGTGGTTGTACGGCGAAACGCTGCGCGCCGTCGAACAGTGCGGCATCGCGTCGAACGTGATCTTTACAGGCTACGTACCCGAACACGACCTCCCCGCGCTCTACACGGGCGCGCTCTGCTTCGTCTATCCTTCCTACTTCGAGGGATTCGGGCTGCCGCCGCTCGAAGCCATGCAGTGCGGCGCGGCGGTCGTCGCGGGCGACCGGACGAGCCTGCCGGAAGTGGTCGGCGACGCGGGGCTGCTGGTCAACCCGTTCGACGAAGACGCCATCGGCGCGGCGCTCGCAAGTCTCATCGACGACGCGAAACTGCGCGCCCGACTAGGCGCGCGCGGGCGCGAACGCGCCGCCCTGTTCAACTG
Source organism: Pyrinomonadaceae bacterium (assembly GCA_035645695.1). Taxonomy (GTDB): domain Bacteria; phylum Acidobacteriota; class Blastocatellia; order Pyrinomonadales; family Pyrinomonadaceae; genus JAIVJZ01. The sequence continues at coordinate 36,980 of DASQMC010000070.1, forward strand.
GACAGATACCGCGCGCCGTACTTTGCAGGTCTACGAACAAGTGACGAAGGAGAAAGGATGAACGATGAACGATGAACGATGAAGAAGAATTGATTCATTTATTCATTGATCCATTGAATCAATGAATAAATGAATCAATTCTTAAATTATTCATCGTTCATCGTTCATCGTTCATCGTTCGACAGGATGCGGATAGCGATCTTAGGAACACGGGGCGTGCCTGCGAGTTACGGCGGCTTCGAGACGTTCGCCGAACAGCTTTCGACGCGGCTCGTCGCGCGCGGCCACCACGTCACGGTCTATTGCCGCTCACACTACGTCTCCCCGCGCCAACTCGAATACAAGGGCGTTCACCTGAAAGTCCTCCCCACCTTCCGGCACAAATATTTCGACACCATCCTCCACACCTTTCTCTCCGCACTGCACTCGACGACGGCGCGCTACGATGCCGCGCTCATCTGCAACGCCGCCAACGCTCCCTTCGCGCCCATCGTTCGCCTCGCGGGAACGTCCGTCGCCATCAACGTTGACGGGCTCGAACACAAACGCCGGAAGTGGAACCGCCTCGCGCGCCGCTACTATCTGATCGCCGAGCGGCTCGCCACCATCCTCCCGAACGAGACCGTGACGGATGCGCGCGTCATACAGGACTATTACATGACGCGGTACAACCACCCGACGACCATGATCGCCTACGGCGCGGAAGTCGAACGCATTCCAGACCGCATGGCCGTGCGCCAGTGGGGCATCGAGCCGAACCGCTACGTGCTCTACGTCTCGCGTCTTGAGCCGGAAAACAACGCGCGCCTCGTCATCGAAGCCTTCAAGCGCGTGCGCACGTCGCACAAACTCGTCATCGTCGGCGATGCGCCCTACGCGCACGAGTACATAGAAGGATTGCGCGCCTCGGCGCGGCGCGACCGTCGCATCGTCTTCACGAGTTTCGTCTTCGGCGACGCCTACCGCGCGCTGCAACAAAACGCCTACTGCTACGTCCACGCCACGGAGGTCGGCGGCACGCACCCCGCCTTGCTCGAAGCGATGGGCTACGGCAATTGCGTGCTCACGCTCGCCACGCCCGAAAACATAGAGGCCGTCGGCGAGGCCGGCATCCCCTACACGGACGAGAAAGACCTCGAAGAGAAACTCCAGCGCGTATTGCGCGACGGCTCGCTCGTCAATGCCTATCGCCAGCGCGCGCAGAAGCGCGTGCGCGAGCATTACGACTGGGAGCGCATCGTTGACCGCTACGAAAACCTCTTCGCGCGGATGACCGGGCAGCCGCCAATTCACGAAACCGGGTTCGCGCCCGAAGCTCTGGAACGCGTTTCCGAAGCCGCCGTCAGGAAACGTTGACACGCGCGGCGCGTCGCTCGTCGTCCTGATTCGCGGCCTACCCGATTGAGTGTGAGATTTCAAATTTGAGATTTCAAATTCTCGATCTCCGTGTCTTTCCCCTTGTGTCCTCTTGCGTCCGTGATGGACGCATAGGCCTCATCGGCTTTCAACTTTTATCGTCGCCTCTGGTTGAAACATGAAGTTCCGCCCCACGCAAGTCGTCATCATCGCGTTAGCATGTGCGTTCATCCTGAGCGCGGCGGTGGGAACTCGTGCGCAGGATGTGGCCGCGCCGCGCGCCCGCATCGCCGTCCTCGACCTCGGCGAGACGGAGGCGGCGCAGCGCGCGGCCGACGAACTCCACGCCGCGCTTGCTAAACGCCCGCACCTCGATCTCGTCAACCGCACACAGAGTCGCGCCGCCGCGCGCGGCGTGGGCTATGCGGGTTCACTTAATCTGACGCTCGCGGATGCGCGCGATCTCGGCGCGGCCATCGACTGCGATTTCTATTTCACGGGCGAGGCCGACACGCTGCGCCGCACGTCCACCACGCGCCCGGACTATTTCGAGTCCTACGCCTCGCTCTTTCTCGTGAGCGCGAAGACCGGGCGGCTCGTCCTGTGGGAGCATTTCGCCTCGGAATCAAACGCACCCGGCGAAGCGGAAAAGAGCTTCCTCGCGGAACTGCGAGCGCGTTCCGCACGCTACGACGAAGTGATCGGCAAAACGCGTGAGGACGAGAGAAGCGAGCGGCCGCTCGCGTCGAGCGAGCGCGACGAGACGGGCGCATTCGAGGATGTGCCCGAGGAAGGCAGTCCCGCTGCGGCTAACTTCCGCGCGCCCCAACCCTACCGGAGCCTGCGGCCGGTTTACCCGGCGGACGCGGCGCGCGCGATGGCGGAGGCGACCGTGGATGCGCTGGTCGAGGTTGACGCGGCGGGCGAAGTCAAAGATATTGAGATCGTGCGCTGGGCAGGTTACGGTTTGAACGAGGCGGTGGCGGCAACCGTGCGCCGTCTGCATTTTCGCCCCGCCACGCGCGAAGGGCGTCCCGTCCCCGTCCGCGTTCTGCTGCGCTACAACTTCCGCCGCCCGGCGGAGGAAAACAAGGGGAAGGGATAAGGGAAAAGGGTAAAGGGGAAGGGGGAAAGGTGATGCGAAAGTTTCTGCCGGTCGGCTATCGTGCGCTGCCGTGCGTCCTGTTCATAGTCCTTATCCTTTACCCCTTTCCCTTTACCCCTTCCCCTTCTTCTTCCGCTCACGGCCGCGTGACGACCGCGACGCGCGAGGGGCGGCTCATAGTTTTCGACGAAGCGTGGCAGACGATCCGCGAGCGTTATTACGACCCCGATTTGCACGGCCTCAACTGGGAAGAGTTGCGCGCGCGGTTGCGGCCGCTCGCCGCCGAGGCCGCGAGCGAGACGGAGTTCTATTCCGTGCTGCGCCGCCTGACGAGCCGCCTGCGCGACGCGCACACGCGGGTCTTTTCCCCGGATGAGCGTTTCGACTGGCAACGACCTACCTATATCGGCGTCGGGCTGTCCCTGCGCGAAATCGCGGGCGAGATCGTCGTCGCGAGCGTCGAGCGCGGGGGCGAGGCCGCGCGCGGCGGCGTGCGCGCGGGCGACGCTTTGTTGAGCATCGAGGACGAACCAATCGAGGCGGCCTTCGCACGGCGGCTGGCGGAAGATGTCGGGGCATCAACCGACACGGCGGCGCGGCAGCAGGCCGCGTCCCGTCTCTTTAAAGGCGCGCGCGACACGTTCGTCAACGCCGTCTTCGCAAGAGACAGCGAGCGCGCGATAAAGCGCGTCCGCCTGCGGCGCGTGCTGCAAAGTCGCCCGCCCGCGCTCAGCGTGCAAAAGAGCGACGGCTTTCCGGTCGTCACGTTCAACATGTTCGTGCCCGAGATCGCGAGCGAGTTGATGCGCGCCCTGCGCAAGGGCGAAATGCGCGGCGCGCGCGGGCTTGTCATAGATTTACGCGACAACGGCGGCGGCCACGCCGAGACGATGACCGACATCGCTTCCGCCTTCCTGCCGCATGGCACTAACCTCGGCGAGTTTACAGACCGCGAGGGGCGCGTCAGTTCAGCGCCGCAGACGCGCGCCGCCATGCTCTTTGCGGCGGATGCGGTGGCGGAATTTCGCGGCGCGGTCGTCGTCCTGACGAGCACGCGCACGGCGAGCGCGGCCGAAATACTCGCCGCCGCGTTGCAGGAGACGCGCCGTGCGCGCGTCATCGGCGAGCAGACGTGCGGCTGCGTGCTCGCCATCCGCCGCCGCCACACGCTGCCCGACGGCGGTTTGCTCGACATCAGCGAGATGGACTTTCGCACCGCCCGCCATACGCGGCTCGAAGGTCTCGGAATCATCCCCGACGAACTCGTCACTCCCACCCGCCGCGACATCAGCGACGGGCGCGACCCCGCGCTCGAACGCGCTATCAGAATCCTGAAGGGAAAAGGGGAAGGGGAAAAGGGGAAAGGATAAGAAGATTGATTCATTTGTTCATTGATTCATTGATTCAATGAATTAATGAACAAATGAATCAATGAATCAATTCCTTTTCCCCTTCCCCTTTCCCCCTTCCCCCTTTTAATATCCGTTCATGCTTTACCTGTCGCAAATTTTGCGCCGCCCCGTGCGCGACGTGGAAGGCCGCCCTCTGGCGTCGATCAAGGATGTCATCGTGCGGCTCGGCGAAGACCACCCGCCCGTAACGGGTCTGGTCGCGCGCCACATGCGGCGCGACATCTTTCTGCCGCGCACGCGCGTCGCCCGCTTCGGCGAGGCGGGCGCGCAACTCAACTTCGATCTGCTCGACCTGCGCGACTTCAAACGGCGCGAGGGCGAAGTCCTGCTCGCGCGCGACGTGCTCGATAAGCAGTTGATCGACGTGGACGGCAAACGCGTCGTGCGCGTCAACGACGTGCAACTCATCGAAGTCGCGGGCGAGTGGCGCGTGACGGGCGCGGACGTGAGCTTGCAGGGGCTCTGGCGCAGGCTCGCCCCGGCAGGCTTCTTCGGCAGCAGCCGCCCCGTCGAAGTGATCGACTGGGCGGACGTGGGTTATCTGGCGACCGACGCGGCCGAGGTGCGCCTGAAGTCTTCGCGCGATAAGCTGTCGCGCCTGCACCCGGTGGAGATCGCGCGTCTCGCCGAGTCTCTGTCTTTCCGGCAGGGCGCGGAAGTCGTCGCCGCGCTCGACGACGAGACGGCCGCCGAGACGCTCGAAGAGATGCCCGACGAGAGTCAGGCACGCATCATCGGCGACATGGACAAGGAGCGCGCCGCCGACATCCTCGAATGGATGTCGCCCGACGAGGCCGCAGACGTGCTCGGCGATTTGCCCGAAGCCACCGCCGAAGATTTGCTCAGCCGCATGGAGGGCGAGGAGAAGACCGACGTGGCCGAACTTCTGCACTACGAAGACGACACGGCGGGCGGGCTGATGACCAACGAGTTCATCACGCTTCCGCAAGGCCTGACCGTCGGCGAAGCGCTCGCCACCTTGCGCGAGATGGCCGAAACGCCGAACATGATCTATTACCTCTACGTCGTCGAACGTGAAGGGTCGTGGAAACTCGTCGGCGTGATAGCCCTGCGCAGCCTCATCCTCGCAGACCCGGCCGCGCCGCTCGAACACGTCATGCGCGACGAGTTTCAGCACGCGCACCCGGACGATTCCGCGAAGGAAGTGGCGCACAAGATCGCCGAGTACAACCTGCTCGCCCTACCCGTCATCGACGACCTCGGCGAGATCGCGGGCATCGTCACCGTTGACGACGCGATGGAGTTATTGTTGCCGAAGGGCTGGCGGCAACGCCTGCCGCGATTGTTCGGCTAAATACGGGACGCCTTAGCAAGACGGTTCTTTGTGATTCACAACTGAGATGAAATTTATTTGCGTCGCCATGTTACTGACCGGAGCAAGCATTTTAGCGTTAGCTCAAGATGCCGTGCGTCCCAAAGCCGTGCCTTCGCGCCGCTTAGTCACACGGGGAGAACTGTATCACCCGCTTTCTGAAATATATCTCGATATTGAGGCATCGGCCGGGAATCCGGGTGACATGGTTGCAATGAGAATTTGCTCGAAGGAGCCGTTAGCCGTATCCCTGTTTACAAGTGTCGTCAGCCCTCTCGGCACCGGTCAAAGTTTTGTTGAAGGCATAAATGGTAGACTCTCATTCGCACCGGAGCATGTGCTGATCTTACGTTCTCCCGACTGTCCTGTAACTCATGCGCCTTACGTTCCCGTCGAGTTCTGGGGTGTGCCGAAAGGCGCGGCTTTGCCTTCTTCGGTTGAATCGCTCAAGCTCTGCCAGGTGAAAGTAGAAGAAGTAAGCTCAAAAGAAACTGTCAAAAGTTTGAGTGATTATAGGGAGTCTTTAAAGGCGCTTGCTCTCAAGTTGAACGCAAACCGTGAATTGGTCGGCGTGATACGAGGCGAATACAACATTCGCCCAAGCGGCTCTCTGAAACGGGTTTTGAAAGAATCCCAGAGATTCCTTGAGCAGACCGGCGTGCCTCGTCAAAGATTCTTTGTGCGCTTGAAGTCCTCTGCCCGTTATGATCCTGAATATCCAGAAGCGGAGCCTAAATTCCCGGACATCATTGCAGTCCAGATAGCTCAAGAGTGTCATGATTAAGTTATGAACGACGGAGAGCCTCCAAGTGGTCGTGTCGCGTACAGATGTGCGGGAGATGAGTCGTCGCCTGTGGCGGAGCGGGTCGCGGCGTGTGCGGCGCACGATGGCGCAGCGCACGGGGTTTATCGCCTATCTTGCCGTTATCGGGCCGGGCATGATCGCCGCCAACGCGGGCAACGACGCGGGCGGCATCGCCACTTATTCAACCTCCGGCGCGGAGTTCGGCTACACGCTGCTGTGGACGTTTCTGCCCATCCTCGTCGCGCTCGGCCTCGTGCAGGAGATGTGCGCGCGGATGGGCGTGGTGACGGGCAAGGGATTGGCCGATTTGATCCGCGAGCGTTTCGGCGTGCGCTGGACGATGGTCGTGATGTCGGCGCTGCTCATCGCCAACGCGGGCGTGACCGTCTCGGAGTTCGTAGGCATCGCGGCGGCGACGGAGTTGTTCGGCGTGCCGCGACAAATCTCCGTGCCGCTCGCCGCGCTCTCCGTGTGGTGGCTCGTCGTGAAAGGCTCGTACCGCAGGGTCGAGCGCGTGTTCCTCCTGATGTCGCTCGTCTTTCTCGGCTACATCGTCTCGGCTTTTCTGGCGCGCCCCGATTGGAGCGAGGTGGCGCGGCAGATGGCAAGCCCCACGCTGCGTTACGATAATCACTACCTCTTTACGCTCATCGCCCTGATCGGCACGACCATCTCGCCCTACATGCAGGTCTTCGTGCAGTCGTCCGTGGTCGAGAAAGGCGTCGGGCGCGAAAGCTATAAACTGGTGCGCGCGGATGTGTGGGTCGGGACGCTCTTCGCCATGTCCATCGCGTTCTTCATCGTCATCTCGACGGCCGCGACGCTCGGCACCACGGGCTTCGCGGGCAGCATCGAGACGGCCGCCGACGCCGCCCGCGCGCTCGTCCCGCTCGCGGGCGAATACGCCGGCCTGCTTTTCGCCGTCGGGCTCTTCGGCGCGTCGATGCTCGCGGCGGGCGTGCTGCCGCTCGCCACGGCCTATTCGATCAGCGAGGCGCTCGGGTTCGAGAAGGGCGTCTCGCGCAGTTTTCGTGAAGCCCCGATCTTCATAGGCATTTTCACTTTCCTGATCGCGGTCGGCGCGCTCATCGCCATCATTCCGGGACTGCCCCTGATGCGCGTGCTCGTCGTAACGCAGTTCATCAACGGCCTGCTCCTGCCCGTGATGCTCGTCGCCATTTTGCGCCTCGCGGGCGACCGTAAATTGATGGGTGAATATGCGAACGGGGCGGTTTATAATGTGCTGGCATGGCTGACGGTGCTGATCGTCTCCGCCCTCTCGCTACTGTTGGTTGCCAGGACGCTGTTCGGCGGCGAATCGTGAGGCGCGCCCGCGCGCGCTCGACTACAAGCTGACGTGAACGATCCGGTGGTCTTACGTTTAACGCTTCAAGATGAATAGCTCCCGTCTCAAAAAACAACTCGCCCTTCCCCTCGTCGCGACCGCGGTGCTTGCCGTCCTGCTCTATCTCGTCCTGCCCTCATTCGCGCCGCCCTCGCCCGACGGCGGAGACTTGAGGGCGAGCGCGCCCGGTTTTTACCGGGTACAACTGCTCACGAAGATCGCCCTGTGGCTCGGCATCATGTTCGTGGGCGTGCGGCTCGCCGGGGCATTCCTCTTCGACTTCATTTTCCGCATGCGCAAAGGCCGCGAAGCGCCGAGCCTCATCCGGGATCTCTTCTCCATCGTCGCCTACATAGTGGTCGTCGCCTTCATCCTGAAACACTTCTTCGACCTGTCGCTCGGCGCGCTCCTGTCGGGGTCTGCGCTGCTCGGCATCATCCTCGGCCTCGCGCTGCAAGATACGCTCGGCAACCTCTTTTCCGGCATCTCGCTCCACGCCGACAAGCCCTTCGAGGTCGGCGACGTGATCACGGTCGGCCAGTGGAAGGGCGTCGTCGAGAGCGTGACGTGGCGCGCGGCGAAGATCAGAACGTTCACCAATCATGTCGTCCTCCTCAGCAACAGCCAGATCGCCAAAGAGGCCATCGAGGTCTGCCCGCGCGACAACCCGAACGCGCGCCTCGTCTTCTTCAACGCGCTCTACTCTCACTCGCCCGAACACGTTATGCGCGTCGTGCGCGAAGCCATCCGCGAGACGCAGAACGTGCGCCGCCAGCCCACGCCCATCGTCCGTATGCGCAACCTCGCCGACTTCGCCGTGGACTACGAGATCAAGTACTGGCTGGAAGATTACACCCGTTTCAACGACACGGACGCGCTCTTGCGCCAGCGCGTCTGGTATGCCTTCAAACGCGCCGGGCTGAATTTTGCCTACCCGACGCAGACGCTCTACATAGAGCGCGCCAAATCCGCCGCCGGCCCGGCGGCCGATACCGAGACGCTCGCCGGACGCCTCTCCGCCACGGACATCTTCGCCCCGCTCAACGCAGACGAGCTTTCGCAACTCGTCTGCGCCTCCCGCAGCCACACCTACGCGCCCGGCGAAGTTATCATCCGCGCGGGCGACAAAGGGGATTCCATGTTCGTCGTGCATCACGGCAACGTCGCCGTGCAGGTCAGCGACAACGGTCAGCCGCGCACCGTCGCCACGCTCGGCGAAGGCGACTTTTTCGGCGAGATGGCGCTTTTTACGGGCGAACCGCGCTCGGCGCACGTGGTCGCCGCACAAGAGACCGAAGTGCTCGAAATCGGCCACGAAGCGATGAAATTAGTCTTCGATTCCAACCCGCAGTTAGCCGAAACGCTCGGCCAGACCATCGCCCACCGCCGCGCGGGTCTCACAGCCCACGCCGAAATCGAAGACGAAGAGAAAGTATCGGCGGGCCTCATCACCTCCATTAAACGATTCTTTAGATTAGACTAAGCGGGGTTCGCGCGCCCGCTCGCCCCTCTTCTCCGGCGACTCGCCGGGGAGTGAAAATTTTTTGCATCAGATACTTGACAAGAAGAGACTCAGATATTATTATTTCGTCACGCTCAACGATGAACGGCGCGCAAACAGGGCGCGCGGGATAGTTCGGTTGAGCGAGCGGTAAATAACGCTTTTCTTGAGTAAAGAGGAGGAAATACGTCATGTCTATCACACGTTACGACCCGTTCCGCGACCTGCGGATGCTGCAAGACGAAGTGAATCGCCTGTTTTCGAGCAATTTGTCCCGTTCCTTCGGCGACGAGGGGATCGCGCGCGGTGCCTGGGCGCCGACCGTGGACATCTACGAGAACAAGGATCAAATCGTGCTCGAAGCCGAGCTGCCGGGCATGAACCGTGAGGACTTCGAACTCTCCATCGAGAACAACGTGCTCACGCTGCGCGGCGAGCGTCGCTTTGAAAAGCGCGACGAATCGGACAACTATCATCGCGTCGAACGCTCCTACGGCTCGTTTACGCGCTCCTTCACGCTGCCGCAGACGGTTTCGTCCGAGAACGTGGTGGCCGAATACAAGAACGGCGTGCTGCGCGTCGTGCTGCAAAAGCGCGAAGAGGTGAAGGCGCGTCGCATCGAGATCGCGGGCGAGGGCGCGTCCACGCCGAAGACCATCGAGGCGAAGGCCGAAGCGTCCGGCACGGCGGAGAGCAAAAGTAAAACGGCGACCGCCGGGAAGTAAGAAAGACAGGTCTGAAGCTATAGACGCGCGGAACGATGAGCGGTGAACTCATTCATCGTTCCGCGCTTTTTGCCGGTTAAGGTTACAAGAAATTATGCGTTTAGAACGTTTCACACTGCGCGGGCAGGAAGCCATCCAGACGGCCATCGAAGGAGCCGAGCGCAATCAGCACCAACAGGTCGAGCCGGAGCACCTGCTCGTCGCCATGCTCGAACAGCCCGAAGGCATCGTGCGCCCGCTCGTCGGCAAACTCGGCGCGAATTTGCAGGTCGTCTTAAACGATGCCAACGCCGCCATCAATCGCCTGCCGAAGGTGCAGGGCGGGCAGCAGTATTTCAGCCCGCGCCTGACGCAAATTTTCACGGCCGCGCAGAAGCATGCCGAGGGGATGGGGGACGAATACATCTCCACGGAACACCTGCTGCTCGCCATCGTCGAAGAAAAGGACGGCGCGGCGGGGCGCATTTTGCGCCAGCACGGCGTCAACCGCGAAGACCTCACGAAGGTCGTCGGCGAGATGCGCGGCGATTCGCGCATCACGGATCAGAACGCGGAGGCCAACTATCAAGCCCTCTCGAAATACGCGAAAGACCTGACCGACCTCGCCCGGCAGGGCAAACTCGACCCCGTCATCGGCCGCGACGACGAGATACGCCGCACGATTCAAGTGCTCTCGCGCCGCACGAAAAATAACCCTGTCCTGATCGGCGAACCGGGCGTCGGCAAGACGGCCATCGTCGAAGGACTGGCGCAGCGAATCATTTCCGGCGACGTGCCGGAGACTTTGCGCAACAAGCGTCTCGTCGGCCTCGACCTCGGCTCGATGCTCGCGGGCGCGAAGTACAGGGGCGAGTTTGAAGATCGACTGAAGGCTGTCTTGAAGGAGATCGAAAACGCGAAGGGGCAGATCGTCCTCTTCATAGACGAACTGCACACGCTTGTCGGGGCGGGCGCGGCCGAGGGCGCGATTGACGCGTCGAACATGTTGAAACCGGCGCTTGCTCGCGGCGAGTTGCGCTGTGTCGGCGCGACGACGCTGAACGAGTACAAGAAGCACATCGAAAAAGACGCCGCGCTCGAACGCCGTTTCCAGCAGGTTTACGTCGGCGAGCCGACCGTGGAAGACACGATTGCCATACTGCGCGGCCTGAAAGAGCGTTACGAAGTTCACCACGGCGTGCGGATCAAGGATTCTGCCATCGTCGCGGCGGCCACGCTCTCGAACCGTTACATCACGGATCGCTTCCTGCCCGACAAGGCCATCGACCTGATCGACGAATCGGCCTCGCGTCTGCGCATCGAGATCGACAGCCTGCCCGTCGAGATCGACGAGTTGGAGCGCGAGACGACGGGTTTGGAGATCGAGAAACAGGCTTTACAGCGCGAGACGGACGAGCGCTCGCAGGCGCGCCTCGGTGAGATCGAAGTCAAGATCGCGGATTTGCGCGAGCGCGCTTCGGGGATGAAGGCGCAGTGGCGTTCGGAGAAAGACATCATCGAGCGCATCCGCAAAGCCAAGGAAGACCTCGAACAGGTCAAGGTGCAGGCCGAACAGTACGAACGCGCGGGCGACTACGGCAAGGTCGCCGAACTCCGTTACGGGACGGCGGTCGAACTGCAAAAGCAACTCGCCGAAGAGCACGCCAAGCTCGCGGAGATACAGAAGGAGGGCGTCTATCTCAAGGAAGAGGTTGACGAGGAAGACATCGCGCTCGTCGTGGCGAAGTGGACGGGCGTCCCCGTCGCGAAGATGCTCGAAGGCGAGATGCAGAAACTCGTGACGATGGAGGAACGCCTGCGCCTGCGCGTCATCGGGCAGGACGAGGCTTTGACGGCGGTCGCCGACGCCGTGCGCCGCGCGCGCGCCGGGCTGCAAGACCCGAACCGCCCCGTCGGCTCCTTCATCTTCCTGGGGCCCACGGGCGTCGGCAAGACGGAGACGGCGCGCGCGCTCGCAGAGTTTCTCTTCGACGACGAACGCTCCATGATCCGTCTCGACATGAGCGAGTACATGGAGAAGCACGCCGTGGCGCGCATGATCGGCGCGCCGCCCGGCTACGTCGGCTATGAGGAGGGCGGGCAGTTGACCGAAGCCGTCAGGCGCAGACCTTACTCGGTCGTGCTTTTCGACGAGATCGAGAAGGCGCACCCGGACGTGTTCAACGTGCTCCTGCAAATACTCGACGACGGTCGTTTGACCGACTCGAAAGGGCGCACGGTTGATTTCAAGAACACGGTCTTGATCATGACCTCGAACCTCGGGAGCCGAGAGATACAGGCGGCGGGCGGCGACGAGCGGCAGGTGCGCGAGTCGGTCTTGGAGCAACTGCGCGGCCACTTCAAACCGGAGTTTCTCAACCGCATCGACGACGTGGTGATCTTCCACCAGCTCTCGCGCGCCGAGATCGTCCAGATCATCGAGGTACAACTCGAACGCCTGCGGCACATGCTGCAAGAGCGCAACATCACGCTCGCCCTGGACGATTCCGCTCGCGAACTGCTGGCGCGCGAGGGCTACGATCCGATGTACGGCGCGCGGCCTCTGAAACGCGCCATCCAGACGTTGATCCAAAATCCGCTGGCCTCGAAACTCCTGCGCGGCGAGATCGCGCCCGGCCAGACTATCCGCGTCTCCGCCGACGGCGACGCGCTGAAATTCGCGACCGCATCGGCGGCGACGACGGCAGCATGAGGAGAAACGATGAAGTAGGAACGATGAACGATGAACTGAAAACGACTCGTCTTTACTTCATCGTTCATCGTTCCTACTTCATCGTTTAATAAACCGGAGGTTTTTTCTGATGGGACATAAGTGGGACGAGTGGCGTGATTATGTGACGTTGCAGGAGCGCATGAATCGCATGTTCGAGGATACGGCGCGGCGACACGATCATTTGAACGACGAGCGGGAGGCCGAGCTTGAGCGCGCAGACTGGACGCCGGCTTCCGACGTTTATGAGAACGAGACGGAGTTCGTCATCGCGATTGATTTGCCGGGGATCGAGCGAAACGCGCTCGAAGTGAGCCTGGACGAGAATCGTTTGACGGTGCGCGGCGAACGCGTGGCCGAGGACAACGGGACGCGGCGCGGCAGCGGGGGCAGAGGCCGCCCGTTCGGGCGTTTCCTGAGTCGTTTCGGGCCATTGCCGCCGACGGTTGATCGGAACAATATCGCGGCCGATTACAGTGACGGCGTCCTCAGCCTGCGTCTGCCCAAGCGCACGGAACAGAAATCGGGACGCGTGACGATAGCGGTTTCGTAAATCGTGGATCGGGAATCGTCGATAGATTGAAACCCCGGTTTCTCTATTCACGGTTTACGATTTACTATTCACTCACTATGGTATCTTTTCGCAGGGAGAAAAAGAGAAGCAATATGGGAGAGAGAACGGCGGCTGAAGAGGCGCGCGCCGCGGGAGAGGGTGCGACCGGCACACCGGCGGCCGAGGGCGTCCGTGTGACGGACAGGCGGCGCGTCACTCTCGACGATTCGGAGGAAGGCGTGCGCGTGGAGGACACAGGCGAAGCGTCGAATTTGAAACCGAAGTACGTGGAAGAACTGGAGGCGCGCACACGCGCCGCCGAGGGCGTGGCGAAGGACGTGCAGGCGCGCTTTGAACAGGTGCGCGCCGAACTCAAACGCGAGACGGACGAGGTCAGGCAACGCCTCGCGCGCACGGCCGACGAACGCGCGGCGCGCGAGAAGGCGGCCTTCGTCGGCGTGCTGCTGCCCGTGATGGAGAACTTGCGCCGCGCGATGGAGGCGGCCGAGGGCGGCGGCTCACTCGATGCACTGCTCGAAGGCTTGCGCGGAACGCTCAGCGGTTTCGAGAGCGCGCTTGCGTCGGGCGGCGTCGAAGCGATCACGGCCACGGGCGAGCAGTTCGACCCGGAGTTGCACGAAGCGGTTGACGTGACCGAGGTCGAACCGGAGCGCGACGGTGTGGTGACGGCCGAATACAGCCGGGGCTATCGCATGGGCGGCCAACTGCTCAGACCCGCGCGCGTGCAGGTCGGGCGCGCGACGGCCACGGGACAGGCGGCGACGGAATAAAGGTTTGTCAGTTGTCCGCTGTCAGTTGTCCGTTGTTTGTGGCTCTGTAAGCGACGGCCTCAAGATGAAAGTTCGAGCTTGGGTAAAAGTAAAACAACTGACGACGGACAACTGACGACGGACAATTTTATCGAGGAGAACAAACGAAGTGGCGGCAAAAGATTTGAAGTTTAACGAAGAGGCGCGCGCGGCGATGTTGAAGGGCGTGAACACGCTGGCGAACGCGGTGCGCGTGACGCTGGGGCCGAAGGGTCGCAACGTCGTGCTCGGCAAAAAGTTCGGTTCGCCCGTGATCACGAAAGACGGCGTGACCGTGGCGAAGGAGATCGATCTCGCCGATAGCTACGAGAACATCGGCGCGCAGATGGTGCGCGAGGTGGCGTCGCGCACGAACGACACGGCCGGCGACGGCACGACGACGGCGACCGTGCTCGCGCAGGCCATCTTCCGCGAGGGCGTCAGGAACGTCGCGGCGGGCGCGAACCCGATGGCGTTGCAGCGCGGCATCCAGCAGGCGACGGCGGCGGCGGTGGCCGATCTTGAGCGGCAGTCGAAGAAGATCAGGGGCAAGGACGAATTAGCCAGCGTCGCTTCCGTCTCGGCCAATAACGACCGCGAGATCGGCGAGTTGATCGCTGAGGCGATGGACAAGGTCGGGAAAGACGGCGTGGTCACGGTTGAAGAATCGCGCACGCTCGAAACCGAGCTGGACATCGTCGAGGGCATGCAGTTCGACCGGGGGTATCTGTCGCCCTACTTCGTCACCAATCAGGATCGCATGGAGGCCGTGCTCGAAGACCCGCTCATACTCATTCACGAAAAGAAGATCGCGGCGATGCGCGAGCTGTTGCCCGTCCTTGAACAGGCGGCGAGCCAGGGTCGCCCGCTCCTCGTCATCTCGGAAGACATCGAAGGCGATGCGCTGCCCACGCTCGTCGTCAACAAACTGCGCGGCACGATCAAAGTGTGCGCCGTCAAAGCTCCGGCCTTCGGCGACCGGCGCAAAGCCATCCTCGAAGACATCGCGGCCTTGACGGGCGGGCGCGTCATCACGGAAGACCTCGGCGTTAAACTGGAGAACGTGACCATGGACGACCTCGGCACGGCCAAGCGCGTGATCGTCGATAAAGACAACACGACGATTGTGGAAGGGGCGGGCGCGGCCAAAGACATACAGGGTCGTGTCGGCACGATCCGTCGTCAAATCGAGGACAGCACGTCCGATTACGACCGCGAGAAATTGCAGGAGCGGCTGGCGAAACTCGCCGGGGGCGTGGCGGTGATTCGCGTCGGCGCTTCGACCGAGACGGAGATGAAAGAGAAGAAGATGCGCGTGGACGACGCCGTGAACGCGACGCGCGCGGCCGCGCAGGAGGGCATCGTCCCCGGCGGCGGCATCGCCCTGCTGCGCTCCGCTCGCGCGCTCGACAAGTTGGAACTCAAAGACGAGGACGAGCAGACGGGCGTGCGCATACTTCGCCGCGCGCTCGAAGAGCCCCTGCGACGCATCGCCGAGAACGCCGGAGTGGAGGGCGCGATCGTCATCGGCAGAGTCGAAGAGTCGAAGGGCAAACAGGGCTACAACGCGGCCACGGGGAAATACGAAGACCTCGTCGCCGCAGGCATCATCGACCCGACGAAAGTCGTGCGCACGGCGTTGCAAAACGCCTCGTCGGTCGCCGCGCTGCTGTTAACCACCGGGGCGGCCATCACGGACGCGCCCGAACCCAAGAAGTCGGCCGCGCCGCCGATGGGGGGCGGGGAAGACTACGGCGATTATTAAAAACGTGCGAAAGCAAAAGCGAGAAGGCAGAAGTGAGGAACGACACAGTTTCTACACTTCTGCCTTCTTACTTTTACAGTTTCCCCACATCGTATGGCAGGATAATTGCTATCTTAAGTGTGCTATGCTCGAGTCGTCCCGAAACGCAACGGGACACGGGCGCATGGCATCTAAAATCAGCCGCCGAAAGCGGGGAGAAACGGTCTTTATTTTCTCCGCGAAGAACCGAACGGATCGTCGCAGGCGTAATTATTCGGGCGGAAGCTGACGACCGGCAACCTCGCGACCCGCAGCGGGCGCGACCACCAAGATTGAAGGAATACAATGGTTGATCTCGGAACATATAAAGATCGTTTCGCGGAGAGCGGGCAGCGCGTTTTTGAGTATGCGATGCAGGAGTCGAAGCGGCGTGACCAGAATTACATCGCCGTCGAACACATTCTCCATGCTTTCATCTCGGAGGAGGCCGAACTGTTCAATTCGGCCATGCGCGATCTGTCGCTCGACCCGTTTCATATCAAAATGCAAATCGAACGACGACTGGATAACAACCGTTTCCAGCACGTCGGCAAGGGCTTGCGCATCGCGCCGGAGACGATTGATCTCTTCAAGCGCGCGATGGAGCGTTCGCGCGCACAGGGGCGCAAAACCATCGAATCCACCGATCTCTTCATGGCGCTCGCGCAGGAAGGCGGCGTCCTGACGGGCATGCTTCGCCCGCTCGGCGCTGATTCGGAGGCGCTCGCGGAAAACGTCCGCGCGCGTGTTCGTCTGCGCGAGCAGGACGAGGAACAGTATCGCAAGAAGTTTGAACTGCCGCCCTACCTGAAACACTTCGGCACTTCGATGAACCGCCTTGCGCGGATGGATAAACTGCCGCCGACTATCGGCCGCGAGCGTGAGATTCAGCAGATGGTGGAAATCCTCTGCCACCGCGAGCGCGCGAATTCGCCGATGCTCGTGGGCGAACCCGGCGTCGGCAAGACGGCGGTCGTCGAGGGACTGGCGCGGATCATCGAACTCGAACCGGAGAAGGTTCCCGCTCGTCTGAGGAACGCGCACGTCGTACAGCTCCAGATGGGCGGTCTCGTCGCGGGCACGATGCTGCGCGGCATGTTCGAGGAACGCATCAAGGGCATCATCGACGAGGTTAAGGAACGCCCCGATCTGATTTTGTTCATCGACGAGGCGCACACCATCATCGGCGCGGGCGCGGCGCTCGGCACGTCTTCGGACGCGGCCAACATGTTCAAGGCGTCGCTCGCGCGCGGCGACCTGCGCATCATCGGCGCGACGACTATCACCGAATACAAGGAATACATCGGCGAGGACGAGGCGCTGGCGCGTCGCTTCCGCATGGTCAAGGTTGACGAGCCGACGATCTCGGAGACGCGCGAGATTCTGCTCGGCCTGCGCCCGCGCCTGGAGCGCAACTACTCGGTGACGATCTCGGACGACGCCATCAACATGGCGCTGGAGATGGCTCCGAAGTACATACGCAATCTGCATCTCCCCGACAAGGCCATCGGCTGGCTCGACACGGCTTCGGTCAAAGTCGAGATCAACGAGCCGGAGGCACTGGTCGTCCGCCCCGAACACATCATCGAAGTCATCTCGCAGGAATCGCACATCCCGCGCGACATGATCTCGCGCGACACGACTGACCGCTTTCAGCAAATGGAGTTGGAGTTGGCGCATCGCGTCATCGGGCAGAAGGAGGCGGTGCAATCCGTCGCCCAACGCCTGCGCCTGAACAAGGGGCCGCTCAAGGATTCGCACTACAAGCCGGACGGCGTGCTTCTGTTCCTCGGCCCGACGGGCGTCGGCAAGACCGAACTCGCGAAGGCCGTAGCCGAGTTCATGTTCGGCGACGAAGAGAAGATGGTGCGCATAGACATGTCGGAGTATGGCGACGGCACGGTCGGCGTCGAGAAACTGATCGGCATGCCGCGCGGCATCGTCGGCAGCGAGCGCGGCGGGATACTTACGGAACGCCTGCGCGAGAACCCTTACACGGTCTTGCTGCTCGACGAAGTCGAGAAGGCTTCGCCGACCTTGATGAACCTCTTCCTGCAGGGCTTCGACGAAGGCTGGTTGACGGACGGGCGCGGCAAGAAAGTTTATCTCTCGGACGCCATCGTCATCATGACCTCGAACCTCGGCTCGGAGAGCTTCAAGAAGTACGAAAAACCGCTCGGCTTCGGCACGAAGACTTTGGGCGACGTGCGCGCCGTCAAGGGCGAAGTGATGAAGGCCGCCGAGCAGCGTTTCTCGCCGGAGTTTCGCAACCGCATTGACGAGATCGTCGTCTTCTCGCCGCTCACGATGGATGAAGTCAGGCAGATCGCCGTCATCTATCTCGACAAGCTGCGCCGCCAGATGGAGCGGCAGGGCAAGACCGTGCAGGTGTCTGAACGCGCCATCGACAGCCTGACGGAGAAGGGCTTCAGCCCGGCCTACGGCGCGCGCTTCCTGAAGCGGCACATCGACGAGAAGGTGAAATTGCCCCTGACGGCGATGTGGAAAGGCGCATCGCAGTTCTCCGTGGACTACGAGGACGGAGAGATCACGATCAAGGCTCTCGACGCCCCGAGCGTCAACTAAGCCACGCGCTCTTTAACCGGGCGAGCGCTCCCGCGTGCGCCCCTTTTGAACCGGAGGGTTTCAGCTTTCTAGAATTTATAGATAAGCTGAAACCCTCTTTCGCTTGAGAAACACTTGTCAGACTTTATGAACACCTCTCCATCTCAAAAAGCGGCGCGGTTCGGGTTATCGCTCATTTTGCTGTGCGCGGCGGGCATCACGTGTTTCTCGCAGACGACGGGTAACTCGCCGCCGAAGGTCGAGGCTACAGCGACGACGACGCAGGCGGCGAATGACGAGAAGGCCGAACAGATCCTCCGTCGCGCAATCGAGGCGCAGGGCGGAAGCGCCTATCTCGGCGTCAGGACGATCATCGGGCGCGGCTACTATTCGCAGTTCGACAAGGGCTTTTCGCTGCCGCCGCAAACTTTCGTCGATTACCTCGTCTTCCCAGACCGCGAGCGCACCGAGTTTCGCGGCGCGAGAGGGCGTGCCATCCAGACGAACGACGGCGACCGTGGCGGCTGGATGTTCGAGAGTTCGACGCGCTCGCTCACGGACATGAAGCCGGAGCAGTTGGCCGATTTCCGCCTTGCGATGCGCACGAGCATTGACAACCTGCTGCGCGGATGGTGGCGCAGGGACGGCGCGCGGCTCACCTATCTCGGACGCCGCGAGGCCGGACTCGCCAAACGAAACGAAGCCGTGCGGGTGACTTACCCCGACGGCTTCACGGTCGATTACGAGATCGGCGCGAAAGACTTTTTGCCCGCCAAAACTTTTTACAAGCGGAAGAACGCGGAAGGCGAAGAGGTGACGGAAGAGGATCGCTTCGCCAGTTATAAAACCATCGACGGCCTGACCGTGCCTTTCATCATCGACCACTATCGCGGGGGCGAGCAGTCGAGCCGCATCAACTACGACTCGGTTGAGTTCAACGCCTCCATCCCCGACACGTTATTCGCCAAACCGGCAAACATTAAAGCGATCAAATAAACTCTCAAGCCTGCCGCACACACGACAACGCGCCGCCGAAAACGTTTTCGGCGGCGCGTCGTCGTGTGTGCGGCAGGAATTGTCTAGCACAGGCCGAACCACTGGAAGATTTTGCGTAGCGGCCGGGCGGGCGCAAATTCGTCGCGCCCGCGCCGCCGTGCGCCCTGAGCTTCGTCCCGTCGCGCGTCCTGAACGAGCGAGCGGAAGGTGTAGAACTCTTCATCCGACATCGCGTTGAAGGTGTGCTCGTCTAGATTCTCGACGGCCTTGCCGCCGCGATAAAGAGTGGCGTAGATGGTTGCGCCCACGGGGACGCGATCCTGTCGGCTCGTGACGGCGAATTCCATGTTGCGCGGCCGGCCTGTGGCGTAAACGAATTGCATGACTATCTCTCCTTAAAAATTGCGAATTAAAATTTTCAATCCCGTATCCGGGACTTCGCCGTATCTCCCCCTTGTGTGAAGTGAGAATAGACGCGTGCGGGGCGGCTGTCACCACGCATGTATGTAGTAAGTTTTCGGCTCTCTGTGCCCCCTGCGGTGTCCTCTGTGACTCTGTGGTGAGTGCCGGATAATCAAGCACTCACCACAGAGTCACAGAGCACACAGAGGGGGGAGAGAGCGGCGCGGGCTACTTGATCAGGTGGTCTCGGAGGGCTTTGGCAACTGCTTCGGACTTGGAATGAACCTGTAGTTTTTCGTAAATGTGGCGCAGGTGGAAGGAGACCGTGTTGACGGTGACGCCGAGTTCGACGGCGGCCGTTTTGTAGCTGTGACCTTCTACGAGGAGCTTCAGGAGGCGCGTTTCGTGAGGGGTCAGTTGATAGTCGGCGCGCTCGGGGGGGCGGAAGTCGCGGAAGAGCGTGACGACCTTGCGCGCGATCTCGGGCGACATCGGCGCGCCGCCCGCCGAAGCCTCTCTGAGACTCTCGATCAGGCGCGCGGGCGGCGTTTTCTTGAGCAAATAGCCGCACGCCCCGGCGCAGAGCGCGTCGAAGATGCGTTCGTTGTCGTCATAGACGGAGAGCATCAGGACGAGCATCGCGGGGTGGCGCTCTTTAAGGATGCGGATTCCTTCGATGCCGTCCATGCCGGGCAGGCCGATGTCGGAGAGCAAAACGTCGGGGAGGTTCGCGCCGATTTTGGAGAAGGCTTCTTCCATCGAGCCGTAGCTGCCGGTGCAGCGATACCCTTCGGTGCCGTTGATGAGCATCGCCAGCCCCTCGCGTATCTCGCGCCGGTCTTCGACGATTGCGACCTTGATGACGGCCTCGCCCGTGGCGGGAGCTTCGGCTGTGTCCATCGTGGGTAAACTCCTCGGTTGTTCGATCATGAAAGTCGTCTCTCTCCCGTGGCTTTTCAGCGTGCGGTGGGGAGTAGAGAGTACGCCGGGGCGCGGCGCGGCGTCACTACCTATTTACGTAGTAACTTTTTCCAGCCTCCGGCGAGGTTGAACCCGTCGCGGCGTCGCGCCGGAACTTTGAGCGTCGAAGTCGTGCCGCGCCCGCGCGCGGACTCGACTTCAAACGTGCCCCCGAGCGCGGCGGCGCGGCGGCGCATGCTCGGCAGGCCGTGGCCGCCGAGACTCGCGCCGTTGCCGTTCGATGGCTCCGCCGCTTGGGATACGTCGAATCCGCGCCCGTTGTCGCTGATGCGCAACACGATCCGGTGGTTGACGATGCGGAGTTCCATCTCGACCTCGCTGCAACCGGAATGCTTGACGAGATTGTTGACGCACTCTTTGAAGATCAGGTAAATCTCGCGGCGGAGGTCTGCGCCGAGGCGGATGTCTTGGTCGGCATCGGGAGCGCGGAAGCGAAAGGCTATGTCGCGTGCGCTGAGGATGTCGCTTGAGAAGCGGCGCATGCGTTGCGTGAGGTCGCTCAGGTGGTCGCGTTGCGGGTTGATCGCCCACACGATGTCGCTCATCGAATCGACCATCTCGCGCGACGTTCCGGCGATGACGGAGAGCGGTTCGATGACGTGCGCATTCTCGGGCGGCACGCGCTGGCTGACGACTTCGCTGAGGATGGCGATCTGCGACAGGCTCGATCCGATGTCGTCGTGCAGGTCCGTGGCGATGCGCGTGCGCACGCGCTCCAACTCGACGAGACGCCGGGTGCGATAGCGATAGACGGCGAAGACGAGGCCGCAGACGAGGAGCGCGGCGAGCGTCACGAACCACGGGCGCTGCCACACGGGGCGCAGGATCACGAAGGCGACGCTCGCCGGCTCCGCGCTCTCGACGCCGTCCGTGTTAACGGCGCGCACGAGGAAACGGTAAGAGCCGGGCGAGAGATTGGCGAAGGTGACGCTGCGCAGATCACTCGGCGCGCTCCACTCGCCGCCCGCCGCGCCCTCCAGCTTGTAACGGTAGCGCAAGACCTCGCCCGTCGCGAAGCCGAGGCCGAGAAAGTCTATCTGAACCTGATTCTGATCGCTTCTGAGGCGCAGGTTTTCGATGCGGGATTCGCCGAGGTCTGAGACGAGGCGACGCACGCCCGCGATCTGTAAGCCGTCGATCATCACCGGCGGCGGGGCTGAGGGGATTTCCGGTTCGGGGACGAGCCGCGAAATGCCGTTCCACGTGCCGAACCAGAGCGCGCCGCTGCGGTCGCGGTAGGCGGCTTGCGATTCGTTGGCGGCAAGGCCGTCGGCGATGGTGTAACGCTTGATGCGACCCGTCGCCGGGTCGAAGCGATCCACGCTGCGCGACGTGCCGATGTAGAGGCGTCCGAGTTCGTCTTCGGCGATGCTGCGGACGATGCCGCTCGTGAGTCCTTGGGCGGTCGTGTAGATGCGAAAGGCGGGCTGCTCGGCCGCCGGATCATCTATTCGCACGAGGCCGTAAGAGTTGCTGCCGAACCAGAGCCGCCCCGCGCGGTCAACGCGCATTGTGAGAATCTCGTCGGCGGTGAGTCCGGCCGCGCCGCCGAACATACGAAAGCGGTCGTTGCCGAAGCGTGCCGCGCCGCCCTCGCGAAAGCCGATCCACACGTTGCCCGACCTGTCTTCCGCGAACGACAACACCTCGCTGCGACGGGGCAAACCTTCCGAGTAGCGGTGAAACTTACCGGCCGCCCGTTCCCAACGAACGAGCACCTCGTCGCTGTCCATGCCGATCCAGATGTCGCCGCGCGAGTCTTCAAAGATGCGTCTCACGACATCGCTCGTCAGGCCGTTTCGCGACGTGTAGACAGTGGGACGCGCGCGCGCCAGTTCCGAGACGTGGCGAACGCCGGAGAAGCGATACAGGCCGCGATTCGTGCTGAGCCACCAATCGCCCTCGCGGTCTTCGACGACGCCGGACAGGCGCGTGACTTCCGTAGGCACGTTCGGGCGCAGGGCATTGAACTTCCGCCCGTCGAAATAACTGATGAAGCCGCTGGCGGAGAAGACGCAGAGTTGTCCGGCGCGCGACTCGAAGATGTCGAGGACGTAGCGGCCGCCAAGCCCGTCGGCCTCGCGGTAGGTGACGAGGCCGTGGCGTGCGAGTTTGATCGCGCCGCCGGTTTCCGTGCCGAGCCACAAATTGCCCGCGCGGTCTTCGGCGAGCGCGCGGATGTTGTCGTCGCTCAGGCCGTGCGCGGTCGTGTAATTGGAGAAGCCCTGTTGCGGGGCGAACAGGCTGAGGCCGCGCGCCGTGCCGATCCAGATGCGCCCGTCAGCCCCTACGTGTATCTCGCGCACGCCGTTGTTTGCGAGGCCGTCGGCGGTCGTGTAATTGTAGGCTTCGCCCGCTTCGTTCGGCGGAGGCGGAGGCGGCGGCAGCAGCGTCGTCGTCGCGCCGCGCGCGTTCCCGCCGCCCGCCGCCGCACGCTCTCTCATGCGCAACTCCGTCCCCTGCCCGCCCGCGCCGGGTGAGGGCTTGAAGATGAGCAGCCCTTTTTCGTGCGCCGCCCAGATGCGCCCCGCCTGATCGATGAACAAATCCCAGACGATCCCCTGAATGTGCTGCGGCACGGGAAAGGGCGCGACGCGCCCGTCCGTCTCGCGCCGCCAGAGTCCCTTCGAGGTGGCGATCCAGAGACGCCGCTCGTCGTCTTCGACGAACGCCCAGACGCCGCCCACGCCGCCCACGTCGCCGGGGCGCGCGCCCATCTCGACGCGCCGGAACTCGCCCCCGCCCGCCGCTTCATCCAACACGAACAGGCCGTCATCCGTGCCCGCCCAGATGCGCCCCGCCGCGTCTTCAAACAGGCGGTTCGGCCGATTCGTGCGCGGCGTATCGCCGGTTTTGTAGACGGTGAAACGTTCACGCGCTTGAGCATCTTTCGCGTTTGCCGCCGATGCCGCCGCGCCGCCCGCGTTCGCGCCCGTCGCAACTTCCGCGCCCGCGCCCGCCGAGAGGTTGAAGCGAAAGACGCCGCCGCCGTTGCTGGCGATCCAGTAGACGCCCCGGCGCGTTTCGAGCAGATCGTTGATGGAGGGGTAAGGGATGCCCTGAGCGGCGTCGTAGGTGGTGAAGCGGTAGCCGTCGAAGCGCGAGAGGCCGTCGGCGGTGCAGAACCAGAGGAAGCCGCGCGAATCGCG
Organism: Pyrinomonadaceae bacterium; assembly: GCA_035645695.1. GTDB lineage: Bacteria > Acidobacteriota > Blastocatellia > Pyrinomonadales > Pyrinomonadaceae > JAIVJZ01. The sequence continues at coordinate 60,510 of DASQMC010000070.1, forward strand.
CACGATGCGCTTGACGCGGTTCTGTCCCAGCCCGTCGGCCGACGTGTAGACGCGCACGGGCAACTGCTCGGCGCGCGCCGCCGCCGCCGAAAGCAGGCAGCACAGCATGGCGAGCGCGAGCGCGGTGCGATTCGGATTTTTGCTGGCTCGTGACAGGGACACGTTGACCGGCTTCCTTCAGTCGCCGGCTTCGACGGCGCGCGGCTCGGTGGCGGGCGAGGCCGCGTGATAGAGCGCGTAGATTTCTTCTTTCACTTCGGGCGGGAAGCAGACGCGGTCGAGTTGATAGCGTTGCAGGCCGCGCACCGCTCCGCTCACCTCGCTGATCTCGCGTATTTGCGGGCGTGCGTAGCCGTCCTCGACGTAGATGCGGGCTTTGGGTTCCGCGCCTTCGGCCGTGTAGTAGTTGTAATAGGGCACGTCGCCCGCGTGGTCTTCGATGAAGTAGAAGCGCGGCTCGAAACCGGCGCGCGCCACACACGCGCGGGCGGCGGCGAGAAACTGCGCGCGTTCTTCCGTTGGCATGTCGAGATCAATCGCTTTGAAGAGTCGGCGGCCGACGAAGCGGTGGCTGAGGTCGTTCAGAACCGTGTCTTTCGCGTGCCGCCACTGCTTGAGGTGAAAGAGCACGTCGGAGTCGTCCATCTCGAGATGATCCTGGAGCGTGAGGGTTTGGCGACGCAGGACTTTCTCGAAGGCCGTGCCGGGCGCGCGCCACACCTCTTCGCCCGCCTCGACGAGTTCGAGCGCGCGCCTGAGGGTAGAGCGTAAGACCGCTTCGGCCGAACGCAACGTGCGGTGAAAATAGACCTGGCGGAACATGTAATAACGCGCCTGCAAATATTCCTCGACGGCATAGAGGCCGCGCGCCGCGACGTAGATGCGGTCGTGCTCCTCGTCCACGGCGAGCGCATTGATGATCCATTCGAGGTCGTAGACGCCGTACTTCGCGCCCGTCATCAGCGAGTCGCGCAGCAGGTAATCCATGCGATCCACGTCCAACTGCGACGAGACGAGTTGGGCGAGAAAGGCGGGCTGGAACTTGCCCTCTATGATGTCGGCAACGCGTCGCGGAAGCGCGGGCGAGAAGTCGCGGAGCACCCCGTTGATCTCGGTCTCTTCCGAGAGCACCGCGCGCACCGTCCAGTCTTCGTGGTGGAAGCCGAGGACGTGTTCCATGACGTGCGAAAACGAGCCGTGCCCGATGTCGTGCAGGAGGGCGGCGGCGCGGGCGGCGGCGCGATCCTCTTCGTTGATCGAGTGGTTTTCGCCGAGCCGGTCGAGCACGCGCGTGATGAGGTGGAGCACGCCGAGCGAGTGCGCGAAGCGCGAGTGTTCCGCGCCCTGATAGGTGTAGAGCGCGAGGCCGAGTTGCTTGATGCGGCGCAGCCGTTGAAACTCGGGCGCGTCTATGAGGCGCACGAGCAGGCGGCCTTCGCGCGTATCGGTGCGCAGGCGAATGATGTTATGCACGGGGTCGCGGTAGATGCGTTCGCTCATTGGTGAGGAATGGTACAAGGGTAAACGGTAAATGGTAAATGGCCGGGAGAGTTTTCCCCGCGCGTCGAGACGCGGAAAAGAAAGTGGGCTGGGGACGGAAGCCCCCAGCCCACTTGCGAATGCGCCTGCCGGTTTTTCGCTTTGCATCTCCGGCGCGAAATCCAAACTCGCTTGAGAGGCAAGGTTCCAGATGTATGAAGGCGCGGAGGGTTGAGCTATAGTGCTTTGAGTTGAGAGCGTCTTCGGGGCGGGCGGCGGCGGCGATGCTTATTTGATCTTGTCCATGCTTATTTGATCTTATCGAGGAGGTGTCCGAGCTTCTCCTTTTTCGTGCGCATGTACTGCATCGCGCTCTCCGCGTGCGGCACTTCAATCGCCACGCGCTCGATGACCTGCAAACCCGCTTCTTCCATCGCGCGCAGCTTCAGAGGATTGTTCGAGATGATGCGGACGTGACACAGCCCGAGATCGAAAAGTATCTCGGCGCATTGCCGGTATTCGCGCAGGTCTACGGCGAGGCCGAGTTGCTCGTTGGCCTCGACCGTGTCCGCGCCCTCGTCCTGCAAAGCATAGGCGCGAATCTTGTTGATGATGCCGATGCCGCGCCCCTCCTGCATCTGGTAGACGATTGCGCCGCGTCCCTCGGCCTCGATCATTTGCATCGCGAGATGCAGTTGCGCCCCGCAGTCGCACTTGAGCGAGCCGAAAACGTCGCCCGTCAAACATTGCGAATGGATGCGCGCCAGCGTCGGCACGTCGCGCGCGATCTCGCCTTTGAAGAGGGCTACGAACTCCTCGCCCGATTCGCGGGCGCGATAGCCCGCGATCTTGAACTCGCCGTACTCCGTAGGCAGGTTCGCCACCGACATGCGTTCGACGGAGAGCGCGGTCGTCTCCGGCTGGCAATTCATGCTGGTCTCCGGTGCTTCTTTCACAACTTCTTACTCCTCGAACGACCGGCAAAATGTTTTTATGGCTTTCGCTGAAATGAGGTCGCCGGTCGCGGCTCTGGATGAACGATTAATCAGCGCTGAATTATAAGTTCCCGCGCGCATCGGCGACAAGGAGGCGTGGGCGCACGCTCGCCCGACGGTTCTGAATCGTTAGAGCGCACATTCGACGTTGATCTTTTTCCTCTCATCCAGCATCCTTTCTCCGTTGCCGTCAGCCGGTTATGAAGCGAGAAGATTTAGAAATCACTGTTCCGGCCGAGCCGCCCACGTCGCACGAACGCCGCCCCGCGCTCGTCTTCATGCGCGGCGAACAACTGGCCGCGCCGATCCCGCTCGAACGCGACGAGGTGACGCTCGGCCGCGCGCTCGAAGCCGACGTGCGCGTTAACGACGCCCGCGCCTCGCGCCTGCACGCGCGCATCCGCACCGAACACGACCCGGACGCGAATGCCACCCGCTACCGCCTCACCGATCTCGGATCGACGAACGGCACGCTGCTGAACGGCCAGCCCGTCTCGGATGCCCTCCTGCAACACGGCGACAAACTCAGCATCGGCGATCACCTCATCCGCTTCGACCTGCTCGACGATTTCGACCGCGAGTTTCAACGTCAACTCTACCGCCTGATCGCGCACGACGAACTGACCGGACTCCTGACGAGCAAGTCTTTCTTCTCCGAACTGCGGCGTGAGGCGGCGCGCGCCGAGAGCGAGGGACGCCCGTTCTGCGTGCTGATGATGGACCTGGATCATTTCAAAAGCGTGAACGATACCTGCGGCCACCTCGTCGGCAGCCAGACGCTCGAAGAGATCGGCGGCCTGATCACGCGCGCCCTGCGCGCGGGCGACGTGGCCGCGCGCTTCGGCGGCGAGGAGTTCGCCGCGTTCCTTCTGGATGCCGATTGCGCACAGGCCGTCGTCGCCGCCGAACGCGTGCGCAGCGCGATTGAGGAACACGCCTTCTCGGCCACGCGGCGGGGCGGCGCGCTCGAAGAGAACCGCACGCTCCGCATCACGATCAGCATCGGCGTCGCCGCCTACCCGGACGACGCGCGCGACCCCATCGAACTCGTCGAACTGGCCGACACCGCGCTCTACCATGCCAAGCAGTCCGGCCGTAATCGCGTCAGCGCGTTCTGCCTCGCGGCCGACGCAACGCCCCGCGAACTTCGCCCGCGCCATGCGACCCCTCGAAGCGAGTGATAAAACTTGTAGTTGCTTACTCAGACCATCTGTTATCATGCCGCCATCCCAGCAGTTCCGTAGTTTCCCCGCCCCCTTGTCAGCAATCTCAATGCCTGCGACCCGTTTTGTCGCACGCTTCAACAGGAGCATGAGCGTGTCGAAGCCAACAGCACTTCTCGCGCCCGCCGTCAATTTCGTCGCTATCCTGATCTGCGCTCTCGTCTGCGCCTCGACGGGCGCGGCGCAGGCACAACCGGCGCAACGACCCGGTACGCCGCCCGCCACGGCGTCGCCCGCTCCTTCGCCCGCCGCGTCGCCGTCCATAGCGACGAGCGCAACGGCCGAACACGATCTCTCGATCACGGCGAACGTCACCGCGCGTGAGTTGTCGTTTGAAGTCGTGCCGACGCCGAAGGTGGAGTTTCCCGGACAGCCGCGCCGCGATACCGTGTGGGAAGCCGAGCGCACGAACCTCCCCGCGCAGGTGCAACCCGGCGTCACCTATCGAGACATCGGCATCCGCCTCAAGATCACGAGTGTCTTCGCGGACATCGAACGCATCGTCGCCGAAGCCCTCGGCGAAATCCCCGCTAGCGACGATGCCCCGCCGAAAATAAATTCAAACGAGAACGCCCAACCGCCCGTCGCCGACACACGAACGACGAGTGAGGCGACGCAAACGGTCGAGCCTTCCACGTCGATCCTGTTAGAGCAAACTTCGCCCGCTTCGTCGTCCGCCCGGACGACGCGGCCGGGTGTACGCCACGGCGGCGCAAGGACGCGACGGGAGAGACAATAATAATGGTTCGATTTATGCGCCGCGGTTTTGCGGCCGCTCTTATCGTCGTCGCGCTCCCGTTCATAGTTGCCGCACAACAACAGCCGCAGCCGCAGCCGCAGCAGCGCGACGCGCCGAGTGTGGGAGCGCGCCCCGCGAACGCCCCGGCCGCCGCGCCCGGCACGCTCTCGAATGTTGATGAAAACTTTGAACTCGACATAGCCGAGCGGCGCATCACCGGGCGCGATTTCTTCGCTTCGACCGCGATTGAGGCGGGAGAGGGGAGTGCGCGCGGGCTGTCTCTGCGAATCGGCGTCGCCGTCGGCGCGAGCGAGATCGACGTGTTGTTGCGAAACGTGCGCGGACGCGTGCGCTTTCGCGGGTCGCTCGAAGTTTTGCAGCGCGTGCTCGACGCGCGTCGCCCCGCATCGGCATCGCCGGCGGCGCAAATTGATGTTCCCTGAAGTTTTTTTACTCTCCCAAACATTGTAGTGAGATGGACGGAGTCTTATCCCGACCTTTCGCCTGAAAGCCGACGTTCGTATTCATCAAACTTTTTCTGAGGAGAATCGCCAATGAACAAGCTCTCGACTCTCGGAGTCGCGTTGACAATCGCCTGCGCCGCCTGCGTCGCTCACGCACAGACGCCGACGACGCCCGCCGACACCAACACGACGACGACATCACGCGGCAACGACAACACCTCGATCTTCGCCCGCACCGCCGCGCAACAACCGCAGCAGCGCACGACGCCCCCGCCCGTCTCGGCCGTGCGCCCGCTCTCGCAGGAAGACCAGCAACGGCAACAGGCGGCGAGCGAGCGTCGTCGCCAGTCGGCCTCGACCGGCGACCCGGACGTGTTGCTCGACGTGCCCAACCTCTCGGTCGAAGAGATCACGCTGGAAGTGGAAAATTTGCGTGCCCGCGTCTCGCTCGATGCGCGTCTCGCCAATCTCTTGCAGTTGACCGCAGGGGCGGACGCCGGGATTGATAAAGTCAAACTCACGATCAAGGGCGTCCGTGCCGAGTTGCTCTTGAAGGTGCGGCTCGACAACGTGGCCGCCATCATCGACCGCACGCTCACGACCATCGACCGCAATCCGCAAATTCTCGAACGCCTCCTGCAGAGCGTGGACAAGACGGTCGGCACGGTGGGCGGCGTCGCGGGCACCGCGCTGCAACCGGGCGGCGTCGTCGATCGCACGGTCGGCACGGTCGGGCAAACTCTCAATAACGTCACGCAGCCGGGCGGCCTGCTCAGTTCGACGGTCAACACGCTCGGCCAGACGTTGCAGCGCACGGGTTGACCGTTCGGGAAATATTCTCGAACGCACGCTCGACGCGGCGGGCACGGTCGTCAACCAGCGCACGGTCGGGAACGTCTCAAGCCTCTCGACGCTCACCGAGACGACCGGCGCGGGCGGGCAAATCCTGCGTCAGGTGCGCGACACTTCCGGCGCGGTCATCGAACTTACGCTCGACGCCGCCGGCCGCGTCACCAATTCACGCGTCATCAGTCAGGCGACGCGAACGGATCGCCAGTAAAACGTCAAAAATAGAACGGGCAGGGCGGCGCGCGGTTGAAAATAACCGCGCGCCGCCCTGCCCGTTAATTAGTTTTGCAACCTGAGGGCGGCGGACGCGTGTAATTCGTGCGGCGGCGTTGGCCTCCGGCGTGACGTTGCACGACGCGCGCGCGCCGCGTTATGCTTCCCGTAAATAATTTCGAGTGAAGACGCCCGACTATCACTTGATAATTTCGCTTGTATTAAGAGACGTTAAAAGTAGTGATCGAAAATCTCAACCTCGCTTCCGACCCCTTTCGCAATCGCACGCTGCCGTGGACGGTGGCGGTCGTCGTCGCCTGCGTCTCGGTGGCGACCTTAATCTTTACCGTCGCCGGGTTCAGGCAGACGCGCGACCGCGCGGCCGTCGTCGAACGAGACGTGCGCGGGCTTCGCACCGAGGAGGCTTCGCTGCGCGCGAAGGCCACGGCCGTCACACAATCGCTCACGCCCGAGCAACGCCGCACGCTCGAAGCCGCGCACGGCATCATCGACCGCCGCAACTTCTCCTGGTCGCGCCTGTTCGCAGACCTCGAAGCCGCTCTGCCGCAGGGCGTGCGCGTGTCGCGCATCGGCGTGCGCGACGTGGCGCACAGCGGCGGCGCGGAGTTGGAACTGGCCGTCGTCGCGCGCAACACCACGGACATCACGGGCATGCTCGGCACGATGGCGCAAGGCCGCGTCTTCTCGGCCGACCTGCTCACGGAAAACAAGAGCGACAAGGGCATCGAATCGACGCTGCGTGTTCGTTACACGCCGGGCGCGCGTCCCGCCCCGGCGGAGACGAACGCCGTCGAGAGCGCATCGCGCGCCGGTAGCGACGCGGGCGGCGCTTCGCTCGTCGCGCCCGGAAATACGGCGCAGGGAGCGGCGCAATGAAAGACCAACCAACAACGCCCGCCGGGACGGCCGGACGCAAGCGCCGTAGCGTCGTGCCCGCGCAACTGCGCGCTCGCTTCGCGCCGTCGCATAGTGGCGGCGCGCAACCAACCCGAACGATTCGCGTCCCGGAGATCATAGCCATCGCGACCGCCGCGCTGCTGTTCGCGCTCGCCGCCGGCGCGTACTTCTTTCTGCTCGTGCCGGAACGCGAGCGTCTCGTGGAATTGGAAAAGGAGCGCGCTCAGTTGCAGGCGAAGTTGCGCGCGTCGAGCGAGGGCGTCGAGCGCAACGAGAGCACGGAGGCGAGCGTCGGCAAGATCGTCACGAGCCTGAGCGACTTTGAGACGACCGCGCTTGCATCGCGCGATCCGCAAACCACCACGGCCGTTATCAGCGAGTTGAACGAGAAGACGCGGCGGCACAACCTGGCGCGCGCGCAGTTCTCCTTCAGTCACCTCGACGAGGCCGCTCTCGGTCAGACGGCCGCCCAGCAGACGGCCGCGCGTGCGGCCAGTGCCTCGAAGCGCGAAAGCGTCTTCCCGGCCATCGACATCAGCCTGACCATCGAAGGGCCGTACGCCAACCTGCGCCGCTTCATCCGCGACATAGAGCAGAGCCGCCGCTTCATCGTCATCAACGGTATTCAACTCGAAGGCGTATCCGAGACGGGCGACCGTGCGCGCGCCGCGCTCGTCAGCCTGCGTCTCGACATGTCCGTGCACTTCCGGCGCAGCGGCGCGATGCTCTCCGGCGGCGCAACCGCCGCGCCCGCCTCGACATCTCAATGACGGTCGCGGCTGAAAGTCTAACGGCATTTTTTTATGGTACTCCTTGAAGGCAAAACTCCTGCGGAACGCAATAAGCTCATCGCGGCCATCGCGTTCGGCGCGCTCGCGCTCCTGCTCGTCGGCCGCATGTTCTTCGGCGGAGAAGACACGCCCCGCCGCCCGCCGTCGAACAACAACAAAGCCTCGAAAGCCTCCAACGCTAACGGCGGCGCGACGGCGGGCGGCCTCAACGGAACCGCGCAGGAGGCCGAAGACCCCACGCTGCAAATCCCGCGCGAAGTCGTCTACACGCCCGTCAGTTACAACGTGCCCGATGCCGGGCGCAACATCTTCTCTTTCTACGTCGCCCCGGCCGCGCCGCAGCCGAAACCGCCTGTCATAGTTGAAGCGCCGACGCCGACGCCCATTCCGCCCGCGCCTTTGACGCTGAGCGGCATCTCACCCGCGAGCGTCATGGCGCGCACGGGCGAGTTCACCCTGCAAATCTCCGGCGACAAGTTCACGCCGGAGGCGCGCGTCTACGTTGACGGGCAGGAACTCCCGACCAAGTTCACGAGCGCGCAGCAACTCTCGACCACCGTGCCGGGCGCGCTCATCACTTCGGCCGGCGCGCGCCAGATCGTCGTCCGCACGCCCGACAATTCGCTCTATTCCGACCCGGCCTCGCTCAACGTCTCCGCCCCGCCGACGCCGCAGTTCACCTACGTCGGCTTACTCGGCGGCTCGCGCTACAACGACAAGGCGATTTTGAAGAATCAGGGCAACGAACTCATCACCGTTCAGCGCGGCGACCTCGTCGCAGGCCGCTTCAAAGTGACGAGCATCTCCACGCGCGCCGTCGAGTTCACGGACGCGCAGTTGCAGATCAAACACACGCTGCCTTTCATCGAAAACAAGGGAGCGGGCGGGAGCAACCCGAGCGCGCCTTCAACCCGTTTACAACCACCGCCCAAACCCCCCGACGCCGACGGCGACGATGACGATGAGCCGGAAGACTAACGACAGGCACAACTCCCCATCCCCGGCGCGGCCGACCGTCTGCGGCGAACGCGCGGGCGAACGCGGTTACACGCTCGTCGCCCTGCTCGCCGTGATGTCGATTCTCGCGCTCGCTCTCACGTCCGCCGCGCCTCGACTGCGCCAGCAATCGGTGCGCAACCTCGAACGCGAAGCCATCGCGCGCGGCGAGGAAGTGGCCGAAGCCATCGCCCTCTACCAGTTCGCGAAGGGCGCTCCGCCCAAGAGCATGGACGATCTGCTGGAAGGCGTCGAGCCGTTTCCCGGCGCGTTCAAGAAAATTCAGATTCTGCGCCGGGCGGCGGCGCGCGACCCGCTCAACAACGACGGCGAGTGGCGACTCATCCGCCCCGACGACCGCACCTTCCTCGATTTCAAACAGAGCGTGTTGAAATACAACGGCGGCATCCCGCCGGCCACAAGCGCGCGCTATAAAGCCTTCGAGCAGTTGGGCGCGGCGCGCGGCGGCGCCATCATCGGCCTCGACGATAAGAAGGACGAGCTGAACGATGATGATGCGCGCTGCGATCTGGATACTTCGCCGAACGAGACCGCCACACCCTTCATCGGCGTCGCGAGCCGCAGCCGCTGCCCCTCCGTGATCACTTACTACGGCATCGCGCGGCACGACCGCTGGGTCTTCACTCCGGTATATCGCTGATCACAATTTCAACTAAGAAGAGTGCGCGCCGATGATCGTCGGCGCGCACTCTTTCGTAGTTACATGTCCTCACTCGCACATGATCACGCAGCGCGAGGGAAAATAAAGTAACGATTAAGAATTAAGTTATTGACAACTGATCGCTTTATGTTTATAAGTCCAACATGTTGTGCGCTGTTTAGACTAGGCCACAAGATGAAAATTGACACAGTATCTTGTGGTTACAAACAACCAAGAGAAAAAGGAGCAACGAAGACTTATGGCAACTAAGAAAGCTGGTGGTTCCAAAGGCGGCAGTTCAAAGGGCGGTTCCAAGGGCGGCTCTAAAGGCGGCGGTTCGAAGGGCGGCTCGAAGGGCGGCTCGAAGAGCAGCGGCGGCGGCGGTTCCAAGGGCGGCAGCTCGAAGGGCGGCTCGAAGGGCGGTTCAAAGGGCGGTTCCAAAGGCGGCTCGAAGAAGCGTTAATAGTCAGTTCAACCCGAGTAACTCAACAACACTTCACAAGCGCACACAAAACATTCGGTCTCAAACCGAGACCATTCAAAGGGACGGCGAACGCTGCTACAGCACGCCGTCCCAATTCTTTTATGATAGAGGCCATAAGGTCAAAAGGCCGGTTAAAACAAAAGCCGTCTTTCACCGACCTCCGGCCTGCTAAGTCCCTACGGTTATGATCAACATCGCTCTCGTCGAACCGGAGATACCGCCGAACACCGGCAACGTCGCGCGCCTGTGCGCGGCGACGCGGACGCCTCTGCACATCGTCGGCGTGGCCGGGTTTCGTTTGGACGACCGCGCGGTGCGGCGCGCGGGGCTGGACTACTGGCCCGAAGTGCAACTCTCAAGGCATCGAGACCTCGACGCGCTGCGCGTCGCGCTCCCCGCATCGCGCTTCGTCTACCTCACGACGAAAGCCCGCAGAGCCTATACCGATTGGCGCTACGTGGACGGCGATTGTTTGATTTTTGGCCGGGAAACGCGCGGTTTGCCGGAAGATCTGCTCCGCGCCAACGCCTCGAATTGCGTCACCATCCCGATGCTCAACCCGCGGGTGCGCAGCCTCAATCTCGCCACTTCCGTCGCAATCGTCCTCTCTGAAGCGTTGCGTCAGACGGGCGCGTTCGAGTCGGAGACATAAACCCCCGCAGGCGCACGCGTTGCTCTCAGATCGCGACTCCTTAGCTAACTCTCCTTAACCGTCAACGCTTCGACTACTGAACGCTTGCTTACGCCTCGCCGTCCCTCGCTCGTCGCGCGTGAGGATAATCGGGCGGGGCGTGTTATGATATGCGGTTTGATGTGGAGCGCGGAAAACCGCCGTTTTGATCTATAGGGGAGTTATGACAGAAGAAAGAAAAGATATACGCAACATCGCCATCATCGCGCACGTCGATCATGGCAAGACGACGCTCGTTGACGCGATGCTCAAGCAGGCCGGGACGTATCGCGAGAACGAACATATCATCGAGCGTGTGATGGACTCGATGGATTTGGAGCGCGAGCGCGGCATCACGATCATGGCGAAGAACACGGCGGTGCGCTACGGCGACGTGAAGATCAACATCCTCGACACGCCGGGACACGCAGACTTCGGCGGCGAGGTCGAGCGCGTGTTAAAGATGGTGGATGGAGTGATGCTGCTCGTGGACGCGGCGGAAGGCTGCCTGCCGCAGACGCGCTTCGTCCTGCGCAAGGCTCTGGAGTTGCGGTTGCCGGTGATCGCCGTCGTCAACAAGATCGACCGGCAGGACGCGCGACCGGCGGAAGTGGTTGACGAAATTTACGAATTGTTCTTAGACCTCGACGCGACGGACGCGCAGATCGAATTTCCGATCCTCTATGCCGTATCGCGCGACGGCATGGCGAAGAAGAATCTGACCGACGAGTCGAACGATCTCCGCCCTCTCTTCAATCAGATCATCGAAACTATCCCGGCGCCGCGCGCCCTGCGCAACGACTCGCTGCAACTGCTCGTCGCGAATCTGGATTACAACGAGTACGTCGGCCGTCTCGCCATCGGCCGCATCTTCTCAGGCGAGATCGCGCAGAACGAGATCGTCGCCATCATCAAGCGCGACGGCACGGTGCAGAAAACGCGCGTGTCTAAGCTCTACGCCTTCGAGGGGTTGAAGCGCGAGCCAGTCGAGCGCGCGGGCGTCGGCGACATCGTCGCGCTCGCGGGTATGGAGGGCATCGAGATCGGCGAAACGATTTCGAGCGCGGATAATCCGAAGGCGCTGCCCGTGATCGCGGTTGACGAGCCGACCATCTCGATGATCTTCAGCGTCAACAATTCGCCGTTCGCGGGGCGCGAAGGCAAGTACGTCACGTCGAGACAACTGCGCGAGCGGCTCGACCGTGAATTGCTGAGCAACGTCGCGATCCGCGTCGAAGAGACCGAGACGCCGGATCAATTCAAAGTTTCGGGGCGCGGCGAACTGCAACTGGCGATCCTGATCGAGATGATGCGACGCGAGAATTACGAGTTGCAGGTGTCGAAGCCGCAGGTCATCACGCAGCAGCGAGACGGGAAGACTTTCGAGCCGATAGAACTCGTGGTGGTGGATTGCCCGGAGGAGTTCATCGGCGTCGTGACGGAAGCGATGGGGCGGCGCAAGGGGCAGATGACGAAGATGATTAACCACGGCACGGGGCGCGTCCGCCTGGAATTCGAGACGCCTTCGCGCGGGATGATCGGTTTCCGCAACGAGTTTTTGACAGAGACGAAGGGCACCGGCCTGATCAACACGCTGTTTTTGCGCTGGGGAGAGTGGCAGGGCACGATGCGCGGGCGTGCTACGGGGTCGCTCGTCTCCGACCGCACGGGCGAGACGACGACCTTCGCCCTGTTCAACTTGCAGGAGCGCGGGACGATGTTCGCGCGCCCCGGCCAGAAGGTTTACGAGGGCATGATCATAGGCGAGAACGCACGCGCCGTCGATCTCGACGTGAACGTCATCAAGGAGAAGAAACTGACGAACATGCGCGCCGCGTCCGCCGACGAAGCGATGCGCCTCGTGCCCGTCAGGCAACTCTCGCTCGAACAGGCTCTGGAGTTCATCGCCGACGACGAACTCGTGGAAGTGACGCCGGAGAACATACGCCTGCGCAAGCGCGTGCTGCCCGCCAACCTGCGGCCGAAGAAGAAAGAATCGGAAGCGAAAGAGGCATAGATAACGGAACACGGAAAGTAAACGGAAAGTAAAAGGCCGCGACATTCAAAGTGTCGCGGCCTTTCATCGTCAGCCCACGCCCATCTCGTCAGTGTTTCCTGCGTCGTCCGTGTCGCCCGCGTCGTCCGCTTCATCATCTTCATCCGTGGCCGGATCGTAAACCTCGTAGCCCGTCCCGTCGTCGTAGTAATAATTGCGCGGGGCGCGTTCCGGTTCGGGCGGCGCGTCGCGTTCGCGGGGTTGTGTTGTATCATCTTGGCGTTCGGTCATTTCGTCTCCGTGAATAGAGCTTAAAATTATGTGTCGCTTTCTGGCATATGCGGGCGCACCGCTGCTGCTGGCGGATTTATTATACCGCCCCGTGAACTCGCTCATCATGCAGAGCTACAAGGCGCGCGAGCGCGCAGAGCCTTTGAACGGCGACGGCTTCGGCGTCGGGTGGTACGTGCCGGCCGTCGATCCGACGCCGTGCGTGCAACGGACGGTGATGCCCGCGTGGTCGAATCGCAACTTGCAGAACCTCGCCGTGAAAGTGCGCGCGTCGTGCCTGTTCGCGCACGTGCGCGCGGCGTCGCCGGGGATGGCCGTCATGGAGTCGAACGTCCACCCGTTCGCCTACGACCGTTTCATGTGGATGCACAACGGCTCGGTCGCGGGGTTTGAGCGCATCAGGCGACGCTTACGCGAGAGTTTGAAGGACGAGTTTTACAACATGGTGATGGGCACGACCGACTCGGAACACGCCTTCGCGCTCTTTCTAGACAATTTGCGCGTGCCGTTCGGCGAGGCCGACGCCGTGCAGATGCGCGCGGCCGTCGTGGAAACTATCGCGCGCCTGAACGAGTGGACGCTCGGGGCGGGCGTGGCCGAGCCTTCGCATTACAATTTCGCCGTGACGGACGGCGAGTCAATCGTCATCTCACGCTACTGCTCGGCCGAAGGTCTCGCCGGAAACTCGCTGCACATCTCGCGGGGCAAGCTTTTCGAGTGCCTGCCCGGCGGCCTGTGCGACATGCACACGGTGCGCGATCAGGAACAGGCCGCGGCGGTCATCATCGCCAGCGAGCGGTTGACCGATGACCGCGACGACTGGCTCGACGTGCCGGACAATCACACCGTGACGGTCACGCCGGATTTGAACGTGACGGTCGAAGCGATCAAACTTTAAGCACATGAAAACGGGATATGAAAAATAGCATTAACCGCCGTCGAATAGCCGCGCTCGTGGTCGCCTTCCTGCTCCTCCAACAAACAATTCCAACTATCGTTGCGCAACAAGCGACGGCGGCGGCGTCGTCGCCGAAGCGGTTCGAGTTGACGGTTGACAGCATCATGCGCGGGGCTGCGCTCGTGGGCTACACGCCGGGCAACGTGCGCTGGTCGCAGGACGGCGCGCGAGTTTATTTTCGCTGGAAAGGGGCGACCGAGCCGCGCCTGAAGGACATGGACACTTATGTCGTCAATCGCGACGGCACGGGGCTGCGCAAGCTCTCGGAGGAGGAAGCGAAAAACGCGCCGCCCGCGTCGGGCGATCTGTCGAAGGATAAAAAGTTGACGGTCTTCGCCGACGAGGGCGACGTTTATCTCTACGAGCACGCGCGCGGCGCGCGACGCCCGCTGACCCGCACCACCGAGGCGGAGACGAACCCGCGCTTCACGCGCGACGGGCGGCGCATCTATTTCACGCGCCAGAACAATCTCTACGTGCTCTCGCTCGACGGCGGTCTGCTCGAACAGTTGACCGACATACGCATCGGCGGCGGTGGCGGCGTGCAGGCGCGCGCGACGGAGAGCCAGGAAGTTTTGAAGAAAGAGGAGCGCAGGTTGATCGAAGCCGTGCGCGAGCGAGCGGAGAGGCGCGAGGAGCAGGAGGCGAAACGCAAGGCGCGCGAGCGGCGAAAGCCTTTCAACGTGGCGACGGGGCAGAGCGTCTCGAATCTCACGCTCTCGCCTGACGGCCGCTTCGTCGTCGTCGTCATCTCGGAGCCTGCGACGGCGGGCAGGCAGACGATTGTGCCGAACTACGTTACGGAGTCGGCCTACACGGAAGACATTCCGGGGCGCACGAAGGTGGGCGACGCGCAGGGGCGCACGCGCATGTTCCTCATCTCGGTCGAGACGGGCGATGCGCGCCCCATAGACCACGGGCAGCGCGCGGAGGCCGCGCCCGTCGTCCGCACGCGCACCGAGCAGAATGCCACCGAGCAGGCCGAGCGCGAGCGCGGCACCACAACACCGCAGGCGCAGCAAGGGGCGCAAACGCAGGGACAATCTCAAGCGCAGCAAGGGCAACCGCCGCAGCAGCAGGGGCAGCAGCAGGGACAGCAACCGCCGCGCACGCAGACCGAAGGCACGGCGCAGGCGACCACGCAGGAGGCGCGCGAACGCGACGTGCAGCTATTCCAGTTGCAATGGTCGGATGATGGCAAGAATGCGGCGATGCTGGCGCGTTCGGCCGACAATAAAGATCGCTGGGTGCTCTTGCTCGACCCGGCGACGGGTAAAACGAAAACGCTCGCCTCGATTCACGACGACGCCTGGACGGGCGGCCCCGGCGCGTTCACGCTCGGCTGGCTCGCCGATAACCGGCGCGTCTATTTCGTGTCGGAGCAGGACGGCTTCGCACACCTCTACACGGTTTCGATTGACGGCGGCGCGGCGCCCGCGCAGTTGACGCGCGGCGCGTTTGAAGTCTCCGACGTGCGGCTCTCCGAAGACAGGACGAAGTTCTATTTCACCTCAAGCGAAGTCAGTTTCGCCGAGCGACACCTCTACTCGATGCCCGTCGCGGGCGGCGCGCGCCCGACGCGCCTGACCGCCATGCCCGGCAACAACGCGGCCGACATCTCGCCCGACGAGCGTATGCTTGCCATCGTTCGCTCATACAGCAACAAGCCGCCGGAACTCTACCTCGCCCCGAGCGCGCCCATGTCGGATGCGAAACAGGTGACGACCTCGCCCATTCCCGAATTCTTCGCGCACGACTGGATCGAGCCGCCCATCGTCGCAATCCGCGCGCGCGACGGGCAGACGGTGCGTGCGCGTCTCTACAAACCCGCGCGGCCGAACGGCGCGGCCGTTCTCTTCGTACACGGCGCGGGCTATTTGCAGAACGTTCATAATTGGTGGAGCAGTTATTACCGCGAGTACATGTTTCATCACCTGCTGATGGAGCGCGGCTACACCGTGCTCGACATAGACTATCGCGGCTCCGCCGGGTACGGCCGCGACTGGCGCACAGGCATCTACCGGCACATGGGCGGCAAAGATTTGACCGACCACGTCGATGCCGCGCGTTATCTCTCCGCCGAACACAACATAGACCCGAAGCGCATCGGCATCTACGGCGGTTCATACGGCGGCTTCATCACGCTGATGGCGATGTTCACCACGCCCGACGTGTTCGCGGCGGGCGCGGCCTTGCGTCCCGTCACCGATTGGGCGCACTACAACCACCCTTACACCTCGGACATTCTCAACCTGCCGCAGGCCGATCAGGAATCCTACAGGCGCAGTTCGCCGATCTACTTCGCGGAAGGCTTGCGCGGCGCGCTCCTCATCTGTCACGGCATGGTTGACGTGAACGTCCATTTTCAGGATTCCGTGCGCCTCGCCCAGCGCCTCATCGAACTCCGCAAAGAGAATTGGGAACTCGCCCCCTACCCCGTCGAAGACCACGCCTTCGAGCGCGAGACGAGTTGGGCGGACGAGTACAAACGCATACTCAAACTCTTTACGGAACACCTGCGACCGGGCGCGTCCGCGTCGCCCGCCGGACAGAATGTCGAGACGCCCAAACGCTGACACTCTAAAGTTTCAGGGTGACGCGCGCCGGGAACCGGATGATCTGTAAATCGAGTGACAACGTTTCGTCACGGAGTTGAGGCCGCACGGCGCGGCAAACGCGAGATGCTTTTCCTGGAATGAGTCTATGAATGTCCGGCTCATTGGCGGATCGGCCGTGGCCGCCGTGATATTGCTTTTGGCGTTGCCGGCCATGCTCCCGCAGAAGCCTCACAAACTCACGAAAGATGAAGTGGCTGACGAGATCGAGGCCTTCCTTAACGGCACGGACGACCCCGGCGATTGGGATGATTTTGCACTTTCACCATAGCCGACACCGAAATGGATCGGATTCGCGCGAGATGCGCGCGGCTGTGCGAAGAATTTCCGCCCCATACGTGGATGAGCGGATGTTGTAATGAAGAGGGTCTTAAAGTTCTTCAGGAATACCTTGTATATTTGCGGGGTTCCGGCTCTTAGCCATGTCTTGTCACATGGAGAACCATTTCAAATGACAAATGAAGATCAATGGTTGATGAGGATCGAAGGCGCGTTATCTGCTCATTTCATCCAGCCGGACGGCAGCAGCCGTCCCGGCACGGACTGGGCGGTCGGACTCAAACGCGGTGAACGCGACTATCATGTCACGGTGCGCGCTTACCTGAGCGAGGACATGACCAAACGCGCGCAGGCGGACACGGAGTATCAAGGTCAAACCGTGCTCGGGTACATAAGCGACCTGTTGGCCGGGGGATGGAATCCGGATCAGGGCGGCGAGTTGGAGATCACGATCCGGAATCCGACCGGGGAGACGGAGCGTGCGGCGAGCGAAAAACCGTGGTGGAAATTCTGGTGAGCCGCGTTGCGAGAAAGTTTCCCGAAAAACCGGCTCGCCTGATAAATGCCTGCGCCCGGCCGCGTCCGGGCTTCATCCGGCGGACTTGTACGCCACGAGCGTTGAATGCGCGACAGGTGATGCACGGCGGTTGTTCGCGCGCCTGCGCACAACCGTACAGCATTGATCGTGAAGACTCGCGGATGACGACGCGTTATTCGCCGTCGCGGGAGGCTCGCATGAAATCGCCCGGCCGTCGCGTTTCAGTCTCCGGCCGCAAACAACTTATCTTTTAGTCTTCGAGCCTTGCCACACCGTGCCGTCCGCATACTCGATGCGAATCACCCGGGCTTTCTGATACGAGGAATTTCGCAGGCGATAACCCTCCTTGTGCAACCGCGCCGACTCGCCGGGAAGAATCGTCCGGTTGCTCCGAACCGAATAGACTTCCAGAATCTCCCTCTCATCCGAATCTTTGAAGACGATGTATTCCCAGGACACGGATTTGATCGGCTTCGAGCCTGCGTTTCGGAAGAGCGCGGACACCCGCTGGACGGGAGAATCCGTCACGGTCGTCGGAGCGCCGGCTCGCTTGCCCGAAAGAACATTGGCAGGGTCGAGCGCCGCGTTCACGTTATATGTAAACCGTGCATCGGACACTTCCAACTCGGGTGGGGATTGCGCGCCTATCGAAACCGACAAGATGAACATGAAGACCCACGCTGCAACGAGTTTGTTTCTCAATTTCATCTCAAACGCTCCTTTCCTGAAAGTCGGCATTTTAGCCCGACGCCTTTTGAACCAGCTTCAACTCGACACCCAGACCGGCGTTAGGCCGGAGGCTTCAGTGCGGCACGCTGATGGTTGAGATTATATCGCACAAAACGACAATGCCGCTTTTCGCGGCGGGGCGTTTTAGCGTGTGCGGCGGGGTCAGGGGAGGAGGCGGCCGAGCAGGTCTATGAGCCAGTCGAAGTCCACGGGTTTGGTGAGGTAGGCGTCGCAGCCCGCGGCGAGGGCTTGGGCGCGGTATTCGGTTTCGTGGTGCGCGGTGAGGGCGACGATGAGCACGTCGCGCATGGTGGCGTCGCCCCGGATGCGGCGTGTGGCCTCGATGCCGTCAATCTGCGGCAGGCCGATGTCCATGAGGATGATGTCGGGGCGTTCGCGCGCGGCGAACTCGACGCCCTGCTCGCCGTCCGTGGCTTCGACAACGCGGAAGCCGCGCTTCTCCAGTTCGAGGCGCATCAGGGAGCGCGTGTCCTCGAAGTCCTCGACGACGAGCACCTTGAGCGGCGCGGCCATTTCATGACTGTTTGAACCGGTGCTTGAACTTTCCTGAACCACGTAGCCCCTCATTGCCGGCGCGCACGCGCTTTCGGCCTCGACCGGCGGCGCACGCGCTGGTAAAGCGACGAATGAATCTAGCGCGGCTAGTTTTCAACATTTCAACCTCTCCGGTCAACACGCCAACGCCCCGCCGCGAAAAAACTTGCCTTCCGCCTTCGACGCCTACAGCAATTCTCGCGCGAACGTTCAGGAACATTCCGCGCGAACAAGAGCAGGCGGCGGAAGAGTCGTGTGATAGCGCGACAATATCCGCAAGTACGAAAGTTTTCGTTGACAATACGAAAAACTTCGTAGTAAGGTGTCGCGCGTCGGAATGGGAAAGTGTTGAGAAGGAGTCTGGAAGATGCCCAAACGAGAAGTGCCGCGCCCGACCGATGCGGAGTTGGAAATTCTGAACGTGCTGTGGCAGCGCGGGGCGTGTACCGTGCGCGACGTGCATCAGGCGATCAGCCTGACGAAGCCCGCGACCGGCTACACGACCGTCTTGAAGTTGATGCAGATCATGGCGGAGAAGGGGTTGGTCGAGCGCGACGAGCGGCAGCGCGCGCACGTCTACGAGGCGCGGCTCGCGCGCGAACAGACGCAACGCCAACTCATCGGCCACCTGCTCGAACGCGCCTTCGACGGCTCGGCGACGAAACTCGTGATGCAGGCTCTCTCCGCGAAGAAGACTTCGGCGAAAGAGTTATCAACCATCCGCGACATGCTGGACGAGTTCGAGCGAGGTAAGTCATGAGAAACACGCACGCGCTTCTGTCGCATCCCGTGCTCGAAACACTCGGGTGGACGCTCCTGCATTTCGTCTGGCAGGGCGCGCTCGTCGGGCTTCTCTACGCGTGCGTCGCGCTGTCGCTCAGGCGCGCGACGGCTAATCTGCGCTACACGGTTGCCTGCGCCTGCATGCTCCTGATGCTCGCGCTGCCCGTCGCGACGTTCTTCCACCTCAACTCAAACGCGACCGCCGTCGGCTTCGACGGGCGCGCTTCGGAAGCGGCGGCGGCCGAACCGCGGAGCGTAACGAGCGCGCCCGCGAAATCATCCGGCGCGCAGATACGACTCTACGCGAATTTACTGGTCGTGCCCGACGACGAAGGGGCGTCCGCGCCTTTGCAGCGTTGGGCGGAAGATCGTCTCACGTCGGCTTTGCCGTGGCTGGTTCTGCTCTGGTTCGGGGGAACTTTCGTCTTGATGCTGCGGCTTCTCGGGGGCTGGATGTTGACGCGGCGTCTCAGGCGCGAGCCCCTCGGCGCGCTCGCGCGCGACATGCGCGAGACGCTGGAGCGGCTCGCTAGGCAGTTGCGTGTTTCGAGACCCGTCCGCCTGTGCGAGTCGGCGCTGGTGGAAGTGCCGACCGTGATCGGGTGGTTGCGTCCCGTCATCCTTGTGCCCGCCGCGGCTCTGACGGGTTTGAGCGCGCCGCAACTCGAAGCGCTCCTTGCGCACGAACTGGCGCACATCCGCCGCCACGATTATCTCGTCAACATCTTGCAGAGCGTGGCCGAGGCCGTGCTGTTTTATCACCCGGCCGTGTGGTGGCTGTCGGGGCGCATGCGCATCGAGCGCGAGCACGCCTGCGACGATCTCGCCGTCCGCGCCACGGGCGACGTGCTTGTCTATGCGCGCGCCCTCACCATACTGGAAACTTTG
The DNA here is from genome assembly GCA_035645695.1 of Pyrinomonadaceae bacterium. Lineage (GTDB taxonomy): Bacteria > Acidobacteriota > Blastocatellia > Pyrinomonadales > Pyrinomonadaceae > JAIVJZ01. Next base: position 80,624 of record DASQMC010000070.1, read on the forward strand.
CGCGGCCAGAAGACGAACACGCGCATGCTGGCCGTCGCCGCCAACGGAGGTGTACTTGTGCAACGCATTCAACGCTTGATCAAAGTTCAGCCCGCCCCGGCAAGAGGAGCGCGCTCGCCCCTGCTGGCGAGCGCGCTCGTCGTCCTCGTCGTGCTGGCGGGCGTCGTCGCCTGCGCGCAAACTTTCGGCCTCGCACAGAACAAGGATTCGCGCGCGGGGCGCGACGTGCCTGTGAAGACCGCGCGGGCGAAGCGGCGTGTGGCCGTCACCTTCGTCGCCCTGCCCGCCGTCCGCACCTACCACACACCGCGCGCGGACAAGGACACGCGCCGCCTGCTCGCCACGCTGGCCGCCAACCGGATTCGCACCGTCGGCTTCGTCAACGAGAAACAGTTCTACAGAGAGGAGGACGGAGGCCGTCTTGACGAAGAACGCGTGCGCCTCCTCAAACTCTGGCTCGACGCCGGGCACGAACTCGGCACGCAAACCCGCGCCCACTCGAACCTCTACAAGACGCCGCTCGCGGAGTTTCAACAGGACGTGATTCGCGGCGAAGAGATCACGGGCAAATTGATGTCGGAGCGCGGCATGCGCCCGCGTTATTTCAGTTACCCCTATCTCAACACGGGACCGAACCGCGAGACGAAAGAGGCGGCGGAAGCCTTCCTCGCCGGGCGCGGCTACCAGATTCATCAGGTGACGATTGATAACTCGGACTGGCTCTACGGGCGCGTCTATGCCGACGCCCATCGCGCCGAAGACGAAGAAACCATGCGACGCGTCGCCGACGAATACCTTCCTTACATGGAGCGCATGTTCGAGTATTACGAAGAACTCTCGCGGACGACGCTCGGCTACGAATTGCCGCAAGTCCTGATGCTCACCGCGAACGCTCTAAACGCGCACAAGATGGAAGACCTCGTGGCGATGATGAAGCGACGCGGCTACGAGTTCGTCACGCTCGAAGAGGCTCTGGAAGACAAAGCCTATCGACAGAAGACCGCCTACATCGGCCGGGGGGGCCTTTCATGGCTCGAACGCTGGGCTCTGGATAAAGGGCAACCGCTCACGGACGAACCCGACATCTCGCCCTTCATGCGGCAGTTCGACATCAGCCGCGGCGGGGTTGACTACTCCAAACTATACAAAGTGAAAAACTGAGCGCGGCTGGGAAGTTTAAGCCACGCACGACGCATCGTTTCGACAGGACGACACGGCCGACCGTGAAGTTCGCAGGAAGGAGCTCGACATGAGTGCAGGCCGTACCAGACTCGTTTTCATCCTGATCATCACACTACTCGCGTCGCCTTCGTTCGGCTTCTTCCAGCGCGACGCGCCGCGCGGTGCGGCGGTGGCGGCGGCGACGACGAACGACGCGCCACGCCGCCGGGTCGCCGTGACGGTTGACGACCTGCCGTTTACGGGCGACGGGGGGAAGACTGGCGCGGGCGGAGTGCGCGAATTCACGTCGAAACTTCTCGGCGCGTTTCGGGCGAACAAGATTCCGGCCATCGGCTTCGTCAACGAGAGAAAACTGCAACGCGAGGGCGAGCGTGAAGCGCTCGTCGCCGTCCTCAAGATGTGGCCGGACGCCGGGTACGAGCTCGGCAACCACACCTTCGGCCACGCGAGTTTCCACCGCACGCCGCTCGCGGCGTTTCAGCAACAGGTCATCGACGGCGAACCCGTCACGCGTTCGCTGCTCGCCGCGCGCAACATGAAACTGCGCTACTTTCGTCATCCCTATCTCAACACGGGGCCTGACCTCAAGACCAAAGAGGCGTTCGAGCGCTTTCTCGCCGCGCGCGGCTATCGCATCGCGCCCGTGACGATTGACAACTCCGAGTGGATTTTCGCGCAGGCCTACACGCAAGCCTTGCAGCGCGGCGACCGGGAGACGGCGCGGCGCGTCGCAGACGAGTACGTGCCTTACATGGAGGAGATGTTTGAATTCTACGAGCGCATGTCTGTCGAACTCTTCGGGCACGAGATTCAGCAAACGCTCCTTATCCACGCCAACGCCCTCAACGCGGATCACTTCGACCGCGTCGCCGCCATGTTGATACGGCGCGGCTACGAGTTCGTCACGCTCGACGAAGCCTTGAAGGATAAAGCCTACGAGCACCGCGACGATTATGCGGGTGAGACGGGCATCTCGTGGCTGCAACGCTGGGCGATCACGCGCGGCGGCAAGTTCAAAAAAGAACCCGCCCTGTCGCCCTACATGCGGCAGTTTGACCCGGCCGGGAGCGGCTCGGATTTCAAGACCGCGAAAGAGAAGTGAGCGGACTGAAACACGTAAACACGTAGGGGATTCGCTATGAGAGCGGCGCAAAAACCGGCGTGGTGCCTGCTCGAATTCGCCGCCAACTATCTCAAAGTTGACTACCTCTTCCGGGAATATCAGGAACCGTTCTATTCCGGCACGTTGATGCCGTTCCCCGAAGGCGTCAAGTGTAAAGAATAAAAGCAGGGGAAAGGGTAAGGGGTAAAGGGTAAAGGAAAAGAAAAGAGCACGTTCATCGCGCGCTGCTTTCTTCGACCCTTACCCTTTACCCCTTACCCTTTCCCCTGCCTTAAGCCCTTCCCGCCACTTCGCCCGTCTGCGTGTTGACGCGCACCGTTTCGCCCTCCTTGATAAAGAGCGGTAGGTTGACGCTCAGGCCGGTTTCGAGTTTGGCCTTTTTGCTCGCGCCGCCCGCGGCCGTATCGCCGCGCATGCCGGGTTCGGTTTCGGTCACGACGAGTTCGACGTACTGCGGCAGTTGCAGCGAGACGGGCGCGCCGTTGTACTTGAGGATTTGCAGCGAGACGCCTTCCTTCAAATAACCCTGATCGTCGCCCACCTGCTCGCCCGTGAACATGAACTGTTCGTAGCTCGATTCGTCCATGAAGTGAAACCCCTCGCCGTCGGAATAAAGGAACGAGGCGGGCACGTATTGCACGTCCGGCTCGGCAAACTTCTCCGTCGCTTTAAAACTTTTTTCCAGCACCGCGCCCGTCAGCAATTGGCGCAGGCGCGTGCGTACCATCGTCGCCGCGCCGCGCGCCGTCGGCGACGCGAAGAAGACTTCCAGCACCGTGTAGGGGTGCCCCTCGACCGAGATCAGCATTTTTCGTTTCAGTTCATTCGCTCCGACGAGTGCCATAAGGTTATCCTTCTCGCTTGAAGTTGATTGAGATAAGCTGAACTTAGCAAATTTTCCCGTTCGCACGCAAAGAGCGAGGCCGGATGAATATCCCGAAACAAAAGAGCGAGGCCGGATGAAACTCCCGAAACTTTACCCCATCACCGACGCGCGCCTCACAGGTCTCTCGCACGCCGAACAGGTCGGACGCCTGCGCGACGGCGGCGCGCGCTTCATCCAACTCCGCGAAAAACATCTCTCTCCACGCGAGTTCCACGACGCGGCGGACGAGGCCATCAGTGTCGCGCGCGAACGCGGCGTGCGCCTCATCGTCAACGACCGCGCCGACATCGCGCTCGCCATCGGCGCCGACGGCGTGCATCTCGGACAGGACGACCTCGACCCGGTGGCCGCGCGCCGCCTGCTCGGCGAACGCTTCATCATCGGCTATTCCACGCACACCGTCGCGCAGGCCATCGAAGCCGCGCGCCTGCCCGTCGATTACATCGCCCTCGGCCCCATCTTCGACACGCACACGAAAGAAAACCCCGACCCCACAATCGGCCTCGAAGCCCTGCGCCGCGTCCGCGATTCCATCGACGCATCGGTCGCCCTCGTCGCCATCGGCGGCATCACCAGCGATACCGCCCGCGCCGTCCTCGACGCCGGAGCAGATTCGGTCGCCCTCGTCAGCGCGCTGCTCGCAGCCCCTGATTTGATCGCCAAACGGACGAAAGAATTAAGGTTGAGTTTGAGTTGAAAGAGGCGGCCTGACCGGCGCGCGTGCAACTCATCGGGCGGCGTCAGGCCGTATAAATCCCGCCTCGGCCAGCCTTCACAAACTTTTAACTTGCGTTTGCGCGCCCGATTTGCGAGTATGAAAGTGGTGCAGGCGGTGACTAATTGATCCGCTTGTCGCATCCCGTAAATCCCGCCACCCGTCGGTTTTCTCGACAAAACTTCCTTTAGCCTCAATGGAGCATTCAAGGGCATGAGTTTCTTCGATCTGCCTCCGGTCATCGAGCGCATGTTGCTCGTCTCGGACAAAATCAGCGACCTCAACTTCTCGGTCGGCCAGCAGCCGCAAGTGGAGGTCAACGGCAAACTGACCTCCGTGCAGCCGCTCGGCCTGCAAAAGCTCTCGCCCTACCAGACCGAGATCATCGCCATGTCGCTGATGGAGGGCAACCCCGACGCCGCCCAACGTCTTGCGCAGACGGGCTCCGTGGATTTGAGTTATTCGCTGCCCGCCAAGATTCGTTTCCGCGTCAACATCTTCCAGCAGCGCGGCACTTATTCCATCGTCATGCGCGTCATCCCGACCGAGATACCCAGTCTCGCCTCGCTCGATCTCCCGGCACAACTCTCCGAGATCGCCGGCCTGCGCAACGGCATCGTCCTCGTTACCGGCCCGACCGGCGCGGGCAAGACCTCCACGCTCGCCGCCCTCATCGATCAGATCAACGAACTGCATCACTACCACATCGTCACCATCGAAGACCCCATCGAATACCTGCACCAGCACCGCCGCTCGACTATAAACCAGCGCGAGATCGGGACGGACACGAAGGATTTCCCGTCGGCACTGCGCGCCGCGCTCAGGCAAGCCCCGAAGGTGATCCTGATCGGCGAGATGCGCGATTATGAGACCACCGAGATCGCGCTCGAAGCGGCCGAGACGGGACACCTCGTCCTCTCCACTCTCCACACCATCGACGCCTCCAAAACCGTCGACCGCATCATCGGCCTCTATCCGAAAAACGAGGAGCAGGTTATCCGCACGCGCCTCGCGCAAACCTTCCGCTACATCCTCTCGCAACGACTCATCCCGCGCGCCGACGACAAGGGGCGCGTCGCGGCGGTTGAGATCATGAAGTCCACGCCGCGCACGCGCGAGTATTTGCAGAACGGCGAGACGGAAGGCAAGACCCTCCTCGACGCCATGCGCGACGGCAAGTTCGACGGCATGCAGCATTTCGACGGCGTGATCAAAGAGATGATCGAGCGCAAGATCGTCTCGCTCGAAGACGGTCTCGCCTTCGCCACCAACCAGAACAATCTGCTGCTTGAACTCAAGGGCGTGAGCGGCAAAGAGGACTTCATGCACGGCGACGATAACGTCCCGACCCCGGCACGCAAGCCCCAACGCAACTCGCCCGTGGTGTTCGAACTTAATTAGAAATGACGAGTGCGGACTGAAAGACAACTCGTTTTTTATTCGCCATTCCGCAACCTGACATACGACATCGAATTATGGTTATCATCTGCCAGCAATGCAGCGCGCGCCTTCAACTCGACGACACGAAAATTCCGGCGCGCTCGTTTACGGTTCGCTGCCCGAAGTGCCAGCACATGATCAACGCGCAGCCGCCCGCCCCGGCGTCGGTCGAGCAGGGCGCGAGCAATCCGGGCGGCGACGCGGCGGCGGTCAATTCGCGCTTCGAGCGCCCGCGTCCCGCCCCTGCTTATAAACCCGAGGCGGAAGCGGCCAATTCGTCTCAAGGCGCGGCGGGCGCAGACAGCGAAGAGGCGGCGCGGTTGCTCGCGTCGCTGTTCCAGCGCGCGATGGGAGCGGCGTCGAAGTCCGCGCAGGGCGGCGGCCACGGACACCGGCGCGCGCTCATCTGCGCCTCGTCCGATCACCGTTTCGCGGTGGCGCGCGCGCTCGTCGAAAACGGTTATGAAGCCTTCGTCGCGGAAGATACGACGCAGGCCATCGAACGCATGCGCGAGGATCAGATGGATGTCGTCCTGCTCGACCCGCAGTTCGATATACAGGAACAGGGCGCGGCCTTCATCAAACGCGAGGTTTCCGCGCTCAGACCCGCCGCGCGTCGCCGCCTGTTCTTCGTCCATCTACTGCCCGACGCGCGCAGCGGCGACCAGCACGCGGCCTTCGTCAATCATGCGAATTTGACCATCAACCCCGCCGAGATCGAGGAGATGCCCTACGTTCTGGAGCGCGCCATTCGCAACTTCAACGAACTATACAGGGACTTCAACCGGGCGTTGCAAGTGGCCGAATTTTAAAGCCCGGCGGCGCGCCGCGCCCGCCCGTCGTAGTTGCACGCAGACGTTGTTGACCATTGCCGGATGCGCTTGTATCTTACAGGCTGCATCCGGCTTTAATTTTATTTCACGCAAACGCGGTGTGAGAGATGAACGCCCTTCCAGCACAGCACCGAGAGCACGGCCAACATCATGACGGCGCGCACGCGCCGCACCGGCATTTGTCGCCGCGCGCCGAGCGCAGCCGACGCCGCCTGCTGATCGTGCTCGCGCTGACCGCGCTCTACATGCTGGCCGAAGCGTTCGGCGGTTGGCTGACCGGCTCGCTCGCGCTGTTGGCCGACGCCGGGCACATGCTTACGGACGTGGCCGCGCTCGCGCTCGCGCTGATGGCCGTCTGGTTCGGAGCGCGTCCCGCCACGCCGAGCAAAACATTCGGTTATCACCGTCTGGAAATCCTCGCCGCGCTCGTTAACGGCGTGGCGCTCGTGGTGATGGCGCTCCTGATCTTCTATCAGGCATACGAACGCTGGCACGATCCGCGCGTGGTCGAAAGTAACCTGATGATCGTCATCGCCGCCGGGGGCCTGGCCGTCAACCTCACCTGCGCGTGGCTGCTGCACGGCGCTCACCACGACGACCTGAACATGCACGGCGCGTGGCTGCACATCATGGGCGACGCGCTCGGCTCGGTCGGCGCGATCATCGCGGGCGTGTTGATGTCGGCTTACGGGTGGTACAGGGCGGACGCGCTGTTCAGCGCGGGGATCGCGCTCCTGATCGTCTGGAGTTCGTGGCATCTCATCAAGGAATCGACCAACGTCTTGTTGGAGGGCACGCCCGCGCACATCAACCTCGCATCGGTCGAAGAGGTCATCCGCACGACGGAGGGCGTCGAAGGCGTCCACGACCTGCACGTCTGGACGATCACTTCGGGGCGCGAAGCCCTGAGCGCGCACGTCGTCCACGCGCACACGGTCACGCAGCCCGAACTGCTCAAAGAGTTGCGCGTCAAACTCCACGACCGCTTCGGCGTCGATCACCTGACGCTGCAAATGGAGACCGAGGACTTCGAGGATGATACCTTCCACTTCTGCCACGCGGGCACGGCCTGTTTCAGTTCGGAGAAATAGTCAGTTGTCAGTAGCCCGTTGTCAGTTGTCCAATCCAAATCTTTAGCAGCTTGTGTGATTGCCATATGCAACGGACAACGGACTACTGACAACAGACCAGCCTTTATGGAAATCAATCTTCTGCTCACACTCGACCTACGGGAGCAGGCGGCGTTGCAGGCCGCGCTCGTCACGCACGGCGCGCCGGATCACCTGGTGACGCTCGCCCTGACGGGCGCGTGCCGCATCCCGACGCTCGACGATGCGCGCCGCCTGCGCCGCTGGCTCGTCGAAGCGCGCTCGGCCGGCGGCGCGGACTTCGCTTCGCTCGACGTGATCGAGGGCGCGCTCGTGCGGTTCGGAATTTGAAATCAACGGGGAGAGGGTAAGGGGGAAGGGGTAAAGGATAAGGGTAAAGACAGGAGCCGGAGAGAGAATCGGACGACCTTCTCCTCCACCTTTACCCTTTACCCTTTGCCCCTTCACCTTTTGAACTTATGGCAAATGTCGAATTAGCTTACGGTCGGGGGCAGGTCTCTTTCGTCGATGACGACGGGCGCTTTCGAGTTCTCGCGCCGGAGGACGAGACAAAGGTGCGGCCGCTCTCCGACGCGGAGATGGGCGCGCTGATCGACGATCCCATCGACTCGCCGCCCCTCGAAGACATCATCTCGCCGAACGAGAGCGTGCTCATCGTCGTCTCGGACGCGACGCGCGCGACCGCCTCCGGGCAGGTCGTCAACCTGCTCATACGGCGTCTCATCCAACTCGGCGTCGCGCCCCACGATTTGCGCATCATCTTTGCCACGGGCATTCATCGCCCCGTCAACGCGGCGGAGAAGCGCGAACTGCTCACGCCCTTCGTCCTCCAACGCATCCGCACGCTCGACCATGATGCGGAAGACGCGACGCAGCACGTCCAATTCGGCACGACCGAGGGCGGCACACCCGTCGAACTCAATCGCGCGCTGGCCGAACACGATCACGTGATCCTGACCGGCGCGATCAATTTTCACTATTTCGCGGGCTTCACGGGCGGGCGCAAAAGCATCTGCCCCGGCCTCGCCTCCGCGCGCTCGATTGCCGCAACCCACCTGCACGCTCTCGATTTCGAGACGGGCGCGCGGCGCGCGGGCGTCGGCACCGGAAGGCTCGACGGCAACGCCGTCCACGAAGAATGCGAGCGCATCGCGGCCGAGATCGCGCCGTCCTTTCTTCTCAACACGTGGACGAACGAGCGCGGCGAGGCCGTGCGCCTCTACGCGGGCGACTGGCGCGCGGCGCACCGTCTGGGCTGCGCCGAGTATGCGGACGCGCACACGATCAGGATCGCGGAGAAGCGTCCTCTCGTCGTCGCGTCGTGCGGAGGCTGGCCGCACGACATCAACCTGATCCAGGCGCACAAGACGCTCGACATGGCCGCGCACGCCTGCCTCGAAGGCGGCACGATCATACTCGTCGCGGAGTGCGCCGACGGCACGGGGCGCGCCGATTTCCTCCAGTGGTTCGACGCCGAAAATTCGCATGCGCTGGCCGCGCGCCTGCGCGAAGCCTACGCCGTCAACGGACAGACCGCGTGGGCGCTTTTATCCAAAGCCGAACGCTTCAACGTCGTGCTCGTCTCCGGCCTCGACGCAACTGACGTGCGTCGCATGCGCATGACCCCGGCGCGCACGATTGCGGACGCGCTCGCCGAGGTTGAAGGCGGCGCGCGGCAGGAGGGTTACGTGATGCCCTACGGCGCGCGCTTCATGCCGGTCGTGGCTTGAATCAGGTTGCAGCTATAAAACAAGAAACGCAGGGCATGGAGAGAAGGCTCTCCGTGCCCTGCGTTGTAGCGTGCGATTATCGTCTTCCTGACGGGTCTTGACGGTCTTCGGTTATCTGCGGTCGTTCGCGTCGCGCGCGTTGTGCGTGTCGCGAACGTGAACTTCCTTTTTCTTGCGCGGCATCAGGCCGAGCAGTCCGGCGAGACCGAGCAGGCCGAGCCAGCCCCAGTCCGTATCCTCGTCGCGGTCGGCCGTCCTCACCTCGCGCCGGTCGTCCCTGTCGCCCGCGCGGTTCGCGTTGTTGTTATCATTGTTTTGTGCGACTGCCGCGCCCGCGCTCGCAAGCAGGGTCAGGCTGAGCAGGCCGACTCTCAGGAATTTGGAAAACCTTCCGACGTTCATCATCAAACATTCCTCCCCGTGGTTTTGTAGCGGCCGGAGCCGCGAAATTATCGACCGGATATTTTCAGGTCGCGTTAAAGGTCGAGCGGATCGTCGTTTTGCGCCGATGCGCGTGCGCCGCGCGCCTTGTTGCCCTGATCTATCGGCTCGACGCTGACATCCGTGCGGCGCAGAGTTTCGTGTACGGTCTCGGTGTGCTGTTCCACTTCCTTGTTGACCACGATCTCTTCGACGACGCGCGCCTTCTTCTTCACAACTAACTCTTCATATGCCTCTCTGATCTCGACGAGTGATTCCTTGAAAGCCTCCGACTCCGTGCCGTGGAAAGTGTAATCGACGGGGCGACGCTCGACGTTGACGTGTTCATCGCGCAGTTCGACGTTCTCGACGACGGGCTTCTCCGACACGTGCGTCTCGACACGCACGCCGCCGCGCTCCACCTCGCGCTTGCTCACCTGCAACTGCTCCTCGATGACGGGGACGGCAACCTGACCCTGCGCGGCGCGCGCGTCGGCCACCGGACGTTGATGCTCCGCCGTCATTTCCGACGAATCGGCTTTCATTTGACTGCCGCCCGCGAAAGCGTTGTAAGCGGTGTTCGTAGCGTTCGAGTCGAACCCGCTCCAGCCTTCGTCGCGCCACTCGGCGGCGCGCTTATCGATCTCCACCGCGCCGTGTTGCTTCATAATGGCGACCGCGCGCTCCGCCTTCTCGTCCGACGCATCGACGCTGATGAGCGTTCCGCCGCGCCGCACGCCTTCGGCATAATAGTTGGCGTCGTCTTCGGGCACGCCGAGACGCGTCAGGCCGCTGATCAAACCCCCGGCGGTTGCGCCGATCCCCGCGCCCGCGATGATGGCGGCAAGCGGCCCGGCCGCAAGCACGGGGCCGATGCCCGGAATCGCCAGCGACGTGAGGCTCAGGAGCAGTCCGGCGAGGCCGCCGATGGCCGCGCCCGTGCCCGCGCCCATCGCCATGTCTTTAATCTGTTCTTCCCCGTCCTCTTCGACGTAGGCGACCGTTTCGCCCTGCCTGTTGTCCTGCCCGTCCATCTTCTTCGACATAACGCTGATGTCGTCGCGCCGGAAGCCCTCGCCCACGAGTGCCTGCACCACGCTCTGCGCCTCGGCGCGATTATCAAACAACCCGATCACAGTTTTCGCCATTTTCCAGCTCCCCTTTCTGTTTACAACCGGCGCGCTCCTAATCGGCGTGCCCGGTGATAATTCAAACGCCGCATCACACAAACGTTTCATCAAACGGCGGGCTACTCAATTCAACTCGACTAAACGCCCGGCGCGTCCGGGCTGCCTACGCGCCCTCTCGTCAAGTGGGTATCGTCGTCGTCTTCGCCCACGCGCTCGACCACGGCCTCTTCGCTCCTGAGAGTCACGCGTTGCGGCTTGTAAGTCTCGATCTCGCCCTTCGTGATGTGCAGTTCCTCTTTCAACATCAGGCGCTTTTCCACCACCAACACTTCTTCGAGCAGCGAGATGATCATCGTGTTGCCGACATGCCGGACGGGCACGGGCGCATCGACGACGCGGTTGATGGGCACGCGCTTGACCTGCACCTCTTCACGCATCAGCGGTTCGTCCACCACCTCCTCGCGCTCGTGCACGACCTTCCTGACACGCACGCCGCCCGTCTGCACCTTGCGCTTCTCCACTTCGAGCGTCTCGGCGACGACGGGCATCACGATGCGTTCCTCCGCGCGCGTGCGGTGCGGTGTGACGAGTGTTTCGTCGCCCCCGCCGTCGCCCGCAATTTCGCGGCTTTGCGGGCGCGCGATTTCCGAGAGGCTGAAGGGAAGAATGAAACTGCCGTCGTCCTGCAAGACCAATTCCTCCACCGGCACGTAAGCCTGTCGCCCGTCTTCGAGATGAACGAGCACTTCGGGGCGCCCGCCCTCGCGCGTCTGCGGCGCGACGGTGTCGATGCGCCCGCGCAGGCCGTCGCGGTCGGTGATGAATGCGCTCTTCTGTCCTCCTGCTGTTGCTGCTGTGGCTCTCGTTTGACTCATCGTTATTCCTTTCTCGTGCGTTCGGCGACGCTTCTGCTTGTTCTCACTAAAACAGGAATCGTATGGTGACGATCACGGAGACGAGCGCGGCCAGAATCACTATCAAGAGGAGCGGGAGCGGTAATCTCGCGCGCCCCGAAGGGCGTTCGTAAACGCCGACCGTGCGTGTTGTCGTCGCCGTCGGCCGCCCTGCCTGCTCTGACTCGACGCGTTGCGCCGTGCGCCGTGTCGCGTCGCCCGCCTCTGATTTGAATGCCATCGCCGGAAGTTTGTCGTCGTTCATCAAGCCGCCTTTTGTTCCGCCCCGTTCGAGATTCCGACGCGCCGCGCGGCGCACTAACAAAAGCTACCCGTCGCTCCCGATGCGTAATGCCGGACGACGCTCGCACTCACCGGGCAGGGGGCGCCGTCAGACTTCCGTGCGCGCGCCCGAAGTCTGAATGACTTCGGGCGCGCGCACGGAGATTCGTCTCTTACCGATCTCTATCCGAACCGGTTGACTTGTCCGTGGTGACATCCTGCACGTCAACGTCAGTGCGCCGCACCGTGTCGCGCACGGTTTCCGTGTGCTCCTCGACCTGCTTGTTGACGACCACTTCTTCGACGACGTGCGCCGTCTTGGCAACGACAGGCACTTCGGCGCGCTCCGTGATTTCAAGCGTGCCTTCGCGGAAAGCATTGTCGGCGTCCGTCACCGGGCGATCAACCGGGCGGCGTTCGACATGCACGCGCTCCTCGCGCAGTTGCACTTCCGCCGTGACCGGCTTCTCCTCCACGCGGCTCTCGACGCGCACGCCGCCGCGCTCCACCTCGCGCTTGCCAACTTCCAACTCTTCCTCGACCACCGGGATCGTCGTCTCGCCGCGATAGACGTGCTCGCCCTTGTTGTCGTTCCACTCCTGCTCGAAGTGTTTGGCGTCCTCGTCCGAACGCGGGTTAAAGCCCATCACGATGCCGCCCTCTTTGACGCCCGCCTCATACTCCTTCGCGCGGTCTTCGGGGATGCCCGAGCCGACCATCGCGCCGATCAGTCCGCCGGCCGCGCCGCCCGCGCCCGCGCCGACGAGCGCGCCCGCCAGCGGCCCCGCCACGAGCAGGCCGAGACCCGGCAACGCTACGCTCGTGCCGATGGCGGCAATCGCTCCGAGAATCGCGCCGGTCGTGCCGCCGATGGCCGAACCCTTGCCCGCGCCTTCGAGCGCCTTGCTGCCGAGTTCCGTGTCGGCGGCGTCGCTGCCTTCCGGGTAATATTTATTGCGAGTCTCATCCGACATGATGACGTTGATCTCGTCTTTGCTGTAGCCGCGCTCTGAAAGTGAAGCGTAAGCGCGCTCGGCGCTCTCCCTGTCTCGGAACATGCCCGTCATAACTTCCGAGCGTTTCTGCGTCGAACCGGTTGAACTTGCCATCTGTTAATTCTCCTTAGACTTATGTATGATTTTTTCAATTCACAAAGCGGGCGAAGCCGAAAAATAATCTTCCATTCGCTCCGCCCGGTGTACGGTTTTGCGTCGCCGACGCATTCCGAGAGCCTCTTGTGCAAGGAGCGTACCTAAGCGGCGAGAGCACGCACAGCGCGAGCGCCTCCCGGCCGGGCACGCGCGAGCCGCGACCCGCGTTATTGCGAGCAGTGTGTGAGGCCATTTTCCCGCGCCAACCGGCAACGAGCCTGACCGGGCGCGAGACGAGGCGGAGACGCGCGCCTGCCCGCCCCATGCACTACCGGAAGCAATTCGAGGCGTTGGCGGAAGCGTCATTCGTGTACAATCGTCGCCGCGCCCGCCGCGAACTCGTCCGCCCGTCGATCAGGGTAAGGACGCGCACTAGCGAAATGGAGGCCGACCGTGCGCCGCGAGGAAAGGCACGCGGTTGGGAACCGGGCACCTGTCGTCAACCGTTCGCGATCAGATGCGGCGCGCACTTTGTCCCGGTCGCGCGGCGAACCCGAAAAATTTTGTGTCCGGAGAAGGAGAGCAAAAGTGAAAGCAATCATTAACGTGTTCCGACTCGCGCTCGTTTTATCGATGTGTGCGATAGGCGTGAGCGCGCAGGATGCGACCGCCGGATCGGCGGCGGCGACGACAACGGCGGCGGGCGATTCGCGCGTGGCTTTGACGGAGGCGGCCACGGCTTTCGACGCGGCGGGGCGCGTCGCGCTCGGCGGCCGACTTCGCACGGTCGCGCTCGCGGGCACGCAGGACGCCCCGACGCGCAACGTGCTCATCGCCATCGAAAATCGCAGCCCCTTTTTCTACAACTACGTCTCCGGTTCGGCCACCTTTTATGACACGGGCGGCGTGCGTTGCGGCGAAGGCATGTGGAAGCTGGCGACGCTGGCCGTCGGCGAAGTTGCAGAGGTGGACACGCCGGGGCTGCGCCTGACCTGTACGCCCGCGACGTGGCGCATCGTCGCCGTCAACCTGCTGACGCGTTCGAGCGACGTGGCGAAACCCGACAGCGGCATGCCGCCCGCGACCGACGGCGCAATGCCCGCGGCGACAATGGGCGCACCTGTGACGACGAGCGCAGCCGCGCCGGGCGTCTCCACGGCGTCGGCCATGCCGCGTCTCGAAATCAACATCAACGGCAGGACGCTCCCGCTGCAAATCGGCAACCCGCTCGAGATCATCGTCGGCAACGAGCGCGTGAACATCGTCGTCACGCCCGTTCCCTGACATGCCTACTCTGTGCCCCCTGCGGTGTTCTCTGTGACTCTGCGGTGAATGCCGGATAATCAAGCATTCACCACCGCAGACACAGAGGACATTGCAGGGGGCACAGAGTAAGGCGGGGAATTAGGGCGCTACTAAAAGATAGGATTTGTCTACAAGTTACTTATGAGTCGTCATCACGAAGGAATCCTGGAACGAGGTCGCGCGCGCACGGCGGCATCGGACGAAGACGTGCTCGCCTCCCTGCGCGAGATCGTCGGAGCGGAGAACGTGCTCGTCGATGCGGAGAAGGTCGAGCCTTACGCGGCCGACGCGGTGAAGGAGAAGTTTCCGCCCGAAGCCGTCCTGCTGCCGCGGACAACGGTCGAAGTCGCGGCGATTCTCAAACTCGCCAACGAACGCCGTTTTCCCGTCACGGCGCGCGGCGGCGGCGTAGGCTACACGGGCGGCGCGGTGCCAATCGAGGGCGGCGTCGTCATCGGCACGGATCGCATGAACCGCATCCGAGAGGTGAACGCCGACGATCTCTACGTCGTCACCGAACCGGGCGTGACGACCTACGCGTTGCAGCAAGCGGTGGAGGCCGAGGGCGTGTTCTACCCGCCCGACCCCGCCTCTTACAAAACTTCCTTCATCGGCGGCAACATCGCGGAGAACGCGGGCGGCATCCGCTCGGCGAAGTACGGCGTGACGAAGCATTACGTGATCGGCCTCGAAGTCGTGACGCCGACGGGCGACGTGATCCGCACCGGCGGCCTGACGAGCAAGAACGTCGTCGGCTTCGACCTCACCGGACTCATCTGCGGCTCGGAAGGCATGCTCGGCATCATCACCGAAGCGACGCTCAGGCTCTTGCCTTTGCCGGAGACGACGCGCACCGTGCGCGCGACGTTCCGCACGATGTCGGAGGCGTGCGCCTGCGTGCCGCGCTTCAATCGCGCACGCGTGACGCCGGTGGCGATTGAGGTGCTTGACAGGAACGCCATCGCGGCGGTCGAGACGGAGTTTGCATTCGGCTTCGGCGCGGAGGCGGGCGCGCTCTTGCTCGTCTCGGTTGACGGTCACGTGTCGGAGGTCGAGCGCGACGCGCTCATCTGCGAGCGGGTCGTGCGCGAAGGCGGCGGCTTCGACGTGATGCGCTCCGAGACGCGCGAGGAGGAGGAACGCCTCTGGGACGTGCGCCGCGCGATCTCGCCCGCGCTCAAAAAATTCGGCACGATGAAGTTTAACGAGGACGTGGTGGTGCCGCGTTCGCGCGTGCCCGAACTCGTCGCGCGCGTCGAAGAGATCGGGCGTCTGCACGACACGTTCGTCGTCAACTTCGGCCACGCGGGCGACGGCAACATCCACGTCAACTTCATGTGCGACCGCGACGACCCGGAAGCCATGCGCCGCGCGCGCGCCGCCGTTCGCGACACCTTCGCCTTTTCCGTCGAACTCGGCGGCACGATCAGCGGCGAGCACGGCATCGGTTACGTCAAAGCCCCCTATCTCGACATGGCGCTCGGCGCGGCGACCATCGACGCCATGAAGCAGATCAAGCGCGCGCTCGACCCGAACGGAATTTTGAATCCGGGCAAGATGTTTGTGTAATTGTCAGTAGTCCGTTGTCCGTTGTCCGTTGCCGGTCGCCCTCGCGCGAATGGCTAAAGATGGAATTGCTCAATCGACGACAGACAAAGAACAACTGACAACTGACAACTGACAACTGACAACGGACAGCTTTCATGCTCTCAACCTTACTCGAACTCCAACGCTTGAAACGGCTCGACCGGACGGGCTGGGTGTTGCGCGGGCTTGCGCCGGGCGCGGAGTCCGTGGCGGCGCACAGTTACGGCGTGGCGTTCACGGCGATGCTTCTGGCGGACGAGACGCGTGCGCGCGGCGTCGAAGTGGATGTCGAGCGCGTGTTGCGCGTCGCGCTGCTGCACGATCTGGCCGAGGCGCGCACGGGCGACATGCCGCGCACGATGGCTTTGTACTACGGCGCGGAGGCGCGTCGAGCCGCCGAGCGCGCGGCGTTCGACGACATGGTGCGCGGTCTGGGCGCGGGGCGGGCGGCGGACTACGCGTCGCTCCACGAAGATTACGAGGCGCGCGAGAGTTTGGAGGCGCGTCTGGTGAAGGCGGCCGACATTCTGGACTTGCTGGCGCAGGCTTTAGCGTTCGAGCGCGCGGGCGCACGCGAACTGGAGGAGTTTTGGGAAGGCGCGCGCGAGCGCGATTTCGGATTGGAGGGTGCGGCAAAGGAAGTCGTCGCGGAAATGTTCGGCGCGCTCGTCGCGGCGCGCGAGGCGTTGCGGTAAGAGCGCGCGGGCGGCATCATTCGGAGAAGGAATGCTCGACTGGTTAAAAGAATTGACGAACTCGCTCGGCCTCTCGGGGCGCGGCGTCGTGTGGCTGGTTGTGTTCTCTATCGTGACCTTCGTGTTGAGCATCATCGCCACGATCATCGTGCTCATCAAGCTGCCCGACACTTATTTCAAGGCCGAGCACGGGCGGGAGTTCTGGGCTGAACGCCACCCGGCGCTGCGTTGGGGCGGGATCATTGTGAAGAATTTGCTGGGCGCGGTGCTGGTGTTGTTCGGCGTCCTAATGTCGCTGCCGGGCGTGCCGGGGCAGGGCGTGCTGACGATCCTGATGGGCGTCATGCTGCTCGACTTTCCCGGCAAACGGCAACTCGAACTCAAACTCGTGAGCCGCCCCAAAGTCCTGCGCGCCGTCAACGGCATCCGCCGTAGATTCGACCGTCCGCCGCTCGTTTTGGATGAGAATTAGGGCAGGGAAAAGGGTAAGGGGGAAAGGGGAAGGGTGAAGACGACGCTCCGCTTTGCGCCGCTTTTCGTTTTCTCCTTGTACCCTTTACCTTTTACCCCTTACCCCTTACCCCTTACTCCCGGCGTTGCGCGTTGACAAGGGCGGAGCGCTTTGTTAGGTTCGCCTATTAGATTTTTCAAGGGAATTTTGCCGGATCGGATGCCCCCGGCGTCCGCTTCCAACACTTTTTGATGAACGGTTCAAACTCATTTCCGGCAGGCTCGCGCGGTAAGAAGAGATATGCGCTGGCGTTAGTGCTCGGTCTGGCGTCGCTCGCGGGCGGGAGCGGTTGCTCAAGGTTCTACAAGAGCAAGGTCAGCGTGCCGCCGCTGCTCGCGCCGCTCAAAGAGGCCGCGTCCGGCGAATTGATCGAAGTGGCGAACCGCATGGCGCAGGTGCAATCACTGCGCGGCAAGATCGATATCCAGTTTTTAGACACGTCGTTCGCTCAATGCGGCGTGACCGAGAAGTATCGCACGGCCGAGGGCGACGTGATCCTGCAACGCGACGGCATGATCTACCTCGTCATTCAAGGCCCGTTCAGCGTCAAGATCGCCGAGATGACTTCCGACGGCGAACGTTTTCGCGTCGCCGTCTTGCAGGGCGAAGACAGGTGGCGGCGTTTCCTCAAGGGGACGAACACCGCGGCTTATCAAAGGATAGAGAGCGGCGAGGAGGTTGATTGCGGCATGGGCGACCGGAAGAAGACGGCGCAGATGCAACAGCGCGCCGCCTCCGCTTTCTCCGGCCTGCGCCCGCAGCACTTCACGGATGCGTTGCTCGTGCGCCCCGTCACCCCGTCGGCGGGCGCGAACCTGATCTACGTGCGCAGCGAGGCTTTCGCCGAAGACGTTGACACGCGACCGAACGCGAAGAAAGGCGCGCGCGTCGTGCGCGGCTATTACACCTTGGACGAACTCGCGCCGGAAGGCGACGGGCGTGCGCGCCTCTTGCGCCGCTTCTGGTTCGACCGTTTCGGCCAGATCAGCCTATCGCGGCTGCAAACCTTCGGCGAGCGCGGCGAGTTGACGACCGACGTGATTTATCGCAACCCGAAGAGTTTCGGCGAGGAATCGAAGTACACGCTCCCCTCCGACATCGAAATCACGCGCCCGCAGGATCGCTACTCTCTACGCATCAGCTATCAAATGCCCGAAGCGGTCAAAGTAGATCAGCCGTGGCCGACGGGCGTGTTCGCTTTGGAAAACAAATCGAACTTGCCGGAAGTCGATCTGGACGCCAGAAAACAGTGACGGGTGACAGGTAACAAGTGACAAGATCAAAACCTGTCCTCTCCTGTCACCCGTCACCTGTCACCCGTCACTAGCTTATGGAGAGCCTCGTCGCCAATAACATTCGCCAGCGTCCCTTGCGCGCGCTCGTCAGCATCGCCGGGGTGGCGCTCGGCGTGTGTCTGGTGATGCTGTTCACGGGACTGTCGCGCGGCATGTCGAACGACTTGCAGCGGCGTTCGTCAAACATCCGCGCCGAGATCATCTTCACCCGTCCGGGCGGAATGGAATTGACGACTTCGACGGCGAACCTGAGCACGAAATATGCGGACGAGTTGTTGAAAGTTGACGGCGTGGCGCAGGCCGTGCCTATCATCCGCTACGTGTTTCAGGGCGGGCGCGGCTTCGGGTTCGAGCAGGTGGAAGGAGTTGACTGGGACGCCTTCGCCGCGATGAACGAGATGCGTCTGGTGGACGGGCGCGCGCCCTCGGGCGTGGACGAGATCGTGATCGACGAGACGAAGGCGCGCAACGGCAACATCGGCGTCGGCGGCACGCTCGCGCTGTTCGGCGGTAAGCCTTACAGGATCGTCGGCGTTTACGCCCCCGAATCGGGCGCGCGCGTGAAGATGTCGCTCGGGGCCATGCAGGACGCGCTCGAAGCGCCGGGGAAGTGTTCGTATATTCTCGTCAAAACCCGCGACGGCATTGACCCGCTCGCCGTCGTCGGGCGCATCGAGGCCGCGCCTTCGACCCAGGGGAACAAGATACAGTTCACGCGCGACATCATCACGAATATCGAGAAGACCATTCCTTATCTCGGCGTCTTCCTGCGCGCGCTCGTCGGTTTGTCGGCCGTGGTCAGCGCGCTCGTCGTGATGCTCGCCATGTACACGACGATCACGGAGCGGACGCGCGAGATCGGGATGCTCAAGGCGCTCGGCGCGTCGCGCGCCTACATCGTCTCGGTGATCGAGCGGGAGGCTTTCGTCATCAGCCTGCTCGGCCTCGTCGCGGGATTCGCCGTCTCGTTCGTCGCGGGCTACCTGATCAACCGCGCCTACGGGTTGCTCTTCGAGTATGGCTGGCGATGGGCGCTCGTGGCCGCCGCAATCGGCGTCGGCGGCGGCGTCCTCGGCGCGCTCTATCCGGCCGTGCGCGCGGCGAATCTCGATCCGGTCAACGCTTTAGCACACGAGTGACGGGAAAAGCCGTGAATCGTAAATCGTGAATCGTAAATCGTGAATAGATTAAAGCGGTCTTCTTCTATTTACGATTCACGATTTACGATTCACGATTTACTTGTGTTCTCCCGTCGCCTGTCACTTATGAAAACTATCCTGCAAGCTGAAAATATCGAGAAGGTGTATCGCGTCGGCAGCATGGACGTGGCCGCGCTACGGGGCGTCTCGCTGGATTTGGAAGAGGGCGAATTTCTCGCGATCATGGGGCCTTCCGGGTGCGGCAAGTCAACGCTCCTGCACCTGCTCGGCGGCCTGCTCACGCCTTCGAGCGGGCGCATCATGATCGACGGCGAAGACCTGACCGCCGCCTCTGATGCCAAACGGACAGACATTCGCCGTCGCAAGATCGGGTTCGTTTTCCAACGCTTCAACCTTTTCCCCACGCTCACGGCCGAAGGCAACCTGCGGCTCGCCGAACGCATTCACGCGGGCGGCCGGGGCAGCGGCGGCGGCGATAACTCCGAACGGCGGCGCGAGGTCTTGAGTCTCCTGAAACTCGAAGACAAGATGCACCACAAACCGCTCGAACTCTCCGGCGGCGAGCAGCAGCGCGTCGCCTTAGCGCGCGCCATCGTCAACCGCCCGGCCATCATCCTCGCGGACGAGCCGACCGGAAATCTCGACTCGGAAAACTCCGCCATCGTCCTCAACATGTTTCAGGAGATGAACTACCGCTTCAACCAGACCATCATCATGATCACGCACAACCCGGAGGCGGCCGCCATGTGCCGCCGTATCGTGCAGATGCGCGACGGGCAGATTGTTGCGCCGAATACGGGTTTACAGGTATAATCTCCGGCGGTAGCAGGTGACACGGACAAGGGCGTGCGCTTTTGTCTTTGCCACCTGTTGTTTTTATGGCAACCCCCTTTTTTAGGATTCGGACGGTGAAGCGGTTTTGAAGTTCCTCCAAAAACTGTTTTTCTGGTCGTATGGGCGCAGTACATGGCAATATGACGTGTTGTGCGTCCTGATACTCGCGTTTATCTTCTTGACGCCCGGAAATTGGTTTGAAAACAGCGAACGCGGCCACCGCCAATCGCATCAAAACGGTTCTACGACGGCGACGCGGTTGTTGCTTGTCTGGCCGGAAGATTCTCCGGCAAATCCCGGCACAGATGAGGTTAAAAGGCGCGTGCGAAGTGTCACGAATCGCGCCGATGTGCGGGTAAAAGATATGCGCCCGGTGATGGGTGCGGGCGGCAAAGTGGTCGCTTACGAGGTTGACATCGAATAGGCTTTCTTTATAATCGCCCGGATTTTCAGCCGGGCGCTGGTGAAGTTCCCCTATATTTTCGAAGGAGTTTGCATGAAGAGATACTTGACGCTTGGCCTCGCAATAGCTTTAACAGCCATCGTTGCATTTTCCGTCGTCCCCCCGACGACCAACGCGCAGGGCGCGGGTCTGGTCAGTTCTATTTTTTCCAGAATGGAACGCAATCGGCGCGACTTGCGCAGCATGCGCGCCTCGATCACCATGGAAAAGTACAACGCGCAATTGAGGGACAGCGATAAGCAGTCGGGCACGGTGATCTACCTGCCGGGCGCGGGCAAGAACGCTTTCGTTCGCGTTGACTGGCAACGTCCGCAGCAGGAGACGCTCGCCGTGGCCGACGGCAAGTACACGCTTTTCCGGCCGCGTCTCAAAATGGCCTACGTCGGCGACGCCAACTCGAACCGCAGCAAGGCGTCGAGCGTGCTCGGCTTCGGCCTCGATGCGACAAAGTCGCAACTGACGAGCGCCTACGACGCGCAGAATGTTTACGACGAAACGCTGTGGGGCGGCGTGCAGACCACGCACATCAAACTCGTGCCCAAAGGCGGCGCGCGCTACAGCTATGCCGAACTCTGGGTGGACGGCAACGGCATGCCCGTGCAGACGAAAGTCGTTGAGAAGAACGGCGACTCCACCACGGTGCGTCTCATGAACGTGCAGCGCAACGCGCAGGTCTCGAAGAACGAGTTCAAGGTCGAACTCGGGGCGGACATCAAAAAAGTTCGCGGCTAAAGCAGCCCCGAGCAACAATCACAGCCAAAGGGTTCTGGCTCGTCGAAGACCGGAACCCTTTGCCGTATCCGGCGCGCCCGACCGCGCGCGCCAATCGCCCCTGCCTTCTTGCGCTCGGGCACCCGGATTTCGTATCTTCTCCCACACGTTCGGGATAGAGACGCAAGCTATCACAAGCAAGGGTTTGGAGTTCGGGCGAGCGGGTCGCCTTTGAGCCGACGGCCAGATGAAGAGAAGCAACTTTCTTAAACTCAAGGCGCGCGAAGTGAGTTTCATCGCGCGCGGTCTGCTATCGCCGAACCACCCCGTGCTGGCGCACGTCATCCCCATGCGCCGCTGCAACCTCGCCTGCGCCTACTGCAACGAGTACGACGACTTCTCCGCGCACGTGCCGACCGAGGAGATGCTCCGCCGGCTCGACAAACTCGCCGACCTGAAGACTTCCATTGTCACCATCTCGGGCGGCGAGCCGATGATGCACCCGGAAATCTACGAACTCGTCGCGCACATTCGTCGTCGCGGTATGATCGCCGGTCTCATCACGAACGGTTTTTATCTCACGCCCGAAAAGATCAGGCGCTTCAACGAGGCCGGGCTGGAATATTTGCAGATCAGCATCGACAACGTCTCGCCCGACGAGGTGTCGAAGAAGAGTCTGAAACTGCTCGACAAGCGCTTGCAGTGGCTCGCCGAGCACTCGGACTTTCACGTCAACATCAACTCCGTCATCGGCGGCGGCATCAAGAACCCGTCGGACGCCCTCGTCATCGGCCGCCGCGCGCTCGAACTCGGTTTCTCCACCACGGTCGGCGTCATCCACGACGGGCAGGGAATACTCAAGCCGCTGGCCGACGAGGAACAACGCGTCTATCGCGAACTCAAGCAACTCGGCAAACAGGAATACGCGCGGCTCGGCTGGTTTCAGGATAATCTCGCCGCCGGTCGCCCGAACGAATGGAAGTGCCGCGCCGGGGCGCGCTATCTCTACATCTGCGAAGACGGACTCGTCCACTACTGCTCGCAGCAGCGCGGCTATCCGGGCATCCCGCTCGCCGACTACACGATGGTTGACTTCCGCCGCGAGTACAACGCGGAGAAGCCCTGCGCGCCGCTCTGCACCGTCGCCTGCTCGCATAAGGTCGCCATCCTCGACAACTGGCGCAACCCGCAAAAACCCGTCAGCACCAAGCAGCCGTCGCAGGACGTGAGCGAGACGATCCGGCAAGTCCTCAGCGCGGAATAACTTTCAGGGTAGAAGTTAACCTCCTCACATTCCTTACATTCCTTTTACAATTAAATCGTTCTGACAACCTCGCGCGAGCACTGATCGCGAAACATGCTGTCGAATCGTGCGCGGGGAAGCACGACGCTTTCAACGCTTCTCGTCTCATACACGCCCGAACGGCTTCCCCTCGCCTTGCGGCGCGCGTCGCGAAGATTTGCGACGAAGCGGCGCGCTTACCTGACGCGTGCGGATGCTTCGGCGCAACGCGCATCGGGCGACGAACTCACGCACAAACCGCCCCGCAAAAATTTTCGATATTCTTCGGAGGCTTCCGCCGCGCGACCGAGCGCATCGAGCGCGGAGGCGACGCGATACGGAAGCAGTTCGTCCGGATCACTTCCGCGTTCGGCGGCGCGAAATTCGGCGAGGGCGGCTTTCGTCTGCCCGTCTTCGGCGAGTTGGATGCCGAGTAGTTTGTGTGTATGCGCATCGTCGGCGTGGCTAAGCGCGGCGCGGTATTCGCGTATGGCGTCGGCGCGCCGGTTCAGAAGTCGCGCTTTGGTGGCGCGCACGAGATGCGCGTCGAAGCTGTGATAGTCGCGGTAGAAATAGACCGCGCCCGCCGAGAGCAGCGCGAAGGCGTAGAGGAGAGGCGGCGCGTGACGTTTGAGCCGGTGGGAGGCGCGAACTCGCGGCGGCGATTGAGGCGCGACTTGTTCGTCGCCGTCGCTTGAACTTTCTCCACGCGCCGCGAGCGTCGCCGCCGCGCCCGTTTCCAAAGTTGCGCCCCCGTCGGCGGTCGCTTCAAGACCGGCGTCCTGTGGGTCTTCCGGCATGGCCGTTTCCGTGGCGGCGTCCGGAGGCTCGACGGGATGCGGCTTGAAGGCTCGCGCGATGAAGTAGAGAGGCAGGACGATGGGCGCGGAGATGAGCGTGGCGAGTGTCCACGCGGCGACGGCGAGGAGCGTGAAGCGGCGGCGGCGCGCATCGTGGAGCACCCACGCCGATGCGAGAACCGCGAAGGCGTAGAGCAGCGGCGGCAGCCACTCGGTTATGTCTCCGGCGGAGATTTGCCAGCGCGATGTCAACTCTGGATTACGGCTGCTTGCTGATGTCTTCGCCGACGGCGTGCAGCGTCATCGAACTCGACAGCCCGAGGCCGGAGAGGCGGCCTGCCATCAGCACGATGACCTGACCCTGCTGCACGATGCCCGCCTCCATGAGTGTGCGGTCGCCCGCCTGAATCATGCCCTCGGTTGTGCTCGGGGGCGGATAGATGTAAGGCTCGACCGCCCAGATGAGCGCCAGTTCGTTCAACACCTCGCGCGAGTGCGTGAGGGCGGCGATGCGCTGCGAGGGGCGCAACGCCGAGAGACGACGCGCCATCAAACCCGACTCCGTGAAGACCGCGATCACCTTCGCGCTCATCTCCTCGGCCGCGAAAGCCGCCGCCTCGCAGATGGCGCGGCTGACGCGCCCGGACTGTTTGCCCGTCCATTTCGTCACCGAACTCGACCCGGTCGCGCGCCCCGTCTCGGCCGCTTCGATGATGCGCGCCATTGTCGCCACCGTCGCCACAGGGTATGCGCCCGTCGCCGTCTCGGCCGACAGCATCAATGCGTCCGAGCCGTCCCACACGGCGTTCGCCACGTCCGAGGCCTCGGCGCGCGTCGGGCGCGGCTCGGTGATCATGGACTGCAACATCTGCGTCGCCGTGATGACGAACTTGCCCGCGCTGTTCGCCTCTTCGATGATCCTTTTTTGATAGACCGGAACGAGTTCGACGCTCGTTTCCACGCCGAGGTCGCCGCGCGCGACCATCACGCCGTCGGACGCGGCGATGATCTCATCCAGATGGTCTATGGCCTCCGACTTTTCGATCTTGGCGACGAGCGGCGCTTTGCCCCCGGCGGCCTTAATCAACGCCTTCGCTTCGAGGCAGTCTTCGGCGCGGCGGACGAAGGAGAGCGCGATGTAGTCCGCGCCCTCGCGCACGGCGAACTGCAAGTCGCGTCGATCTTTGTCGGTCAGCGAAGGGATGGGCATGACGACGCCGGGCAAGTTGATGCCCTTGCGCTCGTTCAGGAGACCGCCGTTGATGACGCGGCAGACGACATCGGTCTCGGTCGTGCGTTCGACGTTCAGGGCGATTGCGCCGTCGTCCAAAAGGATGCGCGCGCCGGGATGCACGTCGCGTGCGAGGCCGGGGTAGTTGGTCGAGACTTCGCGTGCATCGCCGTTGACGGAACGCGTGGTCAGCGTGAAGATCGCGTTCTCTTCGAGCATGACGGGCTGGCCGCCCTGCAACACGCCGGTTCTGATCTTCGGGCCGGAGAGATCGACGAGGATGGCGAGCGGCCGGCGCATGCGCTCGGCGGCGGCGCGGGCGCGCCGGATAGCCTCGGCGTGCTCCTCCTGCGTTCCGTGCGACATGTTGATGCGGAAGGCGTTCGCGCCCGCCGCCAGTAACGCTTCGAGCGTCGCCGGTTCGCGCGAGGCAGGCCCCAGAGTGGCAAGAATTTTTGCTCTTCTCATTTTCCCCAGTGAATCGTAAATAGAATGAAAAGCCGTAAATCGTTAATCATAAATCGTGAATAGAGAAAACCCTTCTTGGCCTATTCACGATTTACGATTCACGATTTACGGTCTTTAATTCGCACTCGTAGCCGGTTTATCCGCGAGCGCCGATTGCACGACGCGTTCCAGTTCGGCTCCCATCTGAGCGTCGAAGCCGACGAATTTTTTCAGCAGACGCCCCTGCCGGTCGTAGACATAGGTCTGCGGGATCGCGGAATTGTCGGCGAAAAAGAGTTCCGACATTTGCGGGTCCGGGTAGCCGAGCGCGTACTGGATGCCGAACTCCTCGATGAAGGACGGCACTTTGGGACGGTCTTCATCGCCGCCCACGTTCAGGCCGACGACGTGTAGCCCCTGCGCGCCGTAGCGACGCTGGAGGGCGATCAGGTGCGGCACTTCATCGCGGCAGGGCGGGCAATACGTGGCCCAGAAGTCGAGAACGAGCACCTTGCCTTGAAAATCCGACCCGCGCGCGCGCCGCCCGTCGAGCGTCGTCCACGTCGAAGCGTTGACGACGGAGACCCCGCCGCCGCCCGGCGCGTCCGTCGCGGCATCGTGAGCCGTCGCCACCGGTGGCATCGGCAGCGCGGTGCGCGGCAATTTCGCGCCCTGCGGCGTCTCCGTCGCAGCTTTGTTTGAAGGCGACTGCGACGCGGTGTAATCGGTCGTGCCGCACGCCGCCGCGAGCGACACGACAAGCGCGCAACCAACAACTACCGCGGGCAAACGCCTCTTCAGAAACAAACGTGGCGACAACATGCTGACTCCAAACTCCTGTCATGTCAGAGGTGCGACGTATTCTACACGACGGGGAAGAAAATGATGAACGATGAACGATGAATGATGAATGATGAATGATGAACGATGAACGATGAACTGAAAGCAACCGTCTCCAATTCATCGTTCATCGTTCATCGTTTCCCCGCCTTGCTCCGTCTCTTCGAGCGAAGGGCGTTCGTTGTGCGCGGGGACGCGGTAGTCTTCGTCAGCCCAGTGGCCGAAGTCGAGCAGTTTGCAGCGTTCGGAACAGAATGGGCGATCAGGATTGTCTCGCCACTCAACGGCCTTGTTGCATGTCGGACACTTCTTCATAAAGCATTAACTACGGGAAAAGGGGAAGGGACAAAGGGGAAAGGCAAAAGCGGCGTTTAAACTCAACCGCTCTTGCCTTTCCTTTAACCTTTCACCATTTCCCCTTGCCCCGATTTTCCGTTCACGCCGTCGCCATTCCGGCGCGCGGCGGCTTGATTAAAATTTTGCGATCTACGAAGTCGATCATACCCGCGCGCCGCATGTCGTTCAAGCGGACGGTGACGCTCTCGCGCGTCGAGCCGACGAGCGAGGCGATTTCGCGGTGGGGGAGGTTGAGATCGATGAGGACGCCGTCCGTGCCGGGCTGGCCGTAGCGCTCGGAGAGTTCGTGGAGCAGTTTTTCGAGGCGGGCGGGAATGGCGTCGAGCGCGAAATCGGCGACGCGCTGTTCGGAACGCGCTAGTCGTTGACCGACCAGACGGAAAGTGTAATCATTGAGCGTGCGGCTTTGAGCCATCGCCTCTTGAAAATCCCCGACCGGAATCCGTAGCAGCCGTGCCTGCTCGAAGGCAATCGCGCACATTTGCCTGTCCCCCAAACCGAAGAGGGCGAATTCGCCGAACAGCGTGCCCGTAGGAAGGATGTCGATGACGGCTTCGCGCCCCGTCTCCGGCTCGCTGCGGCAGAGTTTCACGCGCCCGCGCGCGATCAGGTAGAGCGCTTCGGCCGCGTCGCCGTCGCGATAGACGAAGCGGCGGCGACGAAAATCCATGGCCGTCGAGACGGCGGCGAGTTTCAACACCGTCGTCTCGCTCAGGCCTGCGGCGATTTCGGACTGGCGTATAATGTCTGCGCGATCCGCGACGCTCAGGTCGCAGGCTCTACGGTGCGGCATAATGGGGGGAACCTCAAAGTTGATAGTGTTTAAAGGAAATCGAGTTCAGCTTTTTTTGAATAGCATGGCGCTCAGGGATGTATCCCGGAAGCTGAGCGAAAATTGATTTGTACAAGCCCGCGAGGCAGCGCAGAGTTGATGGAAACCCAAAAACGGGATTCGGTATTTTGAGAATTTATTCGTACATGATCGAAAGGAATCAGGTAAGTGGTTCAACCGAACGTGGGTAACAACGGCAACCGTCCTTGTTAAAGCGCACTCTAACATGAAGGATAAGAGTGTGCAAGACCTGATTTTTCACTGAGGCGGTAGATCGAGTGAGAAAGTATGTTAAGTAAATTCACAGTGCTGGTGGTTGACGACGAGCCGGACAAACGGCAGTTGCTCAAAGTCGCTCTGGAAATGGCGGGTTACAACGTGGTGACGGCGAACGACGGCGCGCAGGGACTCGCGGCGGTCGAGACGCACCCGTTCGATCTGATCGTGACGGACGTGATGATGCCGAACATCGACGGCTACGAGATGGTCAAGCGCATCCGCGCCAACCCGCAGACGCGCTTCATCCCCATCATCATCCAGACGGCGGCGAAGGGCGCGGCGCAGGACGCGCGCCGCGGCTCGCAAGTGGGCGCGCTCGGTTACATCACAGACCCCACCGACCTCGATCTCCTGCTGGCGCGCGCGCGCACGCTGCTCGATTTCAAAAACTATCTCGATTCCTGCGAGGAGGCCGCCTTCACAGACCACCTGACGGGACTGGCGAACCGCCGACGCTTCGAGCGGCAACTCGAACGCGAGGTGGCGCGCACGCGTCGCTACGGCCACCCGTTCTGCCTGCTCGTGCTCGACATAGATCACTTCAAACTCGTCAACGACACCTACGGGCACGAGGGCGGCGACGAGGCCCTGCGCAGGCTCGGCCACGTCTTGCAGACAGGCACGCGCGGCGTCGATACGGCGGCGCGCATCGGCGGCGAGGAGTTCGGCATCATCCTGACGGAGACGGATTTCGCGCACGGCCTCGAAGTGGCCGAACGCCTGCGCAAGACGGTCGCGGAGACGAAAATACAGGAGGCCGGGAGCATCACGGTGAGCATCGGATTGGCCGAGTTCACCGAGCCGTTACGCGACGGGCGCGAACTCTACGCCTCCGCCGACGCCGCGCTCTACGAAGCGAAGCGACGCGGACGCAACCGCGTCGTCTCCGCCACACTCGACGCGAACTCCGCGCCCGCGCTCGGCGTATCATAAACAACAATGAAGGATGAGCGCGGAATGATGAACCGAAAAGATTGATTCATTGATTCATCGGTTCATTGATTCAATGAAGAAATGAACCGATGAATCAATCTCTTAACTTCATCGTTCCGCGTTCATCCTTCATCGTTTCTTCCGGAGGTTTTCATGGCTGATTATCGAGACAAGCTGGACGAGTGGCGCGAGGCGGCGCGGCGCAAGGCGCGCGAGTTGGATGACAAGTATAAGATCAAGGATCGCGTCGAGGAGGGCGCGCGCGCGGCGCAGGATGCGGCGAAGCGCGGGGCGACTCGCGTGGTGAGCGAGGCAGAGCGTGCGCGTGCGGAGGCCGAGCGTTTGGGTGAAGAGTATGACGTGCGCGAGAGCGCGGGCGAAGTGCGCGAGCAGGCCGTTCGCGTGGCGTATGAGGCGCAGCGCGCGGCGCGCGAGGCGGGAGAGAAATTGCGCGGCGCGGGGCACACCGCCGGAGAGCGCGCGAATGAGGTGTTCGACGGGGCGAAGAAGCATTACGAACGCGCGGCGCGTGCATACAGCGTCGGCTCCGGCGTTACGCGCGCCACCTCGGCCGCGGGCGTGGGATTGTTCAAGGCCATCGACTGGGCGCGCGAGAATCCGAAGCAGGCCGTCCTGGTGTCGCTCTCGATTGCCGGTGGCCTGGGCGCGGGGGCGGCCTTCCCGCGGCTCGACGGCGTCCTTATCGGCGCGCACCCGCACTGGTTTACACACTCCGCGCTGCCCGTCTGGGCACTCAGGCGCGCGGGCGCGAAGTTTGACAGCTACCTGAGCGAGCGCGAGCGTCTCGTCGCCACGGGCGAACTGACGGAGGCGGAACGCAAGCGCGTCGAGTTCGAGCGTTCAATCGTGCGCTACGTGGGCGCGCCGCTTCTGGGCGCGTTCAGTTGCGCGGCGGGTCTCGCCATCTGCGCGCAGATTTTCCAGCCGGGCAACATCGTCGGCGCGCCCGTCAGTTGGATACTCGGCGGCAACCCCGTGCTCGAAGGCATCTGGTTATTCTCAAACGGCGTCATCTGCTTCCAGCAGGGCTACAAGTTTTTCATGATCGCCCTCAAAGACCAGCAGGACGTTCATCGCATCGTGCGTGAAATTAAAGGATTGCTGCCCGCCATGGCGACGGCATGAAGTTGAAGGCTATGGTTGTAAAAGGGTGAGTAAAGGCTAAACAAGTAACGCGGGCGTAGCACGTCGCCATCAGAGCGATGACCAGCAAAACAGGAGGGTTGTGAAAGGCTCAAAATTGCCGTTCACAACCCTCCGTTTTCGTGTCCTCCGGCGACACGTCGTTGGTTAACTATTAGTGATTGGCGTTGCCGCTCTTACCATGACCGGCATCGTTCGTCGTCTTGACGCCGGAAGTGTTTGAGTTGCCGTTGTTGTTGGTAACAACCGCCGTGTTGGATGAGACGGTGTTGCCGTTCGCGTTCGAGCGAACGTTGGCGTTCGTATCGATCACGCCTTCTCGTGCCGGGCTGCCGGTCGTCGTAGCCCCGTTAGCATTCGCCGCGTTGGCGTTTGCCGTGTTGGCGTTCGAATTCGTGGTCGTACTGTCTCCGCCGCAACCGATTGTGAAACTCGCCGCGGCCAAAACTGCCGCCAGTGCTAAAGTGCGTCGCATTAAACTCCTCCTCGCCGATCCGTCTTCAACAAGAGAACCGGCGCACGTAAATTGTTACAGCCGCCGTAGCTAATATCTTAGCGGTAAATGTGCTCGCCCCGATGTGTGCGCCACTCGTTCTCGAAGTATTCGGCGTCCTCGTCGGAACGCGGATTAACGCCCATCACGATGCCGCCTTCGTTGACGCCCGATTCATACTCTTTCGCGCGATCCTCAGGAATGCCGTGGCCGACGAGCGCGCCGATGAGTCCGCCGGTCAAGCCGCCCGCGCCCGCGCCCGCCAGTCCCGCCGCAATAGGCCCGGCGATCAGCAACCCGAGACCCGGCAGGGCGACGGTGGTGCCGATGGCGGCGATGGCTGCAAGCGTCGCTCCGACGCCGCTGCCGATGGCCGCGCCTTTACCGGCGTCTTCCCAAGCCTTGTCGCCGAGGTCGCTATCTTTGCCTTCGTCGGAGAAATGTTTTTTGCGCGTATCGTCTGACATGATCAAGTTAACGTCGTCTTTACTATAGCCGCGGCTCGTCAGCGAACCGTAAGCGCGTTCCGCGCTTTCCCTGTCCCGGAACATGCCGGTCATCATACGCGAGCGCCCCGTCTCGGAGCCTGTAGAAGTGCCCATTGAATCTGCCATTTTGCGGAATCCTCCTTAAAGGTAAAGCTACTGTCGTAGCATAAGAAATAAACTCAACATCAGTGAACTGATTTCACGCACGAGTTCGTCGAATCTCTAACGTGTGTACGCTTTTTGTCTGCCTAAAGAACTACGGACGGGGTACATGCAGAAGGCGTGCCACCCTGCGTCAAAAGTGAACTTATGAGGCCAGAGGATGCCCCCGAAACTCAAGAGATAGTGATAGGGAACAACACGAAGCAGAGCAGGAAGACCGCGAGCGTGAGGAGCGCGACGAGCGAGCGGGCGCGGCCGAGCGGTGAGAGTTCGTCGACGGCTTGCGGATGCGGGAGGCGCAACATGACGAACAAAAGTATTGCGTAGAGGAAGCCGCCGGGCGAGTTGTGCCAGTGCCAGCCGAGCGCCGCGACGAACGCCATCGAGACGAAAGCCGCGCGGCCGACCCACGCGTGCGTGCGCTTGCCGAAAAGAGCGAAGACGGCGTGGCCGCCGTCGAGTTGTCCCACGGGCAGCAGGTTCAGGCTCGTCACGAGCAGGCCGATCCATGCGGCGAAGTAAAAGGGGTTGGGCGTGATGTCTGAGAGGTCAACGCCGAGCGCACAGGCAAACAGGCGCAGGAGCGGCGGGTCGTTGAAGGTGATGAGCGTGCCGGGCGCGGCCGCCTCGGCAAGGGGCGGCGCGGGTTGCGCCGTCAAGACCGCGAGCAGGGCGACGGGGATGATGACGACAAAGCCCGCGAGCGGCCCGGCGACGCCGATGTCGAAGAGCGCGCGGCGCGTCGGGATGGGTGATTTGATCTTGATGAACGCGCCGAACGTGCCCGCGAGAAAGAGCGGCGGCGCGGGAATGAAGAACGGCAGCGTGGCCGCGACGCCGTAGCGACGGCAGGCGACATAGTGTCCGGCCTCGTGCGCGAGCAGGATGGCGAGCAGCGCGGCGGCGAACGTCGCGCCCTGCGCGATGAGTTCCGTGTGTTCGAGAGCTTGTCTGAGGAGTTCGCGGACGGAAAGAAAGTAGTAGGCCGGGACGTAAACAAGGTAGCCGTACCAGTCGGAGGGCGGGGCGAGGTTCGGTTCAAGTTCGGGGAGTCCCGCCGCCGCCGTCGCCTGCATGACGCCCGCGAGCGTGGCCGTCACGGCCGTCAGCAAAAAGAGCGCGGCGTGACGCGCCCACTCGCGCGCGGTCGGGCGCGCCGCTTGCCGTTCCCAGGATGCGTGGCGATCAATGAGAGGCGGGAGCGGGTGAAGTGTCTCGGACATAGATAAAGCCGTGAATCGTAAATCGTGAATCGTGAATAGTAAGGAAAGCAGGTTTTATCTATTCACGATTTACGATTCACGATTTACGATTCACGATTTACCGCTCTGATTCGTCGGTGGTTGTGGTCGGCACGTCCGTGTCGTGTCCAGCGTCGTCTTCTGTGTCGAAGCCGTGTGCCTGTAGTTCCTTGCCGGGCTTGAAGCGGATGGTCTTCCCCGTCGGGATGGCGACCTCTTCGCCGGTGCGCGGATTGCGCCCGACGCCGCGCTTGCGCGGTTTGACGACGAAGACGCCGAAGCCGCGCAGTTCGATGCGTTCGCCGCGCGCGAGGGCTTCCTTCATCGAATGAAAGAGCGCATCGACGGCCTGCTCGGCCTTCATCTTCGGCACGCCCGTGCGGTCTGCCACGCGGTTGACGATGTCGAGTTTAATCACGCTTGGTTAGCCTCCGTTCGCGTCCGTTCGGACGGAATATCGGTCTGTTAAAGTATGGATGCCGCTTGATAAACGATAATAGAGACGCGCCGCGAAAGCTGTCAAGCAAACACCCGAGGGGCGCAGGGCGCGCCCGCGTTGACAAAGCGCGCGGCGCGCGGCTAACCTCGAAAGACGTGATATTTCGATAGTCGAAGCAGCGACGGACGAATAACGAAGAAGCCTATGTTCAAGCGTCAGGGAGCGCGCCGCAGCCCGCAGTTCGGCGACATCCGGGTAGAGGACGACCGCGACATCGAAGTGCAGCGGCTCGATCTGGAGTCACGCAGGCACTTCTGGTCGGAGGCGCGCCTGCTCTTTCGCGATCTGGTGTTCGCGCTGCTGGTCGCCGCGTTGTTCGTCGTCTTCGTCGTGCAGCCCGTCAAGGTCGAAGGCACTTCGATGCTGCCGCGACTTCACGACGGCGAGCGCATCTTCGTCAACAAACTCGTCTACTATCACTGGCCGAAACTCGACCGCGGCGACATCGTCGTCTTCTGGTTTCCGGACGATCCGGACAAGAGTTACATCAAACGCGTCATCGGCCTGCCGGGCGAAATCGTGGAGGTGCGCGGCGGGCGCATCCAGATCAACGGGCAGGAGTTGAACGAGCCTTACCTCGACCCCCAACTAAATGTGGGACGCATGACGCTCGCGCCCACGCTCGTCAAACCACACTATTACTTCGTGATGGGCGACAACCGCGACAATTCCAGCGACTCGCGCATCTGGGGGCAAGTGCCGGAGAAATACATCTACGGCAAAGCCCTCCTGCGTTACTGGCCGCTCTCGGACGCTACCATCATCCGCCACGAAACCGAATACCCGCTCACCGCGCCCGCCGCGCAACCCACGCCCATCATCGAGCCGGAGGAGGACGACGAAGAAAGTGAGCGGTGAGCAGTGAGCAGTGAGCAGTTAAAACTGCCTGCTTACTGCTTACCGCTCACTGCCTATTACTTACTGCTTACTGCTTACTGCTTACTGCTTACTGAATTGAATGCTTGACCCGTTGAAATCGTTCCTGTTGATGTTCTACGCGCCCGTGCGCGCGATGGGACTCGTGCGCGACCGCTCGCCGCTCGGTTTCGCGGCCGCGCTCGCGCTCGGGGCGAAAGTGGTTTATGCGCTCTATACGCAGTGGCCTTATCTGGCCGCGAGAGTGGGCGGCGGGGCGTTTGTCTGGTACGCCGTTTTGAGCGGGACTGTGGGCAGCCTCCTGCTCGTCGCCGTCATCTTCGTCCCCGGCTTGATCTTCTTCGCAAATTTGTTCGAGCGACGGGGCAGCTTCAGCCCTGTGTTGCAACAGGAGTTCGCGCCCGCTGCCTCCGCCGTCTTCTATGCCTGGGCGGCGGCGCACGTCGTCGCTTTGCCCGTCGCCGTCCTTTTGCGCGTGGGCGGCTTTGAAGCCGACTGGATCGCGAATCTACAGGGATTCTGGGAGACGCTCGGCAGACAACAGAATTCGCCGCCCGAGGTGATGGCGCAGTTGACCGACCCGCAACAACTGTCTCTGTTCATTTCGGCCATGATCGTGCTGCCCTTTTTCCTGCTGTGGATGACGGTCGGCGTGCGCGAAGTGTTTCGACTCTCATGGCCGCGCGCGGCGGTCGCCATCGTGGGCGGCGGCTTCGTCATGGTTTTGGCGTCGCCGTTGCTGGGGCTGCTCGGCCGTTTTCTCGCCTCGCCGTTTTTGCTCATCATGCTGTTCCTGTTGCTGCGCGGCTACTTCGGCGAAGTGATGCGCACGCAACGCGCGCGCGCCTCGTTCCGGCAGAACCTCGAAGCCGCCACGCTCAACCCGGCCGACGCCTCCGCGCATTACAACCTCGGTCTCATTCACCTGCAACGCAAGGAACTCGACGAGGCCGGAGAGCGTTTCGCGCGCGCCGTCGAGATCGACCCCGACGAAGTTGACGCCCACTTTCAACTCGGCCGCATCAGCCGGATGCGGAATGACCCGGCGGGCGCGATCAGTCATTTCGAGCAGGTGGTCGCGCGCGACCAGGGCCACGCGCAGCACGAAATCTGGCGCGAGATCGGCGCGACCTATCTGGACGCCGGACAGTATACGGACGCGCTCGACGCCCTCGAACGCTTCCTCGACCGCCGCCGCGCCGACCCCGAAGGACTCTATCTGACGGGGCGCGCGCTCTACGGCACGGGGCGCAAACGCGAGGCCGCCGATTCGATGCGCGCCTGCATCGAAGCCGTCAAGACCGCGCCCGCCTACAAGTATCGCACGGAGAAACGCTGGCTCAACGAGGCGCAGCAATTCCTGCGCACACAAGCGACGAATTAGTTATGAGTGAACAGAAATCCGCGCTGCTCGCGCTCGAAGATGGACGCACGTTTCGCGGTCGCTCGTGGGGCGCGGAAGGCGAAGTGTGCGGCGAGATGGTCTTCAACACTTCGATGTCCGGCTATCAGGAAGTTTTGACCGACCCCTCATATGCGGGGCAGGTCGTGTGCATGACCTACCCGCTCATCGGCAACTACGGCGTGAACGCGGCGGACGCCGAATCGAGCCGCCCGTGGGTCGAGGGCTTCGTCGTGCGCGAGGCGAGCCGCACCATGTCCAACTGGCGCGCGGAAGAAACTCTGGACGCCTATCTCAAGCGTTGGCGGATCGTCGCAATCGACCACATAGACACGCGCGCCCTCGTCCGGCACATACGCGACCGGGGCGCGATGCGCGCGTGCCTGTCCACGGTTGATCTGGAGGTGGAGAGTCTGGTCGCGCGCGCGCGCGCCTCCGAGTCGATGGAGAACAGGGAACTGGCGAGCGTGGTGACGTGCGCGCAAGCCTACGAAGTGCCCGCCGAAGGCGCGGAGCGTTTCCACGTCGTCTGCTACGACTTCGGCGTGAAGTTGAATTCCTTGCGCGAGTTCGCGCGGCTCGGTTGTCGCCTGACGGTCGTGCCCGCTTCGATGCCCGCGGCGGACGTTCTGGCGATGCGTCCCGACGGCATTTTCCTCTCGAACGGGCCGGGCGATCCTGCTTCGATGACGGGAGTGGTTGAAGAGATAGGGCGCGTCGCCGCGTCGGGCGTGCCGACCTTTGGCATCTGCTTCGGTCATCAACTGCTGGGGAGAGCCTTCGGCGGCTCGACTTACAAACTACGTTTCGGCCACCGCGGCGGCAACCAACCCGTGCGCGAAGAGGCCACGGGCACGATTGAGATCACTTCGCACAATCACGGTTTCGCCGTGCAGGCCGACACGCTTCCGGCCGACGTGGAAGTCACGCACATCAACCTCAACGACAACTGCGTCGAAGGCATGCGCCACAAAGAGTTGCCCGTCTTCTCCGTCCAGTATCACCCCGAAGCCGCGCCCGGTCCTCACGACGCCGCGCACCACTTCCTCCGCTTCATCGAATTGATGGAGCAGACTGCGCGCCGGAAGAACCCGGTCTAGAGAACGAGATACTTCGCGGGCACATGCTCGGCGAGCCACACCCCGTTCTCCGAACGATAGAACTCATAACCGTCCGCGTGCATCCGCCCGCTCTCCACTCGAATCAGGTGCGGTTTGCCGTGCCGCGCGCCGACTTTCGCGGCCGTCGCGGCGTCCGCCGACAGGTGTATGTGATGGCGGCGTCCTTTCACCAGCCCGCGCTCTCTAATCGAAGCGAGCAGGTGCGAAGCCGTCCCGTGGTAAAGCACGGGCGGCGGCGCGAGCGGCGCGTAGCCGAGTTCGACGCGGACGGAATGACCCTGACTCGCCCTGATTCGCGTGCCGTCCTCGTCGAAGGCGAAACGCTTCTTATCGTTATCCCTCACCACCACCTCCAACTCTTCACGCGTGAGGGGGAAGTTGTGCGCCCGGCACGCGGCGAGCAAGTCGGCGACGGCGACCCATCCGGCGCGATCCAACTCGATGCCGACCCGGCCGGGCTGGTGTCTGAGCACGCGGCTTAAAAATTTACTGACGCTGACGAGCCGACTTTGCATCCGTGTAGAGTGAGAGAGAGGGCGGCGAGTCTTTAAGTCTTTAACCTTCGCCCTGTAATGTGCCCGGCGGATTTTTAGATTTTTAGGCGCGGCCGGAGTCTTCAGCGGCTGGCGGCGTGGTCGCCGTAGCCGGTGCCTGCGGCGTCGTGGGAGTGGTTGCCGGTGTGGTCGCGGCGGCCTCGTCGGGCTTGAGGAGGCTGGCGACGATGCCTTCGTCCTTGCCGCGATGTTCGAGCCAGTGGCGGTAGCCGACGGAGATGATGGCGATGACCGGGATGGCGAGAAATATTCCCGCGACGCCCGCGAGTTCCGCGCCGCAGAGGATGGCGAGGATAACGGCGAGCGGGTGAAGGTGTATGCCCTGTCCGATGATGCGCGGGTAGGTCACGTAATCGTGGACGATGCGCAGGACGGCGAGGAAGATGAAGACTCCGAGCGCCTGTCCCGGCGAATGAAAACTCGACACGGCCACCGCCAGAACGAAGATGACGAGCGGCCCGGCAAGCGGGATGAATTCCAGAAACCCCGCGAGTATGCCGAGCACGAGCGCGTAAGGCACGCCGATCAGGATGAAGCCGAGCGTGCAGATAACGCCGATCAAAAGGCACGCGATGAGTTGGGCGCGGATATAGGCGGCGAGCGTGCTGTTCACGTCTTGAAACAGCTCGTCGCCGCGCCAGCGCATGCGCCCGCGCGGGAGCATTTGCAGGGCGGCGCGTCGAAAGCTGTCCGCGTCTTTCAGGAGGAAGAAGGCGAGTATGGGGATCAGGACGAGCCACGGCGCGTAGCCGAGCGCGAAAGTCGCCGTGGTGACGGCGGTGCTTTGCAGGTACACGCCGACGCCGTGGATGGTTTCCGAAACGGTTTCCTTGACGGACTCACGCGCGGGCGACG
Organism: Pyrinomonadaceae bacterium; assembly: GCA_035645695.1. GTDB lineage: Bacteria > Acidobacteriota > Blastocatellia > Pyrinomonadales > Pyrinomonadaceae > JAIVJZ01. The sequence continues at coordinate 117,875 of DASQMC010000070.1, forward strand.
GGATGCGTTGATAGAAACGCTCAAGTTTTTGCGTGCTGTCCGAGAGGGTTTTCGAGTAGGTGGGAGCTTGCCGCCCGATCTCCGTTATCTGTTCGCCGACCTGCGGCAGCAGGATGTAGATCACCAGACCGAGGCCGCCGAAGATGATGAGATAGACGATGCCGATGGCGAGCGTGCGCGGAATGAAATGTTTGCGCCCCTGTTTATGCAGACGGGCGGGACGATGGACGAGTTCCACGAGCGGCGCAATCAGGTAGGCGAAAAAGATCGAGAGCACCAGGAGGAGTATGACGCCTTCGAGCATGTAGAGCGCCCAGATGACCATCGCCACGCCGAGTATGATCAGGATCAGGCGCAGCACGGCGCGCGTCTGCGGCCACGTCGCCTCCGCAGCCGCCACCGCCGCCGTCTCCGCTACTTCTTCAACCTCTCTCGCGTGTTTGCTTTTCTGCTCAACCATAAAATTTAACGATGAACGCGGAACGATGAACGATGAATGAAAGCAAATGCTTTTCGTTCATCGTTCATCGTTCCGCGTTCATCGTTTCCCCTCAGTAGTCTTCAACGTCGTATTCGTAGTGTTGGAGGTGTGGGGCGGAAGGCTCCCAGACGAGGCCGCGCCATTCGTCGCTGGCGTTCATGAGTTGGAGCGCGGCGAGCGGTTGCGCCGGGTTGCGCTCGATGCGTAAGACCTCGGCCACGGCCGACACCTTCGGCGCGCCCTCGCGCATCACCGCGATCTGCACGCGGCTGCCAACGTCCGGCAACTGCTCCAGATGAACGAGCGCGCCGGTCGGCCCGACGTTCTCCGTCTGTCCTTCGACTATGACGTGCTCTCCCGATGCGCCGTCGTCCCACTCGGCGCGCACCGGTAAACTGATCACGTAACGAGGCCCCGTTCGCTGGTCGGTTGTGTAGTGTTGAGACATAAGCAAAACCAACGCGGAAGGATGAATGCGGAAGGATGAAGTGAAAGCCGTTGCTTTTTATTCATCGTTCATCATTCATCGTTCATCGTTTCCTTTCTATTCTTCTTCCTGCACGCGCAGTTTTTCGAGAACGGAGAAATCTTCGAGTGTCGTCGTGTCGCCGGCGACGACGCCGCTCGACGCGATTTCCCGCAGCAGGCGGCGCATGATCTTGCCCGAGCGCGTTTTCGGCAGCGCGTCCGTGAACCTGATCTCGTCCGGGCGGGCGAGCGCGCCGATCTCTTTCGTGACGTGGCGGCGCAACTCCTCTTTCAAGGCATCCGAAGTCTGCCGCGAGCCTTCGAGCGTGACGAAGGCCACGATGCCCGACCCTTTCAGTTCGTCCGGCCGCGCGACGACCGCCGCCTCCGCCACCGCCTCGTGCGAAACGAGCGCGCTCTCGATCTCCATCGTGCCCAAACGATGCCCGCTTACGTTAATGACATCATCAACTCGCCCCATTATCCAGTAATAACCGTCGCGGTCGCGCCGCGCGCCGTCGCCCGCGAAATAGACGCCCTCGATCTCCGACCAGTAGGCGGCGCGGTATCGCTCGTCGTCGCGCCAGATCGTGCGCAGCATCGAAGGCCACGGGCGCGTGATGACGAGATAGCCGCCCCCGCCGTCGCCGACCGCCTCGCCCGCCTTCGTCATGATGTCAACTTCGATGCCGGGCAGGGGCTTCGTCGCAGAGCCGGGCTTGGTGGGCGTCGCGCCCGGCAGCGGCGAGATCATGATGCCGCCCGTCTCCGTCTGCCACCACGTATCGACGATCGGACAACGCCCGCCGCCGACCACTTCGCGATACCACATCCACGCCTCCGGGTTGATCGGCTCGCCGACCGTGCCGAGCAAACGCAGGGACGACAAATCGTGTTTCAAGACCCATTGCTCGCCCCACTTGATGAAGGCGCGGATGGCCGTCGGGGCGGTGTAGAAGATGTTGACGCGGTGGCGTTCGATGATGCGCCAGAAGCGATCCGGCTCGGGCCAGTTCGGCGCGCCCTCGTACATCAGAGTCGTCGCGCCGTTCGAGAGCGGCCCATAAACGACGTATGAATGACCCGTCACCCAGCCGATGTCGGCCGTACACCAGTAAGTATCTTCGTCGCGCAGATCGAAGACCCACTTCGTCGTCAGGTGCGCCCAGAGCAGGTAGCCCGCCGTCGTGTGCAGGATGCCTTTGGGTTTGCCGGTCGTCCCCGACGTGTAGAGGATAAAGAGCGGGTGCTCGCTGTCGAGTTCCGCCGCCGAGCAGTCGGCCGAAACCGCTTCGACCATCTCGTGCCACCAGTGGTCGCGCCCGGCCTGCATGTTCACTTTCGACCCCGTGCGCCTGACCACGATGCAATGCTCGACGGTCGGCGTCTGCGCGAGCGCCGCATCGACCGTCTCCTTCAACTTCACTTCCGCGCCGCGCCGCCACCCGCCGTCGGCCGTGACGACGACGCGGCAACCCGCATCGTTGACGCGATCCACGATGGCGGTCGAAGAGAAACCGCCGAAGATGACCGAGTGAGTCGCGCCGATGCGCGCGCAGGCGAGCATGGCGATGGCGAGTTCGGGCACGAGCGGCAGGTAGAGCGCGACGCGGTCGCCCGCCGTGACGCCCATGCGCCGGAGGACGTTCGCGAAGCGGCACACTTCGCGGTGCAGTTGCAGGTAGGTGAGCGTGCGCTGCTCGCCGGGTTCGCCCTCCCAGATGATCGCGGCCTTGTTGCGCCGCCACGTCTGCAAGTGGCGGTCGAGACAGTTATAGGAGATGTTCGTCGTGCCGCCCGCGAACCACTCGGCGTGCGGCGCATCCCACTTCAACACCGTGTCCCATTTTTTGAACCAGTGAAGCTCCCCGGCCATGCGTGCCCAAAACTCTTCGGGCGCATCGCGCGCCTCGGCGCGCAGGCGTTCGTAGTCCGCCGAAGATTTGATCCGCGCGGCCTCGGAAAAACTCTCGGAGGGCGGGAAGACGCGTTCTTCGTGCAGCATCGATTCGATGTTCGTCGTCGATGAAGACATAAAATCCGGCTCGAATCTCCTGTCGGAAAAGATGGCGGCGCGTGGGCGCGTGCCGCGAAAGTAAAATTGCGCTTCCGGTGAGCGTCCTGTGTATCACAAAATCGCTCGACGCGACAATGACCGTGCGCGGGCTTCGCGCGAGGCCGCCGCGCGGGCGCGCGACTCCGGCGCGGCGACTTCCCGCCAACTGCGCCTTGTCTGCCGCAAGCCTCTCCGGTAAAGTACGCAGCATCCATTTCATCTCCGAAGAGAATCAGAAGCCAGCACACCATGAATCAGACGAAATCTTTCCTGCGCGCCGCTTTGACTTCACTTTTACTCGCCGCCTGCGCCGCCCCCCCCGCGCTCGCGCAGAGCAGAGAGACGACGAAGGCCGCGCCCGTCACCGACACCCTGCGCGCGACGAACGTCGCGCCGCCCGTGCGCGACGAACGACTGTGGCAGAAGACGCTTAAACTGCAACGCTCCGCCGTCGTCGTGGACTCGCACAATGACATCCTCTCCTTCATGCTCGACGAGAACTACGACATCGGCCAGTCTTCCGTCGGCAAGTATCACACGGACATCGCGCGCATGAAGGAAGGCGGACTCTCGGCGGAGTTCTTTTCCGTCTACGTTGATCGCACCTACGCGACCAAAGGCGGCGCGGCACGGCGGGCGTTGGACTTAATCGACATGGTCTACCGCGCGGCGGAAAAATACCCGAACGATCTCGTGATGTCCTACAGCGTCGCCGACATCCGCCGCGCCAAGAAGGCGAAGAAGATCGCCGCGCTGATGGGCATCGAGGGCGGCCACGCGATTGAAAATTCGCTGATGGCGCTAAGGGATTTTTACCGCCTCGGCATCCGCTACATGACCCTCACGCACAACAACACGAACGACTGGGCTGACGCCTGCTGCGACACCCCGAGGCACAACGGCCTGTCGGATTTCGGCCGTGAAGTCGTGCGCGAGATGAACCGCATCGGCATGCTCGTGGACATATCGCACGTCTCGGACAAGACCATGTCCGACGTGCTCGACCTCTCGACCGCGCCCGTCATCGCATCACACTCCTCGGCGCGCGCTTTGGCCGCCCGCCCGCGCAACATCCCCGACGACCTGCTGCGCCGCATCGCCAAAAACGGCGGCGTCGTCATGATCAACTTCTACCCCGTCTTCATCGATCAGAAAGCGATTGACGCGAGCGAGGCGCGCAACGTGCGTCTCAAGCCGCAACGCGATGCCCTGAACGAGAGATACAAAAACGACCCGAAGCGGCTCGAAGAAGAGTTGACGAAACTCAGCAACGCGAACCCGCTGCCGCCGACGCCCCTGTCCGTCCTCGTTGATCATTTCGACCACGTCGCGCGGGTAGCCGGGATCGATCACGTCGGCATCGGCTCCGACTTCGACGGCGTGCCCTATTTGCCCGAAGGCATGAAAGACATCGCGCAACTGCCGAACCTCACCTACGAACTTCTGCGGCGCGGCTACAGCGAGCGCGACGTGCGCAAAGTGCTCGGCGAGAATTTCCTGCGCGCCTTCACGGAGGCCGAACGCGTCGCGGCGCGCGCCTCCGGCGGGCAAGTCAGCCGCGACGGCAGCGTGCGACGCATAAACTAGGAAGAATTGATTCAGTAGACCTCTTGCAAAAGTCGGGTTGGTCGAAAATATCACCCGCTAAATTACTGGCTTTCGTGCTCGGTCAAAGTGACTTTTGCAAGAGGTCTATTGATCCATTGATTCATTGATCCATTGATTCATTGAACCGACGAATCAATTGATCCATTTCTTCATTGAATCAATGAACCGATGAATCAATGAATCAATTCTTCCTCATCCCTCATCCCTCATCCCTTATCTCGTGCGTGCTATAATTTTCTCTTCCAAATGAAGCGAGCCGGAATCTACATTCATATCCCGTTCTGCCGTTCGCGTTGTTCCTATTGCGACTTCGCCACCGGCGCATACGAAGGCCAACTCGCGGAACGATACGTCTCTGCCCTGACGGCGGAGATTTCGGCTTTCAACGCCGCGCCCTCGCCCTGCTTGCGCCTCTCAGGCGACGCGGCGAGCGATCTCCGGCGTGCGGACACTCCGCGCGTGGATGCGATCTCGGATGTGGACACGATCTACTTCGGCGGCGGCACGCCCTCGCTGCTCACGCCGTCGCAGGTCAGGCGCATACTCGGCGCCGTCGGCGAGCGTTTCCGCGTCGCGGACGATGCGGAAGTGACTCTGGAGATGAACCCCGGCACGGTCACGTTGGAGTCGGCGGAAGCGTTTCGCGCCTGCGGCATCAACCGCGCGAGCTTCGGCCTGCAAACGTTCGACGACGAGGGATTGCGCCGCCTCGGGCGCACGCACACGGCCGACGACGCGCGGCGCACGCTCTCGGTCTTGCGCGAGGCCGGGTTCGACAACGTGAGTTTCGATCTCATCGCGGGGCTGCCCGGCCAGACGCTTTCCGGTTGGGCGCAGAACATGGACGAGGCGCTCGCGCTGCGCCCCGCGCACCTGTCGCTCTACCTGCTCGAAGTCCACGAAGGCACGCCGCTCGCCGAGCAACTGCGTCAAGGCCGCTGGCCGCAGCCCGACGCGGACGTGGCCGCGGAGATGTATCAACTGCTCATGGAGCGCACGCGCGCCGCCGGTTACGAGCAATACGAGATTTCCAACTTCTGCCTCGCGGGGCGCGAGGCGCGCCACAACTTGAAATACTGGACGAACGCTCCCTACTACGGCTTCGGCTCGTCCGCACATTCCTACGACGGCGCGCGCCTGCGCTGGTCGAACGAGCGCGACGCCGCACGCTACGTCGAACTGATGAACGCGCACGGCGCGGCGGTCGTGGAAACGAACGAACTGAGCGAGCGCGACGCGGGCGCGGAAGCGCTCTTTCTCGGCCTGCGCCTCATGCGCGGCGTTGACCTCGGCGAGCACCGTGCCAGATTCGGGACGGACGTGCGGAGCGAATACGCCTCCGATCTATCGCGCTTTCGCGAGGCCGATCTTGTCGAACTCGACGGCGACCTGCTTCGCCTCACGCCCTCCGGCGTGTTGCTCTCGAATGAAGTCTTCGCCGCCTTCGTCTAGGTATGGATACGTATAGAAAAGGCGATGCCGTGCGAATCAGGACAGGGGCGTTTGCGTCCTTCAACGGCAGGGTGGAGGAAGTTTTCGATGAGACCGCAAGGCTCAATGTTATCGTCAACGTCTTCGCGCGCGAGACCACCGTGCAGCTTCACTTCGACGAAGTGCGGAAGATTGATTTCAGAGACGAGCCGCCGGTCGGCTTATCGAATAATTGACACCCGGTAAGCGAGAGATGCCCGGCGACCCGAGTACTTTTATGAAGTTGATTGACTTGCGCAGCGACACGGTGACGAAACCGACGCCCGCCATGCGGCGCGCGATGAGCGAGGCCGAAGTGGGCGACGACGTTTACGGCGAAGACCCCACGGTCAATCGCTTGCAGGAGCGCGCCGCTGAGATATTCGACAAAGAGGCCGCGCTGTTCGTGCCGACGGGCTCGATGGGCAACCAGATCGCCGTCAAGCTGCACACGCGGCCGGGCGCGGAAGTCATCATTGAGGAGCGCGGCCACATCTACAACTATGAGATGGCCGCGATGTCGGCCATCGCCGGCACCATCGCGCGCCCCGTCAAAAGCGCGGACGGCAGCGGCATCCTCCGCTGGGACGACATCCGCGCGGCCGTCCACGCCAACGACGCGCCCTACTACGTCGCCCCGACCGGCCTTCTGGCTCTGGAGAACTCGCACAACCTCGCGGGCGGCACGCTGCTCACGCGCGAGCGCACCGCGGAGCTTTGCGCGGGCGCGTACTCGCTCGGCATTCCCGTACACCTCGACGGGGCGCGCATCTTCAACGCCGCCGCCGCGCTTCAAGAGACGGTCGCCGCGCTCGCCGCGCCGTGCGATTCGGTGATGTTCTGCCTGTCGAAAGGTTTGGGCGCGCCCGTCGGCTCGATGTTGTTGGGAACGCGCGCATTCATAGACGAGGCGCGGCGTTGGCGCAAACTGCTCGGCGGCGGGATGCGGCAGGTGGGCGTCATCGCCGCCGCGGGGCTGGTGGCGCTCGAAGAGTCGCCGCAAATTTTGCACGAGGATCACGCGAACGCACGCCGTTTGGCCGAAGGCGTCGCCGAACTGCCCGGCGTCGAGATCGACCCCGCACGCGTCGTCACCAACATCGCCATCTTCGACGTAGCGGGCACGGGGCAGGCGGCCGATGCCGTCTGCGCACGCCTGCACTCGCGCGGCGTTCTCGCCTCCGGCTTCGGCTCGTCCATCCGCATGGTCACGCACTACGACGTATCGACCGCGGACATTGACGCGGCCATCAAAGCGCTCGGCGACACCCTGCGCGAGGGGTAGCCGGGTTTCAGTTTTCAGTTTTCAGTTTTCAGTTTTGTCCGGCTGATAGGTGCGATGCTGAAGATTGACTCGAACGACTGAAAACTGAAAACTAAAAAACTGAAAACTGAGATATGACACCTTTGATCATCGCCATTGACGGTCCTTCGGGCGCGGGCAAGTCAACGCTCGGGCGCAGGCTCGCGCGCGAACTCGGACTGCTCTACGTGGACACGGGCGCGATGTACCGCGCCGCCGCGCTCGCCGTCGTCGAGGCGGGCGCAAACGCGACGGACGCCGAGGAGGTGGCGCGCGTCGCCGCGCGGGCGCGCATCGAACTCGCGGGCGACCCCGACTCGCTGCGCGTCCTGCTCGAAGGGCGCGACGTGTCCGCGGAGATTCGCACCGAGCAGATCACGCGCCTCTCTTCCGTCATCTCCGCGATCCCGGCGGTGCGGCGCGACCTCGTGCGCCGCCAGCGCGAGATGGGCGAGCGCGGCGGCGGCGTCGTTCTCGACGGGCGCGACATCGGCACGGTCGTCTTCCCGGCGGCGGATGTGAAATTCTTTCTCACAGCCATCCCCGAAGAACGCGCCAAGCGGCGTTTCGACGAAGACCACGCCAAAGAACCCGACCTCACTTTTCAGGAAACCCTCGCCGACCTCAACACGCGCGACGAGCGCGATTCGACGCGCGCCGATTCCCCCTTGCGCATCGCGGAAGATGCCGTCGTGATAGACACCACCGAACTCTCCGTCGAACAGGTCTTCGCGCGCATGCTTGAAGTCGTCCGCGAGCGTCGGGGGATTTTTTAATTGTGCGACATGAAGTTGCCGACGCTACTCCTCATCGCTCTCGCCGCCTCTTCCGCCTCCTCCTCCTCCTGCGCGCGGCACGACTCGCAGCGGGCGGCCGTCGTCGCCGCCGACGCGAACGTCCGCGCCGTGCCGACCGCCGACCCGACGCCCACGCCGTTGACGGATTACACGCCCGACAGGTTCGGCGAGGGAATCGCCGACGCCGAGAACATCGAATATGCTGGGGAGGGCGTGCTGCGCGAGCAGGGTTATGAGGTGGAAAAGAGATTCAGGAAGTACGTCACACCCGACTACGAGACGGAGATCGAGTACGCGGTGCTGAAACGGAACGGGCGCGTCGTCTTCAGGTTCGATGATGAAGCGGTCGAGCAAATCAACGAGGCGCGCTTCGGCCTGTGCAACTTCCTCGGAGAGGAACACCGGCAACTCGTCGTCGAACTAACGTCGAACAAATACTGGCGCTACTGGGTCTTGCGCCTCTCGCCGAAGTTAGAAGTGATTTACGACAGCGGCCGTTACAATCTCGTCTATCATTTGCGAAGCATTGATCTGGACGGCGACGGGCGCCTGGAGATCGTGCAGAACCTCGGCTCGTTCTGGTATCGGCTCGGCGATAACGTCTCTTCGCCGCGCCCCGAGATGATCTTCAAATACGACGAGGGGGCGCGCCGCTACGTCCCCGCCAACCCGGAATTTCAGTCCGTCGTGCTCAAGGACATCGGCCTGAGGGTGGAGAAGGTGCGCGCCCTCGTCGAAAACAACCAGCCCGACGTGACAGACCTCCAACTCGCATCAGGCGTGGGCGACATAGTGATTCGTTACCTCTACGCCGGGCGCGGGCGCGAGGCGTGGGACTTCTTCGAGCGAGACTACCCGGACTCCGAGACTAAGGAATCCACGCGGGCAACTTTGAAAGAGGTGTTAGGCGAGGACGCGCTCTACCGGGAGATCGCGCGGCAGGAGCGGCAGCGGGCGCGCTGAAAAATTATGTTCACAGGCATCATCGAAGAGTTGGGGCGCGTGCGCGGCGTGGAGCGGCGCGGCGAGGGCGTGCGCATGACGGTCGAAGCGCGCACGGTGACTGAGGGGACGCGCGAGGGCGATTCAATCGCGGTCAACGGCGTGTGCCTGACCGCGCTCGAAGTGAGGCGCGACAGTTTCGCGGCCGACGGCTCGCGCGAGACTTTGCAGCGTTCCACTCTGGGGAGCTTGCGCGCCGGATCGCCGGTCAACCTCGAACGCGCCGTGACGCCCGAAACACGGCTCGGCGGCCACATCGTGCAGGGGCATACGGACGGGCGCGGGCGTTTCCTCTCGGCCGAAGAACACGGCGGCTCCTGGACGGTGCGCATCTCGTACCCGCCGGAACTGGCGCGTTATCTGGTCTTCAAGGGGTCGGTCACGGTCGAGGGCATCAGCCTGACGGTGGCCGCGCTCGCCGACGACTATTTCGAGATCGCCGTCATCCCGAAGACGTGGGACGTGACGAACCTCTCGCACCTGCGCGCGGGCGATGCCGTGAACCTCGAAGTTGACATCATCGCCAAGTACGTCGAGCGCATACTCACGGTCGGCGCGCGGCAAGCGGGCGCGGCGGCGCAAACGCCGGGGCTGACCGTAGAGAAACTCGCCGACCTCGGTTATAAATAGGCCGGAGGGCTTCACGGTCGAATGATGAAGTTCAAATTACCCCGTCTTGAACGCAACATGACGCGCCTGTCGCAATCCGTCGCGGGCGGCACCTTGATACCGATCTTCCTGCTGCTTGTCATTATGCTGACGGATACCGGAGATTCCGAGCGTCCGCTGCTGGAAACTCATCCGTTGGCTTACGTTCCGGCCTGGCCTCTCCTGCTCTGGAAACATATCTTGCCCTCCGACGCAGCATACTTGGCAACCGCTGTTTCTGATTTCATCATCTACTCTCTGCTGACCTATTGGTTCGTCCAACAACGCGCGAATCTGAAACGTTTAGCTTGAATTGCTGAATTCGGACGTTCCATAACGCCGGAAATTTCTACCAACCGGCGCGTGCGCGCGGCGTCTCTCCCTGCCTCTCCTCTCTACCGTTTCCAAAGATTCGCGCGGCATCGGGCTTGCAATAACATCGCGAGTCGCAAAAATGTCTGCTTTCGGGTAACATAATCGCCGGTATAACGCTCCTCCCGATAATTCAGTTGCCGAATATAACTACAATGCCTTTTTCCTCCATCGAAGAAGCCGCCGCGGACATACGCGCCGGCCGCATGGTCATCATCGTCGACGACGAGGATCGCGAGAACGAGGGCGATCTCGTCTGCGCCGCCGAGTGCGTCACGCCCGAGATCATCAACTTCATGGCGACGCACGCGCGCGGCCTCATCTGCATGCCCCTGACCGAGGAACGCTGCGACGAATTGCACCTCACGATGCAGGTCGCCGACAACACCTCTTTCCTCGGCACGGCCTTCACCGTCTCAATCGAAGCGAGACGGGGCGTGACGACCGGCATCTCCGCCGCCGACCGCGCGACGACCATCCTGACCGCCGTCGATCCGAAAACCAAACCGTCAGACCTCGCGCGCCCCGGCCACATCTTCCCGCTGCGCGCGCGAAAGGGCGGCGTGCTCGTGCGCCCCGGACAGACGGAGGCGAGCGTCGATCTGGCGCGCATCGCAGGACTTTATCCGGCGGGCGTCATCTGCGAGATCATGAACGCGGACGGGACGATGGCGCGCCTGCCCGAACTGCGCGAGTTCGCGCGCCAGCACGATTTGAAGATCATCTCCGTGGCCGACCTCGTGCGCTACCGCATGCAGAAGGAGACGCTCGTGCGCCGCGCCGCCGAATCCGAGATCAGGACGGTTTACGGCCGCTTTCATGCCGTCGCCTTCGAGAACGTGATAAACGCGGAAGTGCATCTCGCGATGGTGATGGGCGAAGTCGGGACGGAGGAGCCGGTGCTGGTGCGCGTCCACACGGCCAACATCACGGGCGACGTGTTCGGCTCGCTCATGGACAACACGAATTTCCAGTTGCACACGGCCTTGGAGAAGATCGCCGCCGAAGGGCGCGGCGTCGTGCTCTATTTGAAGCAGCACCAGCACGGCCTCGACCTTATGCACCAGCTCCGCACCTACGCACTGATGCACGAACGCAATCTCACTTTCGAGGAGGCCAGCGTCGAGACGGGCTACGGCGCGAACCGCGACTACGGCGTCGGCGCGCAAATCCTGCACGAGCTGGGACTGCGCCGCATCAGGCTTTTGACGAACCACCCGCCCAAAGTAACCGCGCTCGAAGGCTTCGAGTTGGAGGTCGTCGGCCATGTGCCGCTCGGTTCGCCGGCGAAAGAAATGTCCGACGCGCAGCGTTGAATGCGAGCGCCGTTGCGTCAGTCCGAAAAGCATCCGCCCGTTGTGTTAGTGATTCACGCGCCGGTTATCAAGGAAAGGGTTTGAACAACGTCCGAAGGGCAACTCCCAACAGCCCCATTCATCGTTCCGCGTTCACACTTCAACTTCAAAGCGAGAGTTTCAAGTTTCAGGTTTCAGGTTTCAAGTTCAATCCAAAGAACCTCAAACCTCAGTCCTGAAACTTGAAACCTGAAACCTGAAACTTTCATTATGCCTGTTGACGACAGGGACGAACGTTCCACCGGGTCATCACCTGAGACAGACGAGGCCGCGCCCCGCCCGCCGCAAAGCGACGAAGGCATTGCGGCGGGCGAAGGCGCGTCCGCGTCAGGCGGCGCTGCCGGCGCGGGCGAACCGCCGCCGGACGCCGCGACCCCGGCCGAACGCCGCCGACGGCATCGCTACGTCAACCGCCGCAACGCCACGATTGCGACCGTCGCCATCGTCGCCCTCGTCGCGATCATCGCCGTCCTCGCGTTCCTCTTCTATCGCACGGGTCGAGTCGATGATTTGATCGCGCGGCAGATCGTCTCGACGCTCAAGGAGTACAACATCCGCGCCGAGATCAAAGAGTTTCACACCAAGTTCGGGCCGCGCACGGTCGAGATACAGGGTCTCGATCTCTACGACGGGACGACGGGCGAGCGACTCGGCCGCGTCGAACGCATCCTCGCCACCATTCGCATCGAAGACATGTTCGCGCTCAACCTGCGGCGCAACATCAATCTCGAATCGTTGCAGATCGAAGGACTCGAAGCGTGGGTGAAGTTCGACGCGGAGGGGATGTCGAACTTTCGCAACATCAGGCTGCCGCCGCCCGCCGAAAATCAACGCATAAACTTCTCCTATGCCACCGCGCGGATCGAACTCAGGAACGGCGTCGTTCATTACGGCGACGAGCGGCACGAGATCGCGGGCGAGGCGAAAAACTTGCGTGCCATCATCGAACCGGACTTGCCCGACGCGCCCGCCGAGAGCCGCATGAACCGCGTCTGGGTCGTGCTCTCCGATTCCACTTTCACTTACGACGGCAGGCCTGTGGACAAGATCGACATCGAAGCCCGCCTGCGTCTCAACCAGACTCGCGCCGAGATACAGGAGTTGACTTTGCGTTCGCCCGTCGCCGAGGCGCGCCTCGAAGGCACGATGGACGACTGGCGCAACCTCCGCTATCAGATGAAAGTCACTTCGAGCGTTGACCTCACGCAAATCTCGAACACTTTGCAGACGGCGACCCCTCTGCGCGGCGCGGGCAGGTTCGAGGGCACGATTGCGGGCGAGGGCGACAAGTTTCAGGTTGACGGCCAGATTCAATCGGACGCGCTGGCCGCCGGAAACATCCGCCTCAAAGGTTTGAACGCGACCGCGCGCGGCACGGCTCTAGGGCTGGAGAACTACGAGGCGCAAGGCCGCGCCGTGGCCGAGATGCTCACGGCGGGCGACTTCACTCTGAACCTCATACAGATTCGCGGCGGCGTGATGGGAACCGGCAGCGACTTCCGTTTCCTCGGCGACCTGCGCGCCGCCGCCGCGCGCTCCGGCGCGACCTCAATCGCCAACCTGATCCTGAGCGACGCCGCCGCCGAATACCGCGACGGCCGCCTTTCGGGAACGCTCCCGCGCGTTGCGGCGGGCAACATCAAAACCCCGGACGTAACGGTGGCGGGCGCGCAGGCGGCGGACGTGCGCTTCAACGCGTCGGAAGACGGGAAAGAGTTCACGGGTTCGGCGGCAAACGCGAGCGCGGGCGCGCTCACGGCGAACGGGGCGCGCGTGGGCGGCATCACGGCGAGCGGCATCACGGCGACGGGGCAGAACGGCGTAACGAACATCCTCGCGCGCAGCGTCGTCGTGCGCGGCGCGCAGGCGGCGGGCGCGACGCTCGGCCAGATCAACGTCGCGGGCGTGCGTCTCTCGATTCAGGACAACGGCCGCGTGCAGGGGTCTTCGGGCGACATCAATGCGGGCACAATCGCGTTTAGAAACGGCGCGCAGGCCGGGCGCGCCGAGAACGTGCGACTCGCGCGCCCAGCCTTCGTGCTCGAACCTTCCGGCCGCTATCGCGCGAGCGCGGATTTGAGCCTCGGCGGCGGCGTGCTCGGCGACATCGCGCTCGGGGCGGCGCGCAGCAGCGTGGTCGCGACGAACAGCGAAATTCAACTCAACAACTTTACGGCCGAAGCGTTGAACGGGCGCGCGAGCGGCAACGCCGTGATCAGCACGGCGCGAAACGGCGCGTCGCGCGTCAACGCCGCCTTCGAGGGTCTCGACGTGGGCGGCCTGCTCGCGGTTCTGACCGGGCGCGCGGTGCCGATTGCGGGCGCGGCCACCGGCACGGTCAATCTCTCGATGCCGGGGACTAACTTCGAGGCCGCGAGCGGCACGCTCAACGCAGAGTTCGCGGGCGAGACGGGCAACGACGCGAACGGGCGCACGCCGCTCACCGGCGAACTCGCGCTCGTCGCGAATCGAGGGCTGTTCCGGCTCGACCGCGCGAACCTGCGCACGGGCGCGAGCGAGTTGACGGCGAGCGGCGACTTCTCCTTCAAGGGCGACTCGAATCTCGCGGTCAGCCTCGCCTCTTCCGACGCGGCCGAACTCCAGCGCGTGCTCGTCGCCTCCAACCTGATCCCCGCGCTCGAAGAAAGTTTGACGACTTATGGCGTCGGCCTCGCCGGTCGCCTGGAATTCGACGGCACGATTCGCGGCCCGCTCGACGCGCCCGCCGTCAACGGCCGCGCCGCGCTCGCCACGCTGCTCGTCAACGGGCGTGATCTCGGCGCGCTCACCGCTTCAGTCGAAACGACCGCGACCGAGGTGCGCGTGCCCGATGGCCGCCTCACCCAGCGCGAAGGCGGCAACGCGCAGTTCGCCCTCGTCTATCCGCTCGACGGCTCGAACAACGGCTCGCTCGAAGCCACTCTCGAACGCATCGATATCGGAAGCCTGATGGCCGCGCTGCCGGGTTCCGGCGCGTCGAGTTTCAATTCGCAACTCGCCACCGTCGGCCCCACTTCCGGGCGCGTCAGCGTGCGCGGCATCCCCGCAGCCCTGAGCGGCAGCGCGGACGTGCGCTCCGGCCCCGGCCAGTTAAACGGCGAACCCTTCGACGAGATCGTTGCAAAAGCGACTTTCAGCGGCACGACCGTCACGCTCGAAAATCTGGACGCGCGCTTCCGCGCCGGGCGCGTCACGGCCAAAGGCACGATTGACACCGAGACGCAGGCGTTCGATTTGCAGGCTCAGGGCGCGGGCGTGAATCTGGGCGTGCTCGCGGGACTTGGCGGCGGTGGCGGCGGCGCGCCGCAAATTTCCGGCACGGCCGATTTCAACGCCACCGCGACGGGCGTGTTCAGCGACCCGCGCAGTTTCAACGTGCAGATCGACGGGCAGGGGCGCGACGTGTTGATCAACGGGCAGAGCGCGGGCACGCTCGCGCTCGTCGGGCGCACAGAGAACCGTAAGTTCAACCTGCAACTGACGACCGGCATCCTCGGCCAGCCGCAAGTCGTCAACGCCACGGTCGATCTCGCCAGCGAAGGCTTGACGACGACCGTCGAAACCGCCCTCACGAATCAGGATTTGACCCAGCTATTCGCCACGCTCCTGCCGAACTCGAACGTGCGCGTGACGGGACGCGCCACCGGCACGCTCCGCGCGACGGGCGAACTGTTCGGCGAAAACGCAGAGGGCGAGCGCGCTTTCTCCGCGAGCGGCCTGCGCGGCACGGCGCAGTTCACGCAGTTGGTCTTTCAGATCGCCGACGTGCAACTCGTCGCCACCGATCCGCTCATCGTGCAGTTTTCGCCGAACGAGATCGTCTTCGACAAGACGCAGTTCACGGGGCCGGGCACGAACATCGTCTTCGGCGGTTCGGCCGCGCTCGGCGCAGGCGGGCGGCAGAATTTCACCGTCGTCGGCGATCTCAACCTGCGCGTTTTGAACGGCGTCTCGCCCGACATCTTCCTCGCGGGCACGTCGCATCTGGAGGTGCGTGTCACCGGGTCGTTTGAAGACCCGCGCCTGACGGGCACGGCATCGCTGGCGGGCGCGTCATTCTCGACGCTCCTGACCGAGGAACGCCTCACCGTGCAGAGCATCAACGGGAGCGTGCGCTTCACGGCCAACCGCGCGCAGATCGACTCTCTGACGGGCACGCTCGGCGGCGGCCGTGTCAACGTGACGGGCGGCGCGCTTCTGGCCGGGTTCTCGCCGACGGATTTCCGCTTCAACGTGCGCGCCGAGAACGTCACCGTGCCGCTGCCGCAGGACATACGCGCCACCGCCGACGCCAATCTCATCCTGCAAGGCAGGGCGCAGGCGCAGTTGCTCTCGCTCTCCGGCCTCGTCAATTTGCGCCGCGCCGAGTACACCGAAGACATCGAACTCGCGGATTTCATCAACCGACGCCGCGAGGCTACCATCAGCGAGGGAGGCGGCGGCGACGGCAGCGGCGGCTTCGGCGCGAACCTCCGTCTCGACCTGCGCGTCGAAGGCCGCGACGCACTCGTCGTGCGCAATAATCTGGCCGACATCGTCGGCTCGGTCAACTTGCAGGTGCGCGGTTCGGTCGAAGAGCCGATCATCGGCGGTCGCGTCACGGTCTCGCGCGGCACGCTCAACTTCCGCAACGACCGCTACGAACTGACGCGCGCCTACATCGATCTGCCCGCGCGCGTCGATGCCGACCCGGTTCTGAACATTCAGGCCGAAGCCGAGATCAAGGGCTATCGCGTCATCGTGAGTTTGACCGGGCCGCTCTCTTCGCCGAACGCCGTCGTCAGAAGCGACCCGGCGCTCCCGCAATCGGATGTCGTCGCGCTGATCACGACGGGCGACCTGAACCGCAGCGAGGAAGGCGGCGCGACGCTGGCGCAGACCGGCTTCGGCACGGCGACGAGTTTGTTGACCGACACGCTCATCAACAACCCCGTGCAGAAGGCCACGGACAAGCTGTTCGGCCTGAACCGCTTCGAGATCGACCCGCTGATCGCCGGTCGGGGCGGCGCGAGTCCGACGGCGCGCCTCACCGTCGGCCGTCAGATCAACCGCAATCTGAGCCTCACGTATTCGACCAACGTGACGACGGATCAGAATCAAGTGCTCGCGCTCGAATACCGCGTCTCGGATAGGCTCTCGTTCATCGCGCAATACGAGCAGGGCGCGACCAACACGCTGCGCTCGGCGGGCGACAATTTCAGTTTCGAGATTCGCTTCAGGAAGAGATTTTGAACAACCGTCAGTTGTCCGTAGTCAGTTGTCCGTTGTTCGTGACTTTGTAAGCGGCGGGCTGAAGATGAAAGTTTCAACTTAAGTGAGAGTAAAACAACTGACAACTGACTACGGACAACTGACAACTAACACGGAACAACGGACAAATTAGTGCTTCAACGTTTTTTTATCCTCGTCTTTCTTCTGCTCGTCGCGTGCGGCGGGCGTGTGAGCGGTGCGTCTTTCGTTGAGGGCGTCACCGATTTGAGCCGTTACGAGGGGCGCACGGTCGCCTCGGTCGAAGTGGTGTATGAGGGCGCGGCGCGCAACGCGACGGGCGAGGGCGAGTTGCGGCAGTTGTTGACGGTTGCGCCGAACACGCCCTTCTCGGCCGTGCGCGTGCGCGAATCTCTACAGGCGTTGTTCGATTCGGGGCGCGTGGAGAACGCGCGCGTGGAAACCACGGAGGCGCGTGTTGCGCCGGGCGTGGGCGGCGAAGCCGTGCCGCTGGCCTTGCGCTTCGTCGTCAGGCCGCAGGTGCGCGTCACGGACGTGCGGCTCGACCTCGTGGGTGCCGCGCCCGATGCGCCCGTCACGGCCGACGAGTTGCGCGCACGTCTCAACCTGCTCGACCCCGGAGCGCGCGTCTCCGACCAGGCGTTGCGCGCCGGGGCTGACGCCATACAGGTTTACCTGCGCGACCGCGGCTTCTTCCGCGCCGAAGTGACGTTCGCGCGCACGCTCGACGCGGCGGGCACGGGCGCGGTCGTCGCCTACACGGTCAACCCCGGCGAGCAGGCGCGCGTCGAGAGTTTCAATATCCGGATCAACGGCTTCGACCCGGCAGCGGTGCGCCCGGAATTGCGGCTCGCGAACGGCGCGCCGTTCACGCGCACCGCGCTCGGCGAAGACGTGGGGCGCATCCGCCGCGCGATCATGGAACAGGGCTTTCTCGCGCCCCAGCTCGGTGAAGCGCAGACGATCATCGATTCGACGCGCAACGTGATCACTGTGAACCTCGCGGGCGGCATCGGCCCGCGCGTCAACGTGGACGTGACCGGATTCGAGGTGGCCGACAAGAAGCGCGAGGAACTGCTGCCCGTCCGGCGCGAGGGCAGCATCGATCAGGCGGCCATCACCGAGGGCGAGCGGCGACTCGAAAATCACCTTCAACAGCAGGGCTACTTCTTCGCCGACGTGACCTCGACCTGCGCCGTTGACCGCCCCGCGCCGCCCGCCTCGACGACGGGCGCGGCCACCTCGCCCGATGCCAACAATACGAACACAACCGCGACAGTAAATCCCGGCACGGCCGCTCCGGCGCAGGCGAACACGAACGCGGCCGCGCCCGCCGCCACAACCCCCGCCGGAACATCGGCCGCGACCGCGAACCCGAACGCCGTAACTCCCCCGGCCGAGGCTGCCGGGAACGCCAACATCGTTACGTCCGATCCTCTGGCGCAGGCAATCGTCGCCCCGCCGGACGCGTCGGGCGCGTGCGACAATTTGAACGCGCGCGAGTTGAGCGGCCGCACCGTCAATATCAACTACACGGTCGAACTCGGTCGCCGCTTCCGCCTCTCGGATATTCGCATCGAGGGCACGGAGAAACTGACTTACGACGACCTCGCCGAAGAACTGCGATCCGAACCCGCCAGCGGCATCCTCGGCATCATCCCGTTTCTCGGCTCGCGGCGCGGCTACACGAGCCGCGAGTTGCTGGTGCGCGACCGGCGGACGATCGAGGCGCGTATGCGTGATATGGGCTATCGCCGGGCGGCGGTCGAAGTTCGCCAGGGCGTCGCCATCGACAGCGAGGATTTGATCATCACGTTCGCCGTCACCGAAGGCCCCCTGACGCGCGTGGCCGGTCTGGACTTTCGCGGCAACCAGCTTTACACCACCGAACGCCTGCGCGAGGAGCCGTGCCGCGCCGCCGCCTTCCGCGTCGAACCCTGCACCATCGTCGAAGGGCCGTTCGCGCGCACGCTCGCCCGCGCCGACGGCGAGCGCATACGCAATCTCTACGCGCGCAACGGCTACATAGACGCCGAGGTGCGCGTGGACATCGTCGAACTTCCCCGGCGCGGCGACGACGAACAGGTGCGGCTCGTCTACAACGTCACGGAGGGCGGCAAGGTCTTCATCAACCGCATCATCATCAACGGCAACGAAGCCACCGCGCCCGACGCAGGTATGCGCACGAAGCGCGAGGCCATCCTCGAAGCCATCCCGCTCAGAGAGGGCGAGGTCTTGCGCTCAGACCGCCTGGCCGAAGCCGAGCGCGTGCTCTACGAGACGAACGCATTCCGCCAGGTCATCATCCGCACGGAGGCGGCGGGCGAGACGGCCGCGGGCTTCCGCCGCCGCGACGTGATCATAGACCTCGAAGAACTCAAGCCGCGCCGCATGGACTACGGCGGCGGCTACTCGACCGACAGCGGCCCCCTCGGCCTCTTCGAACTGCGCAACAACAACCTCTTCGGCCAATTGCGTCAGGGCGCGCTGCGCACGCGCGCCAGCCGCCGCCAGCAACTCCTGCGCCTCGAATACTTCGATCCGCGCTTTCGCACCTACGCCCGTCAAAGGTTCTCGCCGCTCACCGTCTCGGCGCAATACCAGCGCGACGTTAACGTCACGCGCTTCTTCCGCTCGACCATCGACCGCGGCAATTTCGGCGTCGTCCAACGGCTCGACGAGGAAGGCCGTCCCATCGACGAGTTCGGCGAGCGCACGGGCGAGCCGACCATCAACCGCTTCACCTTCAATATCGAGACGCAGCGCGTTATCGAGCAGCGCACGCGCACGATCCTCTTCCTGCGCTACAACTACGAGGACGTGCGCCTCTTCAACATCCAGAGCCTGCTCGTCGCGCCGATCCTGAGACCCGACAAGGCCGTGCGCCTCTCTCGCTTCGGCGCAACCTTCACGCGCGACACGCGCGACCGACAGTTCGACCCCTCGCGCGGCCAGTTTCTCACCGTTGACTACGCCGTCGCCATCAAACAACTCGGCGGCAATCTCTCCTTCACGAAGCTGCTCGCCACTTACCGCCGCTATTTCCGTTTCGGCGGCCCCCCCGACACTCTGCAACTTCCCGGTGAGCGCGGCGGCATACTCGGCGGCTTGCAGAGCCGCGTGCGCGGCACGATCTTCGCCGTCAATCTCAACCTCGGCGTCGCCAGCCTCTTCAACCCGACCGACCGCAACGGCGACGGCGTGATCGACGACGTTGACCAGACCCTCCCCATCAGCGAAAGATTCTTTACCGGCGGCTCGACGACGCTGCGCGGCTTCGCCTTCGAGGAGGCCGGCCCGCGTCTCGCCGTCTGCCCCACGGGGTCGGACGCCGGCAGCCAGATCAACGTCCGGAATTGCACGGGCGGCGTCTTCCGCAACTCGAACGGCGACCCCGTCACGCTCAACCCCTTCACCGTGCCCGTCGGCGGCAACGCGATGGCGGTCATGAATCTCGAAGCGCGCGTGCCGCTCACCAAAACTTTTCAGATCGTGCCGTTCTACGACGGCGGCAACGTCTTTCGCCGTATCGGCGACATCTTCGGCCGCAACGACCGCCGCCCCGACGACACCATCAACACGCGCAACCTGCGCGTCCAGTGGACGCACACCGTCGGTCTCGGCCTGCGCTTCCGCACGCCCGTCGGCGCGCTCGGCGTAGATTACGGCTTCCTCGTCAACCCCCCCGAATTTGAACTGCCGCAGTTCGCCGGGCCGCCCGCGATTGTGCGCCTGCGCCGCGCGCAGTTGCACTTCCGCTTCGGGCAGGCGTTCTAGGCGTTGGGGAAAAGGGAAAGGGGGAAGGGGTAAAGGTGATGTTGAAGGAACAAGGTGCAATGAAAGGGCTCAGGATGCGAACGCATAAAAAGTTCGGGAAGCAGGCGCGCATCCTGCTGCTCGCCCTTACCCTTTACCCTTTTCCCCTTACCCTTTTCCCCGCGCACGCTTCGGCGCAGGAAGTTGTTGATCGGTGGGTGGCGACGATCAATAACCGCGAGTTGATCACTTACACTGACTTGCTCTGGCAGTTGGCCTTGCAACCCGACACGCCCATTGATCAACCTCGCTCCGAGGATTTGCAGCGCGTCCTCAATCTCCTGATCGACCAGAGGCTCATCTCGCAGGAGGCCGGGAAACTTCCCACCATCACGCCCTCCGACGCCGATGTCGATAAGGCTACAAACGAACTCGTTAAACGCTTTCCCTCGCAGGCGGCCTTTTACGAACGGCTCGCGCGCGTCGGCCTGACGGGCGAGGGCTTGCGCGAGATCGTCCGCCAGCGCGTAGAGATCGAAAACTATCTCAACTTCCGCTTCCGCTCCTTCACCATCATCTCCACGGAAGAGATCGCCGCCTACTACCGCGACGTGTACGTGCCGCGCCACCGCCGCCAGTCGCCGGGGCGCATCGTCCCCACGCTCGAACAGGCCACCGCCGAGATCGAACGCACGCTCACAGAGGACAAGATCGAATCCGACACGGACGCCTTCCTCGAAGAGGCGCGCACCCGCGCCGAGATCGTCATCCTCAATCAGGTGTGATAAAAAAGTGATGAGTGATGAGTAATGAGTGATGAGTAAAAACATTTTTCTTCAACTCATCACTCATTACCCATCACTCATCACTTCATAATTCATGCGGCGCAAAAGTACAGAGCAACCTAAAAGATTGCGCGTGGGGCTGGCGTTATCGGGCGGCGCGGCGCGCGGCGCGGCGCACGTAGGCGTGTTGAAGGTGCTCGCGGAGGCGGGCGTCCGCATCGACTCGGTGGCGGGCACGTCGGCGGGCGCGCTCGTCGGCGGGGCGTTCGCCGCCGGGATGACCATACCGGAACTCGAACAGTTGGGGCGCGAGATGCGCTGGCGCAACTTCGGGCGGATGACGCTCTCGCGGCTCGGCGTGCAGTCGAACGCGCGCATGGAGGAGTACATCCGCGCGCGCTTTCCCGTCACACGCTTTGAAGAGATGCCGGTCGCTTTCGCCGCCGTCGCCACGGACTTACACACGGGTCAAGCAGTCGTCATGCGCGACGAGGGCGATGTGGCCTTCGCCATCCGCGCGAGTTGCGCCGTACCGGGCTGGTACGTACCCGTCACTGACTCCAGAGGGCGTCAACTCGTAGATGGCGGACTCGTCGCTAATTTGCCCGCTGCGGCGGCGCGCTCGCTCGACCCGGACATCGTGATCGCCGTGGACGTTAATTTCGAGGGCGCGAAATTTCTGGGGCCGCCGCAGTCGGCCATCGGCGTGCTATTTCAGTCGATAATGGTCGTGCAGCGCACGGTCTCGACGCACGAAGGGCGCAACGCTGACATCGTGATCCGCCCGAAGGTCGGCCATATACGCTGGGACGAGATGTCGCGCGCCGACGAACTGATCGCGGCGGGCGAAGAGGCCGCGCGCGACGCCCTCGCCGGAATCAAGTCGTTGCTTGCGCCACCCGCTGTAGAGCATCCCACATGGATACAACGCCTCCTCCACCGCCCGATTTCACCCGCGCGGGAGGAGCGTCGCACCGCAGCGCACGATGCGCGCCCCGCGCGCGCCTCCGAAGACGGCAAGCACCGCACGTCGCTGCCCTGAACGAATCATTTCCAGACACCGCTCATCCCCGCGCCTTTCCCGTCGATGTATCGAAAAACGACGCAAGCCTCTTTCGTCTAACCCGTCACGCCTCCCCCAAGTCTCCGCCTCAAACTTCTAAACTCTTTGCAAAGCGGAGCATACCCGGCCGCGCCCGCGCGCGGGCGGCCTTGTTTTGCCTGCTGGCACAAACATTGCTCAACAGCGATGACGGGAGATTTTACAAAAGAGGTGCAAGTGGCATGAAGGAACTGGGAAATAATTTCGCGAAACTGGCCGCCATCATCATGTTTATGATCACGCTCGCCATCTCCACGGCAGCCCTGTCCCAGTGGGCAAGTCCCGACACGAGCACGGACAGCGGCCGAACCGAGCAGGGCGACACGAACGCGCCCGCTCTAGCCGCATCCGCCACGCACTGAAGCAACCGCGCTCCCCGCGGACGGCGAACTCGTTCAAAGAATTCGCCGGCGATTAGTCGTTTACTCAACACATCACAAAGTCGCGCAACTCGACGGAACGGGCGGAAGCGTCCGAAACTGGGGGTACGTGTGTCTAAAATCGGTTTTCAGTTTTCAGTAATCAGTTTTCAGTAGTCGGTTGTTTGTGATTACCACACACCTTACCGGCAGATTGAATTGAACAACTGATTACTGAAAACTGATTACTGAAAACTGAAAACTGTCATGGCAATCGAAATCACATCGGAGGGGCGGCAGGCGAGCGGGAGGCTGTCGCTATTGTTGAAGGCGGCGTGGGGCGCGGCGGCGGGCGCGGGAAGGCGTGAGCGGACAACACGCGACTGGCCGCGCCGCCTGCGCTTCGCGGGTGTGGCCGCGTTTGTAATGTGCGTCGCCGTCGTCGCCATGCTCACCTATTGCTATCAGGGCGCGGCGGAGACGATTGACCGTCGCCTCGCCTCCGGCTACCTGACGAGCCGCGCGGGATTGTATGCCGCGCCGCGCGTGTTGCGTGCCGGGCAAAATTTTTCGCGCGAGCGGCTCGTCGAAACTCTGCGCCGTGCCGGTTACGTCGAACAGTCTGCGAGCGACGTGTGGAGCGGCGCGTTTCGCATCGTCGAGGAAGAAGGGGCGGTCGAGATCAACCCGCGTCGCGCGCCCCTCGCGGAAAGCGCGGCGGTCGAAGGTTTCACGCCGGAAGTCGTGCGCGTCGCGTTTGATCGAAGGGGTCGCATCGGCGAGATCACGGGCGACGGCGTCACGCTCGAAGCGTTCGCGCTTGAGCCGGAAGCTCTCACGAACGACAGCGCGGAGAAGACCGGCGCGCGCGCCGCGCTCGCTTACGCGGACATCCC
This sequence comes from Pyrinomonadaceae bacterium, assembly GCA_035645695.1. Taxonomy (GTDB): domain Bacteria; phylum Acidobacteriota; class Blastocatellia; order Pyrinomonadales; family Pyrinomonadaceae; genus JAIVJZ01. The sequence goes on from DASQMC010000070.1 coordinate 141,562, forward strand.
GCCTATGCTCGCGAGCGCTATCCGCGCCATCGAAGACCGGCGTTTTTTCGAGCATCACGGCCTCGACCTGACCGGCATCGGCCGCGCGCTACTGAGTTGGACGGGCGACGACGCGCGCCGCGCGCGTCGGCCTGAGCGTCAGGGCGGTTCGACCATCACCCAGCAACTCGTCAAGAACACTTATCTCACGCCCGAGCGCACGCTTTCGCGCAAGTTTAACGAAGCCCTCCTCGCCGCCGCGCTCGAACGTCGCCTGTCGAAAGAGGACATCTTCGCGCTCTACTGCAATGAAATTTATCTCGGCCAGCGCGGCGCGTTCGCCGTGCGGGGCGTCAAGCAGGCGGCGCGCGTCTATTTCGGCAAAGAGTTGCGAGACCTCTCGCTCGGCGAAGCGGCAACCATCGCCGGGATGATTCAAAGCCCCGCGCGCTACGCGCCCGACCGCCACCCGCGAGAGTCGCGCGCGCGCCGCGATGCGGTGCTCGCCGCTATGCGCCGCGATAATTCGATCACGGCGGATGAGGCGCGCGCCGCATCGAACGAGGAATTAAGCGTCGCGCCCATCGACCAGAGCGCACGCGCCAACGCCCCCTACTTCGTCGATCACGTCAACCGCGCCGTCGAGGCGCAACTGCGCGCCGGGGGCACGGATGCCGACGAGCGATCACTGCGCGTCCACACCACCATCGATCTAGACTTGCAGCAACTGGCGGAACAAGCCGTCGCGCGCGGCCTTACGCAACTCGAACGAATTTACAAAACCGGCGATGCAAGACCGCAGGCCGCGCTCGTCGCGCTCGACCCCCAGACCGGCCACGTGCTCGCGATGGTCGGCGGCGGAAACTATGCCGCGTCGCAACTCAATCGCGCGACGGATGCGCGGCGGCAGCCGGGTTCAATCTTCAAACCCGTCGTCTACGCGGCGGCGTTGGAGAGCGGCATCTCGCCCGCCCGCCTGTTCGCCGACGCGCCGCGCGCTTTCACCTTCGACCGCTACAGCCCCGCCTACCGGCCGGCCAACTACAGCGGCGGCTACTCCATGCGCGATGTGACGATGCGCGCGGCTCTGACGAAATCACTTAACGTCGTCACGGTCGAACTCGCCATGCAGACGGGCTTGACGCGCGTCGCCGCGCTGGCCGAGACGTTCGGGTTGCCTCCTGCGCCCGCCGCGTATCCGTCGCTCGCGCTCGGCACGAACGAAGCGACGCCCCTTGAGATCGCCTCGGCCTACACCGCGTTTGCGAACGGCGGCGCGCGCACACGCCCCTCGTCCGTCACGCGCGCCGTTGACGGCGGCGGCGTGAAACTCTTTGAAGAATTTCTCCCTTCGACCGCGCAGGTCGTCCAGCCCGCGACGGCTTACATGATCACGGACATGCTCACGAACGTCATTGACGAAGGCACGGCTCGCGCGGCGCGCGGGATGTTGAAACTTTCAGCCGTCGCGGGCAAGACGGGAACTTCACGCGACGGCTGGTTCGTAGGTTATACGCCGCGCCTCGTCTGCGTCGTCTGGGTCGGCTTCGACGACAACCGCCAACTCGGACTCACGGGCGCGGACAGCGCGCTGCCCGTCTGGGCTGAGTTCGTGCGCGGCGCGCTGGAACTGCGGCCGGAACTCGGCGGCGCGGCCTTTCTACGCCCGGCGGGGGTCGCTTCCGTCGAGATCGATCCGGCGACCGGCCAACTCGCCTCGCCCTCCTGCCCCGAGCGCGAACGCATCGCCGTCACCTACACGCTCGCCCCGACCTCCGAATGCCTGACGCACAGACCGCTCTTACCGCTCCTCGCAGATGCCGACGCGCGGCAACCCGCGCCTCAATCAACAATCGTCGCGCAGGATGATTCGACGCGCGCCGCCGCTTCCGCGCGGGCGCACGCCTCGCGCGGAAACGCCGCGCCGGTAGTGCTCCCCGCGCCGTCGATTCAAACGACGCGCATCGAGCAAAGCCGCAGCGGGCGCGCCCGGCTCACAAACGACCCGCAGGTCGTCTCCGCCCGCGCCGCTCAACCCTGAGCGCGAAAGATGCGTGCGACGAAACGTCGGCAGGCAATCGCATGGAAGCGGCGACAAGTATCCGTCGCCGCTTCCATGCGATTGCCTGCCGCCGCCGCGCGGCCGTTCCATACCGTAACTTGATCGCTTCACGTCGCCGCTTCGGCGAGCTATGACTTAATTGCTCCGCGGCTTTAACATGTCGCCGTCTGCGTTACAATCTCAAAAGTTTGTGACGATTCATTCGACGCCGGAGCGGCGTTCGAGGACAACTTGGGCGATGGCGTGCTCGGTGGTGTGAGAGATGGAAAGATGCGCCGCGTTTGCGCCGGAGCGTGAGAAGAGTTCGCGCGCGAGGTTGTGAAAGACGACGGAGGGCGCGCCCGCCGCGTTCGAGACGACTTCGATGTCCTGCCACGCGAGACCGCCGCTCCAGCCCGTGCCGAGCGCTTTCAGCGCGGCCTCTTTAGCGGCGAAGCGCGCGGCGTAATGTTGAGGCGCGACGACGCCCCGCCGCTCGCAGTAGTCGCGCTCAAGCGGAGTGAACACGCGCTCGGCGAAACGCGGCGTGCGGCGCAACACCGCGCGCACGCGCGCCACTTCGATGATGTCTATGCCGATTGAAATGATCACGGAAGATGTTGAACCTCTCCTCGCGCGCGCCGGATTCCGCTGGCGCGCGCACGGAGGCGTGCGCGTCCTCGTCGGAGCGCAAATGGAAACGGAGGGCTTCGCGAACGGTTTCTCGACGCGCGCCGGGGGGTGCAGCCCCACTCCGCGGGGCGCTCTCAACCTCGCGGGCTTCAACGAAGACGACGCGGCCAACATACACGAAAACCGGCGTCGCTTCCTTAAACTCTTTCGCGGGCGCTGGCGACTCGCCACCTGCTGGCAAATTCACGGCGCGGACGTGCGCGCCGTGCGCGCCGAGACGGCGGGCGCGCTCGACACAAACGACGAACGCTGCGACGCGCTGACCACGGATGCCCTGCGCATCCTCGTCGCCGTCCAGACCGCCGACTGCGTGCCTGTTCTTCTGGGCGACGCGCGAAGCGGCGCGTGCGCCGCCGTCCATGCCGGTTGGCGCGGCACGGCGGCCGAAATACTCCCCGCCGCGCTCGCACGGATGCGTGCCGAGTATGGCACGCGCGCCGGAGACGTGCTGGCGTGCATCGGCCCGGCGGCGAACGCCTGTTGTTATGAAGTCGGCGCGGATGTGATCGAAATTTTCCGCGCCCGCTTCCCATATGCCGACGAACTTCTCACGCCTACGCGCGCGGGACACGCGCGCATTGATTTACAAAGAGCGAACCGCCTGCAACTCACCGGCGCGGGCGTTCTGCCCGCTCGCATACACACCGCCCCACTCTGCACCATCTGCCGCGACGATCTCTTCTTCTCCTACCGCCGCGACAAAAAACTCCACGGCCGCACCGGGCGATTGCTCGCGGTGATCGGGAGAAACGATGAAGTATGAACGATGAACGATGAAGTAGGGGAGAGAGGACAGAAGTCAGAAGCCGGAATAAAACGCGCTCTTGCCTTCCTCCCGACTCCTTAATTCCGACTTCTGTTTCCCGTGTTCAGTTCATCGTTCCGCGTTCATACTTCATCATTTTCTTCCGAAGTATTGCCCGTTGATGCGCTTGGCGGGCTCGTTTGCGTTGACGACGTTGATGCCGAGTTTGACTTCGCGCGTGGTCGGCGGGTAGCACACTTCGTCGGTGCAACTCTGGTAGGTCACTTTCGCGCGCAGTTCCGTCAATCCCGTCTGGTAGTTGGCGGGAACGGCGACGTTGAAGCGCATCACGGTGCGGCCTTCGTAGAGCGACAGGGCGTCTTTCGAGAAACCGAGACGGCGCACGACGGCGCGCGGGTAGGCGACCGCGCTTACGCGCAAGCCCTTCGGCGCATCAACTTTCACGACGGTCGGGACGGAGAAGCGCGCGGCCTTGTTCGCGTTGACGTGATAGCCGTGCGGGATGTCGAGCACGACCGCCGCCTGCACGCTTCGCCCGCGCTGTGCTTTGTCGGCGGAGAAGAAACCGTTGACGCCGATGCTGTTGCCGCCCTGCGCCGCCGCCGGCGCGTTGGAATTGGTTGCGGCCGTCGCGACGGGCTCAGGGATCGCCGTGGCGGCAAGCAGCGACGCACAGATGAGAGAGAGGACGCAGCGTGTGGTAAATATTTTCAGGATCATTTCGGTTTTCAGTTGCGTTCGATTCAAGACTTCGAATGGTCAGCCTATCAGTTGATGCAAGGTCTGCGGGTTCAGGTTGTTTGCGGGGCGACGCGCGGCGAGTTGGCCGCAGGCTGCATAGATGTCGCGCCCGCGCGGGCGGCGCACGTAGGCGTGGACGCCTTTCGCTTCGAGGATGCCCTGGAAACGCTCGACCTGAGCAAGCGGCGTCGGGCGATAGGGCAGGGGGTCAGCCGGGTTGTGCGGGATCAGGTTGACCTTCGCGCGCAGTTGGTGCCGGTTGAGCAGGTTCGCCAATTGGCGCGCGTGCTCGTCGGAATCGTTCACGCCGTCGAGCATCACATACTCGAACGTGAAACGCTCGCCCGGCTTGAGCGACGACTCGAACTCCTTGCACGCCGCGAGCAATTCCGCGAGCGGCCACTTTTTGTTGATCGGCATCAGGACGTTTCGCTGCTCGTCGGTGGGCGCGGCGAGCGAGATGGCGAGATGCGGGCGGTCGGGCACGTGCGCGAGTTCGCGTATGCGCGGGACGATCCCGGCCGTCGAGACGGTGACGCGGTTCGGCACGATGTGTAGTCCCGACGGGTCGGCCATGATGCGCAAGGCTTTCATCAACGAGTCGAAAGCGAGGAAGGGTTCGCCCGCGCCCATCGCGACGAGGTTCGTGCCGCGCGGAGTCTTCGTGCCCGTGCCGTAAGCGTCGTTCAGGGCGATGACGATCTGCTCGACGATCTCGCCCGCCGTGAGCGTGCGCAGGAGCCCGAGCTTCGCCGTCAGGCAAAAATCGCATTGCAGAGGGCAGCCCGACTGCGACGAGAAGCAGATGGTGTCGCGCCGCTCCTCGGGTATGAACACGGCTTCGACGGGAAGATTATCGTGCGTCTTCAACAGGTAACGTCGCGTACCGTCTTCCGAGACGTAGCGCGATTCGACCGTCAGGGTCGAAGCAGTCGCGCGTGCGTCGAGCGTGGCGCGGAAACTTTTGGGCAAGTCCGTCATCTCCTCGAACGAGCGCAGTCGCCGTTTGAAGAGTGCGCCGAACAACTGACGCCCGCGATACGCCGGTTCGCCGAAAGACTCGACTAACGCCGACAACTCGGCCGCGTCCAACCCCGTGAGATGTGTTGCCTGATTCATTGTCCCCGTATTTTAACATCGCGCCATGCCCAAGTCACAGTTCAAGACCGTATGAAGGCGGCGCGAAATCGGGGGTATAATGCGGCGCGCGAGAGCGGCGACGAAATAAGTGAGTCGCTCTTTCGCGTCGCCGTATAATCCCGGGCCGGGGCGCGTGCCGGAGATTACGATTCGGGAGAACCCCGGCTCGATCAAGGTGCCGGAAAAGATCGGCCTGAGATTCAAACGGCTCGTCAGGTTGTCGGATGACGCGCCGGAGATTATGTTGTTCGCGTCGGATGCGTGAAGGTGTTCGCCCGCGGCGCGTTAACGAGTGATGCGCGGGGCGGTGTTTTTCAAAAGTTGACGGGAGACGCGGGAGCATGAAATCTATGGTTATGAGCGAACAGGACAAACGCGGTTTCATCTTTGCCGATCTGGATTTGGCGCGGCGTCTGGAAAGGACGGAAGGGCACGCCAACGCGGAGTTCGTCGAAGCGCGCGCGCGGCTGTCTCCGGAGCGTGGCGCGGAGTGGATCGAAGTGGGGGGCACGTACGCGATGTTCGACGGCGCGGCCTCCATGCTCACGCAGACGTTCGGCCTCGGCCTGTTCGGGGAGGTCACGAATGTTGAAATGGACGCCCTCGAAAATTTCTTCCGCGAACGCGGCGCGCCGGTGTTTCATGAAGTCAGCCCGCTGGCCTCCGGCGAGGTGCTGGCGCTGCTCGGCGAGCGTGGATACCGGGCCGTCGAGTTGACGAGCGTGATGTTTCGCCCGATCAGCCGCGACGCGAGCGACCTGCCCGCGCCGGGCAATGATCGTGTCACCGTGCGCGTGGTTGGAGAAGACGAACACGATCTGTGGGCGGAGACGGCGACGCGCGGGTGGAGCGAGTTCACGGAATTCGCGGATCAGATACACGACCTGTCGGTGGTGAACGCTAAGCGAGCGGGCGCGAACTCGTTTCTGGCCGAAGTTGACGGGCAGCCAATCGCCACGGGCGGGATCAGCATTTGCGAAGGTGTGGTGCTGTTGGCCGGGGCGAGCACGATCCCCGAAGGGCGCAGGCAGGGCGCGCAACTCGCCCTGCTCGGCAGCCGATTGCGCTTCGCCGCCGAGAGAGGCTGCAACATCGCCATGGTGTGCGCCGCGCCCGGCAGCACCTCGCAACGCAACGCCGAGCGCAACGGGTTTCGCATCGCCTACACACGCATCAAGTGGCATCTCGCCTGACAACATATCGAACGAAGGATTAATCTTGAGTTCCGTAGTCATATACATTAGGTTCATTAGTCGTGAAAGGTGGCCTCGAACATGATTGAGACGGAAATAAATTTGACCGAACAGGAGCGCGGCGCGCTGCGGAAGATTGCCGAACGGACTGGCAAGTCGCAGGTAGAGTTGGTTCGCGAAGCGGTCGGGCGGTTGATCGGTGAGTTTCAAAGAGAAGATGATCTGAGCCTGATGCGTCAGGCGCGGGGCATCTGGAAAGACCGGGATGATTTACCGGCGTTGGAAGACCTCAGGCGGGAATGGGATCGAAGTTAAGGGAAGCGAGCAGGTCACATGACTGGAAGGTTGTTGATAGACACCGATGTCCTCATAGACTACTTGCGCGGGCGGGCAGAGGCCATTTCATATTTAGAGAGTCTCACGGAGCCGTTGCTTATTTCCGCAATGACCGTGGCCGAGCTTCACGCAGGTGTGCGCGAAGGCGCGGAGCGAATAGCTTTAGAGCAGTTCCTATCCGTCTTCAATGTGATCCCTGTTGATTATGCGATTGCTGCCAATGGTGGACTCATCAGGCGCGACTATGGGAAAAGCCATGGGGTCGGACTGGCAGACGCCATAATCGCGTCCACGGCTGAATTTAGAAAAGCCGAGTTGGTGACTTTGAACAAAAAGCACTTCCCTACGTTGTCGAACATAGTTACTCCCTACCATAAAGGTTAAGCATAAGGTGACACATTGAGCGAAGAATTGATCCTGAGCGCGGAAGAGGTGCGCGTCGTCGGCGCGTTGATTGAGAAGCAGGTGACGACGCCGGAGTATTACCCTTTGACGTTGAACGCGCTCAGGCAGGCGTGCAACCAGTTGTCGAACCGCGAGCCGGTGGTGACGTTCGACGAGCGGACGGTCGTGTGGGCTTTGGAGAGCTTGCGCGACCGGAAGCTGGTGCGGGTGGTGACTACGGCCGACGGGCGCGTGCCGAAGTACAGGCACGTGCTGGACGAGGCGTTGGGATTGAAGTCGCCGGAGATGGCGGTGATGTGCGTGTTGATGCTGCGCGGGGCGCAGACGGTGGGAGAGATACGCACGCGCACGGAGCGCTTGTACCCGTTCTCGGCGTTGTCGTTTGTCGAGACCACGCTGGAAGATTTGATGGGGCGGGAAGTGCCGCTCGTCGTGAAGTTGCCGCGACAGACGGGGCGCAAGGAGCCGCGCTACGCGCACCTGCTCGCGGGCGAAGTGCAGGTGGCGGAGACGGAGGGCGCGGAGGCTGTAGCCCCTACGGAGGCGCGCGGGGAGATGGGCAGGGTGGCGCGTCTTGAGGAAGAGTTGAAATCGGTGCGCGCGGAGTTGGCGGAGTTGCGCGAACAGTTCGGGGAATTTAAGAAGCAGTTTGAGTGAAGGGCAGCCGTGACGGTTACGAGAAGATGCGGTTGAAGTTTACGTAAGAAGCCGCGGGTGGAATCGGAAGCGGCTGTAAATTGAGCGCGAGGACGGGGACGAAGCGAATGAGAAAGATCGAAGCGGCCGAGGGGATCGAGGCGCGCAAGTCGAAAATCGACGGGACGGGATGCTTCGCGACCGTCGCCTTTCGCAAGGGGCGGAAGATCGCCGAGTTGACGGGCGAGCGCGTGTCGCGCGTGGAGGCGGCGCGGCGGATGCGCGGCAAAGAACGCCTGCACATCTGCGCGATCAATTCTTACTGGGGCATCGACAGCAGCGCGGGCGGCAACGCATCGCAGTTCATCAACCACTCGTGCCAACCGAACAGCTTCGTGCGCATCATGCACGGCCACATCATCTTCTTCGCCCTGCGCGACATCGCCCCCGGCGAGGAGATCACGCTCGATTACGTCGAGTCGTATCACTCGAACGACAAGCGTTGCGATTGCGGCGCGCCCGAGTGTCGCGGGACGATCAACCTCATCAAGCGTTAAGCTGCACGCGACGTAAAACCTGCGCGAAGGGCGCGCCGGTGAGTTTTCAAACTCACCGGCGCGCCCTTCGTGTGCCGGACGCGTTCAAACAGCAATCATCACTTGTTTGCGCCTGCGCCGCTGCCGTCGCCACCTGCCCCGGCAACCACGGGGCGGCCTTCGGCGTCGAGTAGGGTAATACTGTCGCCGATGCCGAGCGAGCGCAGGCCGGGTTCGACGGCCTTGCGGTCGCCGACGACGAGGATCGCCATGCGCTCGGGCGTGAGGTAGCGGTTGGCGACTCGCGTGATGTCGGCGAGCGTGACGGCGCGCACGCGCGCGTTGTAGGTGTTGAAGTAGTCGTCGGGCAGATTGTAGAGCGCGAGCGAACTGAGGCGTCCGGCGATCTGGTCGGGCGTCTCGAAGCCGCGCGGGAAGCCGCGCAGGATGCCCTGCTTGGCATATTCAAGCTCGCTTGCCGTGACGGGTATCTCGCCGCGAATGCCGCGCAACTCTTTCAGAAATTCGCCGATAGACTCTTTCGTGACGTTGGTGAAGACGCCGCCGGATGCCGTGAACGGCCCCGCGCCGAGGCGATAGTCGAAGCTTGAGCGCGCCCCGTAGGTGTAGCCCTTGTTCTCGCGCAGGTTCAGGTTGATGCGCGAGACGAACTGCCCGCCGAGCATCGAGTTGAGCACGACGAGCGGGAAGTAGTCGGGCGACGAGCGCGCGACGCCGACCTGCCCGATCTGTATGACCGACTGCGCCGCGCCCGGTTTATCGACGAGATAAATTCCGGCGCGCTCGCGCGCGGGCGGTTGTGCCGAGATGTTCGCCGCTGGAACACGGCCGGGCTTCCATGCGGCGAAAGCGCGTTCGAGTTTGGGCAGCAGCGTCGCCGCCGTCACGTCGCCCGCGACGATGAGCGCGGCGTTGTTCGGGCGGTAGTGGGTTTCGTAGAAGCGGCGCACGTCCGCCTCGGCGAGCGCGCCGAGCGAGGCTTCGTTGCCGGAGAGCGGGCGGCCGTAGGGGTGCATGTTGCCGTAGAGGATCGACGAGTAGACGACGCCCGCGATGGCGTCGGCGTTGTCGCGTTGCTGTTGCAGCGCGGCGAGGCGCGAGTTGCGCAGCCGTTTGAAGTCGGCTTCGGGAAACGCCGGATTGAGTAGAACGTCGGCGTAGACATCGAGCGCGCGGTCGAGATGGCGCGTGAGCGTGAGCAGGTCGGCGGTGGTGGAATCCCAACCCGTGCTCACGCTGAGGCGCGCGCCGATGCTCGCCAGCGCGTTCGAGATGTCGATGGCGCTCCGTGTCTTCGTGCCTTCGTCGAGCATGTCGGCGGTGAGGCTGGCCGCGCCCGGCAGGTTCTCGGGGTCTGACGCCGCCCCCGACTTGATGACCAGATTCATGTTGACGACGGGCAATTCGGAGTGGCGCACGAGCCGCACTTCGAGCCCGTTCGACAGGCGATGGCGTTCCACTTTAGGCAGCACGAGGCGCGGTTCGGGGCCGGGTTTCGGCAGCAGGGCTGTGCTTGCCGCTTGTTGCGGGTCGCGTTTTTGGGCGGTCGCCGGGTTGCTGGCCGGTTCACCTCCGGCGGGCGCGGCGGCGACGGGCGGCGCGGCTCCCGCCGGAATTGTCGCGGCCGTGGCGGCCTTGACGCGTTCTTCGACGCCCGCCGGTCGCGGCGCGGATGATTGGACGCCCGCCGTGGCGGTTTGCGTGTTCTCGCCCGTCGTGCCCGCCGTTTGAGGCGTGGGCGAGGGGACGGCCTTCGCGGGGCTTTCAGGCACGGGTTCGCCTGTGGAGCGCTCGCGCCCGCGCGGCGTTACGTTGACGATGAGACGATTGTCGGTCAGGTATTGATTGGCGACGCGCGTTATGTCCTGCGCGGTTACGCGGCGATAACGCGCGAGGTCTTCGTTGAAATAGTCGGGGCGGTTCAGAAAAGTGGCGTACTGGTTCAACTGGTCGTTCTTGCCGCCGAAGCCGCCGACGGTTTGCAGGCTGTAGATGAAAGACGCCTCACGCGCGTTGTAGGCGCGTTCGAGCTCCTCCGCGGCGGGGGGCGTCTGCTTGATGCGTTCGAGTTCTTCGTTGATCGCGCCTTCGATTTCGGCGAGCGTCTTGCCGGGTTTGGCCGTCGCCACGACCTGAAACTGACCGGCGATCTCCGCGCCGTTGTTGAAGGCCGACACGTCCTGCGCGATCTGCCGCTCGTAGACGAGCGTCTTGTAGAGCCGCGAACTCTTGCCGCCCGCGAGGATGGTGGCGAGCGCATCGAGCGCGGCCTCGTCCGGCGTGTACTGCGGCGGCACAGCCCACACCTGATAGACGCGCGGCAAAGCGACGCGGTCTTCCATGTTGATGCGCTTCAACTCGCCGATGGTAGCCGGCTGTGCGGGGACGGGCGTCGCTTCCGGGCCGCGCGGGATCCGCCCGAAATATTTTTCCACGAGACGCCGCGCTTCGGCCGGGGTGAAGTCGCCCGCGATGGTGAGCACGGCGTTGTTCGGCGTGTAGTAGCGGCGAAAGAAATTTTTCACGTCTTCGAGCGAGGCGGCGGAGAGGTCTTCGAGCGAGCCGATGGTGAGCCAGTGGTAGGGGTGCGTCTTCGGGTAGAGCGTCTCGTTGATCTTCGCGCCGACGAGGCCGTAGGGTCGGTTGTCGTAGTTCTGTCGCTTCTCGTTCTTGACGACTTCGCGCTGGTTGGCGAGCTTGGCTTCGTTCAGCACGTCGAGCAGCCCGCCGAGGCGGTCGGCCTCCAGGAAGAGGGCGAGTTCGAGGAAGTTCGACGGCACGACCTCCCAGTAGTTCGTGCGGTCGGGGTTGGTCGAGCCGTTGAGGCTGCCGCCCGCTTCCTGAATGGGCTTGAAATAGTCGTCGTCGTAATTCTTCGAGCCTTGAAACATCATGTGCTCGAAGAGGTGCGCGAAGCCGGTCTTGCCCGGAACTTCGTTCTTCGAGCCGACGTGATACCAGAGATTGACGCCCACAATCGGCGTCGAATGATCCTCGTGCAGTATGACGCGCAGGCCGTTCGCCAGCCGGAACTCTGTGAACTTGATCGGCGGCAGCACGCCGTCGCCGCCGCTCATCCGAGCCGCGCTTGCGGGCGAGGAGCCGCCCGCCTTCCGTGACGGCCGCGGCGCTTTGTTCTGCGCCGTCACCGCGACGACGTTCGACGCGACAAGCGCGACGGCGAGCATGAACGCCGCGAGAGGATTCCTTCTCAACATGTGGGTTCTACCTCCTTGAAAAGTGTGAAGCGGGAGCGCGGGGGCGGGAAACACCCGGCACACGCGCGCTCGCACGCCACACGGCGAAAAATTCAAAAGTGAATATAAGGGGATGGGAACTGTGGCCGCCATTCTAGCGCGCGGCGCGAAATTACCGCAACGCGGGAGGCGCAGACGGTGCTCTGCCGCTATCAGCTTTCCTCCGAGCCCCCTGCGGTGTTCTCTGTGTCTGCGGTGGTGAATGCTTACTTCTCTAAGAAGCTGTTTGAAAAGTAACGTTGCCGTTGTCCCGAAGGGACAATTGATAATAGCCCGGCCATTTATGGCCGGGGAGAGTTGATGTGTCTTTCATACTTGAGTCCCGTAGGGACGATTGAATCGTGATGAACATTCAATCGTCCCTACGGGACTCACTCATTATTCTTCAACTTATTCCCGGCACTGAAAGTGCCGGGCTATTATCAATCGTCCCTGATGGGACTTTCCAAACAGCTTCTTAGATTCACCAACGCAGACACAGAGGACACCGCAGGAGGCACAGAGTACAAATCAATTTAGGATAGTGGCGGCGCGTCGGGGCGTTGTAGTGTTAACGGCAAGGTTTTGTGTCTGCGAGATGAAACGGCGGCTCGATTCGATTGCCCGATGCCGCGCGCGCTTGCTAGAATCGCGCCCGACTTACCGAAACACATGATCCGGCAGACAGACTTCATCGTCATCGGCAGCGGTATCGCGGGCTTGCGCGCCGCGCTCGAAATCGCCGCGACGGGGGCGCGCGTCGTCGTGCTAACGAAAGAGCGCGCCAGCGAGTCGAACACCGAATACGCGCAGGGCGGCGTGGCCGTCGCGCTCTCGGAGGACGACGAAACCGCTCTGCACGAGGACGACACGCGAGGCGCGGGCGCGGGATTGTGCGACGAACGCGCCGTGCGCGTGCTCGTGGAAGATGGGCGTCGGTACATGCGCGAGTTGATCGAGTGGGGGACGGTGTTCGACCGCGAGGGCGGCCAACTTCTCTTCACGCAGGAGGCCGCGCACTCGCGCCGCCGCATACTCCACGCCGGGGGCGATGCGACCGGGCATGAGATAGTCCGCGCGCTGCTCGCGCGGGCGCGCGCCGACGCGCGCATCGAGTTTCACGCGCACGCGGCGACCGAAGAGTTGATCGTCGAAGACGGGCGTTGCCGCGGCGTGCGCTACCTCGATCCGCTCGTGCGCGCGTCGCGGAGTTTGCGCGCGCGCGCGGTCGTGCTGGCATCGGGCGGGGCGGGGCAGTTGTACCTGCACACGACTAATCCGCAGGTCGCCACCGGCGACGGCATGGCGATGGCCTACGCGGCGGGCGCGGAGTTGGCCGACATGGAGTTCGTGCAGTTTCACCCGACGGCCTTGAACGTAGAGGGCGCGCCGCGCTTTCTGCTCTCCGAAGCGATGCGCGGCGAGGGCGGCCTGCTCAGGAATGCCGAGGGCAAACGCTTCATGCCGCGCTATCACGAACGCGCCGAACTCGCGCCGCGCGACATCGTGAGCCGCGCCATCGTCGCTGAGTTGGAACGCACGATGACGCGCACCGCCTTCATCGACATGACCGCGCTCGACGCGCGCTACCTGCGTCGCCGCTTCCCGAAAATTTACGACACCTGCCTGCGCCACGGCCTCGACATCACGCGCGAACTGATCCCCGTCTCGCCCGCCGCGCACTACATCATGGGCGGCGTCCGCACAGACCTCGACGGGCGCACCAGCCTCGGCGGACTCTACGCGGCGGGCGAAGTGGCCTGCACGGGCGTCCACGGCGCAAACCGCCTCGCCTCCAACTCGCTGCTCGAAGGTCTCGTCTTCGGCGCACGCGCCGGGCGCGCCGCCGCCGCCGAGCACGCGGACGACGCCCCCGTCTCGCCGCATCAGGACGGGGGCGAAAACGGCGCGGGGCAGGCATCGATGTCGGACGCGGGTTCGGGCGAGATCGCGCTCGCCGTGCGCAAGCGCGTGCGGCGTCTGATGTGGGAGCGCGTCGGCATACTGCGCTCGCGGCAGTCGTTGATGCGAGCGCTCATGGAATTTGAACAGATCGAGAGGGCGCGGAGTTTGCGCGCGCCGTCGCGCAACTTCGTCGCGGTCGCACTGCTCATCGCGCGCTCGGCGCTCTGGCGCGAAGAGTCGCGCGGCGCGCACTTTCGCCACGACTTTCCCGCGCGCGACGATGCGCGCTGGCGCGTCCATTCCATCGCACGCAAGGGCTCGCCCGTCGCCGCGCGCGGGACGGTGGAGTTCGGGGCGGAAGTTAAAAGTTAAGCTGCCGGTCGCGTCGCTCGCGTGATGAAAGAAGCGCGGCGCGCGGGCGGCTCACTACGAGCGAATCAAAGGCGAGGTGTGATGGCTGATTATCAACAACTGCACGAGTGGGCGATGACGCCCCGCGAAGCGGTGGAGTTGCAGAAGCGTCTGCGCGAGCAGGTGCGCGTCCGAGCACACCGCGGGCGGATCGAGACGGTGGCGGGCGCGGACATCTCGTTCAATAAATTCTCGCCCGTCATCTACACGGGGATCGTGGTGTTGCGCTTGCCGTCGCTCGAAGTGGTGGAGGAAGTGGGCGTGGTGGGCGAAACGCGGTTCCCCTACGTGCCGGGGCTGCTGTCGTTTCGCGAAGCGCCGTCGGTGCTTGAGGCCTGGGCGAAACTGAAGACCGAGCCGGACGCCGTAATGTTCGACGGGCAGGGCATCGCGCACCCGCGCCGCGTCGGCATCGCCTCGCACGTCGGGCTGTTTTTAAACCGCCCGACGCTCGGCTGCGCCAAGTCCGTGCTGGTCGGCAGGCACGCGGAGTTGGACGAGGAGCGCGGCAGTTGGCAGCCGCTCATCGACCCGAAGAACGACGAGACGGTCGGCGCGGCCTTGCGCACGAAGACGCGCGTTCAGCCCATCTACGTCTCGCCCGGCCACTTGATCGACCTCGCGGGCGCAATCGATCTGACCCTCAAAGCCGACGGCGGCTACCGCCAGCCCGAACCCACGCGCCGCGCGCACAATCTCGTCAATGCCCTGCGCCGCGGCGAAAGAGAGGCGACTTGAAGCGACAACCGCGCCGCATGGCTTTCGATCAGGGGCGCGCGAAAAAAAAGCGGCGGCAAGAGTGTGCATACTCTTGCCGCCGCCTTTTCCATGTTCGGGTGTCGCCTCTACTGGACAATCGTGAACTTCTCGGAAGGCGAGAGCGACTGGCCGGAGACGCGGTCTTTGATGCGCACCATCAGTTCGTAATCGCCGGGGGCGAGCTGATCGCTGGTGATCATGCGTGCGAGCGTCAGGCGTTGGCCGGCATCGCTCATGCCGCGCCAGTCTTCGGGCATCTTGCCGAGTTCCTTACCGTCCTTCGTCAGCACGTAGTCCACATCGACCGAGGGGCGCAGCGTCGTTTGGTCAACGCCCGCGTTGTAGACCTGTAGGTAGATGCCGATGGGGTCGCCTTTGCGGTAAGTGCGCGCGACGTTCGGGATCACTTTGAACTGGCCGATGGTGAACTGGCCGACGGCGGGCGCATCCGACATGCTCTGCAACTTGGCCGCAAGCACGAGCGTCGAGGTCGAGAGTTGCTTCGAGTCGTACTTCGGCACGGTGAAGCCGAGGTGCTTGACCTGCGTCGCGCCCGAATTGATGTCGCGCACGATAACGTCCACGCGGTAAGTGCCCGGCGCGAGCGGGACGGTCTTGCCGTAGGCCGATTTGCGATTCTTCATGTCGAGCAATTCGGAGCTGCTGGCCGTGGCCGTCACGGCGTCTTCAAAGACGCCGACGCGGCGACCGGCGACCGAAGTAATACGGCCGAAGATGTTCATGCGCGCCGTCTGCACGCCGCCCACGTCCGCGAAGGAGAGTTCCTTGTTCTCGGTCTGGATGGTGAAGGCCGTTACGACGCGCTCGTCCGACTGGCGGAAGAAATCAATGCGCATGTCGAAGTTGAGCGGGTTGTCTTCGATGGTGCCCGACCCGGTCAGGAGCGAGGCGAGTTCCGCGTTCTTGATGACGGGCGGGCGCGAAAGGTCTGCGATAAGTTGGAGGCGCGCGAAGGGGCTGTCCTGCTCGCGCTGGTAGCCGCCGCCATGTGTGAGGCGGTCGGCCTTGCTGCTGCGCCCGAGTTGTTCGCTCAGCGTGAGCCCCGCGCCGGGAACCAGCGCGAGCGCGTCTTTCTCGTCGGGCGAGCGCGCGATGCGATATTCGCCCGTTCCCGTCGGGTCTACAAACTCGATCTCGATGCCGGAGCCGATGCCTTCGAGGTAGCGGTAGAACCATGTCTCGAACGGGTAGGTCGTCGTCGAGCCGCCGCCATGATAACTCGGGCGGTCGTAGGCTCCGCCCGAGGGGTGCGACTCGACGGAATCGGGTTTGCCGAAGGTGATGTAGATGCGGCCGCGATCAGTCTTCCAGCCGGGAATGCCCGAGGCGTAGTGCTCGTTGGCGTAAGCGATGCGTTCGTAATACTCTTCCTTGTACTCGTTCTCGTCCGTATCGGGGTCGGGGTCGCGACGTTGCCAGAAAGCCTCTATGAACTGCTCGCGCTCCTCGTCGGTGGCGAGTTTCTTGAAGGCCGAGCGTTCGGCGTCCGTGATGATGTAAGCCACGTCCTTATCCGGCCACTCGCGGTAAATCTTCTTAACTTCTTCCTTCTGCTTGCGCGGCCGATCCATCACGTCCTGCGTGTCGGAACTTTTCTTCTTATCCTTTTGCGCGAAGGCGGAGGGGGCAGCGGCGAGCGCGAAGATGAAGAGGGCGAGAATGAGCGTGCTTCGCAGACTAATGGTACGAGACATCTGTTACTACTCCTATTGCGTATACGACCGTAAACTTGTGTTTTTCGCGAACCAGCGCCCGGATGAACTATAAGGCCGACCGGGCGCATGCGAGTTTGATAGAAAACCCTTTGATAAATTCGACCGGGGGTCATGAAAACGGCGACGCCGAAAGGTCAACACCGCCTTCCCTAACCGGGGCTTGACCGCCGAGCATCGCCAAACTTTCCGGGGGCGATTGTAGAGCCTCGGTTGGACTAGGTCAAGATGCGCCACGGAAGGCAAAAAGTTGCCTGAAAGGCGGGGTAAAAGTTAGCGATTGGACATCGGCGCGCAAGGCTTACCACGTCGGAATGAGGACGAATTGCCGCCCCGATATTACTTGATCTTCAATTCGCTAAAGAGGTTTATCCCGCTTCGAGACGTAGTCAACCAACTTAACCCAATCAATAAGATTATCCGTTACGAAATAAGTCAGAAATTCCTGCGTCATCTCGTTAATTTTCGCCGAATACGCCTTTTTGAAATTCTCATCTTTTTGCCGGGCTTCCCGATCAATGGGCGTTATTATCTCGCGATATAAATTATCGTCGCCGGAAATGAATCGCCAGAATTCCTGTCCCGCATATTTGTAGTATTGCCTGTCGGGATCGGTGTGGTTCTTGAAAGGAACGCGATCCCTACCATAAATACAGCCGTTGACGGCCATGATCTCATCGGATAGTCCTCCGGCGCGGAGAGCTTCTTTAGCCGATTTGAAATTATCGCGCATCCTCGCAATTTGGTCGGCATTGCCCCAGTTCGTACCAGACTTGATGCCGACGATATGATACACACCGTCGCGGCGAAACTCTAAATCAACGCTTTTAAATTCCGACTTGAAGCCGCTGTAAAGCATTTTCGAGATATAGATCGCGAACCCTTCCATCAGGTTGCCAAAAATGGATTCTTCCTGGGATGAGAGGAACGCATCGACGATGCTTGTAACCATGTCGCCAGCCAATTCGATGTTCTTAGCCTTAAACAGGTATGGGTTCTTACGTTTGAGTACGTTGGTTAGCTGAAGGGAGCGCAGATTGTTTAAACGGGTGGCGTAAAAAGGCGTAATAACATGTTCAGCAAGATAGTCGTAATAATCTTGATAGAGCGGCCGATTCATAAAAATTTTCGTTGAACAGGATGCGCTTTCGAGGCATTGAGGCTTTCCAGTGCTAATTGATAATACTGCTCTTTTAACTCAATGCCTATATATCTCCTATTCAATTCGTAAGCTGCTAGACAAGTCGTACCGGAACCGGCGAAGGGATCAAGTACGACATCATTCTCTGCGGTGAACAATTTGATGAACCACGCGGGCAAAGTCTTCGGGAACGCCGCGCTATGATTTTTATTACCGCACTCCGTTGCCATGTGCAGAACGTTCGTCGGATATGCCATCTCACGCCCCACCCAGTTTGAAATGTTTTTCCCGAAATTGCTCCCCGCTTGCGAACCGAATCTGACTTTATCGTTGTCGTTCAAGTTTCTCAGCCGCGTCTTAGCCCAGTCTCCGGTTGGAATCATTACGGCTTCTTGAAACATCTTGAATTTCTTCTGCTTGTTAAACTGTAGACATCTCTCCCAGGCATCACGAAAGCGGTTAGGCCACTTGCCGGGCGAACAGTTCTTCTTATGCCAAAGGTACTCCTCCGTCCATAACCATCCCTGCTTTTTGAGTTCAAGAATAAGTTCGAGGACGTATGTGTGCCGCGTGCCATCAACCACTTTCTCCTTGATATTCAAGATGAAAGTTCCATCATCTTTGAGCGCCCGCTTTATCTCGGCCGCAATAGGCGAAAACCATTTAACGTATTCGTCAGGGTGGACGCCGCCATATGAATTCTTACGACTATCGGCATAAGGTGGGGAAGTTACTATAAGATCGACTGTCCCGGAAGGTATGCTCCGTAACACATCTAAGCAATCGCCCAACATGATTTGATCCAGCCATTGATTCAAATCAGAGACTTCACCAGTTGCGAGTGCAGTGGACGGATCGTCGAAAACTTGCGTGGTCAACTTTTAAATATCCTATAAATGCAGATGTTGGACTCGTTCATACTGACTCTAAAAGAGACAGTCAGAAAAGGCAATACCGGCGAGATGGCTTATGAGGTTCGGTTTTTAAGTTGGATGGGATAGGAAGCCGAATGGCGGCTAACTTCTGGCCTCTCTCGTGCGCGGGCGTCCGAAAATCCACGCGACGAAGATCGAGATGATGTAGAGGACGAGCATCGGGGCGGCGAAGAGCATCATGTTGGGCACGTCGTTCGTCGGCGAGATGACGGCGGCGGCCACGAGGATGACGACGAGCGCGGTCTTCCAGATGCGCACGAGCAGCCACGCCGTCACCAGCCCGATGCGCGAGAGGATGTAGGTGACGGCGGGCATCTGAAAGACGAGTCCCATACCGAGCATGACGAAGATGATGAAGTCGAAATAGTCGTTGGCTCTGAGGAGGAGGCGGAAGTCCTGCCCGAGTCCGAGCAGGTAGCGCGCCGCCGGGGGGAAGATGATGTAGTAGGCGAAGGCCCCGCCGCAGACGAAGAAAAGCGTAGAGAGCACGACGAAGGGCAGGGCGTAGCCGCGCTCGTGCGGGTAGAGGCCGGGCGCGACGAACGCCCAGATTTGCCACAGCAGAAACGGGACGGACAGGCACACCGCCGCGTAGAGCGAAACTTTCACGTAGAGCGAGAAGGGTTCGAGCGCGGTGCTGACGATGAGGCGGTCGTCTATGCCGGGCAGAGCCTCCGGTTGCGCGTTGAAGTCGAAGGGCAGGCGCACGCCCTTCGGGATGATGGTGCCTCCGGCGTAAATCGGCTCGTCGGTGAAGAGGCCGAGTTGGTCCTGCGCGTCGCGCGCGATGCGAGCCGCGACGGACGTGCCGACCGGGATCACGCTCGCGCCGAGTTTCGTCGTGTCGGCGAAGACGTAGCGTCCCGTGTCGTTCTCTTTAGCGGAACTGAGCGGCAACGCGGCCTCGTTGCCGGTGATGCCGCCCAAGGGGAGTTGTCGCCGCTGCGCATCGGCGAGCGCGGCGCGCACGGGGCGCGCGAGAAAGTTATAGATGTAGTCCGAGACGAACCAGCAGCCGGTGAAGACGACGAAGACGAATATGACGGAGCGGACGAGGCGGCGGCGCAGTTCGTCGAGATGATCGAGGAAGGACATCTGGCCGCCGAGCCGCGCCTCCTGCTCGTCGTCGCCGCCGGTGTCGCCTGATTCTAAGAGTGTGGATGCCATAGACGCTTTAGGGCGGGCTGACGCGGCCGAGAATTTCCTACAGCCAATCGGTCTTGCGCGAAGGCTGTTCGTCCGCCTTCTCCGCCGCCCCCTCGGCGGCCGTATCAATCGACGCGGGCGCGGCCGTCTCGACGCGTGCGCCGCGCGCGACGTTCGCGCCCTGGATGGGAGCGAACGCGGCCGTAGTAATGTCGTGCGCGGGCTGCGGCGCGTCGGCGGCGTTCCGGCCTGCCGGAACCTCGCCGGGTTCGGCGACCATCGCGCGGTCGATGGCGGCCTCGCGCTCCATGCTCTCCAGAGCCACCTCGCGCTCCCACGTCCGCTTGAAATCGTCGCCCGCGCGCTTGAACTCGTTCAGGCTCTTGCCGAGCGACCGGCTCAACTCCGGCAATTTACGCGGCCCGAACAGGACGAGCGCAACCACCAGAATGACGAGCAGTTCCGTCGTGCCGAGCGATTCTAGAAATAAGAAGAACATAGTTTCAGTTTTCAGTTTTCAGTTTTCAGTTTTCAGGTCTGCAAGTTCTTCGTTCTTTAACTTGAAACTTGAAACTTGAAACCTGAAACTAGCCTTTGTAATCCGGCGGGTAATAGATGACTTCGACCACCTGCCCGCCGACGCCTTTCGTGTAGAAAGAGACTGTGCGGTCGCGATGCTCCTTGAGCGGACGGCCTTCGCGCGCGGCGGCCTGTTCGAGTTCTTCGCGCGTCTCGACGCGCAGGCCGAGATGCGGCGGGTGCTTCGAGTCGGGAGGCAGGAGGGCGACGCCGAAACCGCGCCCGTCGCGCATCATCGCCCAATCCTCATACATCGTCTCCACGCGAAACCCGATGCGCTCGTACTCGCGCACGTCCCTGCTCAAATCTTCGCAGCGCACCGCGATGTGATCCACCACCCCGCCGAAACGCGCCTCCTGCTGTTGCTCCGTCATAATTCAACTCCACAAACAGACATCGAACGATGAAGTATGAACGATGAACGATGAACTGAGGCCAAAAGCGTTTTGCCTTACTTCCGCGTTCATCGTTCCGCGTTCATACTTCATCCTTCATCGTTGCTCTTCCACGCTTCTCCGTAACGCTCGCTGTAGACGATGCGTTCGAGCGAGAAGCGGCCGGGGTAGGCTTTATCCGGCTGTTGCGCGCGCCCGATGGCGAGCAGTGCGACCACTTCGGCCTCATCAGGCAAGCCGAACTCGCGCTTGACGGCCGCCGCGTCGAAGCCCTCCATCGGCGCGGTGTCGAAACCGTAGGCTTCGGCCGCGTACATCAAAGTGGTGAAGGCGATCATCGTGTGGCGGTTCACCCACACGTCCATCGGCATGTGCGAGAGAAACCCGAGCGCGCCCTGTTTGTACTGCTCCACGGTGGCGGGGTTGCCCGCGCCGCGCCGCGCGCCCTCGCTGAACACCTCGTCCGCCGTTTGCCTCCACTCCTCTTTCATCCCGACGGCGATGACGACGACCGGAGCCTGCCCGACCCTTGCCTGATTGTAGGCCGCCGCTTGCAGGCGCGCGCGATTCTCCGCCTCGCGCACGACGATGAAACGCCACGGCTGGAGGTTGTAGCCCGAAGGGGCTTGCAGCCCGAGTTGCAGGATGGCGTTCAAAGTCTCTTCCGGCACTTCGTCCGGCGCGAACGCGTTCGTGGCGCGGCGTTCGACGACCGCTTGCGTGAATGGTTTCAGCGGCTCGCCGCCGGGCTGCGTCGCGGGTAGATTTGTCGGCTTGTCCTGCATCTCCGGTGTCCTTAAACGTGCGGTCGTGTTCGATAAAGCTGTTTAGAGACGAGATTGTAGCGCGAGACGCAAACAAAGGGAAAAGGCGCGAAAGGTTCTTGACAGCAGCGACCCCGACGCGCGAACCTCTCAGGCGAAGACAAACACCAACGGGGAAGATAAATTTTTTGATGAGCACATCGCACGCACCGCGCATCGTTTCACTGCTGCCTTCCGCCACCGAGATCGTCTGCGCGCTCGGACTCGCGGATTCGCTCGTCGGCGTCACGCACGAATGCGATTACCCGGCCACGGTCGTCGGTAAGCCGCAACTCACGGCCAGCCGCATCTCGCACCAGACGATGACGAGCGCCGAGATCGACCACGCCGTCCGCTCGCAACTCGACGGCCACGGCTCGATCTACGATCTCGACGAAGCGGCCTTGCGCGCGCTCGAACCCGACCTCATCATCACGCAGGAACTCTGCGACGTGTGCGCCGTCAGCTACAAACGGGTCGAGCAGGCCGCGCGTCTCTTCGAGAGGGACGTGCGCGTCGTCTCGCTCGAACCGAACACCATCGCGGACATCTTCTCGAACATACGCGCCGTCGGCAGCCTGACGGGAAGGGAAGCGGCGGCCGAAGGCGTGATCGGCGAACTCACCACGCGTCTCGACGCGCTCGCGCTTGCGCTCCCCGAAGCCGAGACGCGCCCGCGCACCTTCGTGCTCGAATGGCTTGAGCCGCCATACGCTCCCGGCCACTGGGTTCCCGAACAAATCGCTCTCGCCGGAGGCGACCACGCCTTCGGCCACGCCGGGCAGCCTTCGACCACGACCACCGCCGAAGCCATACGCGACTACGCGCCCGAAGTGATCGTGCTCGCGCCGTGCGGCTATTACAAGGAAGACACGCTCGGCGCGCTCGAACGCGCGCGTTTCCCGGCGGGGTGGGGGGAACTTCCGGCGGTCGCGCGCGGCGAAGTGTGGGCGGTTGATGCGACCTCTTATTTCAGTCGTCCCGGCCCGCGCGTCGTCTCCGGGGCGGAGATTCTCTCGCGCATCATCCATCCCGAACTTTTCGGCGCGCCCGAAGAGCACGAAGCGGTGCGCGTGCCTACGGAGTTGATGCGTGAGGGTTGAAAGTTTGTGTGGCGGATGAAAATTTTAACGCAGAGGACGCGGAGTTGAAGACGCAGAGGACGCGGAGACTACTCCGTGCTCTCTGCGTCTTCAACTCCGCGTCCTCTGCGTTAAAAACATAGTCTCGAAAATTATGCCGCGAAAGAAAACTACATCACCGCCGACCGAACCCCCAACCATCAGCGGCGCGCTCGCGAGTTTCGCGCAGGCGGCGGAAGCGGTCGCGGCGACGACGAAGAAACTCGAAAAGGCCGCCCTGCTCGGAGCTTACTTCCACACGCTCGACGACCGAGACCTCGTGCGCGCCGCGCGCTACTTCGCCGGGCACCAATTCGCCTTAAACGACGCGCGCACCACCAACGTCGGTACGAATCTCCTGCGCGACGTGATCGCAGACGTGACCGGCTTCGACACCGAGAATTTGCGCCCGCGCTACGTGCGTCTCGGCGACTCGGGCGAGGTCGCCTACGAGGCGTTCGCCGAAGCCGGGCGCGACGAAGTGAATCAACCGCAGTTTACGCTCGCCGTCGTCGAAGACCTCATCGCCACCCTGAGCGATACGCGCGGCACGAAAAACAAGCGTGCGATTCTGGCCGGGGCGTTCGCGCGCGCGACCGCGCTCGAAGCGAAGTATCTCGTCAAGCTGCTCGTCGGCGACCTGCGCATCGGCCTGAAAGAGGGTTTGGTTGAAGACGCTCTGGGGCGAGCCTTCGGGCGCGAACTTGCAGACGTGGCGCGCGTCAACATGCTCACGGGCGACATCGGCGAGGCGGCCGCTCGCGCGCGCACGGGCGATCTCGCGGGCGTCTCGATGCGCCTCTTCCACCCGATCAAGTTCATGCTCGCCACCGCGGGCGAAGACCTCGCCGACATCGCGCGGACGATGCCCGCCGAGTTCTACGTCGAAGACAAGTTCGACGGCATACGCGCGCAGGCTCATGTGGAGCGCGGGCGCGTCGCGATCTACACGCGCACGCTCGACGAGGTGACGCATCGCTTTCCCGAACTCGCCGCGCCGCTCGCCGCGCTCTCGACCGACGCGATCATGGACGGCGAGATCGTGCCCGCGCGCGGCGCGGAGATATTGCCTTTCGCCGAGTTGCAAAAGCGTCTGGGGCGCAAGACCGTCGGCGACGAACTGCTCGCCTCGACGCCCGTCGTTTTCATCGCCTACGATCTGCTCTATGCGGGGGGGCGTGTGATGTTCGACGATCCGCTGGCCGGGCGTCGCGCCGCGCTCGAAAGTCTCTTGGCGAATAACGTCCCGGCGGGAGGCGACGTAGCGGCAACGGCGGCGGCGGCGGCGATGCCGCTCAGGCTCTCCGAGGCGAAGCGCGTGAGCGATGTCTCGCTGCTCGATGCCGAGTTCGACGCGGCGCGCGGGCGCGGCAACGAGGGCTTGATGATCAAAGACCCGCGTTCGTCTTACAAGCCCGGCAAGCGCGGGCGCGAGTGGTTGAAGTTGAAGCGCGCGCTCGCCACGCTCGATGTCGTCGTGACGGCGGTCGAGGTCGGGCACGGCAAGCGGCGCAATCTTTTGTCGGACTACACGTTCGCCGTGCGCCGCTCGGCCGACGACCCGGAACTGCTGAACGTCGGCAAAGCCTATTCCGGTTTGACGGACGTGGAACTGGCGGAACTGACCGAATGGTTTCGCGCGCACACGCTGCAAGAGTTCGCGCATGGGCGCGTGCGCACGGTCGAGCCGCGCATCATCCTCGAAGTCACCTTCGACCGCGTGCAGGTCTCGAAGCGGCACAAGAGCGGCTACGCGCTGCGCTTCCCGCGCATCCTGCGCCTGCGCGACGACAAAAGCGTTGACGAGATCGATACCCTTGAAGCGGTGAGCAAACTGGCGGACGGCAACGGCGACGAGCACGCAGTGGTGACTTAGAAACTGTATGAACCTGTCCCGACAGGGACGATTGATAATAGCCCGGCACTTTAGTGCCGGGGATCAGTTGAAAGGTAATGTTTGAGTCCCGTAGGGACGATTGAATCGTGATGAACATTCAATCGTCCCTACGGGACTTTCTCATTATTCTGCGACTTATTCCCGGCACTAAAGTGCCGGGCTATTATCAATCGTCCCTACCGGGACTTTCCAAACAGCTTCTTAAGAGACAACAAAGGTTAGTTTCTTAGAGCCAGTGCAGTAGCGGCCTCTTATGCTCAAACCGTAACGGCGTCTCACTCGCTCATGAGCGAGTGAGACGCCGTTACGGTTTGAGCGCATCGTGTGGCGCGGCCTTATGCGCCCTGCGCCGTGGCGGCGACGCTCGGACGTTCCTCGGCGAGCAAACTTCTGAGCATCCAGGCGGTCTTCTCGTGGACTTGCAGGCGCTCGGTGAGCAGGTCGGCGGTCGGCGCGTCTCCGGCGTTCTCGGCCGTGGTGATGACGGAGCGCGCGGTGCGCGCGGCGGTCTCGTGGCCTTCGACGAGTTGGCGCACCATCTGCGTCGCGGCGGGCACGCCGTCCTCCTCGGCGATGGTGGTGAGCCGGGCAAACTCCTTGTAGGTGGCGGGCGCGAAGACGCCGAGCGCGCGGATGCGTTCGGCGATCAGGTCGTTGGCCGTCCAGAGTTCGTTGTATTGCTCCTCGAACATCAGGTGGAGCGTTTGGAACATCGGCCCCGTGACGTTCCAGTGAAAGTTGTGCGTTTTTAAGTAGAGCGTAAAAGTATCGGCGAGCAGGCGCGATAGACCTTCGGCGATCTCGCGCCTGTCCTGTTCTTCGATGCCGATGTTGATCGGCATCGGCTGTGCTTCGACCGTCGTCCTTGTTGACATGAAAATTTCTCCTTCTGTCGCGAGACACTAGGCGAAATTTTTGTCGGTCATTTGTCAAAGTCTTCTGCATTGTTTTCACGCCCCGGAAAGGCCACGAAAGGCGCGCCGTGCGTCTTGTGTCCGGCACGCCTTTTTGCGGCCTGCGCCGCGTGGGTCTCAGTCGCGCAGGCGGACGCGGTAAATGATGTCGGGGCCGACGCGCTCGCCCGCGTCGCGCTCGAACCAGCGGTCGATGGGAGCAAAATTGAACGGCGTCCGGCCGGGTTGGTCGGCCGGAACGACGACGTAGGCGAGCGCGGGAGAGGCGGCGCTGGCGCGGTCGAAGGCGGCGTGAAAGTCCGCGTAGTTTTTCTTCTCGGCGTCGATCTCGGCCTGCGTGATGGGGCGGAAGTTGACGGTCAGGCGTGGGTTGGCGCGTTCCCAGCCGAAGATGGCGAAATAGATGAAGCCCTGCTGGCGATAGATGGTTTCAAAGTCGTCGGCGGCGACGCCGGAGTAGTAGAGATACTTGAAAAAGCGCTCCTTGTTTTCCGCCACCGAGACGCTGGAGAAGACGAACATGTGCGGCGCCCAGACGGTCGAGAACGGCGCGTAGGTCGGAAGGTTGTCGATGCGGTAGACGCTCGGGTGAAAGACGACCGGATGCGGGTCGGTCTGCTCGATGCGCGCCCGCTCCCTGAGGCGCAACGCCACTCCCGCCCATTCGTCTTTCAACTGATTGCCGACCGAGGCGCGCCGCGTGATGATCAGAGTCTCGCCCGCACCCCACAGCAGCGCGCCGAGCGCGACGGTCAACCAGATGCGATGCGGCACGGGGCGCGTCGTCGTCGCCGTCGTAGCTCGCGTTGTGACGGCACCGGCGACACTCGCCGCTTTAACAGTTTGACGCCCCTGCCAGAGCAAGCCCGCCGCGAGCGCGGCCGCAAGGAGCGCGACGTAGTTGCCGATGTACTGCTCGTAGTGCATCGGTTGAAGCGAACGCCCCGTGATGATCTGCTGGTTGAAGACGACGAGCACGGAGAGGGCGAGCGCGGCGGTGAAGAGGAACGCCGCCCCGCGCGGGTTGAGCCAGCGTTTGCGTGCGCCGAAGGCGAGCGCGACGAGCACGAAGGCGTCCAGCAGAATCACGCCGCGCCAGAGATCGGGGGCGCGCGAATAAGTCAACGCCTGCACGGTGTCCATCGTGGGCGCGCGGCGCGAGAGCAATAGAAAGTATGGCACGAGCGAGACGACGGCGCACAGGGACATGAGCGCGAAGGGTTCGACGGCGCGTTGCCAACCGGCGGGGCGCAGCGCGAACCAGAGCAGGGCGAGGCATCCGGCGAGCGCGGCGGCGGTCGTCCAGTGGTAGAAATACGAATAGACCATGAGCGCGAACAGCACGCCCGCGGCCAGCGCGGAAAGAAGACGCGTGCGGCGCGCCGTCGCCGTGAGCGCGCGCCAGTGGAAGCCGCAGAAGAAAAAGAAGAAGGCGAAGGGCACGCCCGGCACGTAGCGGCGCAGGAAGGGAAGAAAGACGTAGGCGGTTTTCTGCCCCATTAAGTTCAACACCAGACCCTGACCGGAGACGAGTATGCCGAGGCAAAGCACGAAGGGGACTCCGGCGGCGGCAAGCCGCTCGTCGCGCGTCAGCATCGAGAGCACCCAGAAGATCGCGAGCGCGCTCATCCCGGCGATGGCGGGCATGAGCAGGATGAACATCGTCGAGGTGGTGAGGCCGAAGGCGCGCGCCGGGATCGAGATCATGTAAGCGGGGACAAACTGAATCGAGAAGAGCGATTCTGGAAGGGGCGCGCCCGCGCGTTCGTCGTGCCCCGTGTAAGGGTCGTTCAGGCGCGGGCGGCCGTCAATGAGCGCGTTGGCGTAAGCGGCGTAGGCCGGTTCGTCGCTGTAGAAATGCGCGAACGAGCCGTTCCAGTCGCTGCCGCGTTTGTAGTTGAGGTGCGCCTGCGGGAACAGCGAGAGCAGCATCAAGGCCAGCGCGGCGAGCAAGCCCCAACGCCAGCGAAGGGGCGTTTCTTCGCGTTCAAGCGGATTGGTCATGGCAAACTTTGAACAGTTGTTTCACGAACGACGACGACGGCTCGGAAGAACGTTTGATACTAAGTTTTCGAGATCGCATCAGGCAAGCCTTCAAGGGCGCAGGCGCAGGCGTTGGATCGTGTAGTCGCCGACGCGCTCGCCCGCGTCGCGCTCGTACCAGCGGTCGAGTTACGCCAGATCGTGCGGGCGTTCCGGCGACGTAATGACGTAGGAGAGCGTGGGGCGCGCGGCCTCGTCGCGCGTGAAGGCGGCGACGTATGCGGCGTAGGCGCGCGCCTCGCCGTCGATCTCTCCGGCGGTCAGAGGCGCGTGGGCGTTGGTGAGGTAAGGCAGGGCGCGGTCGGGGCTGAAAAGCATGTAGATGATGAAACGGTTGGCGGCGACGAAGCGGGGAAAGTCCTGCGGCGCGACGCCCGTGTAATAAAGATATTGATAGATACGCTCTTTGTGCCCGCTTGCCGTGAGTCCTGAACTGACCAGCATGTGCGGCGACCAGAGGACGGCCTGCGGGGCGATGATGGGCAAGCTGTCGGACAACATGTAACTCGTTACGAGCGCGACGCGCCGCCCCTCCTGCTGCTGCCCGATCACGGGCGCATCGTCCGCGCGCCCGATCTCCTTCATGCGGCGCGCCACCCGCACCTGTTCGTCGCGCATGAAGTTGGTCGGCGTAAACTGGCGCGTGATCCTGACGGTATCAAACAGGGCGACCGCGTATGCGGCCGACACAATGCAGGCGGCAAGCACCCGCGAGACGCTTCCCGGCCGCGCCGTGCCCGCGCTCACCGTGGCTGCGCAGAGCTCCTGCCGGATGAGCGCGACCGTGAGGAAGAAAGCCAGCGGCGCGACATAATTCAGCGTGAACACTTTGTAATGGATCGGCTGGAGCGAAAGCCCCGTCAGCACTTGCTGGTTGAACACGACGAACGGCGTGAGGGCGAAGGAGGCCGCGAACAGCACGGCCGGGTCGCGCCACGCGAGCGCCCTGCGCTACACGCCGTAGGCCAGCAACACTAAAGCCGCGTAGCCGATCAACTCGGGCGCACGCCAGAGGTCTGGGAGGCGCGTTTGCTGTAGCACTTGCACGGTGTCCATCGTCGGCGCGCGGCGCGCGAGCAGCAGGGCGTAAGGCACGAGCGAGAGAGCGCCGAGCGCGCCCACCGCGCCGAAAACTTTCCACGCCCTCGTCTCGTCGCGCCCTACGCGGAAGGCCGCGAGCCACAGCAGCGCGAGACAGGCGAGCCACGCGGTGGCGGTCGTCCACAGGTAAAAGTAGGAGAAGACGAGCACGGCCAGAACCGCGCCCGCCGCCAGCGCGGACGACCAACGTTTCCGCCTCTCGCCCGCGACCGTCGCGAGGGCGCGCCGCACAAGCGCGATGAATAGAAAGAGCAAAGGGAAGGGCGCGGAGGGAACGTAACGGCGCAGAAACGGGGGAAAGATCGGAATCGCGCGCCGCCCCGTGAAGGCGAAGAGAGAACCCTGCCCCGATGCGAACGCGCCGGAGCAAAGGATAAGGACGACGCCCACCGCCGCGAGCCGTTCCTCTTTCAGCAACAGCAAGAGCAGCCAGTAGAGCGCGAGCGAGGCGGCGAAGGCGACGAGGGGAGGGAGCGCGATGAAGACGGCGTGAGCGTCGAGGCCGAGCGCGCGCGCAGGCAGCGCGAGCGCGTAAGCGGGGATGAACTGGATCGAAAAGAGCGACTCGGGAAGGGGCTCGCCCGCATGGTCTACGGTTCCGGCGTAAGGGTCGTTCAGGCGCGGGCGGCCGTCGATGAGCGCGGCGAGGTAGGCGGCATAGGCCGTCTCGTCGCCGTCGAAGGAGGCGTATGCGCCCTGCCAGTCGCCGCCGCGCGCGTACCACAGGTGCGCTTGCGGGAACAGGGCGAGCAACGTCATGGCGATGGCCGCCAGCACGCCGGGACGCCAGCTATAGTTTCTCTGCATCAATTTCTCGCGCGGCTCGCGCCGCCCGCGTCGAAAGGTTGTTCGTCACACGCGAATCGCAATTCGCCGGAAGCCGGGTTGATTATACCTCCTCACGGCGCGCTTGGAGGCGCGCGGAGCGCGGCGGCCGGGCGTCGCCGGAAGTTGAAGTTGACAAGAAGTGTGGGGCGGGCGAAGATGCGGGACAACCTCGGGCGGATCAAGTTTTAGTTCTACTAAAAAAAGTTCAACAGACATGCCGGTCGGCCGCAGCCGACGTTTTTTATGTCAACGACTGTTTACGAAGACGACACGACGGCGCGGCCTTCGGCGCGTCTCGCCGCAATGTGCGCGTGCCTGTTGATGCTCGTCGCGCTCGTCGATTCGCAGGTCGTCGCGGCCATCACGCCGCAGATCGCCGCCGGGCTCGGCAGCGCGAAGACGAGCGTGGCGGCGAGCGCGATGGTCTATGCGCTGGCGGCGGCGGCGGTCGCGCTCGTGCTCGGCCGAAGCGCGCGGCGCGCGCGCCCGGCGCGCTGGTTGCCGTGGGCGGCCGGAATCTTCGTCGCCGCGAACGCGCTCGCGGCCTTCGCCCCACACGTCGCCCTCTTCTGGACGGCGCGCGCTATGGCCGGGCTCGCGGGCGGTTTGGTGAGCGCGCTCGTCATCGCCGCGCTCGCGGACGCTTCCAGCTACGCGCGGCGCGGCAAACAGATGAGCGGCGTGGCCGTCGTATATTTTCTCGCGCCCGTGCTCGGCGTGCCGGTGGGCGCGTGGATGGCGGGGCGCGTCGGCTGGCGCGCGGTCTTCGCCGCATCGGCCGTGCTTGTCGGCGTCGCGGGTCTGCTCGTGCGGCGGTTTCCGCTGCCGTCCGCGAGCGAGGCGACCGGCGACGAGGCGGCAACCGGCCCCGCGACGGGCGACTCGACGGGCGGCGCGCGGAGGCAAAAGGTTGACGCGCGACGAAAGAGGTTTGACGAAAAGAACGGAGTTGACGAGCGGACTAACGCCCACGAACGAAAGAATGCCGGTGAAGGAAAGAACGCCGACGAACGAAAGCACGCGGGCGGGCAAGCGACGGGGCGCGTGTCGCTGTGGCGTCTCGCGATGCGTTCGCGCTCGACGCGGCGCGGCATCGTCAGCGCGTTCTTCGTCTCCGGCGGCCTCGTCGGGTTGACGACTTATCTCGGCACGTGGTTCTCGGACGCGTTCCGCGCGGGCGCACGCGAAGTCGGGCTGATCTACGCGCTGGCCGGGGCGGGCGCGGTGGCGGGCGGCGCGCTCGGCGGGTTGTTCGCAGACCGCTACGGCAAACGGCGCGTTGCCGTCGTCAGCAGCGCGTTGATGATCCTATTCGTGCTCGTGTTGCCGACCTTCACGTGGGGCGCGTGGCTCTGGGCGATCATCTGCGCGACGGCCTTTCTCGCCGCGCTGCGCGTCGCGCCGCTGCAAGCGTTGATTACCGAACTCGTCGCCGCGTCGGAGCGCGCGACCTACGTCGCCCTGCGCAACGGCGCGTCGCAACTCGGCATTGCGCTTGCCGTCGCGGCGGGCGCTCGCCTCTACCCGCGTTACGGGCTGGCGGGCGTCGGCGCGATGTGCGCCGCCCTCACGCTCGGCGCGACGCTCAGCATGCGCAAACTCGCAGACCCGCATGACGAACGCGCGCGCGCACCCGAAGGCGACGGCGCAACGCGCGCAGGCGAAGGCGACGGCGCAACGCGCGCAGGCGAAGGCGACCGTGCGCGCGCACTCGAAGGCGGCGCGGCTCACGCACTTGAAGGCGACGCGGCGCGCGTTCCCGTAGGCGACGGCACTGCACGAGCGCGCGAGGGCGACGGCACGGCACGAGGAGATGAAGACTCCGCGCCGCTCGCCCTCGGAGGCCACGCGCAAGGGGGCGTGCGCGCAACCTTGGCGGATGAAAAAGAGGGACGCGCGCGTCGCGGTTTCGCCGGGCGCGGCATCGCGCGAAAATTCGTCGCCGTCGTGATCGCGATAGTTTTAATCGTGACGGTCGGCTTGCCGTGGCTCCTGAGTTTCGCCATCACGAAGGCGGGGACGCGCCCCGGCGAGCGCGACCGCACCGACACGCCCGCCGCGCACGGCGCTATTTACGAACCCGTCTCTTTCTCTTCGATTGACGGCAACACGCTCTCCGGCTGGTATCTTCCCGCGGGCGGCGCGGGGCGGCGGCGCGGCGTGACGTTCGTCCTGACGCACGGGCTGTTTCGCTCGCGCTACGAGATGCTCGAACGCGGCCTCGCCCTGTGGCGCGAGGGCTACGGCGTGCTGCTCTACGACCTCAGACGGCACGGCGCGAGCGCGGCGGAGTTTTCCACCATCGGTTACGACGAGCGGCACGACGTGGCGGCCGCATTCCGCTTCGTGCGCGCGCGCGCCCCCGGCGAACGCATCATGCTCCTGGGCGTCTCGATGGGCGCGGCGGCGACGCTTCTGGCGGCCTCCGAGATTCAGGACGAAAAACTTCTCGGCGTCGTCGCCGAGTCGAGCTTCCTCTCGTTCGCGGATACGGTCAGGCATCACGTCTCGCTGATCAGAATCCCTCCGTCGCCGCAGGGCGGAGGCATCCGCGTGCCGGCTTTTCCTTTCGCGACGCTGTTGATAAAGTTCACTGCGTGGCGTTTGAACTTCGCGGCCGAGGATTACGATTTGCGGCGGGCGGTGGGGAACATATCGCGCCCCGTGCTTTTCATCGGCGGCGCGAAGGACGCGCGCATGCCGAACGCCGCCGTGCTCGAACCGCTCTACGCGGCGGCGCGGGGCGCGGGTAAACGCAAATTTATCGTCGAGGGCGCGACGCACGGGCGAGCCTACGACGTGTCGCCGGAAAGTTACGTCAGGGCCGTCAACGAGTTCGTCGAATCAATCGAACCACGGTAACGCGCCGCGCTGAAACCGCTAACGAGACGCGCACGTATCAACATCTATCCGGGCGGAACCTATTTTGCCGACAGGAGAACCGACATGAGTGAAAAGAATCGGGCGGATGCGACCGGGAGCGACGGCAGCCCCGCCATCGCCTCCGCCACGACGACGGCGGCGACGCCGCAGGGCGCAAACGGCGGAAGCGCTTCCGCCGAACTACACGACGCGGCGGCAGACGTTGAGGGCGTCTCGCTCGACACGGGGCGGCTGATACCCGTGGCCGCCGACGAGGCGACGAATTCCTACTCGATGCTCGAACCGCGCATGAAGAAAGTCTACGGCGCGTATTACAAAGAGTTATACTACACGCCGGAGCGGCGCATCCTCGACCCGAAAGTGCAGGAGTTGATCTCCATCGCCGCCTCGCTCGTGGCGAAGTGCGACGGCTGCATTGACGGCCACATGAAAAAGGCGCTCGCCCTCGGCGCGACGAAGGAAGAGATCAGCGAGACGATCTGCATCGCCGCCGCCATCAACGCCGCCGCCATGATCGACCTTAGCGACCGCACGGCCGCGCGTCTCGGCTTGAACCATTTTCCGTCGAAACCCACCGAAAAAATCTGACGGCCGATTATATGCCCGTGAGGATTGAGTTAAGGCGTATGAAATACCGTGTCGAAAAAGGGAGTGCGACCGAAACGTCGCCGCGTCGCTTGCCGTGGGGATGGGGCGCGGCGTGGTGTTCGTCTCTGCTGGCGACGTGCGCGTTGTTGCTCTCGGCTTCGTCCGCCTGTCTTGCGCAGGAGACGAAAACCCCGGCCGCTGCCGCCTCCGTGAGCGCGCCCGTCGCGAAGGAGAGCGGCGCGGCTGCCGCCGGGCGCGTCGAATACGCGGAGTTCCCTTCGGCGAGTCTCGGCCGAAACGTGCGCTACGCAGTCTCGCTCCCGCCTTCTTATGACAGGCGCGCGGCCGGGCGTTACCCGCTCGTCATCTTCCTGCACGGCCTGAACAACGACGAGCGCGACTGGGAGAGCCGCGGCATCGAGCGGAAACTCGAAGCCCTGCGCGCGGCCTCGAAGGTGGGCGAGTTTATCGTCGCCATACCCTACGGCGCGAACAGTTTTTACCTCAACGCGCGCGACGGCACGCGCTACGAGGATGCCGTCGTCAAAGACTTTTTGCCGTTCGTGGATAAGACTTATCGCACGCTGCCCTCGCCGCGCTCGCGCCTGATCGAAGGCATCTCGATGGGCGGCTACGGCGCGCTGCTGATAGCCTTCAAGCATCCCGAACTATTCGCGGGCGTCGCCGCGCACAGCGCCGCCCTCTTCGATGAACTGCCGCAACCGCCGAAGTCGCCCGAAGATCGCGGCGGAAAGTATCGCTACGATCTCGCCACGAAACTCTTCGGCACGCCGCCCGACCCGGCGTTCTTTCAGGTCAACAATCCGCTTCAACTCGCTCGCGCGAACGCCGCCGCGATCAAGCGTCTGAAGATTTATTTCGACATCGGCCAGAGCGACCGCTACGGGTTCGAGCGTGGGAACGCCCAACTCTCCGCCGTCCTGAAAGCCGCGGGCGTCGCGCACGAATACACGCTCGCCCCCGGCGCGCACGGCTGGTCGTTTCTCTCCGACCGCATCGAACCCGCCTTTGCCTTCGTCTGGAACACCGTGCGCTGACCGCTCACGCGACCGGGGCGACGGGGGCGATCTCCAATGAAATAAGTTTGTGTCCAAGCGTGCCTCGAAAGGAAGTGAAAAAATGAGTAACAAAAAGTCATCCGCGTTGGTCTTCTCATTGCTGTGCTCGTGTGCGCTGGCGCTGCTCGTGGCGCTTCCGCCGTCCGGCGCGGCGCACGACGGCGACAAACACATCGGCGAGGGCGGCAATGGACAACCGGGCGGACAGCCTTTGTCGGCGTTGGGCTTCACGCCGTGCGTGAACGGAATGGCCGCCACGTTTCCCTGTCGAAATGTCGATCTCGCTTCGTTCCTCCCGCTCGCGAGCATCGGCGGCGGCACGGGCAACGATGTCTGGGGCTGGACTGACCCGGCCACGAACAAAGAATATGCGCTCATGGGTCGTTCGAGCGGAACTGCCTTCGTGGACATCAGCGACGCCGAAAACCCCGTCTATCTCGGCAATCTGCCCACGCACAGCGTCGATTCCGTCTGGCGTTCGATCAAGGTTTATGCCAACCACGCCTTCATCGTAAGCGAGGCGGCGAATCATGGAATGCAGGTCTTCGACCTGACGCGTTTGCGTAATCTCCCGTCCCCCGCGCCCGTCACTTTTACCGAAACGGCACACTACAACGGCTTCAGCCGCGCGCATACGATCACCATCAACGAAAGGACGGGCTTCGCTTACGCCAACGGCGTGACCGCTTACGCCGACGCCGCCGCCAACAAGTGCGCGCGCGGCCTACACATGATAGACGTGCGAAACCCCGTCCAGCCGGTCTTCGCCGGGTGCTTCGATGCGGACGGCTACACGCACGATTCGCAATGCGTCACTTACAACGGCCCGGACGCCGATTATCGCAACCGGGAGATTTGCTTCAATTCCAACGAAGACACTCTGACCATCGTGGATGTCACCGATAAGAAGTCGCCGCGGCAACTGTCGCGCACTATTTATGACGGCAGTGCCTACACCCATCAGGGCTGGCTGACCGACGATCACTCCCTGTTTTTAGTTGACGACGAATTGGACGAGCAAAAGCTCAAGACGAAGACGCGCACGCATATCTTCAACGTCTCCGACCTCGATGCGCCGTCAATCACGGGTTTCCACGAAGGCACGACCACCGCGATTGATCACAACCTCTACATCCTCGGCCGCTACGCTTATCAATCCAACTACCGGAGCGGCCTGCGCGTGCTCGACATCAGCCAGGCCGCTACGGCCACGCTGCAAGAGGTCGGCTATTTCGACGTTTACCCGGCGGACGATCTGCCGAACTTTAACGGCACCTGGAGTAATTACCCGTTCTTCAAAAGCGGCGTCGTCATAGTCAGCGGCATCGAGCAGGGACTTTTCATGCTCCGGCCGAAGACGGATTTTGCCCAGACGCCTCAACTTCTCACGGAATGGAACTCGACCCGCGCGATTGCGCTCGAATCGGTGACGCGCATGCGAGAACCCTTCGCCGTCAAGTCGACCCAGAACTTCAGCGCCGACGGGCGCACGCGTGTCGTGCTGTTCGCGGCCAACGTGAATCTCGCGCCGGGCGAGCCTCAGACGGTCGTCAAGGCTCAGGCGGAAGATGCCGCGCAGAGAATCTATCCTCTGGCCGTGGAACACGTCGGCAAGGTTCCCGATTACGAACGGGTAACGCAGGTGGTCGTCGTCTTGCCGGACGAACTGGCGAATGCGGGCGATGTCTCGGTGAGCATCAGCCTGCGCGGCACGCCCGGCAACAAAGCTCTGATTAGAATCCAGTGAAGATGCGGCGAGTCGCTTGTTCGCCCCCGACACAGCGACTCGCCGCTCGCCGTTTTATTCCTTCCTTGATCTTACCGGCCGCGTGGTTCGCGAAGCGGAGGCGGCGTCGTTCGTGCGTCCCGGTCTCTCGCCACGCGTGAAAAATCTCGCCGCCGACGAAGGCGAATTGCGCGAGAGGCGGCGCGAGCGAGCGAGGGCTGTAGTTTGTTTGGCGAAAGGAAGCGCGGGATGAGCGAAGAGTGGCGGCGGGATGAGTATTTGATCAGCACGGATCGCGCGCGTCTGGACGTTGGATTGATTCACGAATTTCTGAGCGAGGCGTCTTACTGGGCGAAGGGTCGCCCGCGCGCCGTGGTCGAACGCTCCATAGAGCATTCGCTCCCCTTCGGCGTTTACCTCGGCGCGCGGCAGGTCGGCTTTGCGCGCGTGATCACGGACTATGCGACGTTCGCGTGGATCGCGGACGTGTTCATCGTGGACGAGTTTCGCGGGCGCGGTCTGGCTAAGTGGCTCGGCGAGGTGATGATCGCGCACCCGGACCTGCGGGGCTTTCGCCGCTGGGTGCTGGCGACGAAGGACGCGCACGAACTTTACCGCCGCATGGGTTTCCGTGAACTACAGCGTCCCGAACGCTGGATGGAGCGGCGCGACCCGGCGACCGTCGAGCGGCCGGATTACTGGGCGAGCGACGCGGTTGACGGCGATGGCCTGCCGGACAAAACCTGAATTTTCTCTGTGCCCCCTGCGGTGTCCTCTGTGTCTGCGGTGATGAATGCTGATTAAGAGTCATTCACCGCCGCAGACACAGAGGACACCGCAGGGGGCACAGAGAGTTGAAGGCTGTCGGCGCGGTGATGCGAAGTTAACTTTCTCCGTCTTTGTCTCTTTGCGGCCAGGTGTTAATTTCAAGCGGGCAGGATATTCAATGAGCGCACCCGTTGCCGTCTGGTTGTTGTTGAGTTTGATTTGGGGTTCGACGTGGCTGTTCATCAAACTCGGCTTACAGGATTTGCCGCCGTTCACTTTCGCGGGCGGTCGGTTCGTCGTGGCCGCGTGCGTCTTGCTCTGTGTGATCGCCGTCCGGCGCGTGCCGCTGCCGCGCGCGCGCCGCGACTGGCTGCTTATCGCCTTGACGGGCGTGATGGCCTTCTCGGTCAATTACGGCCTGCTGTTCTGGGGCGAGCAGCGCACCTCTTCGGGGCTGGCGGCCATCCTGCAAACGATCATCCCGGCCTTCGGCCTCGTCATCGCGCATTACTACCTGCCGGACGAGCGCATCACGCTCTGGAAGGTGTGCGGCATCGCGCTCGGCGTCGCGGGCGTGGCATTGATCTTCTCGGATCAGGCGAGCGTGGAGGACGGCCGTTCGGCGCTCATGGGAAGCGCGGCCATCGTCGTCGGCGCGTTCTGCGTGGCCTACTCGAACGTGCTGGTGAAGGCGCACGCACGCCACATCGAACCGGCGGCGCTGGCGGCCGGGCAGATGATCTTCGGACTCGTGCCGCTGCTCGTCGCCGGGCTGACGCTCGAAGGCAACCCTCTCTCGTTTAGCTGGACGCCGCTCGCCGTCCTCTCGCTCCTCTATCTTGCGCTCGTCGGTTCGGCCGCCGCCTTCCTGTTGTTCTACTGGCTCGTGCGCAATATGGACGTGACGAACACGATGCTGATCTCGCTCGTTACGCCGCCCATCGCGGTGTTCCTCGGCTGGCTCGTTCTCGGAGAAGAGTTGACGTGGCGCACGGCGGCCGGCGCGCTCTGCATCATGTCGGGCATCGCCCTGATCGTCACGCGCAGGAAGAAAGAGTTGCAGGCGTCGAACACGGTCGCGATGATCAAGGAGTGCGAGACGAATTGAATTTCGACGGGGAGAATTCACGATGAAACCTGACGACGGGCAGGACGAATGGGAAGGCATGCAGACGAAGGCCGTGCATGCCTCGCGCGAACACAACACGACGCACGCCGTCAGTTCGCCGATCTGGCAGACTTCGTCCTTTCGCGCCGACTCGCCCGAGCACTTCGCCGAGATCGCCACGGCCGCGCGTCCCGCGGAGTTCTACACGCGCTACGGCAATCCCACCCACAAGCAGGCCGAAGCCACCATCGCCGCGCTCGAAGGCGGCGAGGCCGCGCTTCTGGCCGCCTCCGGGATGGGCGCGATCTTCACGGCCATGCTCTGCAACCTCAGGGCGGGCGACCACGTCGTCGCGCAGCGCAATCTCTACGCGGGCACGACGACGCTCGTCGAAGAGTTGCTCGCGCGCTGGGGCATCGAGCACACGTTCGTCTCGCAGACGGGCGCGGCCGATTTCGCGGCGGCCGTGCGCCCCACTACGAAACTCATCTGCGTCGAGACGCCGACCAACCCGCTCATGCTCATCACCGATCTGCGCGCCGTCGCCGCGCTCGGGCGCGAGCGCGGGATCACGACGATGGTTGACAACACGTTCGCCACGCCCATCAATCAACGCCCGCTCGAACTCGGCATAGACGTGTGCGTCCACAGCGCGACGAAATACCTCGGCGGCCACAACGACATCACGGCGGGCGTCATCGTCGGCGCGAGCGCCTTTGTCGAGCGCGCTTGGAAATTCGGGCTGGTGACGGGCGCGGTGCTCGGGCCTTTCGACGCGTGGCTGCTCCTGCGCGGCCTGCGCACGCTCGGTCTCAGAATCGAGCGGCACAACCGGAACGCGGTGGCGCTTGCGCGCTTCCTCGAAACGCATCCGCGTGTGGAGCGCGTACACTATCCCGGCCTCCCGTCGCACCCGCAGCACGAACTCGCCCGCGCGCAGATGAGCGGCTTCACGGGCATGTTCGGCGTGGAAGTGCGCGGCGGGTTTCGCGCGGCGGAAAAATTCATGGGCGCGCTCAAACTGGGGGTGAACGCGGCGAGCCTCGGCGGCCACGGAACGCTCGTCGTGCATCCGGCGGCGATGTGGGGGCGGCAACTAACAAGCGCGCAACGCGCCGAAATGAGCATCGGCGACAGCCTCGTGCGCGTCTCCGTCGGACTGGAAGACGAAGTTGATCTGCTCAAGGATTTCGCGCGTGCGCTCGACGGCCTCGGAGAGTTCGCCGACGAGTAGTTTGAGAATTTCGCATCGACGCGGATAGGGAGGAAAGGCTTGAGAAAACTACGCTATCACTTCGTTGATGTCTTCACAGACCGGCAGTTCGGCGGCAATCCGCTGGCGGTCTTTACGAACGGGCGCGGCATTCGTGCGGAGACCATGCAGTCAATCGCCAAAGAGTTGAATCTGTCCGAGACGACTTTCGTTTTGCCGCCCGACGACGCCGCGAACGATTACCGCGTGCGCATCTTCACGCCGGGAAAGGAACTGCCGATGGCAGGCCACCCCACAATCGGGACGACCTACGTGCTCGCGCGCGAGCACCTGATCGCGCGCGGCCGCGAAGGCGCGGAGACGACGATCAAACTCGAAGAGGGCGTCGGCACGATCCCCGTCCGCATCGAATGGCGAGAGGGCGGCGCGCGCTTCATCGAGATGCGGCAACCGCGCCCGACCTTCGGGGCGCGCGTCGCGGACGTGCGCGCGGTGGCGGAGATGTTGTCAATCGAGCCGGAAGAGATCGCGGAGACGAATTTGCCGCTCGAAGTTGTTTCGTGCGGCGTGCCGTTTTTCTATGTGCCGGTGAAAAGTTTGCGCGCGGTGCAAAATATCAAGTTTCGCGTTGACGTGTGGGAGAACAAACTCAAACGGGTCGTCCCGCCCGAGGTGTTCGTCTTCACGCGCGAGGTGGAGTATCACGGTTCGACCGTGCATAGCCGCATGTTCGCGCCCGGCATGGGGATTTGGGAAGACCCGGCGACGGGCGGCGCGAGCGGGCCGCTCGGCTGCTATCTCGTGCGGCACGGCGTCGTCGCGTGCGACGGCGGCGAGGTCGAAATCGTGAGCGAGCAGGGGATCGAAATGGGGCGTCCGAGTTTCATCAGGATCAGGATCGCGCGCCGGGAGGGCGAAGAGATAACGGACGTGCGCGTCGGCGGCGAATGCCGCTTCATGGGCGAGGGCTATCTTGAAGTTGAAGATTAGCCGGGCTGAAGCAGGGCGCGAATGGGTAAACCGAAAAACAGATTTGTGACGCAAGCGGAAGCAGGGAAGGGCTGGCGCATCTGGGACAATAAACAGCGAAAGTGGTGGGGCGAGCAATACCGGAGCTTCCCCGAACAACTGCTCGCCGAGTTGAACGGCAACAAACGCCCTGAACAAATTACGGCGTTAATCAGGCAGACCGCGCGCAAGCGGTTTTAACGGCACAGTCTTTAACGTTCGAGGCCGGATACGATGAGCAAAGTTCGCGTCGCGTTAATTCCCGAACCTCACGCGCCGGTCGAGGTGCGCGAGGTGGCGGAGCCGGAGTTGGAACCGGACTCCGCGCTGCTGGACGTGGAACTCTCGGAAGTGTGCGGCACGGACGTACACTTGCAGGGCGGGCGGCTGGCGGGCGTGCCTTACCCGCTCATCCCCGGCCATGTCTCGGTCGGGCGTCTCGGCAAGATTCGCGGGCGGTTGTCGGACATTGAAGGGCTGCCCTTCGCGGAAGGCGACCGCGTGACCTTTCTCGACGTGCACCGCACCTGTCACGCCTGCTGGCATTGTCTCGTCGCCAAGTCCTCGACGCGCTGCCCCGCGCGCAAAGTCTACGGCATCACTTACGGCCTCGCCGACGGGCTTTCCGGCGGCTGGTCGGAGAAGATTTACCTCAAACCCGGTACGCGCGTGCTGCGCCTGAACGGGGCGGACGCCGAAACGTTCATGGCGGGCGGCTGCGGGCTGCCGACCGCGCTGCACGCGGTGGAACGCGCGGGCGTGGAGATCGGCGACACGGTGCTCGTGCTCGGCAGCGGGCCGGTCGGGCTGTCCTCGATCATCTTCGCCTCGATGCGCGGCGCGCTACGCGTTCTCTGTGTGGGCGCGCCCGCCGCGAGGCTTGAGACGGCGCGCATGGTCGGCGCTTCCGCCACGCTCGACATCGAAACGCACGACGAGGCCGCGCGCGCCCGTTGGGTGCTGGAACAGACGGGCGGGCGCGGCGCGGACGTAACCATCGAAGCGACGGGCGCGCCAATCGCGGTCGCGCAGGCGATGCGCCACACGCGCGACGGGGGAAGAGTCTCGGTCGTCGGGCAATACACGGATCACGGCGAGGTGTCGTTCAACCCGCATCTCGACCTCAACCGCAAACACCTGGACGTGCGCGGCTGTTGGGGTTCCGACTTCTCGCACTTCTATCGCGGCGCACAACTGATGGCCGACGCGGCGCGCTCGCGCCCGTGGTCGCTGATAAAACTCGAACGCTACGGCCTCTCACGCGCGAACGATGCGCTCGCCGATGTCGCCTCCGGCCGCGTCGTCAAAGCCCTGATCGACCCGAACATTTAACGCGAGCCCACATTGCGGCTAACAAACAACGCTCGCCACCGCAAACGCACAGGAAGCGGAGCCCGCACAGAGAAAGAGTATTTTGAGATTTGAGATTTGAGATTTGAAGCCCGAGATTTCAGATTTGAGATTTGAGATTTGAGATTACAAATTTGAGATTTGAGATTTGAGATTTGAATTTGTCTTGTATCTTCCCATGCGCCATCTCTGCGCTCTCCGTGTCCGGGGGCGGCTAGCGGAGCTATTCGCCGTCACTGGCAAACGTCGTAAGAAGACGCATTCACGCGCTTCGTGTACAGCATCATGAAAAAACTGCTGCTCATTACTTCATGAAAAAACTGCTGCGCATTCTGCTTCTGCTTGTCGTCGTGGCGGCGATAGCCTTCACCGTCTTCTGGTACGCGCGTCCCGCCGATCTCGATTTCGAGGAGTTTCGCGCCGCCGTCCCGCACACCGCCGCGAGTCGCTTCGCGGACGTGGAAGGCGTCGGGCGCGTCCACTATCAGGAGAAGGGGAGCGGGCGCGCTCTCGTGTTGATTCACGGTAACAATTCCTCCACCTATTCGTGGGCGGATGTTTTCGACGAACTCGCGAAGGAGTTTCGCGTCGTCGCGCTCGATCTGAAAGGCTTCGGCTTCACGGCGAAACCCGATGGCGACTACAGCATCGAGGCGCAGGCCGCGCTCGTCGTGCGCCTGCTCGACAGGCTCAGGATCGAGCGCGCCGCGCTGTGCGGCAGTTCGATGGGCGGCGCGGTCGCGCTCGCGACGGCGATAAATTACCCGCAGCGCGTCGATTCGCTCGTCCTCGTCGGCTCGTCCGCATTCGACGAAGTGCGCGGTGGCTCGCTCGCGCCAGCCTACCTGCGCTGGCCTTACATCGGCGGGGCGATCACCGCGCTCGCGCTCACGT
The DNA here is from genome assembly GCA_035645695.1 of Pyrinomonadaceae bacterium. Classification (GTDB taxonomy): domain Bacteria; phylum Acidobacteriota; class Blastocatellia; order Pyrinomonadales; family Pyrinomonadaceae; genus JAIVJZ01. Next base: position 183,613 of record DASQMC010000070.1, read on the forward strand.
CGGACGCGCTGGTGCGAGAGGGGCTACGCAAAAGTTTCCACGACCCGTCGAAGGTGACGGACGAGCGCGTCGCGGCCTACTATCGCCCGCTCCGAACGCGCGGCGGGCAGAGCGCGGCGCGGCTCGTACGCGACGGGCGCGACTACACGCGGATCGAACGTGCGCTCGATAAAATACGCCGGCCGACGCTCCTGATCTGGGGCGCGCAGGATCGCGTGAACTTGTTGGAGGACGGGCGACGCCTGCACGCGCTGATCACGGGGTCGCAACTCGTCGTCTTCGACAATTGCGGGCATCTGCCGCAGGAAGAGATGCCCGCGGCGTTTGCGCGCGAAGTGGTGGGCTTTATGAAGCGAACGGCGGCGGCCGCGAATCGCTAGACGAGACGGCCTGTGGCGACGAGCAGTTCGGCGTTGAGGATGGCCGCGCCCGCCGCGCCGCGCACGGTGTTGTGACTGAGCGCGACGAAGCGATAGTCCATCACGGCGTCCGGCCGGATGCGCCCGACGGAGATGCTCATGCCGCGCCCGGCGTCGCGGTCGAGGCGCGGCTGCGGGCGGTCGCGCTCGTCGCGCACGACGACGGGACGCGCGGGCGCGGAGTGGAGCCGTAGTTCCTGCGGGAGCGCGATGAAGGAAGCGAGCGCGTCTTTGAATTCTTCCAACCCGGCGGCGCGCGCCAGTTTGACGCGCAACGCGCCGAAGTGCCCCTCGGAGACGTTGACGCGATGACACTGCGCGCTCACTTGCACTTTCGCGTCGGCCACGCCCGCCCCCGTCAACTGCCCCAGAATCTTTAACGTCTCGCTCTCGATCTTCTCCTCTTCGCCGCCGATGTAGGGCAACAGGTTATCGGCCACGTCGAGCGAGGCGACGCCGGGATAGCCCGCGCCCGAGAGCGCCTGCATCGTCGTCGCCACGCACGAGCGGACGCCGAAGCGCGCGTGGAGCGGCGCGAGCGCGAGCGCGATCATGATAGTCGAGCAGTTCGGGTTGGTGACGATGTAGCCGCGCTCGTAGCCGCGCGTTCGCCGCTGGGTTTCAATCAGCGCGAGGTGCTCGTGGTTGATCTCGGGTATGAGGAGCGGCACGTCCTCGTCCATGCGGAAGGCCGACGAGTTGCTGATGACCGGATAGCCCGCGCGCGCAAAGGCGTCTTCCGTCTCGCGCGCCATCTCGCCGGGGAGGCTGGAAAAAATGAGGTCGCAATCGAGCGGCGGCTGCGGCGCGGATACGACGAGCGCGGAGACGCGCGCGGGCATCTCGCCCGGCAGACGCCACGCGCACGCCTCTCGATAAGGCTTGCCCTGCGAACGATCCGAGGCCGCAAGCGCGGTCACTTCAAACTGCGGGTGTCCCTCCAGCAGTTCGACGAAACGCTGCCCCACCGTGCCCGTCGCGCCGAGTATGCCGACGCGGAATTTTTTTTCCATCACAACTCCTGAAGAATGAGAGGCCGGAGGCCAGTGAAGAACGTGTTCTTCTAACTTCTAACTTCTAACCTCTAACTTCTGATCTCTGATCTCTGATCTCTGATCTCTAATTTCTAATCTCTAATTTCCGGCCTCTCGCTTCCGTTCCAACGCCACCTTGATTCTTTCGACTCCTTCGGCGAGCGTCGGCGCGTCGGCGCAGAAAGAAAGCCGCAGGTAGCCCTCGCCCTCCGCGCCGAAGGCCGAGCCGGGAACGGTGATGACGCGATGCGCGAGCAGCCGCTCGGCCACTTCCATCGAACTGCCGTGCGCGCTTACGTCGAGCATCAAATAGAACGCTCCTTCGGGCGCAATCGCGGGCAATTTCAGTTCGCTCGCGATGAGCGACAGGAGATGATCGCGGCGCGCGCGAAAGATGCGGCGCGCGTCGGCGCGCGCGGCCTCGGCCTCGCCCGTCCACGCGGCGAGCGCGGCCTTTTGCGAGACGGTCGATGCGCACGTCGTAACGTACCCGTGCAGGACGAGCGCGCTTCTGATAACCTCCGCCGCCCCGTACATCCAACCCGTGCGCCAGCCCGTCATGCTCATCGACTTTGAAAGACCGCCGATGACGATAGAGCGCGCGGCGCATTCTTCGGAGATGGAACCCGGACGCTCGTCGCCGAAATAAATCTCGCGATAAATCTCGTCGCTGATGACATAAGCCGAACTGTCGCGGAGCGCGCCCGCCATCGCCGCTAAATCCGCGCGCGAGAAAGTGCGCCCCGTCGGGTTCGACGGGCTGACGAGGACGACTGCCTTTGTGCGCGGCGTGAGACGGCGGCGAAAGTCTTCAACGTCGAAGGCGAATCCGTCGCGCGCCGGCAGACGATAAAACACCGGACGGCCGCCCGCCATCCGCACAATCGTCGGGTAGGCGACGAAACCGGGATCGGGCAGGAGCACCTCGTCGCCCGCGTCCACGAGCGTCATCAGCGCGAGGTAGAGAGCCTCCTGCGAACCGGCGGTGATGATCACGTTGTCGGGCGCGGCGTCGAGTTGCGGGTAATCGGCTGCGACGAGAGCGCGCAGTGCTGGAAGACCGGCGTGCGTGGTGTAGCCGTTCTGCTCATCCTCGATGACGCGCACGGCGGCGCGGCGGATCACGTCCGGCGTCGGCAGGTCGGGTTCGCCCAGGCCCAGATTGATGCTGCCCGGAAGCGCGCGGTCGAAGAGTTGACGAATCATGCTCTTTTCGATGCCGCGCAGGCGCGCCGCCGGTCGGAAGTCGCGCGCCCCTGCGGCGGCGTCGGCGGCGTTGACGTGTTCGGGATTCAACGCAGGTAGTCCTCCAACTGCGCGGCGCGGTCGGTCTTCTCGTCGCGATACTTGACGATGACGGGCGCGTAGAGCGACAGCCCCCATTCGCGCCCGCGCTCGCTCGTGACCGCGCGCGAGCCAGGGACGACCACCGCGCCCGCCGGAATTTCGAGCGGCGCTTCCCCGATGCGGCGATAGATTTGTTCGCGAACGAGATCGTAGACGGGAGTTGAGCCGGTGAGGATCGTGCCGGCCGCGAGCACGGCGCGCTCGCGCACGACCGTTCCCTCGTAGATGCCGCAGCCGCCGCCCACGAGCACGTCGTCTTCGATGCAGACGGGCGACGCGCCGACGGGTTCGAGCACGCCGCCCACCTGCGCCGCCGCGGACAGATGCACGCGCTTCCCGACCTGCGCGCACGAACCGACGAGAGCGTGGCTGTCGATCATCGTGCCTTCGCCGACGTACGCGCCGACGTTGACGTACATCGGCGGCATGCACACGACGCCCGCAGCCACATAAGCGCCGTCGCGGACGCTCGACCCGCCGGGCACGAGCCGCACGCCGTCCGCGATGGCGAACCGGCGGATCGGGTAAGTGTCTTTATCGAAAAACTGTAGCGAGCGGTCGGGCGGAGACATGTCCGCGAGCGCGCCCATGCGAAAGCCCGCGAGGATGCCGCGCTTGACCCACGCGTTGACGCGCCACACGCCGTCCGGCGCGCGTTCGGCGGCGCGCGCCTCGCCGCGATTCAGCGCGCCTTTGAACTCCGCAAAGAGCGCGAAATCCTCCGGCGTGTAATCGCCCGCCGTTTTCGCCGCGAGCGTTTCAATGCGTTCGTGCAGTGTCGCCATCAAGTCTTCCCCTAACTTAAAGAAACGATGAACGCGGAAGTAGGAACGATGAAGTAAAAGCGGAGCGTCTTCACTTCCGCGTTCATCGTTCATACTTCATCGTTTTTCTATACGGTGTTGAGTTCCGCTTTCATTGAAAACCTATAACAGTTCGAGTTCTTCCAACACCTCGCGCACGCGCGCGCGGCTCTTTTCCTGAATCGGCACGAGCGGCAGGCGAAAATTTTCTTCCAGCAGATTCATCAGCCGCATCGCGGCCTTCACCGGCCCCGGACTCGACTCGATGAAATTAACTTCCATCAAAGGCAACAGGCGGTAGTGCAGCGCGCGCGCCTCATCCCAACTCCCGGCGAGCGCCAGATCGCACAGCCGCGCCATCAGGCCGGGCGCTTCATTCGACGCGACCGAGATCACGCCGTCCGCGCCGAGCGCGATGAGCGGCAGCGTCAACGCGTCGTCGCCGGAGAGTACGCGAAAGTTCTCCGGCCGCTCGCGCAAAATCGCCATGATCTGCGAGAGGTCGCCGGAGGCTTCTTTGACGGCCACGATGTTCTCCACGTCGCGCGCGAGGCTGAGCGCCGTCTCCGCCGTGATGTTTGAAGAAGTGCGACCCGGCACGTTGTAGATGACGACGGGCAAGCCGTCGATTGACTCGGCCACGGCGCGGAAGTGCGCGTAGAGACCGCTTTGCGTGGGCTTGTTGTAGAACGGCGCGACGACGAGCACGGCATCCGCGCCCGCGTCGCGCGCGGCTCGGGCGTATTCAATCGCCGCCGAGGTGGAGTTGCTGCCCGTACCGGCGATCACGCGCGCCGCCTCGTGCGCGCCGTGCGCCGCTTCAATCGTGAGGCGGATAACGAGACGGTCTTCCTCTTCCGTCAACGTCGCGCTCTCGCCCGTCGTCCCGCACGGCACGAGGAGCCGGACGCTGCCCTCGATCTGTCGCCGGACGAGAGCCGTCAGGCGTTCCTCGTCAACCGTCCCGTCCGCTTTAAACGGCGTCACCAACGCCGTCGCGCACCCGCGCAGCCAGTCAACTTTTAGAGTCATCTCGCCTCCAACTGTCGTAAATCGTGAATCGTAAATCGTGAATAGATAAAATCATCTTCGTCTATTTACGATCTACGATTCACGATTTACAGCTTTTATCATTTCGTCTATCACTTCGGAAAATTCGTAGACGCCGCGACGGCCTTTGATCCAGCGAGCGGCGAGCAGCGCGCCCGAGGCGAAGCCTTCGCGCGTGCGCGCGGTGTGCGTCAGAGTGATCTGATCGGCCGCCGAGTCGAAGCCGACGCGGTGCGTGCCGGGGATGTGCCCTGCGCGCGTCGAGGCTGTGGGGATGTCGCGCGCGATGTGTGCGGCCAGCACGTCGCGCAGTTTGAGGGCGGTGCCTGAAGGCGCGTCGCGCTTTCGAGAATGATGCGCCTCTTCGATGAAGGGCGCGTAATCGGCGGCGGCGAAGAGTTCGGCGGCGCGTGCGACGATGCGATAGAAGATTTGGACGCCGATTGAGAAGTTTGCGCCGTAGACGAGCGCGCCCGCGTCGTGCGCCTCCACGATGCGGCGCACTTCCGCCTCCACGGCGTTCCACCCGGTCGTGCCCTCGACGAGCGGGACGCCAGCGCGCGCCGCCGCTTCGACATTTTTGAGCACCGCCGACGCTACGGAAAAGTCTATGGCGGCGTCGTGGCCGCTGAGAAGTTCCGCGAGAGCGTCTACGCCCCGCGCCCCGTCGCGCGAGGCGATGACGCGCGCGACTTCGTGACCGTCCGCTTCCGCCAGCGTGCGGACGAGCTTGCCCATCGCGCCGTTGCCGATGATGGCGAGCTTCATTTCGGAGAAGCCCTTTCTGTGGCCGGGTTCGTCAACATAGCCGACTCCACAGCCGGTTTCACAGCCCGCTCCGAGACGCTGCCCGCGCCCGCGCGCGCCGGGTCGCGCGCGAGCAATTCGGCGGCGAGCCGCGCGTAGAGTTTGACCGCTTCCACCAGTTCGTCTTTGCTGATGCGCTCGCCGTCTGTGTGTGCGTCGAGAATGGAACCGGGGCCGAGCAGAAGGGGCGCGCCCCAGTTCGGGAGATAGGGAATGTCGGTCGTAAAGCGCACGACCTCGCTTGCGAAACCTTCGACCGCCAGCAGGCGCACGGGTTCGGCGACGGAGAGATATTCGATTTCGACGCGATTGCCGACGGCGCGTTCGAGTTCCGCTTTGACGCGCGCCGATTCGGTGACGAGGCGGATTTGCAGTTCGGCCTGAGCTTCGGCCGGGATGATGTTCGGACGCGTGCCGCCGCCCAGCGTGCCGATGTTGCAGGTGGTTTGGCCGAAGAAATCATCCGCAGGCCACGCGAGCCGGCGCAGGTCTGCGAGCACGTCGAGCAAGCGTTCGACGGCCGAGTCGCCGTGTTCGGGGTAGGCCGAGTGCGCGGCGCGCCCACGCGCCTTGAGTCGCAAACGCAGGGAGCCTTTGGAACCGGCGGCGAGTTTGTTTTCGGTCGGCTCGCCGTTGATGAGATACGCGCACGACGCGGCAAGCGCGTGAGCGTTGGCGACGCGCGCGCCGAGGCTGCCGAGTTCTTCATCGACGGTGAAGAGCAGGCCGATGTCGTTTGTGCCTCCGGCTCGCAGGGCTTCGGCGGCGAAAATTTGCGCGGCGATGATGCCTTTCGCGTCGCACGAGCCGCGCCCGTAGATGTGCGTCTCGTCTTCGCTCGAAGCGATGTGGGGCGGCACGGTGTCGATGTGCGTGGAGAAGAACAGGCGCGGCGCATCGGACGCGGTGGCGATGACGTTCGCGCGGCGCGGCGCGGCCTCCTGTAGCTCGACCCTGTAGTTCAGACTTTCGAGATACGAAGCGATGAAACGCGCGGCCTCCCACTCGTCGCCGCTCGGCGAGGGGATGTCTATGAGGCGACGCGTGAGGGCGAAGAGGTTCAACGCGAGACGCCCTCCTTGCGTTGAAAGAGCGGGGTTAATTCCCGCGTGTCGCACTCGAAGAGAGAGGCGTGCAAACGCCGCACGGTCTCTTCCACATCACGTTCGGCCACGACGAATGTGAAGTTGACGTTGGATGCGCCCTGCGAGATCAGGAGGACGTTGATGTCGCCGAGCGTGCTGAATATGCGCGCGGCGATGCCCGACGTATAGCGCAGTTCTTCGCCGACGATGCACACGACGGCGAGATCGGGTTCGACTTTGACGGCGGCGATGGGTCGTAAGTCTCGTATGATCTCGTCAACCCTGCTCGTGTCTTCGAGCGAGAGCGAGACGGAGACCTCCGAGGTGGTCACGATGTCGATAATCGTGCGGTGGCGCTCGAAGACTTCAAAGAGCGCGCGCAGGAAACCGTATGCGCCGAGCATGCGGGCGGAAGTGATGTGCAGCACCGTGACGCCTTTTTTGTGCGCGATGGCCTTGACGGTGCGCGGCGACATCTCGGCGTCGAAATAGACGCCCGTGCCCGGCTGTTCGGGCGCGCGCGAGTTGCAGATGCGCACCGGGATGCCGCGTATGACGGCGGGCAAAATCGTCTTCGGGTGGAGCACCTTAGCGCCGAAATAGGCGAGTTCCGCCGCTTCCGCGAAGGAGAGGCGGGCGATGGTGCGCGCGTGCGGAACGACGCGCGGGTCTGCCGTCAGCACGCCGTTAACGTCCGTCCAGATTTGAATTTCGCGCGCCTCCAGCCCCGCGCCGACGAGCGCGGCCGTGTAGTCCGAACCGCCGCGCCCGAGCGTCGTCGTGCGGCCGTCCGGCGTGGAGCCGATGTAGCCGCCGAGCACGGGAATGCGCCCCCCGGCGAGCAGCGGCGATAGCGCGGCGCGCGTGTGTTCGTAAGTTTCATCGCTCGCGGGCGTCGCCGCGCCGTGCACGTCGTCGGTGATGATGCAGCGGCGCGCGTCCACGTAGGCGGCGGGCAGGGCGCGTTCGGCGAGCACGGCGGCGAGCAACCGCGCCGAGAGGCTTTCGCCGTAGGAGACGATCTCGTCTCTGAGCGGCGGGCACGGTTCCTCTTTCGAGGCGACGCGCCGCAGGAGTTCGCCGAGTTCGCGGCGCGCGAGTTCGAGTTCGAGAAACAACTCGTCGCGCGCGCCCGCGGGCAAGGTGCGCGCGACGAGCGCGTGGCGTTCAAAGTGTCCTTCGAGCGAGCGGAGCGCGCCGTCCGCGTCGCCCGCCGCGGCCGTCTCGACGCTCCCAAGCAGCGCGTCCGTGAAGCGGCTCATCGCGGAGACGACCACGACGGGACGTTCCTCCCGTGCGCACTCCCCGACGATTCGCGCCACGCGCTCGAACGCATGCGCGTCCTCGACGGACGTGCCGCCGAACTTCATCACGGTTGGTTGATCGGACACTAAATCTCACTCACCCGGCGCACGTCTCGCGCCGGTAGACGAACCAAAAATTTCTGTCGTTTTGACGGGGGCGAGGCATTATAAGGCATGATGCGTGTTGCCTGATACGCGCGGGCGCGGGGTTTTATTCGGCTGCGGTCGCGCAGGCCACGAATTGTTGTCAGTTGCGCTACAAAATCGCGTCACATCACGCGGCATAATGCACGGCTACTCGGACATCCCGGACGGAGAAACTTCGTTGAGTTTCGATTACGAACTCGATTTCAAGGCGGTTGATTTTCGCAGGCAGCCGGAACTCTATCGCATCGGCAAGGGCGAGCAGGGCGTGTTGCTGGTCGAGCCGTACAAGAGCGAGATTCTGCCCCACTGGCGTTTCAAAAACCCTGCCGTCGCCCGCGCGTCGGCCGCAAAGATTTACGAACTCTATCTAGGCTATCGCGACGCGAATGATTTCGCCGGGATGGACATGGCGCGCAAGTTTCTACAGATGGGCTGGACGCGCTCGCTCCGCTATTTCAACCACCGGACGGGGAAGAAATATGTCGGCCCCGTGCCGCAGGGGCGCAAGGGGCAGAGCGGCGCGTGGGGGCGGGAGGTCGCGCCCTTCGAGCGCGACTACGAGAAACTCGAATCCGCGAAAATCTTTCGCGCGCAACTCGACGCGGTGCTCGCCGATCCGGTCTATCTCGAGCGCGTGCGCGCGCACCGCGAGCGATACGAGCCTCTGAAACGGGCGACGAAAAGTCGCGCGGCGGCGAAGGAGCGGAAGCCAAAGTTATGACCCCGCCGCGCATCTAAATTTCACTACATGATGCGACTCGATTTCAAGAAAATTTACGTGCAGGAGTCAATCGACGAGAACCCCCTGTGGCACGCCCGTGCCCTCGAAACGCTCGCGCGCTTTCCCGCGGCCGAAGTCGTTCCCGTCCGCTCGCACTGGCAGATCGATGACTTGTTCGGGGCCGACCCGGCCGACTGGATGCGCACGAAGCGCGAGAACCTCGTGCTCGGCGTCAAGTCGGGCTTGCGCCACACGCTGAACGGCCGCTCGGCCAACTTCATCGCGGCCTCAGTCTCGAACGGTTGCCTGTCGAGTTGCCAGTATTGCTACGTCTCGCGGCGCAAGGGCGGCTCGAACCCGCTCACGATCTTCGTCAACGTCGAACAGATCGCCGACTCGATCCGCCGCCACAGCAACAAACTCGGCCCGAAACTCGACCCAGACCAGTGCGACCCCAAATACTGGACTTACGACATCGGCTGCAACGCAGACCTCTCGCTCGACGCCGCCGTCTGCGACAACCCCGGCCACCTCGTGCGCGAGTTCGCCGCGACGGTGCCCTACGCCAAGGCTACTTTCGCCACCAAAACCGTCAACGACGACTACTGGCTCGCGCTCGACCCGCGCGGCAAGACGCGCATCCGTTATTCCGTCATGCCGCAGTCTATCGCGCGCTACGTTGACATCGGCACGAGTCCCATTTCCGACCGCCTCAAGTCGGTCAACCGCCTCGTCGCCGCCGGGTACGAAGTTCACCTCAATTTCTCGCCCATCATCATCTACGGCGGCGACGACTGGCGGCGCGACTGGGCGCAACTCTGGCGCGAGATCGACGACACGCTCACGCCGCAAGCCAAACAACAGTTGATGTGCGAGGTCTTTTTCCTGACGCACTCGGAAGGCTTGCACAACGTCAACATGAACTGGAATCCGAAGGGTGAAGAATTCCTCTGGTCGCCCGCCAACCAGGTGCCGAAGAAGACCGCGCCCGGCACCGTCGTCTACGACTACCCGATGCGCCGCCGCGAACTCGAACGCTTCACCAACGGCCTCAACAAGTATCTGCCTTACTGCCCCGTCAGGTATTCGTTTTAGAGATCGAGCCACACGAACAAATAAGAAAGCCCCTCCGGCAGCTATGCCGGAAGGGCTTTCCTGTACGCCGGATTAGGAAGTATCAAAACACGATTAAGTCGCCGCTAAAAATGATGAAGGCCGGACTCATCGTCCGGCCTTCGTATGATTTCTGGGAGACAGGGACTCGAACCCCGAAAGCCTGATCCAGAGTCAGGTGTGATACCATTTCACCATCTCCCAACACGCTATGACGGGACAAAATTAACGTGCGGGCGCGGGGGTTGTCAACCGCGCCATCGCAGCCTCTCCGGAACCTCAACGCCAGTTCGCGTTTATCGCTGAGGCACGACGGCGACGGTCGCGTCGCTGCTGACGGACACTTCAAAACGCTTGCCCGCCGGAATCATCGCGTTCTCACCGCGCTTGAAGCCGTGTAAAAGCGCGACGGGAGCGATCAAAGGCACCAGCGCGCCAGTCAGTATCATTTTAGTCGCCACCTTTGCGCCTTTGCTGTCGCCTACGATCCGCCCTGTGGACGCGAGCGGGATGCGCGTGCCGTCCACGGCGGTCACATCCTGCATCACCCACGCGATGCGCCCGGCGCGCCCCCAGTGGCCGCCTCTGCTTGCCTGCACGACGCGCGCCGACGCCGTTGCGCCCACGGCGACGACTACGATGCCGTCCATCAACACCGGGTTGACCACGCGAAAGCTGATCAACTCGCCCGCCCGCACCTCTTGCGAACTGATCGTGTAAGCCATCTCAACATCGAGCGGTGTGCCGCGCGGCAGTTTCACACGGAGAGCCTGCTGCTGCGGCGGCGGCGCGGCGGCGATTGGGGATGCGGTGCCCGTCGCGGTGATGATTGGAGATGTGGTGTCCGGCGGGACGGCCACGCGCGGCGCATTGAGCATGGCGAGGAGTACGGCCTCCGGCACGCCGCCGGCTTTGAGTTGCTCCAGCGCGGCGGGCGTCGTCTCGAAGTTACAGGCGGACGATTTAATCTTGGCGATAATGACATCGGGCGCAAGGGCGGCTCTGACCATCGCCAGCACATCCGCGTTGCCGAACGGCTTGGCGGCGGTTTGCGACGGTTGGATAGTTTTTGCTGCCTCTTCCTGCGCGCGCGCGCCGGATGGTATCGCCAGCGCCTGAAAAGTGATGAGCGTTGATAATAAAAGGGAGATGGAAAGATTCTTCATAAGCTGTGCTCCTGAAAAGATGTTCGTAACGCGGAGATGCATGGCAAACGAGATGCCACGCATCCTGACACGGACTTTCGGAGCCGGCGCGGGTGATTAGGACACTTTTTATCTGTGTCGAATACCCGAGAGCGCGCTTGGTGTGTTTGATCGTCGTCAAACGGGGCTTTGAAGGGTATCAGGCGGGCGCTTATGCGATCATGGCAAGAGGTTATGTTGATAGGCGGCGCGCATGAGATCGAATTCGATCTCATGCGCGCCGCCTTAATGTTGTTTTTGTTGACTGAGGAGAATCGACCGCAAGGCGCTTTAGCGAATTGCTATCTCTTCTTCCTCAACGAGGTATGGCGAGACCTTGACGGGTGGCTCGCCCGAGTCTTCGGCGAGGATGGCCTGCACGATGGGCAGCGAGAGCGAGTGCTTCTTAGGGATGCCGGGCACTTCCTTGCCCTTGGCGTAGACGGGGTGGCGGCCGTTCTCTTCGTACCACTCGGCGAGGCCGGCCGTCTTGTGCATGTTCTCGATGATCTGCCGCCAGCCGACGCCCGTGTTGTAGGCGCAGAAACTGATCTCGCCTTCCTGCGTGCCGTAAGGGATGACGCACATCTCCGTGCGGCGGAAATCGTAGTTGAACAAATCCTGAAACCACATGCCCTCGACGCAGAGGACGCGCCACGCATCATTCGGGTCGGTCGATCCGTGTTGGGTCTTCATGCGGTCGTTGCGATCCGAGTTCGAGTTGGTCGAAGACGGCTTGAAGAGGTTGATGATCTGAGAAATGGGGAAGCCTTCGGGCGCGTTCCTGGCGTCGAAGTTGCGCATGATGGTCATGCCGAGTTGCGCCATCGAGAGCTTCGCGCCGCGCGCCGTGTCGGTAATGACGGCCACGTCGCGCATGAACTGTTCGTAGTTGAAGAACTTGAAGAGCGGCGTCCACTCGCCCGTGTGGCGGTTGACGACCATCAGCGTAAAGACGCCGCAGTTCGGGTGGCAGTTGCAACTCGACCAACCCCACGGCGCGTCCGCGCCTTGCAGCATGTCCATCACGGAGGTGAACGCCGAATAGGACGAGAGCGGGTACCAATCGCGTTGCGCCTTGAGTTCGCCGCCGAGTTGTTTCTCCAGATCGGTCGCCATGTCGGCGAGCGTGTAACGCTGCTTGATGCGAACCTCGTCGGGCACGTCCTCGTCGCGTCCCGTGAAGGAGACGGGCTGGAAGGCGATGGTCTGAATCTTATCTATGTTCTTCGCGGCGAACTCGACGATCTGGCCGATGGCGTCGTTGTTTACGGTGTTGACGATGGTCGTCACGAGCGTGACCTTGATGCCGACCTCTGCGAGATTGTCGATGGCCTTCTGCTTCACGTCGAAGAGATTGCCGACGCCGCGGTGCGCGTTCTTCTCTTCGCTCACGCCGTCGAATTGCAGGTAGACGCCGTGCTGCCCGGCCTCTTTCGCCTGTTTGCAAAACTCTATGTCTTCGGCGAAGCGGATGCCGTTCGTGGCGGCGAGGATGCGGTAGAAGCCGATCTTGCGTGCGTAGGCGACCGCTTCCAGGTAGTAGGGCGAAAGCGTCGGCTCGCCGCCGGAGAAGAGAATGATGACCTGTCGCTTCGGTTTGAAAGAGACGGCGCGGTCGAGTATGGCCTTCGTGTCTTCAAACGTCGGCTCGTGGACGTAGCCGACCTGATTGGCGTCCATGAAGCACGGGTTGCACATCATGTTGCAGCGATTCGTGAGGTCAACCGTCAGAACAGCGCCGCGCCCGAACTTGATGTCGGACGTGCCGTGGCGATGGACGTGCGCGTCTTCCGCCGCGCGAAAATCGCGCCCGTAGAAGAGCGATTCGATGCGCTGCAAAAACTCCGGGCTGGTCGCCATCACGTCAACGAACTCGCCGTGCTTCGCGCACGTCTTACGCATCACGATGCGCCCGTCCTCCTCGACGATCTGCGCTTTGATTTCGCCCGGATGCTCGTGCATCAGGGTTTCCAGAGGCGTCTGGCCGGAAATAACGGCCTCGCGCACTTCCTTGACGCAGGTCGGGCACAAGCTGTCGGTTTCGCGTGGGAAGCCGAGCGGCGGCGCGGTCTTCTCGTAAGATTTCAGGAGCGGCCCCGGCGCCCATTGCGGGCTGACGCTCGCGCCTTCCGGCAGAGCGCGGTTGACCGACTGAAACACTTTCCACGCCGCATTCGATAAATTCGAGAGCAGCGTCGAACTGCGCACCCCGCTGAATTTGCCCCTCACCGATTCATTACGGCGAAATTGATCGCTAAACACTAGACTTTCGTCCTCCGAGAGTTAATTTCCCGCCCCGTTTTAGATGCTTGAAGTTTGGGAAAACCGCCGAACATTTTAACGCCCGGCCGTCCTGCAAGATTGTAGCTCCCTGTCCACCGACGACGCGGCGAGAAGGCAGCTACCGAGCGACGCGCTATGATAAAGGCATACGCTCGTAAACACAAGACAGTGGAGACACTTGCAGAGCGCCGACGGGCTGGACGAAGCGGGCGCGCCGGAATCTCCGATCAACCGGCCGACAAGGCACAAACGAAGGCCGGCGCGGCACAAACGAAGGCCGCCGCTCGAAAAACGCGCGGCGGCCTTCGGGCATTTTCATGCCGGTACGCTCTCTCGCCTTCCTTCAAGGACGCTACGACTTGGAAACCGTTTCCCACCCGCGCCCGTCCGCCGTCACCGGGTCGCCGGGCAGTTTCGGCATTCAATCTTTAAACAAAGCCGCCGCGCGGGAGACTCGCGCGGCGGCCTCGCGGCATGATCGCTCGCCCGGACGCGACCGTGCCTTCGGGATGCCCACTTCATCCCGAATCTTCTAGGGTGCGCCGCGCTTTTCGGCCAGCAGGCGCGCCACCGTCTTGACCAGCAGCGCGATGTCCTTCGGCTTGCGCAGGAAGGCATCCGCACCGGCACGGCGCGCGTCCGCCTCACAATCACTCGCCGACAACATGATGATCGGAGTGCGTCTGCGGCGGGGCATGCTGCGCGCGCGCCTCACGAGTTCGATGCCGGTCGCGCCCGGCAATTCGTTGTCCAGCAACAGCAGATCGTAATGCGCCTCGCTCACGATCTCGCGCCGGGCGTCCGCGCCGTCGGCACAAGTCTGCACCGCCCACCCCTCATGCTCAAGCGTGTCTCTCACTGCCACTGCAACCGCCTGATTGTCCTCCACAAGCAGGATGAGCGCAGGCCGCGTAGCCTTCGCCGCCGAACTTTCAAGCGCGCGCCCGGCGGCGGGCGTGCGAATAATGCTGCGCTTCCGCGGCACAATCGGCGTGCGCGCATGCAGCAGATGCTTGTGCCGGTTCTTCAACAGCGAGATGAGACTATGATGATGCTTGAAACCGAGCCACTGCGCCGCCCTCGAAACCATCCCGTCCGCATCCTTGAGCGCGCGCTCGATCAAATGCGACTCATATCGCCGCACCGCCTCCCTGAAAGAAAATCCCTTCCAGTCAGGCGGCGCGGCGGCCGCGTGCGTGAGGAACAACACGCGACGCGCGCACTCGCACAAGCGCTTAAGCGTCGCCATGTTCTGCGACTTCTCCAGCAACTCGGCGGCGCGCACATATATCTCGCCCACCTCCGACCCCAACAGGTGCGAGCCGACCTCTTCGATCATCGTCAGCGCCGCCTGCCCCGCGCTCTCCAGATCGCCCGCCTCCTCCGCCACCTTAAACGCCTTTTCTAACACCTCCTGCGCGCTCTTCGGCTTACCCAACCGCGCCAGCGCAATCCCGTGCGTCATCAACGCCTCCGCATACAACGACTGCTCCCCGCCGCCTTCCAGCACCCGCACGGCCATGCGCGCCAACTTCTCCGCCTCCGCATTCCGCCGTTGCTCCAACAGAACCTTCGCCCGCGTCTCATCCACCTGCGCCAGATGAACTCTGTCCTTAAGGTTCGTTAAGAGTGCCTGTGCCCTGTCCAGATGCTCATGCGCTTCCGCGAATCTACCGATAGTGCCGTACAACAAGCCTAAGTTGTTTTCCACGCAAGCTTGATAACGTGCGTGTCCGGCCTGCTCGTAATGGTAACTAGCCGCTGCATATTCAATCAGTGCCCGGTCTATATGTTTTTCTCGGTGCTCTGTCGCACTGAGATGGTTCAGCACATCTGCGAAGCCGTGATGAAATTTCCCCTTGAGTGCATCATCATGAACATTCTTAAATAAGGGGATAGCTTCTATATGAATGTGTAAAGCGTCATTAAATCTCTTGGCTGACACCTCAACTATCGCACTACGAAGTAAAGCAACTGCTTTCACTTCGCTGTCTGTGGTATCAAGGCGACTCAAGGCATCTTGTAGCATTATCCGTGCTTCATCGAACGCACCTTCGCGCCAATAACAGACTGCCAGTTCTATTTGTGCTTCGGCTACTTTCTCTTCGTCCGGCAATGCCTCGAAGATTCTTATGCTCTCGTAAATAAGACTCTTCGCTTTTTCCTGCGCCCCCTCAGACTGCTTACTGCTGCCAAGCCATCCGGTTAATGCGCCGACACGCAACAGCACTTCCGCCGCAGTACGAGATTCAAGTCCGTCCAGCACCGGCCGTTTGCCAACACCTTGCCAGAACTCCCCCATCGCTTCGCGCGCTGCCTCGTAATTACCCAGCATCTCCAATTGTTTGGCGAGTTCACAACGCCGTCGTGCGCGTTCGTCAGGGGTAATTGTCGGGTCAGCTATTTTGTGAAGTAGTTCCTTCGTTAAAGTCATGTGAGGCTTGCCTTTCTTGGCAGATGCAGAAAACTTGCAACGATGCGGAGCATCACGTCAGATGTTAAGATGCCGCCCTCAACCCGTCTTGAATGGCTTGGTGAGGATTACTCATCATCCATTTAGAGCAATTTCCAATCGTGTGCGACACAAGCAGATGACTGTGGGGCGATTGTTCCTGCCCACACTCTTTGGCAACCACATGGGTGGGACAAGTCCTGCTCCTACAATTCTTTCAGCCTGTGATTGCAACTTCACCTTTACAGGAAAAATCATGAAAAAACTACAACAACTCTTCGCTTCAGTCGTTTTGACCCTCGTGCTTTCCGCTTCCACGTTTGCTCTGGACGGTATCATCTCACCTATGAAGACAGAGCCTCCCCCGCCGTCTTCGGTAATGGCAACAAATGATGCGGCTGAAGACGAAGGCATAATACTCATCGGCAGATCTGCGTCCGTTGATCCAGTCACGGAAGTTGCGTTCAGTATGTTGCAGGCCGTGCTGGCTCTGTTCTAGGCGATTCGTTCATCTGAAATTTTCCTGAGCTGCCGCGAATCGGGTTTTGCGGCGGCTTAGGAAGCGTGTGTCTGTATGAGAATGTCGAAAAGCTGGAATGCCTGGATAAGGTGGCATTCGTGGGGCGGAGATTAACGCCCCGTTGAGGGGAGGGCAATAGGTTTTTCAGGAAAAATGTTTGGCGTGAAGCGCATTTAAAGGACTTAGCGGGGGCTGCAAAATTGTAAGCAATTGGAAGAGGGGATTTGGGAGGTAAATCTCCGGGGTGGTGTTTGCTTTTTGGGTGAGGAGGAGGGGATTGGTGGGTGGTAGTCGATGCCTTGGGGCGTTGCGAACGGGAGGGAGGGGATGTACCATCCGGCGCGCGAGAGAGTGTGATGGAAATTCATCCGACAGCCGTGGTTAGTTTGCGCGCCGAACTCGGTTCGGGCGTGCGGGTGGGCGCGTATGCGGTGGTGGAGGATGATGTCGTGATAGGTGAGGGGTGTGAGATCGGGGCGCATGCGGTGATTAAGCGATTCACGGTGATGGGGGCACGCAACCGTGTTTTTGAGCACGCGACTCTGGGGGGCGAGCCGCAGGATGTGAAGTTCAGGGGTGAGCCGAGCCGTCTGTTGATCGGGGATGATAATTTGATTCGTGAGGGGGCGACGCTTCACCGGGCGAACGGCGAGGGCGAGGCGACGCGTGTGGGGAGCCGGAATTTTTTGATGATCGGCGCACACGTGGCGCATAACTGTGAGGTGGGAGACGACAACATTTTTGCGAACGGCGTGGCGCTGGCGGGGCACATTACGGTTGAGGATCATGTGTTTCTGTCGTCGAACGTGGGGGCGCACCAGTTTGTGCGGATGGGGCGGTATGCGATGGTAGGGGGGAAGTCGAAGATCGTGCAGGACGTGTTGCCGTTCTTCATCACGGACGGGAATCCCGCGCGGGTTCGCGGGTTGAACACGGTTGGATTGAGGCGCGCGGGGTTCGCGCCCGCGTCGAGGCTCGCGTTGAAGCGCGCTTATCAACTTTTGTTTCGCACGCGCCTGCCGCTTGCCGACGCGCTCGAACAGTTGGGACAGGACGGGGACGAGCATGTGCGGCATCTGGCGGAGTTTATACGCGGTTCGCGGCGCGGCTTCGCGCGCGAGCAGAGGGGCGCGCGGCGGGGCGGGGAAGAGGCAGGCGATTTCTGAAGTGCGCCGCTCGATTCTTTCAAATTCGGATCATTCAGATCATTTAGTGCGCCGCTCGATTCTTTTAAGTTTAGATCGTCTGACGAGATCGTAGGGGCGGAGAAATCCGCGGGCAGCTATCCCGTGGAAGACGCGCGAGTGGCGGGATTGTTTATGCCTCTAACGATTATTCCGGTTTCGTGCGAAGTTCTTAAGAGCATTTAACAAAACCCCGGCGGTGGGGCTGAGACTGTTGGAAATTCCGAATCGGCTCCGGCGCGAAATGCGGGTTTCGTTGGATGCTCTAAGTCGGTCAGGTCTTATGAAGAATGAAAGCAGAGGGATGACGGTCGCGGAGTTGGCCGCGCGCGTGGGCGGTCGTGTGGTGGGCGACGGCGGCAAGCGAGTGCTGGTCGAGCGCGTGGCGAGCCTTGAGGCGGCGGGCGCGGGGGCGATCAGCTTCGTCGAGGACGGGAGATTTTTAGAGGGCGCGAGGATGAGCGGGGCGTCGTGTCTGCTCGTGCCTTTGGGGACGGGAGAGTCGCCGGGCGAGTTTGCGGCGATGCTCATCGAAGTGGAGCGTCCGAAGTTGGCGTTCGCTTTGATCGCGGAGGTGTTGCACGCACCGGTGAGGCGTGCGGGGGAGATTCATCCGACGGCGGTCGTGGCAAAGTCGGCGCGGATCGAGGAAGAGGTTTACATCGGCGCGGGCGTTGTGGTAGGCGAGCGCGCGAGCGTCGGGCGCGGGACGCGTTTGCTGGCGGGCGTGGTGCTCGGAGAGGGCGCGGAGGTGGGCGCGGAATGTGTGTTGCACCCGAACGTCGTGCTGTACGGGGGCGTGCATCTCGGCAATGGCGTCGTGCTGCACGCGGGCGTGGTCGTCGGCGCGGACGGGTTCGGGTACGTGCGCGATGCGGAGGGCTATCATAAGTTCCCGCAGGTGGGCACGGTGGTCATCGAAGACGACGTGGAGATCGGCGCGAACTCGTGCGTGGATCGCGGCGCGCTCGGGGAGACGCGCATCGGGCGCGGGACGAAACTCGATAACCTCGTACACGTCGGGCACAACGTGGAGATCGGCGAGCGCGTCGTGATCGCGGCGCAGACGGGAATTTCAGGCAGCACGGTTATCGAATCGGACGCGGTGATCGGCGGGCAGGTCGGGATGGGCGACCACGCGCGCGTCAAGGCGGGCGCGGTCGTCGGCTCGAAGGCGGGGATACTGCCGGGCAAGATCGTGCGCGCGGGCGCGGTCGTGTGGGGTGTGCCCGTGCGCCCGCTCGACGAGTACAAACGATTGAACGCGCACTTCGGCCGTCTCCCGCAGATGCGTGCCGAGATTGACGAACTCAAGCGACAGGTGTTGGAACTCGCGGCGCGTCTCGCGGAGCGGCCGGAAGAGGAAACCTGACAGGAAGCCTCGCCGTACATTAAGAGTAAGGAGGGGCGAGATGAAATCGCATGATGATCTCTATTTCCGCGAGGTGCAGCAGAACAGGCAATGGTGGCTGTGGGCGGTGGTGCTCATTCCGTGTGCGGTCGTCGCTTACGGCGCGGTGCTGCAACTTGTGTTCGGCAAGCCGTGGGGCGATAGGCCGATGTCCGACGCCGGACTCAGCCTGCTCGTCGTTTTTCTCTGCGCCGTGATCGTGTGGCTCTATAAAGTGCGGTTGGTGACGGAAGTGCGCGCCGAAGGCGTGATGACACAGTTTGAATGGTTCTGGCGGCCGCGCCTGATTCCGCTCGCAACGCTCCACAGTTATCAGGTCGTCACTTACAGACCCATCGCCGACTACGGCGGATGGGGTCTTCGTTACGGCTTCAAGGGCGGCATGGCTTACACCTCCAGCAGCACGCGCGGCGTGCAACTTGAGTTCGACGACGGCGAACGCCTCCTCATCGGTTCGCAACGCCCGGAAGAACTGGCGCGCGCTATCGAGCAGGCCAAAGCGAACGAAGGCCTACCGCGCTCGCTCGGACGCTGGCAGGATGACGGCGGCAACTCTTAACCTTCCAGCGTCAACGCCGGCTTGCGGCAACTTCACCCGCCCTTCACCGTCGCTCCGTCTCGCGCGTCTTGCTCTCGCTCGTCGCGCCGCTCCACACGCGCAGGGCGCGCAGGATAGCTTGAGCTGCGCGCACGGATGCGCCGCCCGCGCCGAGTCCGTGCGTCGCGTCGGCGAGTTGTGCGCGGGTCGCGGCGTTGTGCGCGGGGTCAAGGAGTTTCAATAATTCCGCGGCGAGCGTCGTGCCGTTGAAATCGTTTTGCATGAGTTCGGGCGCGAGTCGTCGGCGGGCGACGAGGTTGACGAGGCCGAAGTGTTCCGTGTGGATGAGACGGCGGAGCGTGTGCCAGTTGATGAAAGATTCTTTGTAGACGACGACGAGGGGCGTTTGAAGCAGCGCGGCTTCGAGCGTGGCCGTGCCGCTTGCGACGGCGGCCGCGTCCGCCGCGCCGAGCGCTTCGCGCGTCTCGTCGCGGATGACGCGGATCGCGTCTGAGAGTTTCGCATGATTCGGCGCGAGGGCGGAATCGACTATTGCCTGAGCCTCCCCGGTCGAACGATTGGGCGCGAGCGCGACGACGAACTGCGCTTCCGGGCGCGACTCGTGCAGCGTCTTCGTCGCCTCGATCATGTGCGGAAGAATGCGCAGCAGTTCTTTGTGGCGGCTGCCGGGAAGCAGCGCGACGAGCGGGCGCGACGGGTCGAGCGCGTGGCGGCGGCAAAACTCCGCGCGGTCGTAGCGCGCGCGGACTTCGCCCGTCAGGGGATGCCCCGTGAACTCGACGTGCGTGATGCCGCGCGCCGCGTACCATTGGGGTTCGAAGGGCAGGATGGCGAGCAGCAGGTCAACGTCGCGGCGGATGTTGCGCGCGCGGTGCCCGCGCCACGCCCAGAGTTGCGGGCTGATGTAATAGACGACGCGCACGCCTCTCCGGCGGAAGAAGCGCGCGAGGCGCAAGTTGAAGTCAGGCCAATCGACGAGAATCAACGCGTCGGGGGCGCGTTCGACCCCGGCGCGCTTGAGCGCTTGATATGCGCGCCAAAATTTCGCGAGTGCGCCGCCGATCTCCAACAGTCCGGTGATCGCCAGATCGTCCGTCGCGACGATTGATTCGACTCCGGCCGCGCGCATCTCTCTGCCCGTCGCGCCGAAGAATTCAAAGCTGACGCCCGGCGCGCTCTCGCGGAGGGCGCGCACGAGCGAGGCGGCGTGTGCATCACCCGACGCCTCGCCCGCCACGATCATCAGACGCAAATTACCGGAAGGCTGCCCGTTCATCGCGGGCGATAATAGCAACTGCCGCGCTCGCGGGCGACAGGCGGCGCGCGCTCTCTAGGGTAAAGCGCCGTAGCAGGGGCATGAGCGGTCTGACGGCGCGGGCGATTGAAGGAACTTTGCGTCGCCGGTTGCGGCCGCCGTGCGGTCTTGGCTGTTGAGTCGCGCGAGGAGTTTCCGCCCGGCGCGGCTTACACGTACTCGACCGTTCCTTCCATCGCGGAGATCAGAATTTTGCCTTTGTAAATCTTGAAAGTGGTGAAGCCGACGCTGTTGCCGGCCAACGTGCCCTGCGCCAGAGTGACCATCTCGAACGACTCTATGTGCGCCGTCGCGCTCTGCCCGTCCGGGGCGACCGTGATCGTCAGACTTTTGCGTAGGTAAGTGTAATCGAGCATCAACTCGGCTCCGAGTTTGAGGCTTTGGATGAACTCGGCGCGGTTCGCGTGGCGGGTCGGCCGGCCTCCGGCATCCAGCTTGTATTTCATGTCCGGCGCGAGTAAAGAGATGATGACGGCGACATCTCTTTTCTTCATCGATTCCTCGACGGCCGAGACGATGGCTTCAATTTTCTCTTTCGTGATCTCCGTATGCGGCGCGGGAACCTGTGCTTTGGCGCGCGGCTTTTGCGACGGGCGGGCGGCGGCGACGGCGGACGAAGGCAATGCCAGGGTCATTGCGCACAATAATAGTGCGGTAAGGGTTTTGCTGAGACGCATGTGTTAAGAATCTCCTGAAGGTTTAATTGTGGTGTCGAAGTTCCGTGAGGTGGAAGCGAAAACGGGGCGGCTGCCGTACGGGTCTGACAGCCAATCCAACATAGCACGCCGAAAATATTCGTGGCAATAGATTAATCAGGCGGGCGTCGCGGCAGGCGGGCGGCGCGGTTTGTGGCGGGGATTTCGCTGAGTTGTTCAGGTCGCGAGCGGGGTTGGCCGATCTGAGTGGGGAAAGATCGCGCCGTCCATCACGAAGCTGAGGGTGGCGGTCTTGAACGTGTTGACCAGCAGCATGAACGCTTCGGCCTGAGATTGTTCGATGGTCTCGCGCGTGAACAGTATGATGGTGACGAAGCTGCCGTTCAGATAACTGCCGCCGAGGCCGAAGACGGTGTGGATGTCGTGAGCCGCGACGAAATCCTGCGCCGAGACGATCTTGCGGTTGCGCGCGTCGAGCCGCATCTTCGCGTCGCGCACGTAGAAGACGCCCGCCGCGCGCCCGAGGTTCTTGACCAGTATGTCCGGCTCGAATTTGTCGAACCAGTCGGAGCCGATGCCCATATCGCTCATCAGGCGCGCGACCATCGGGATCGACTCGACGAACTCCGCCGTCAAGAGCGGGATGCCGAGGTGGTCTTGCGATTGGTAGCGGTCGTTCCAGCGTGCCTCCGCCCCGTGAGTTCCGAGCAGCGAGAGCACTTGAGTCTTTTCACCGAGGAGCGGCGCGAGGTTCTTCGCTTCGGCGAGGGCTGTGACGAACGCCTTGTCGCGCGCGGGCAGAGAGCTGAAAGGGAGCGTGACGAACACCCGCGCGAGGATGAGCGACTCGGTAAATTCTTCATAGAGCAGGCGGGCGCACGTCTGAGCCATCTCTTGCAGATTAGCGCGCTCCTTTAAAGACGCGTGCAGCCGCTCCCTGAAATCTCCGATTTTACCCGGCGAGTAATCGCTGAAAGTTGACATGTGAGCCCCGGTCGGTTGCGTTGCGGACAGGATGTTCGGAGGTACGTTGCGATAGTACAGTTTCGCCCCCCGGCTGACAACTCCTATATCCCTCCGGTTGCGGAGCGCGAGAGTGCGCGGACTTGCCCCGGCGCGTGCGCTCGCGTGCGCCCGTTTTTCCGTTCACGGCGCGGGCGGAAATGCTAACATGACGCCGTAAGCGGCGAGCGACATCAGTAACATCAATAACGTCGGCGCGGGGCATTGGCGCGAGGATCGAGAGAGGCGATGAATTGTCCGCACTGCCAGCATGTTTTAAGAGATGATGCGCGGTTTTGTGATGGCTGCGGCGTCTCGATGAATTCCTTCAACACGCCGACCGAACTCATAGACTCCGACGCGTTCGCCGACCCGCTCGCCCCGCCCGACCCTCTGCTCGGTCAAGTGCTCGACTCCAAGTATGAACTCGTCGCGCGGCTCGGCGAAGGCGGCATGGGAGCCGTCTATCGAGCGCGGCGCGCGCACATCGGCGACGAGGTGGCCGTCAAGGTGCTGCACCGGACTTTCGTCGCCGACGGAGATGCCGTCGAGCGTTTCCGCCGCGAGGCGCGCGCCGCCGCCATGCTCCGCCACCCGAACGTCGTCACGATTCACGATTTCGGGGAAGCGCGTGGGTCGGACGCGCCCGCCTACATCGTGATGGAGTTGGCCGAAGGCGCATCGCTGCGCGTCCTCTTGCGTAGCGTCGGCAAGCTCGCCCCTGCGCGCGCCGTCGCCTTGATGCAGGACATCTGTGCCGGGGTCGGCGCGGCACATCGCCGCCAGATCGTGCATCGCGATCTCAAGCCGGACAATGTCATCATCCTGCCGCCCGACGGCGAAGGCGAACGCGAGACGGCCAAAGTGGTTGACTTCGGCATCGCCAAACTTCGAGACCGCGCCGCGCTGCCCACCCTCACGCAAGCGGGCACGCTCATCGGCACGCCCTATTACATGTCCCCCGAACAGTGTCGCGGCGACGAGTTGGACGCGCGCTCGGATGTCTATAGTCTCGGCGCGGTGCTCTATGAAATGCTGGCGGGCGCGCCGCCGTTCACCGCCGCCAACATGACGGGCGTGGTGACGAAACACCTGACGGCAACGCCGCCGCCGTTCGCGCCCGATGCGGGCATTCCGCGCGCGCTCGAAAGCGTCTGCCTGCGCGCGCTGGCGAAAGACGTGGACGCGCGGCAACCGGATGCGACGACGCTCGGGCGCGAACTTCAAGCGGCGTTGAGCGCGACCGCCGCCTCGCAAGCGACGACGACGCCGAACGCTTCCGCCGCCGCGCTTCCCGCGCACGCCCCGGCAGCCCAACTCGCGAACGCATCCGCGAACGCGGGGGCGACGGCAGACGCCGTTGCCCGCTCCGCCGAAACGACACGACAGGGAATCAATCAGGGCGCGCACTCTGCTGCTGCTCCTCCTCCTGCGCCTCTCAACGAACCGGCGCGTTTCGCCGCGCCGCCGCCGTCCTCTGCTGCCCCGCAGAACGCGCGAAAGTCGCGCCCGTGGTTATGGGTGATCGGCGGCCTCGTCGTCCTGTTGGGCGGCGGACTCATCCTCGGAGTCGTCATGCTGGTTTATTTATCCGGCAGTAAGGCGACGCCTTCAAACGCCAATCGCTCGCTTAATTCCAAAGTCGCCTCACGCCCCGTGAAGACCGCGGAGGCGCCGCGCACGGGACAGAAGAGCGGCCTGGGATCGGAAATACTGAGACATGTGTTGACGGGACATGACAACGATGTGAAGGCGGTCGCCTTCTCGCCCGACGGGCGAATGATCGTGACGGGCAGCGAGGACAAGACGATCAAATTGTGGGACGCCCAGACCGGACAGCTTGAGCAGACCCTACCCGACCTCGGCAGCGAAGTGACCTCGGTGGCTTTCTCTCCCGACGGGAACACGTTGGCCGCCGCGCTCAATTATAACTCCGCGCTGAAAAACTATTCCGTGATCGTTGTGGACGCGCGGGCGGGCAAACTCGGCGAGATCAAACAAACGCTGACCTATTCCTCTTGGCTGGTAACGTTCGTCGCCTTCTCACCCGACGGTAAAACTCTGTTCGGCGGAAGCTATCGCAAACTCAAGCTGTGGGACACGGGGACGTGGGCTTTGAGGGTGGAAAACACCATGGGGGAGATCAACCCCGCGTATGCCCTCTCCGCCGACAGTAAACTCGTCGCCACCGGGGGCACTAACGAGAATTCGGTCAAAGTCTGGGACGCCGAGAGCGGGGCGTTGAAGCTGACGCTCGAAGGCCATGAAAAAGGGGTGCTGTCGCTCGCTTTTTCCCCCGACGGTCAAACACTCGTCAGCGGCAGTTACGACAACACCGTCCGCCAATGGGACGTGCGGAAGGGAACCTTTCGGCAGGCGTTCACGGAAGACAGCTTGAACGCGGTGTTTTCGGTGGCCTACTCGCCCGACGGGCGGACGGTGGCGAGCGGCAGTTATCACGAGATTAAATTGTGGGACGCGGAGACCGGAGTCTTGCGCCGCACGCTCGCCCACGAGGGCATGGGAATAACTTACCGCATGGCCTTTTCGCCCGACGGCAAGATGCTCGCGGGCGCAAGCGACGGCACCGTGAAGTTGTGGGACGTGAGCGGCATCAAGTGACGGCGCGGCCGGGTCGCGCGGCCGAACTGCAAAAAGCGCGCCGGAAGCCTGTGCGGAAAATCCCTAGACCTGAGCGGAAAATTCCGAGACCGGCGCGGAAAATCCCCATAATAATGTTAGCTCCTTGTCGCCTCTCGGCGGCGCATGTTAGCATCGCCGCTCCTTGAGTAGCGCGCCTGTCGCCGCACGGAAAAGTGCCGCGGGCGCGCGCTCCTATTCAGGCGGCGGAGGTCTTTCGGTTCACAATCTTGCGTTCCCTCTTGTGCATTAAAAATCTTTCGGCCGGCGGGACGCGTTTGCTTCTGGCATGGTGCGCCTTCGCGTGTCTCGCGAACTGTTTCGCCCCCCCGGCGCGCGCGCAGCAACAGCAGGCGAACCCGGTCGAGCGCAAGGTGCTGAACCCGATCACGGACACGCCGAACGTCAACCCGCTCCAACAGGAACAGCCCATCCGGCCGCGCCTGCCCGTGCGCGCCGGTAACGCCGCCGATCAGTCAACCGAGAGACTCGACGTTGACAGCGACAGGCAAACCGTGACGGGGCCGGAAGGCGCGCGCGTCGTCGTCAACGAGGGAAACGTCGATGCGCGCATCGGCATATTTCGTCTACAGGCCGACAAGGTGACGGTTTACGAGGCGACGAACCGCGTCGTGGCCGAAGGCAACGTCGTGTTCGATCAGGGCGAGTTGCAGCGCATCACGGGCACGCGCGCCGAGTTTAACTACGCCACCAAGCTCGGCTTCTTCCTCAACTCCACGGGCTTCACCAACCAGACCGAAGACGGCACGGTGCTCCACTTCACGGCCGACCGCGTGGAGAAAGTGTCCGCCAATCGTTTCGTCATCGCCAACGGCGAGATCACGGCTTGCGACGAAGAGACGCCGAAGTGGAGTTTCACGGCCAAGCGAACCGAGGTCACGCTGAACGACCGCGTGCGTGCGCGCAACCCGAAGTTCAAGGTGAAGGGCGTGACGGTTGTGCCGCTGCCCTACGTCTCCGTTTCGCTCAAAAAGCGCGACCGCGCTTCCGGCTTCCTGACGCCGACCTTCAGCGGGTCGGGACAGAAGGGCTTCCGCCTCTCGAACGCCTACTACCAGACGCTCGGCCGCTCGGCCGACATCACCTTCAGAAACGACCTCTACACCGGGCGCGGCCTCGGCCTCGGCGCAGACCTGCGCACGCGCGCCAACTCGCGCTCTTACTTCAACCTCGGTTTCTTCACCGTCAAAGATCGCATCTTCGGCGGGAAGGAGAGCGCGGAGCGGCCGGATCAGGGTGGGTCGAGTTTCTACGCCGACGGCGTGCATTATTTCCCGAACGGCTTTCTCGCCGCCGCCGACGTTAACATCACTTCCAACCTCGCCTTCCGGCAGGTCTTCTCCGACAACATCCAACAGGCCATCTCGCCCGAAGAACGCTCGCAGATCTTCGTCAACAAGAACGCGGGCGGTTACAGTTTCAACCTTCTCGCGCGCAATCAGGTGACATCTCTGCCGAACGCGCGCATCCGCATACGCAATCTGCCGAGCATCGAAGTGGAGAAGCGGCCTTCGCCCGTCAGCTATTTTGAAAAGTTGGCCGTCTACTTTTCTTTCGACGCCGCGCTCGAAGGCGTGAGCCGCAAGGAGACGGTCGAAGACCTCGCGACGTTCAGGCTTGAGGCGAACGGCGAACCCATCATCACGCCGTCCGTCGTGCAACGTCTCGACGTGAACCCGACCTTCTCAGTTCCCGTCCATCACAACGGTTGGTCTGCGACGGCGACCGCCTCGCTCCGCGGCACTTATTACTCGAACTCCATCGACCCGCTGACACGCCTCGTGCTCGGCCGCGACGTGTCGCGCGTCTATGCCGACATCAGTCTCGACGCCCGCCCGCCCGCGCTCGCGCGCAATTTTTACCGCGACGACAACTCTCTGCGCTTCCGCCACGTCGTCGAGCCTTACGTCGTCTACAGGAAGATCACCGGCGTCAATAATTTCCCGCGCATCATCCGCTTCGACTCCATCGACGCCGTCGCCGACACGAACGAGATCGAGTACGGCTTGTCGAACCGCTTCTTCAAACGCCATTCAATCGAAAACGTGAGCGGCAGGACGACGCCCGCAGATGGAGCGACGAACGGAAACGCGAACGGCGCGGCGAACGGAAGCGTCAACGGCGCGGCGAACGGTAACGGAGCCGGCAAATCGCTCTCGCCGGTGTCGAGTCGTCCCGAAGAGGTGTTGTCCGTCACGGTGCGCGGCAAGTATTTCTTCGATCCCTATTTCGGCGGCGCGCTCATCGCGGGCAGGCGCAACCAGTTCTACCCGATCAACACGTTCTCCGGTTTCACTTACGGCGGCGTGCCGCGCCGCTTCTCGCCCATCAACGTCGAGGCGCGCTATCGCCCGCACCCGAACCTGACGGCCGACGCGCGCACCAATCTGGACGTGCAGGGCGGCGGCGTGCGCGACCTCGCCATCAGCTTCGGCATCAACCGGCGGCTCGTGCAGGCGTTCCAGACCTTCTACTACACGCGCGCCATCTCGCTCGCGCCCTCGCTCAGGCCATTCGCCGACGCGCGCGGCAGAGAGGCGGGCACGTTGCGCGGGGCGCAGTGGAGCCCGTATATTTTCGTCGGCAACCGCGAGCGCGGGCTGTTCGGCGGCATGGCCTTGTTCTTCGACTTCCAGAACCGGGTGGGCAAAAACTCGCCGCTCATCAGTTCGACCGTCACGGTCGGTTACGGTTGGGATTGCTGCGCCGTGACGCTACAGGACGCGTTCTTCAACCTCGGCCTGCGCAAAGAAAACCGCGTCGTGTTCAGTTTCCGCTTGAACGGTATCGGCGCATTCGGCACGGAGCAGATCGGCCAGAATTTCCGCTAGCGCTCGCCGCGTCCCGCGCGCCCGAAAAAAGCCCCTCCGGCATCCGAAATATCTTGCGCGCGCGTACATCTTTTAGGCGGCTTTTCGGCATCTGAACGGGGGTTCAAAAACCTTTGACAGCAGCTTTCGCCGGACACCCCCCGCAGTACTAATTTTCAGGCCATTTTTGACGAATCGTAACCCGCGTTATAACACCTTCAGGCCGGTGGTTTTTTTCATACAGGAGAATTACGGATGTTTCGTTCCCCGTCAGGCCGCAAACCGGCACGCGCCGCGCGCCGCATCGCTCTGGTCGTCAGCCTGTTGGCCGTCGCCGCCGGTATCCCCTACGTCAATTCGGCGGGCGCATGGCAGCAGGACGAAGAAGTCAGGCCGCGCTTGAAGTCTGTCGTCAAAGGGCAGGCCAACATCGTCGAGGGCGCGGATTTCGTCCCCGGCGAGGTGCTCGTGCGTTTCCGCACCGAGACGGCGGCCAAGACGGCGGAATCCGCCTTGCGCGCCGACGACGACGACGGGCAGGTGAGCGTCGAACGCTTCGGCGGGTCGGAGATGGTGAAGGGTTTGCGCCTCGCCAAAGTTGACCCGGCGCGCACCCTCGAAGCGGTCGCCGAACTGGCGAACCGCGACGACGTGCTCTACGCCGAGCCGAACTACATCTGGCGCACCAGCCGCACGCCGAACGACCCCTGCTTCAACAGCGTCGCGCCGTGTCCTGTCTTGAACGGTATGTATGGCCTGAACAAAATTGGCGCGCCCGCCGCGTGGGATACGACCGTGGGCAGCAGAAGCGTCGTCGTCGGCGTGCTCGACGGCGGCGTGGATGTCAACCATGACGATTTGAGGGCGAACATCTGGACGAACCCCAATGATCCTGCCGGTGATGCGAATGGAGATGGTAATCCTGACGACGATGGCAACGGATTCGTCGATGACATACACGGCTGGGACTTCCACAACAACAACAGTTCCGTCTTCGACAATGAGAGCAGCGACGCCCACGCCACGCACGTCGCGGGCACAATCGGCGCGCACGGCGACAACAGCCTCGGCGTGACGGGCGTCAACTGGGAAGTCAGCATCGTCTCCATCAAGGTGCTCGGCCCGGGGAGCGGCTCGGTCTCGAACATCATCAAGGGTTACAACTACGCGCTCGACTTGCGCACGCGCCGCGGCGTTAATCTGCGCGTGCTGAACAATTCATACGGCGGCGCGGGCAAGTCGCTGGCCGCCCTCGACGCCATCAATCAACTCAACAACGCGGGCATCCTCTTCGTCGCCGCCGCGGGCAACGATGCGCGCGACAACTTCAGCTACCCGGCCTTTCCCGCGAACTACGACACGCCGAACGTGATCGCCGTCGCTTCGACTACCAGCAGCGACGCGCTTTCGGGTTTCTCCAACTTCGGCGCGCGCCTCGTCAGCATCGGCGCGCCCGGTTCGAGCATCCTGAGCACCGTGCCGAACAACAGTTACGCCACATACAGCGGCACTTCGATGGCGACGCCGCACGTGGCGG
>DASQMC010000071.1:0-21303 GCA_035645695.1 Pyrinomonadaceae bacterium
GAGCGTTGCGGAGCGTCCTCGGTCATCAAGGTGAGGTAAGGGGCGACGAGCGCCCATTCCTCGTCCGTTACGTCACTGGGATAGTTTTGGCGTCGCATGCGCCAAAACTTACCATAGTCAAAAGTTCATAACAGGCTCTAGTTTCCCCAGCCGCTCATCTGCTAAAGTCATGTGAGGTAAGCCTTTCTTCGTGTATGACGGTTTTACGTCATACGCAGCAACGCCGCCGCACCTTGCGGATGCGGCGGCAATTTTGGTCAACCCTCATAAAAACGAAAGGTGTAGGGAAATGGGTAAAGCTATCCGAACTTCCGCGTTGATCCTTCTACTGGCCTGCTCTGTGCAGGCGGGCTGGATGGCGAACGGAGTCGCTGAACCGCCACCGCCGGTAGAACAAGAGACGACGAGCACCGTTCAAGAGCCGACCGAGGGCGACACGCAGGGCGAAGCGACGGGCAGCCTCACGCAGACTGTTCTCGACCTGATCGCGGGCGTGTTCTCACTAGTCTAACTTGTAATGCCAATCCAGCCGTGACAAGCTGCCCGTCGGGGCGGCTAAGGTTTAGTGTGCCTATGCGGGTGCCGGTATCTTGAGGGGCGCGCATGCGCTGGAGAGTAACGCCTTGCAAAAAAGTTTGCAATAGAATTTTCCTGCTACATCCTTCACATCAGCGTTCGCAAAGGGGTTTATTAGGCCGTGCCGGTTTTTGCGCCGCCCTTCCCGTAAAGCAGCTTTTCGAGTCGCGCGGTCGTGCCTTGCTGCATCGTCGGCAAGACATGGCTATAAGTGTCCAGCGTGAGAAGGATTGTTGAATGACCAAGCCGTTCACTGACCACTTTCGGATTTTCCTCTGCAATCAATATCAGAGTCGCGCATGTGTGGCGCAGATTGTAGAGACGGATGCGGGGCAGTTCCGCCTTTGTGAGAATCAGGCGGAAATACCGATAGGTGATGTCAGGAATAGAAAGCGGCGTGCCTTCCTCACTACAAAACATTAGATCGAAGGCTTGCCATGCCGTGCCAAGTTTTAATCTAGCTTCGGCTTGCTTACGTTTGTGCGAGATAAGTTCTTACAGAAGCGGAGCAGACAAGTAAACCGTGCGACGACCGCGCGCCGTTTCAGGTTCTTCAAAACTCCAACTCTTCTTGTGGCGTACAAGCGTACGCCGGACTTGCGCCATGATGCGGTCAGAGTCAACATCTGACCATTGCAACGCAAGATACTCTTCCGGTCGCATCCCCGTTAATAACGCAAACTCGAAGATCAAGCCATGCGGCATTATGTCTTCGGCCTCTAAAAAGCATACGGCTTCATCGCATTCCCGGAGTCAAGTGCATTTAGGCGTACACGCCGTCAGGTTCGTGTGGCCTGCGTGATGAGGTATTCGCGACCCCAGCGCACCTTGCCGTCCGCCGGAGTGATGTAGCCGCGGTACAGTTCGGTCAGATCATTTCGGAACGCTTCCGCCTCGTCCCTGTTCTTCTCCAGGAGGGAATGGTACGCGCGGTTTGTGGGGCCGTACTGGCCGATGAACAGTTCCGTCACCTGTTCGGGCGTGTCGGCGTACTCCGGGCAGTCGTAGCGCTCGAAACGGTAATCGTCGAACGATTGGCCGAAGAAAGATTTCACCTTCTCTTCCTCGCCCCACGCGAAGGGGCTTGGCACTCCCTGTGGAGGCGGGGCGTACTTACTCACCACACGGAACATGCGCCCGACGCCGCTCTCCGGCGTCCACGCCTGAATCGCGATGCGACCGCCTCGCCTCGTCACGCGCGCGACCTCGTCGGCCACACGCTGCTGGTCGGGCGCGAACATGAGCCCGCACGACGACACGACGACATCGAACGACCCGTCGGGGAATGGGAGGTTCTCCGCGTCCCCTTCGCTCCACTCAATGCCGCTCAGACCCTCCGCGGCCTCGCGCTCGCGCGCGACGGCGAGCAACTCGGGCGTGAGATCGAGTCCGACGACTTCGGCTCCGCGTGCGCGCGCTGCGAGCGCCGTGTTGCCGGTTCCGCAGGCCACGTCGAGCACCCGCTCGCCCGCGCGGACACGCGCACAACGCACGACGTGGTCGGCGACCATCCGGATGCCCCGGGCAATTTGGTCGTACTCCCCGGACGCCCACGTCACGCGGTGTTTCCGCTTCAACTCGGTGAAATCAGTCATTGCGCACCTCCATTCGTTGTCAGGCATCTACCTTCCACATGTCCACGGCGCAAACCCCGCTCGCCGTCGGCCACTTTGCCGCATCCGATTTGCCGTTATGCCGATACATTCTATCTTAGCCATCCATCTTGTGAAGCATATAGTCTATGACTTTGCCGTGCTCACCTTGCGGCTGCCTGCTTGATGTTTTATCACGGGTCTGGACGGGTCTGCGACAACAAACTGATATGTCCGTCTCTGTTAGCTGTGCGAGGGTCGGGCAGTGGTCGTGTAGATAAATGTCGGGTTGTAGCCGGAAGCATCGAAGCGCCGATTCTCAGCCCGTATGACTGATAAAGCCGGTGAGGAATACTTTGAATGGCGCGCGTTTGGGTTGCGGTCGGATAGAGATTCCGTTGCGTTTTGGCGATAACCGCCGGGGTCGTTCGTGACGCTCACTCGCAGAAAGGTAGGGGCTAGCCAATGTTGCCGCCCGCGTCAATTTGCGCGGCTCACGTCTTCGGCGAGACTGCTTTATCTCGTGTAGCTTTGTTTGGTTCGTGCGACGGCGGCGGGTTTGTTTGGAAGATGGAGGCGCACCTGTCGAAGGCGGCCGTCTCTTCCTTTGTTGGTCGGGTTATAGGACAAACTATAGACCGTGCCCAGATCGGCAATAACTTTTTCATAGATGCCGGCCAAATCCTCCAGCTTTTCCACCTCATAGAATAGTCCGCTTCCGGCTTCGGAAAGATCATATAGCTGGTCATAAGCGAGATCGAAAGTTTCGGGCTGAATATCGAGTGGACTGTGAGCCACGTATTCCGTATTCGTCCAAATAGAATAAATCATGCCGTCGAATTCCTGTGCGCGACTATAGATGGTTTTGTAAGGCAGTATTGAACCCGAGCCGGAGACGTTGGGTAAATTGCTGTCGAGACCGTCGCTCATTACTATAATGGCTTTACGACGCGTGCTGACGGATTCTCTGTCTATATAGTCGAGCGCGTAATTTATTCCGTCATAGAGCTTGGTGTCCCCTTGCGGCGATTGCATGGAACTGATTGCGGCCCTCAGGGCGGATTTATCAGAAGTGAATGGCGAGACGAGGGTGGTGGTGCCGGAAAAAGCTACGATTGCTATGCGGTCTTGAGGGCGCGTGGCCGAGACGAAACGCGTGGTTGCGGCGCGAATAATATCGGCGACCTTGGCAGTTGAACCGGAGAGGTCTATCAGCAAAAGCAGATCGAAAGGCGCATTGACGGTTTCAAAGTGGACTATTTTTTGCTCGACCCCATCTTCTACGATTCTAAAATCCTCTTGAGTCAATCCTCTTATGACACGCCCCGTGGAGCGTTCCACGACGCTTGCATTTAACGTGACGAGATCGGTCTCGACTTTTATAACTTCATCCTCATCAACTTCGAGCGGAGCATCTACGGACGGCCGGTTGACGGATTCGTTCGGGCGCGCAGCGGCGACGGAAGTATCGTTTTTTAAAGTAGGTCGAACGGGTACGTCTTCCCGAGGGCGACCCTCTTTTTTCACAGTTAACTTTTCTCGTACCGTTGCCGTCTCCGTAGAGGGTTTTGCGGAGGTAAGACGAATCACACCGCTACCGGAATTCAGACTCACGCGTGCGAAGCCGCTACCCCGCACGGCTTGATATTTCGTTTTGATTTCCTTGTTGTCCGTGGAAATAACCGACCCTTTGACGGAATGAGCCGTGATGGAAATATTAGGATTTGCAGGTAAATTAAAATTTATGTCGCCGGACACGCTTTGCACGGCGAGAGACGAGGGGAGACCGTTTATGTTGATTATTCCTTTAGCGGTTGTGACCTGTAATTTGCTATCGAGCGGAACATTCACTTTCAGAGCGACCGGGCGTTGATTCTCGGGGAGACTGCCGGACACCTTTATGTGCAGGCCGGTTGCCAAACGCTGTAATTCCAGGGGGGATTTTTTGATATCCGAGGGCAAACGCGAGGTTGCAACCGCTATATAGCTTTCCTGCCAGACAGTGATTTCAACGTCGCCGGAAGCGTTTTCCAGACGTATTTTTCCGTTCGCGGTGGGAAACACCTTGAGCGCGGGAGATTCCTGAGCGTAGGCTACGGCACTTAAACAAAAGATTGATATAATTATATTAAACAGTGCTTTTGAAAACAGGTGTTTCATAGGTACTCTGATGCCGTGGCATGCGCCGGAAGTTGCGAACGCGGCAAGACAGTTATTTCACCCTTCGCGAATAAAATCCCGAGAGCGCGGCCACAGGCATTTTCGTAATTGCACGACGGGCAGGTTTCCACACAGGCCGCGAGAAATGCCCGCGAGTTACGACGTGGCGCTGAGTAGTGCCTCTCGTAAAGTGAAACGCTTCTCGTAGAGCGCTTTTCCGATGATGACGCTATCTATGCGGCCGTCGCAGGCGACCTTCAGCCGCTCGATGTCGGCCAGCGAGGACACGCCGCCCGAGGCCGTAACGGGCAGGCCGGAATGGCGCGCGACGGCGCACGTCTGTAACACGTTTACGCCCCCGAGCATTCCGTCGCGCGATACGTCCGTGTAAATGATCCGGGATACGCCGAGGCTCGCCACGCGTTCGGCCAGTTCGGTCGCCGCGATGCTCTCCTGCTTTTCCCAGCCGCGTGTGACGACTTTGCCGTCCCGCGCATCGATCCCGACGGCGATGCGCGCGCCGTGTGAATCGACCAGACGCGCCAACAACTCGGACGATTCCACGACCAGCGTCCCCAGCACGACGCGCGCCGCTCCGTGCCCGATCATTTCCTCAACGTCGCTCGTTTCGCGCAGCCCGCCGCCGAACTGCACGGGTATCGCGACCGTTTCGATAATTCGCCGCGCGATGTCTCGATTGGGCGAATCGCCTTCGGCGAAAGCCCCGTCGAGATCGACCACGTGCAACATGCGCGCGCCGTCGTCTTCAAAGCCGCGCGCGATCTCGACCGGGTCGCCGTCGTAGACCACTGCGTCCGCTTTGCGCCCCTGCTCCAACCGAACGCAACGCCCGTTTTTCAGATCAATGGCCGGGATAATAAGCATCTATATTTTGAGCATCCCCCTATGCGGCGCGCGGGTGCGAGAAAGCCCCTGCGCCGCGTGGTTATTCTTTTTGATCGATGATTCCGAACACAGTTTCCGTAAGCAGGCCGTTGGTCGATATGGCGTTGCCGCCGTGGATGGTTCGCCGCCCGCGCCAGTCCGTGAAAGTCCCGCCCGCCTCTTCGAGTATGGGCAGCAGCGGAGCGCAGTCCCAGACGTTCATCACAGGGTCGAGCATCACTTCTGCGCGCCCTGTGGCGACGAGAATATGGCCGTAGCAGTCGCCCCACGTTCGACGCGCTCCGGCTCGCGCCTCCAGCCTGCGCGCCGGGGCGCCGAAGCCGTATCTCTCACATGTGCCGAAGTCGGTCGAAAGCAGCAGCGCATCTTCGAGCGACGCGACGGCGGAGACGCGCGCCGGTGCGTCGTTCCAGAAGCAGCCGAAGCCCCGCGCCGCCGAGACGAGTTCGCCGAGCGCGGGAAGATTCACCACGCCCAGGCTCGGCTCGCCCGCGATCTCCAACGCGATCAACACGCCGTAGAGAGGAACGCCGTGAACGAATGAATAAGTTCCGTCAACGGGGTCGATGATCCAACGCCTGCCCGACGTTCCCGCGCGCGTCGCTTCTTCTTCGCCAAGCACCGTATCGTGCGGGAATCGTTCTTCGATGCGCGCGCGGATGAATCTCTCGGCTTCGCGATCCGCCTGTGTCACGGGCGAGCCGTCGGCCTTGTGTTCGGTGGTGTAAGAGCGGCGAAAGTGGCGCAAGGTGATCTCGCCCGCCCCGCGCGCGAGGCCGACCGCGAAATCCAACAGCCCTTCGAGTTCGGAGTTTTCCCGCGTCACTCGCCGCCTCCCTTCGCTCCGCGCCGTGCGAGTTCCGCTTCGATCTCATCCAATTTGACGCCGCGCTCGACCAGCAGCACGAGCAGGTGATAGAGGAGGTCGGAGACTTCCGCGACGAGCGCGGGGGCGTCGGCGTTCTTCGCCGCGATGATCGTCTCGGCCGATTCCTCCCCGACTTTTTTGAGAATCTTATCGAGTCCCTCGTCGAACAGATAGGTGGTGTAAGAACCGGTGGGACGCACGGCTTTCCTGTCCTCGATGAGATCGTATAGCCCGGCGAGCGTGCCGCCGAGCGAGCGCGCAGGTTTCGCCCGCTCATGTTCGATCTCGCCCGGCGCAAAATCGCCCGCGCCTTCGACCGCTTCTTGAAAACAGGAGCGCGCGCCCGTGTGGCAGGCCGGGCCGTCGGGTTCGACGAACGCGACGAGCGCATCCCGGTCGCAGTCAACCGCGATGCCGGAGACTTTCTGCGTGTGGCCGGAAGTCTCTCCCTTGTGCCAGAGTTTCGCGCGCGAGCGCGACCAGAACCACGTCTCGCCTTCCTCAAGCGTGCGCCGCAAACTCTCCGCGCTCATGTAAGCGAGCGTCAACACCTCGCGCGTGCGCGCGTCCTGCACGACGACGGGCACAAGGCCGCGCTCGTCGTATCTCAATTCTTCCACGGCAAACTTCGTCATCGCATCACGACTCCCCTCGCGCGCAAGTAGTTTTTGACTTCGGAAACTTTGTACTCGCCGAAATGAAAGAGCGACGCCGCGAGCACCGCGCTCGCGCGCCCCACGGCGAGCGCGTCATAAAAATGTTCGAGTGTGCCCGCGCCGCCCGAAGCGATGACGGGAATCCTCACGGCGTCGGCCACGGCGCGCGTCAGTTCGAGGTCGAAGCCGCCGCGCGTGCCGTCGGCGTCCATGCTCGTCAGCAGTATCTCGCCCGCGCCGAGCCTCTCCGCGCGCGTCGCCCACTCCAGCGCATCCCAACCTTTGTTACGTCGCCCGCCGTGCGTGAAGACCTCCCAACCAACGCCCGCGTCGGCCGCGTCTCTGCGTCGCGCGTCGATGGCGACGACGATACATTGGCTGCCGAAAGTCTCCGCGCCCTCGCCGATAACTTCCGGCCGTTCGACGGCCGCCGTGTTCAACGTCACTTTGTCCGCGCCCGAGCGCAGCACCGCGCGAATGTCTTCGAGCGTGCCGAGGCCGCCGCCCACCGTGAACGGAATGAACACTTCATCGGCCACGCGCCGCACTAGGTCTGCGACGATGGCGCGCTTGCCCGAGGATGCCGTGATATCGAGGAACGCCAGTTCGTCCGCGCCCTCCGCGTCGTAACGCTTCGCCTGCTCCACAGGGTCGCCCGCATCAACGAGAGATGCGAAGCGGATGCCTTTGACCACGCGGCCGTGGTCTATGTCCAGACACGGGATGATGCGTTTTGCCAGCACTACTATCTGTCCCTCGCCCCAAGCCCGGCGAAGTTCCGCAGCAGGCGCAAGCCCGCCGCCTGACTTTTCTCCGGGTGAAACTGTACGCCGCAGATCGCGCCGCGTGCGACCACCGACGCATACGTCGCGCCGTACTCCGTCTCGCCTCGCACCACTTCAGGCTCGTGCGGCTCGCAGTAATACGAATGGACGAAATAGAAAAACGAATTCGCTTCGATGCCCTCGAACAAGGCGTGCGCGCTCTTCTGCTCAACCTGATTCCAGCCCGTCTGCGGAACCAGCAACGTATCCGGAAAACGGCGCACGCGCCCGCCGAGCAACCCCAGCCCTTCGCTCCGGCCAAATTCCTCCGACTCGTCAAACAACATCTGCATCCCGACGCACACGCCCAAGAGCGGCGTGCCCGCCCTTGCGCGTTCGCGCACGAGACGGTCGAAGCCGCGCTCACGCAGAGCGTTCATGCACGCGCCGAACGCGCCGACGCCCGGCAGCACCAGACGCCGTGCCGCGCCGAGCACGCCCGCGTCGCCGCTCACGACCGCCTCGTAGCCGGACGCCCTGAAAGCCTTCTCCACCGAGCGCAGGTTGCCCACGCCGTAATCTATGATCGCCACTTCCGCCGCGCTCATAGCATTCCTTTCGTGCTCGGCACGCCTTCGACGCGCGGGTCGAGTTCCACGGCCTGCCGCAGAGCGCGAGCGGTCGCCTTAAAAGTCGCTTCGAGGATGTGATGCGTGTTCTGCCCGCGCAACAAATCGAGGTGCAGGTTACAACGCAAAGCGATGGCGAAGGATCGCCAGAAGTGCTCCGCCAACTCGACGGAGAAGTTCCCTATCGCCTGTCGCCGCGTCTCCACCTCGTAGACGAGATAGAAGCGTCCCGACAAATCCACCGCCGCGCGACACAACGCCTC
The DNA here is from genome assembly GCA_035645695.1 of Pyrinomonadaceae bacterium. Taxonomy (GTDB): domain Bacteria; phylum Acidobacteriota; class Blastocatellia; order Pyrinomonadales; family Pyrinomonadaceae; genus JAIVJZ01. Next base: position 8,415 of record DASQMC010000071.1, read on the forward strand.
GTCCATCGGCACGAGAGCCGCGCCGTAACGCGTGATGCCGCGCTTGTCGCCGAGAGCCTGCGCGAACGCCTCGCCCAGAGAGATGGCAACGTCCTCCACGGAATGATGATCGTCTATCTCCAGATCGCCGCGGCATTCGATTTCCAGATCGAACAGGCCGTGGCGCGCGAACAGGTCGAGCATGTGATCCAGAAACGGCACGCCCGTCGAGATGCGCGCCTGCCCGCTTCCGTCCAGATTCAGGGTGATGCTCACCTGCGTCTCCTTCGTCTGCCGCTGAACTTGCCCGGCGCGTGTTCGTGTTTGAAGTTGGGTGCTCATAAAAAAAGTTTCTCCCGGTAAAGATTTCCGCGCGGCGACTTAACTGCGGCGACCCTTATTAACGACGGCCGCCGCGCGCGCCCGTTCAGGCGCACACCTCGCCGAGTGCCGCCAGCAACAGATCGTTCTCGCGCGGCGTGCCGACGCTCACGCGAAAATAGTCTCGCAGCATCGGGTAGCCGCTCACGTCGCGGATCAGTATGTCGCGCTCAAGCAATTCTCGATAGACGAGGCGCGGCTCGACGGTCGAACGTACGACCATGAAATTCGCCTCAGACCTGACGGGCGCGAGTCCTTCGACTTCGCGCAGACCCGCGAAGAGCCGTTCGCGCTCGGCGATGATTTGCGCGACGAGGGGGCGCAATTCCGACTCGAAGAGTTCGACGGCGACTTCGGCCATCGTCTGCGAGACGAGGTTGAGGTTATAGGGCAGCACGGCCTTGCCGATCTCGCGCGCCACCTCCGGCGCGGCCAGCAGGTAGCCGACGCGCAACGCCGCCAGCGCCATCGCTTTCGAGAAGGTGCGAAAAACGATCAGGTTCCTGTATTCCTGCAACAGCGGCACGGCGGTCTGTTCGGAAAACTCGAAGTAGGCTTCGTCAACGGCGACGAGTCCCGTCGAGGCTTCGAGCAGAGAGGCGAGCGCGGCGTCGTCGATCCCGCACCCGGTCGGGTTGTTCGGCGAACAGATGATCGTCACGTCGGGTTGAGCGGTCTGAATCTTTTCCCTGATCGCGTCGATGTCGAATTTTAACTCCGCGTCCAGCGGCACGCTCAACACGTCGCCGCCGAGCACGGTCGCAACCTGCCGGTAGAGCGCGAAGGTCGGCTCGCAAATGAGCAGACGCTTGCCTTCGCTCATCGTCACCATCAACAGGGCTTGAATCAATTCGTTCGACCCGTTGCCCGCGACGATGCCGTCCGCGCGCCACCCGGCGAAGGAGGCGAGACGCTCGTGTAAACTCGCGGGCACGAAATCGGGGTAGCGCGACCATGCGCGCCCGCCCAAACGGCGCAAACCCTCCTCCCTGATTCGCGCGCTCGCGTCCCAGGGGTTTTCGTTCTGGTTGAGTTTGACCGAGGCGCGATCCGGCGACAGCGTATATGCGCGCAGTTCGCGCACGCGCGGTTTGATCATCTTCAAAGCATCCGGCATGGGTGGTCTTCTCCCGTCAACCGTTTCAGTAGCGTCCCGCTTTCAGCTTTTCTCTGTGCCCCCTCCGTGTCCTCTGTGTCTCCGTGGTGAATGCTGGTTACTCAAGCACTCACCACGGAGACACAGAGAACACAGAAGGAACACAGAGTTCAAAATAGGCCGTTTAACGGCCGCCGTTTTCCAGACGGATGAGAGCCGAGCGCGCGTGCGCGTCCAGCCCTTCGGCGCGGGCTAAGGCGGCGACCATGTGCGCCGTGCGCCCGAGTTCGGCCGACGTGTAACGCAGAACGCTCGTGCGTTTGACGAAATCGTAAACTCCCAGAGCCGACGAGAAGCGCGCCGCGCCGCCTGTCGGGAGGACGTGATTCGGCCCTGCGAAGTAATCGCCGACGGCCTCCGGCGTGTGCTCGCCCAGGAAGATCGCACCGGCATGCCGCACGCCCGCGGCGAACGCCTCCGGGTCGCGCGTCATGATCTCCACGTGCTCCGGCGCGAGTTCGTTGACCAAAGCGCAGGCTTCGTCGAGATCGTCCACCACGATGATCGCGCCGAATTCCGCCAGGGACTTTTTCGCCAGAGCCAGACGCGGCAGGTTTCGCGCCTGCCTCTCGACTTCGGCGGCAACCGCAAAGGCGAGCGTCTCGCTCGTCGTGATGAGCACGGCCGAAGCGTCCTCGCCGTGTTCGGCCTGCGCCAGCAGATCGGCGGCGCAGAAATCGGCTCGCGCCGTGTCGTCGGCCACGATGACGACTTCGCTCGGCCCGGCTATCGAATCTATGCCGACGACGCCGAAGACGAGTTTCTTGGCCGCCGCCACGTAGCGATTGCCCGGCCCGGTTATTTTATCGACGCGCGGCACGATCTCCGTCCCGTAGGCGAGCGCGGCGACGGCCTGCGCGCCGCCGACGGCGTAAACCTCCGTCACGTTCAGTTCGAGCAGCGCGGCAGCCACCGCAGGGTTCTCCGCGAGCGTGCGCGGCGGCGTCGCGACGACGATGCGTTCAACTCCGGCCACCTGCGCGGGCACGACGTTCATCACGACCGACGAAGGATAGCTGGCCGTTCCGCCCGGCACATACAGCCCGGCGCGCTCAAGCGGCGTGATGCGCTGGCCGAGGCGCACGCCGTCCGTCGTCTCCATTTCCCATGATTCCTCACGCTCATGCTCGTGGAACGCGCGCACCCTTTTGATGGCCTCGCACAAGGCCCGCCGCACGTCCGCGCGCGCCTGCGCGGCCGAGCGGCGTAGCTGATCCGCATCGACCCTTATCTCAGACGGCGCAATCCTGACGCCGTCGTAAAGCTCCGTGTAATGGACAAGCGCGGCGTCGCCGCGACGGCGAACATCCTCAATAACGATGCCGACGGCGCGCATCAGTTCGCCGTCGAGAGCGACGCTGCGCGCCGCGATGTGTGCCAGTTTGCGCGCGCGCTCGTCACGCGCCGCGCTGCCAAAAACTTCAATCATCCCGCAATTTCCTTTTCCAGACTCCTGCTCAACAGTTCGATCAGGCGCGACACGGCGACGGCCTTCAGTTGATAGCTCGCGCGGTTGACGACGAGGCGCGCCGTCGAATCCGTAATCACTTCGATGATTTCGAGGCCGTTCTCATAGAGCGTCCGCCCCGTCTCCACTAGATCGACTATGCAATCGGCGAGGCCGAGCACGGGCGCGAGTTCCACAGACCCCGATAGCCGTATGATCTCTACAGGCACGCCGCGCGCCCCGAAATGCGCGGCGGCTATCTGCGGGTATTTCGTGGCGACGCGCAGCGCGCCCGCGCCCGTCGGCAACCCTGCGCGGGCTGCCACCGCGATCCGGCAATATCCGATGCGCAGGTCGAGCGGTTGCAGGAGGTCTGCGCCGGATTCCAGCAGCACGTCGCGCCCGACCACGCCGCAGTCCGCGATGCCGTGCTCCACGTACACCGGCACGTCCGAAGGCTTCACGAAGACGAAGCGATACGCGCCGCTCTCGTCTTCAATCGCCAGACGCCTCGACTTGCGTGCGGCCTCGCCGACACTGATACCGGCGCGCGCCAGCAGTCGCAGCGCGTCGTCCTGCATTCTTCCTTTCGCCATCGCCACGGTCAATTCCGGCATAGGTTTTATCGCTCCGGGAAATCAATCAACACGCGCTCGCGCCTCGCGCGCCTCTCGCGCGCGTCCCTGAAAAGCGTTGCCGGGTCGCTCTCGGCGAGCGTGTAAATCTCACCGGCGGGAATTTCGACTGTCGAAGCGTGCGCCCGGCGCATGAGCATATCCGTGAGCGCGTCGAGATCGAGGACGAACCCGACGGCCGGTTCGCGCCGCCCGAAATTGGCCGTCAGGTTATCGTATCGCCCGCCGCTGCCGACGCGCGTACCCGCGCCGGTCACGTAAATTTTGAAAGTCAGGCCGGTGTAATAGTCGAGTCCCGACACGTCTCCGAGGTCGATGTCGCAAAAGTCCGCGAGGTCGAGCGCACGGATGATTCGCCAGAGTGATTCGAGCGCGTCGAGCGCGGCCACGGAGCGCGGGTTGGTGATGATGCTGCGCGCCTCGTCGAGTATTTCGCTTTTGCCCGAGAGCCGGATCAGGTGAGAGAAAGAGGCGCGCTCAATTTCGGTAGTGCCGAACAGGGAGAGAAATTTTTCCAACTCCGCCGTGTCCCTCTTATCCACGAGCTGGCGCATCGCCTCGCGCTGGCCGTCGTCGAGCGCGAGGTGTTCTGCGATGCCGTTGAATATTTCGACGCTGTTGACGGTGATACGATAATCGACCGCCAGATCGAGCGACGTGAGGATTTCCGCCGCCACCGAGAGCAATTCGACTTCCGCGCCGTTTCCGCCCACGCCGAACAGTTCGCAGCCGAGTTGTTTATTCTCCCGTTTCCATTCGGCGTGCGACTGCGGCCGCTGGCGGAAAACGTGCGACGCGTAGCAGAAGCGCAGGGGGCGCGGCCTTCCCGCAAAAAGGGTGGCGGCGGCGCGTGCCACCGACGATGTTACGTCGGGTCGCAGGGCAAGCATGCGCCCGTCGCAGTCCGTGAAACGAAAAGCCCTGTGCGACTGTTCGTAGCCCATCCCGCGCTCGAAGAGGGCGAGGTAATCCACGCACGGGGTCGTTATCTCCTCGTAAGACCAGCCGTCGAAGACGGCCATGATCGTATCTTCGACGCCCCGCCTCAGACGCGCCTCCGCCCCCGCGTAATACCTCATCCCGCCCGGAATTTTTGACAATGGCTCAGACATAAATCGCAACCGTTACCGGCCTATCTCCAAAACAAAAAGAGAAACCCGCTGCCGCACGTCTCTGTAGAGTGCCTGGCAGCGGGTTTCCGTGGAAACGACGCATGAGTTTTTTTTTAACTACTCACACATCTTTTTGTGGAGGCCACAAAAACCGGCGCTATGCACTCATGGCGATGATGGATGCCATGATGCACTGCCCCGCCGGTATGGTGGGCCGCACTGCAAACTCGTTTTAGATTCCTGAGCTTCATAAGAAGAGTTGGTTTTATACTTGACTCGTCCGTCGCATGTCAAACACGGCTCGCCGCGAGAGAGCGTGCGCCGCATGTTTCATTCCCCGGTGCGCCATCCGTCGCTCTCTGGTGTAAGCTAACGCCATCCATACGAAGGTCGTGCGTTAAGCGCCGGCGCGAACAAACTGCGAATTGAGTGAGGCTTATGAAAAGAATCCTGTGGCTCGCGATCCTGCTCCCGGTTTTTTCCCTGGAAACTTTTGCGGTCGAGACGATGCGGCTCGACTTTTTTCACACCGGCAACGCCTCGCAGGAATTATTCAGCGTTGACCGCGTCGTCATCGAACCGCTTCCGTGGCCGGGCAATCCGCGCCGCGCGATTGACGAGTCGAACCTCGGCAAGTACCTGTTTGAAGTCAGGGACGCGCAAACGAATCGCCTGCTCTACTCGCGCGGCTTCGCTTCGATCTACGGCGAGTGGGAGACGACGGACGAGGCAAAGAGCGCGAACCGCACTTTTCACGAGTCGCTGCGGTTTCCCGCGCCCGCCGCGCCCGTGCAGGTTTTGTTGAAAAAGCGCGACGCCCGCAATGCCTTCCGCGAAGTCTGGACGACGACCGTCAACCCGCGCGACATCCTTATCTCAAACGCCAAAGCAACCGCGCCCGCGCGCGTCATAGAGATCGAGCGCAACGGCGATCCGTCCTTGAAAGTTGATCTGCTCATACTCGGCGACGGGTACACGGTGGCCGAATCGGGCAAGTTCGAGCGCGACGCGCGGCGCCTCGTCGGCGTACTTTTCCAGACCTCCCCGTTCAAAGAACGGCGCAGGGATTTCAACGTCTGGGGGCTCGTTCCCCCGGCCGCCGAGTCCGGCATCTCGCGCCCCTCGACGGGCGTCCACCGCGATTCTCCGCTCGGCACGACCTACGACGTTTTCGGCTCGGAGCGTTACGTGCTGACGTTCGACAACCGTGCCTTCCGTCGCGCCGCGTCTTTCGCCCCCTACGACTTCGTGGAGATTCTCGTCAACAACCGCACCTACGGCGGCGGCGGAATCTTCAACCTCTACGGCACGGTCTCGGCCGATAGCCAGTGGGCGCCTTACGTCTTCGTGCATGAGTTCGGGCATCACTTCGCCGCGTTGGCCGACGAGTATTACACCTCGCCCGTGGCCTACGCTCCCGCCCCCGCCGAGCGCGTCGAACCGTGGGAGCCGAACGTGACCGCACTGCTCGACCCGAAGAATTTGAAATGGCGCGACCTCGTCAGCCCGGACACTCCGCTGCCGACGCCGTGGGAGAAAGAAGCGTTTGAAAAATACTCGCGTGAGGCTCAGGCGCGAAGGAGCCTGATTCGCAGCCAGGGGCGTCCCGAACAGGAGATGGACGCGCTATTTAACGAAGTGCGGGCGCACGAGCAAGCGGCGTTCGCGCGCGAGAAATACGCGAACCGGGTCGGCGCGTTCGAGGGTGCGAACTACGAGGCGAAGGGTTTCTACCGGCCGCAGGTGGATTGCATCATGTTCACGCGCACGGAGGCTTTCTGCGCCGTCTGCCGCCGCGCCATCGAGCGCGTCGTGGACATGTACTCGCGCCCCTGACGCACGCGCGCGAAAGAGAGAGGCCGGTCGCGCCGCGCTTTCATAGCTGTTCGATAGTTGTCGCGCGCACGATCAACTTCTCCTGGCGGAAGCGCGCTTCCAGGTCCGCGCGATAACCCGCCCACCATTCGCGTCCGAGTTCGTCGGCCATGACTTCAAAAAAGATGATCGCGTCGTGACTGATGCGCCCGCCGTCTTTCCACACTCCCTCCGCTGGAGAACTGCGGAAGGCCGTGACGCCGCCGAATTTTTTCGTCAACTCGTCGCGCACGCGGTCGTAGTCTTGGCGTTCAAATGCCTCGCCCTTGTTGTCGTATAACGGCAGAAATATTTGAATGAGATACATGGGAACGCTAAAACTCCTGTCGAAATATTCGCTCGGCCTCTTGTTCGTGTTCGGCGGGCTATATCACTTCATCAACCCCGCGCTCTACCTGCGGATGATGCCGACATACCTGCCGTGGCATCTCTTCCTCGTCTACCTCAGCGGGTTCTTTGAAGCGGCTCTCGGCTTGCTGCTGCTCGTCCCGAAATACACGCGCCTCGCCGCGTGGGGCTTGATCGCGCTGCTCGTCGCGGTGTTCCCCGCAAACGTGCAGATGGCGCTCGACCCGGAACTGTTTCCCGGCATTCCGCCCTTCGCCCTGTGGCTCAGGCTGCCGCTGCAAGCCGTGTTCATTCTCTGGGCTTACAGCCTCACAAGGGAAGACCGCGCCACGGACAGGAGCGCGGCCGTAAGACGCGCGGCCGATTCTCACAACGGTACGCGTTAGGCGAACTGCCCGGCGGCGTACCCGGAGGCCCACGCCCATTGAAAATTATAACCGCCGAGGTGGCCGGTCACGTCAACCACTTCGCCGATGAAGTAGAGGCCGGGGACGCGCGTCGCCTCCATGGTGCGCGAAGACAGTTCTGAGGTCGCGACGCCGCCCGCCGTCACCTCCGCTTTCCTGAACCCTTCAGTTCCGGCGGGCGTGATCTCCCAGCGTTGAAGTTTCGCGGCCAGCTCGCCGATCTCGCGCTCGGTCAACTTCTTTAGCGATTTGGCGGGCGCGTGGATTTTGCACCACGCCAGCGCGAAACGACGCGGCAGGTGGCGGCCGAGCACGCTCGCCACGTCGCTCTCGGAATCGGCTTGCTCCGAGAGCAGCGAGCGAGCGTCCGTGTCGGGCAGGAGGTCTAGATTGATGGTTTCGCCGCGCTGCCAATAGGAGGAGACTTGCAGGATGGCGGGGCCGCTGAGGCCCCTGTGCGTGACGAGTATGTTTTCGCGAAACGACGCGCCGCCGCAACTGGCGAGCGCGTCGAGCGATACGCCGCTCAACTCCGAGAAGCGCGCCTGAGTCCCGGCGTCCAGTGTCAGCGGGACGAGCGCGGGGCGGGTCGGTTCGATCCGCAGGCCGAACCCGCGCGCCACCTGATAACCGAAATCCGTCGCCCCGAGATGCGGGATGGAGAGGCCGCCCGTGGCGATGACGAGCGAGGCCGACGTGAAGCTGCCTCCCTCGGTCTCGACGTGAAACTTGTCTTTGCGCTCGACGCTACGCACGCGGCAGCCGCAACGAATTTCAACTCCCGCATCATTGCATTCGGCCAGCAGCAGATTGATGATCTGGCGCGCGCTGCCGTCGCAGAACAACTGGCCGAGTTTCTTTTCGTGGTAGGCGATGCCGTGGCGTTCGACGAGCGCGACGAAGTTGGCGGGCGTGTAGCGCGCGAGCGCGGACTTCGAGAAGTGCGGGTTGGCGGAGATGAAGTTGGCCGCGCTCGTGTGGAGGTTGGTGAAATTGCAGCGCCCGCCGCCGGAGATGGCGATCTTCTTCCCGACCTGCCCTGCGTGCTCTATGACCAACACCCTGCGCCCGCGCTTGCCGGCCTCAATCGCGCAGAAAAGACCGGCCGCCCCGCCGCCGATGATGATCACGTCCTTCTCTATCAAGCTCTTTAAACCACTCGACCCTGAAAACTCATCTTGCCGGGTAACTATAACGTTTAGGTCTCCGGCGCGTCGAATAGTGGTTACGTCGATTCGGCGATTTCAAGAGAGCCGCCCCTTGTGTGCTCTGTGCCCGCGGTGATGAATGCTGATAACAGCCATTCACCACGGCAGGCACAGAGCACACAGAAGGGGAGCGCGGAGAGTTGAACCATTTCAAATCTCAAATTCGAGATCGACATTTCAAATCTCAAATTTGGGCAATAATATAGTTGGCTCACCTTCGCGGATGAGAGCTGCGCTTTTGCGTGTCGGGTGGATGCTGATGTTAGATGGCGCGGATTCATATACTAAGTGCAACACGCTTCCCTGACATGGAGGTGAGCCGTAATACTGACGAAAATTCTCAACGACCAGGAAGAGGATATTCGTCATGTCGTATTGCCAACTCACCTCCGCAGAGAGGTATATGCTCGCCGCCCTCAGAAGGCAAGGGCTCAACCAAGCTGAGATTGCACGCGCTCTCGGCCGCCACCGCTCGACCGTGTGCCGCGAGGTCAGCCGTAACAGCACCCGAGCGGATGGCCGCTACCGTGCCTTCACCGCCCAGGAGAGAACGAACGGTCGCCGCTCGCGCTCGCGCCGCAACCGACGCTTCTCGGCCGAAGACTTCGCGCGGGTCGAGGAGTTGTTGTGCCGCCAGTGGAGCCCCGAGCAAGTCGCCGGGCATCTGGCTCGTCTGGGGCATCTGCGCATCAGCCACGAGACCATCTATCGGCACATCTGGCACGACAAGCGGGAGGGTGGGCTGCTCTATACTCACCTGCGCGGTGCCCGCAAGAAACGACGTAAACGCTACGGCTCATACGACAGTCGGGGAAAGCTGGCAGGAAAACGCCCGATCTCAGAGCGTCCCGCAGAGGTCGAGACCCGCCGCCTGATAGGACATTGGGAGATCGATACTGTCATGGGAGCAGGCAGCAAGGACTGCATCGTCACGCTCGTCGAACGCAAGACCGGCTTACTGTTAATCGGCAAGTTAGCCGACCGCACGACTGTCTCACTCAACCACAGAGTCATCGGGCTGATCAACCGCCACGAGGGCGCCTTCGAGACCATCACTTCCGACAACGGCACGGAGTTCCACCACTATCAACGCATCGAAGCGCGAACCAATACGACCTTTTACTTCGCCCGTCCGTATCATTCATGGGAGCGGGGCAGCAACGAGAACGCTAACGGCCTCATTCGTCAGTATCTGCCCAAAGGTACTAGCATGGCCGGGCTGAGTCAGCCGCAGTGCAACTCAATCGCCCGTCAACTCAATAGCCGACCGCGCAAGCGCCTCGGCTTCAAGACGCCGCTGGAGTGCTACTATCAATCTTAGTCAGTGTTGCACTTCTAACTTGATGTCAGGCGGCCACTTCTTTAGATTTTAAGAGAGTTGGAACGCAGGGCCGACGCTATCCTGTGTGACGTCGTGCGCGAAAACGCGACCATCGTCCAAGATGACTAGGAGCCGGTTGCCCATTGTCACAACCCACTTGTCCGGCGGGCGATTGGCAGCGACCGGCGGTCCGCCAAGCTGGGTCGCATGTCGGACCTCAGTCTGTGTGACTTCATGAGCAAAAACCTGACCGTTATCCAAAATGACAAGAATCCGGTTTCCCATTGTTACGACCCACCTATCCGGCGCGTTGGCGGCGACCAGGGGGCCATTAGGATTAAGTAGGGTTGCATTCTCGATTGTGTTGCCACTCACTCTGTGAGCGAAGACCCTGCCGTCGTTCAAAATAACGAGAATGCGGTTGTCCATCACCCGGACCCACCTATCCGGCGCGTTGGCGGCGACCGGGGGGCCATTAGGATTAAGCAAGATTGCGTTCTCGATTGTGTTGCCGCTCAATTTGTGAGCGAAGACCCTGCCGTCGTTCAAAATGACGAGGATGCGATTGTCCATTGCGCGGACCCACTTGTCCGGCGGGCGATTGGCGGCGACTGGCGGTCCCCCGAGCTGGAAGTGAACGCCGATCAGGTTACCCGTAATCTCATGAACGAAAACCTTGCCGTTACTCGTGATGACCAAAAGCCTATTGCCTATTACAACTGGCTCCCACACGTCTTGCGTGCTGGCTGCAACACGGATGCGAGCAACCTCAAAGATAAGTTCGTAGTGCCCTTCACCGCTTTGTATGGTCAGAGGTTTGTCCACTGCGCCGAAGGGAACTAAGTCTGAGTTGTTTAACCTGAGAATCTCAGTGCCGATATGATCGTCGTCAAGAGCAAACGGAATCGGTAAATTGAGCCCATTCAGGGCATCCCTGATGCTCAGTATTAACCGGTCTGCTCTCACCGCCCTGTTCGTTTCCCCTATTGTTGCTCCGAGAGATGCCGACGCTGCAGCTTCCACGTATTGCCTGTAGGCGTCGGGGTCCCCGTTATCGTTCTCCATCAACGAGATTATGAAGATCACGTCGCCTACGTTAGTCAGCTCATCCGGTACCGAATTGAGGCCCCAGAAAGGGGGTTCAAAAATATTCGCCACCTCACCTTCATCGAAATTATCCCACACGCCGTACCGAAAGACTCGAAGGTTAAAGGTATCGATGTCCAGTAACGTTCTATTAAGCCTCACAGCCGTAACGAGCACATACGCTTCTTCGGAAGCGGACTCCTCATTAATTTCTCGTACGCACTTGATGCTCTTAAGACGAACTCTCAGACTCATGGCTAATCCTCCGACATGACAGGGATTATATTACAGGTGTCAAAGGGAAAGCAGCATCCCCTGCTGCCTAACGCTGGCGATAAGCTGCCGCGCACACAACGCATCAAGCCTTCAATCTCACGGATGAAGACTACGCTATTCGCGGTCGGGTGCATGCCGTTGTTATGTTGTAGCCCCCTTGCTCCGCTGCGCCGAACGCGACCTCTTTCCTTTGAGCCGCGTCAAAGCTGACAGTGAATGTCATGTGCTTGCGTGATGGGTTGATTCAACTCGCAACAACATTCAATCAGCCGCTCGCATGATCCACGCAACCTCGGTTGCATTCAATTGAGGCGCGGCGGGAGACTATCTTGATTCAACGCGAAGCGGAGACATAACGCCCGGCATCACCCGCCGCCCCAAGCCGTTATTGGAATTTGACAGGCAGCGTGTCGGCGGTCGGGTGCATGCCGTTGTTATGCTGCGCGTGGACTGGACGCAGCAACTATCTCTTCAACTTTCTCCGCATACCTTCCCTTTAGCTTTCTCAGCCCGCCTTTGATGATCCAAGCAGTATGCGGACTCGCCCCGACGGACCACTCTTCGCAAACCTTTAATACAAATTCTGGATGATAGTTGCCGGCGTTCCGCAGGACATTAGCGACTGACTTTTTAACATAGGTGTTCGGGTCGCTTTTTAGCTTCGTGAGCACGGGCAACGCGAGCTCCGGACTCCTGCGGGCGACGCCTCTTAAGCCCTCGCTCGCGGCTCTCCTCACGTTCGGGTCAGGATGGTCGGCCCAGCAAAGCATCTCTGCGACCACCTCGTCGGACTTCTTCCTGCTGGCTTCGACAAGGATGGTTGCTGCGACCTCCCGCTCCTTCCAATCTCCGCTGGAGGCTAGCCCCATTATTGTCGGGAAAGATTGCCGTGGATCACGGATAGCTTCCCCTATGATGTGTTTCACATCGGAGGCTTTTGTAATCATCGCCGGCATCAGCTAATCCTTCTCACCATCTCCATTAGCCGAAACAGCATAACGCCAGGCATCACCCGCGCCCCTACGCAACGAACATGAGAGGGTGCGTGGCGGGGCGTCGGGTGCATGCCGTTGTTAGATAGCGCGCTGCGATACTGTCGAGCCCCCGAGAAACGCCTAAGCGAGAAGAAGCCCCAAGCCGAACATCAGGCACGCCGCGAGCGAGCCGAGAGCGATGCGCCAGACATAATCTCTCATTGAAGGGATGAGTGAAGCTATACCTGCGAACGCTACCCCGAGCGATAGCATGACGACCAAAACACAGAAAATGGCTACGTCTTCGGCTAGCCGGATGCAACCGCGCGCCCCAAAAGCGTCGGAATATTTTAGCGGCATGGCGAAGAACGCCGCCACACCGAACGCCATCAGCGCCGTGAAAATTTTAAGGGTTGTTTTGAGGTTCATAATTCTATGCCGCCCGCTTTCTTCCGCAAGCCGAAGCTGTCTAACGCCCGGCATCACCCGCCGCGCATGGCCGTGATTACAGCATAGTCTCGCGCATGAAAGCTACGCTATTCACGGTCGGGTGCATGCCGTTGTTATGTGGTAGCTCCTCATTCCGCCGTGCCGAACGCGATCTCTTTCCATTGAGCCGTGTCACGGCTGAGGCTGAATGCCTTGTGCTTGCATGATGGGTTGATTCAACTCTCACGAACATTC
>DASQMC010000072.1:0-3991 GCA_035645695.1 Pyrinomonadaceae bacterium
ACCATGAGCAGCAACCCGGCCAGCGACACGGCCGTGAGCAGCAAAACCAGCAGAACGTAATAGAGCACGCCCCGGCCCCCTTTGATGACTTCTAGTCGCCGCGGAGGCCGTTCTACCTTTTCAGCCAGCCGAATAATCCGTGCAGGATCGTCTCGCGGTTCTCTTCATAGATGGCTTTGGTGAGCGGGATCGACATCGGGCAGACGCGGACGCAGTTCTGCGCGTTGCCACAGTTGGTGATGCCGTCGTCGCCCATGATGCCTTCGAGTCGCTCGTCGCGCGTCATCCGCCCCGAAGGGTGCATGTTCTGGTAGCGCACCTGCGCGATGGCCTGCGGGCCGATGTACTGGTCTTCGTCATATTGCGGGCAGGCTTCGAGGCAGCAGCCGCAGGTCATGCAGCGCGAGTAGGCGTAACGCTCGGCCACCTCGTCCTGCGTCATCTTCGGCCCCGCGCCGAGATCGTGCGTGCCGTCAATCTCGATCCACGCCTTGACCTGTTTCAAGTGCTCGAACATGCGCGAGCGATCAACCGAGAGGTCGCGCACGTTCGGAAACTTCGTCATCGGCTCCAGCGTGATCGGCTGCTCCAACTGATCCACGAGCGCGGAGCACGACTGGCGCACCTTGCCGTTGATGATCATCGTGCAGATGCCGCAAACCTGTTCCAGACAATTCATGTCCCAGACGACGGGCGTCGTCCGCGTGCCGTCCTTCGTGACCGGGTTCTTCTGGATGTCCATCAGGCACGAGATGATGTTGAGGTTCGGGCGATATGGCACGCGAAACTCTTCCCAGCGCTGCGGCGCGTCGGGGCGGTCGCGCCGCTTGATGCGAATTTCGACGAACTTTTGCGCCTCCTGCCGTTCCGGCGCGGGCGTGTAGGATTTGTCGGGCGTCGCCGCCCCCTGTGTGCTGTTGGTTTGATTGGTGTGTGCGCTCATAGCTCGTCCGATTTGCCCCCCGCGTCTTTGAGTTCCTTACCCTGCTCGCGCCGCGATTCGGCCTCGCCGTGGTTCACGTCGCGCACCTGCTCTTTGTCCTGACCCCACACGCGCGGCCCCGTCAGATCGCGCGGCTTCTGTTCCCAGCCTTCGACCGGGATTTGCTGCGCGCCGTCGGTCGTCGGCAGACCGGATGCGGCGGCCTGTGCGGCTACAGCGCCCGTCGCCTTCTGCTCCTGCTTGCCCTTGCTGTAATCGCGCTTGCGCGGGACGATCAGCGACACGTCGACATCTTCGTAAGAGAGCACAGGGCCTTCGCCGGAATACTCGGCGATGGTGGTCTTGAGGAAACGCTCATCGTCGCGGTTGGGGAAGTCCGGCTTGTAGTGCGCGCCGCGCGACTCGTCGCGGTTCAAAGCGCCGAGCGTGATGACGCGCGCGAGTTGCAGCATGTTCCAGAGTTGGCGCGCGTGCGGCAGCGCCATCGTCGCCCACATGTTCGAGTCGCTGATCGAGATGCGCTTGTAGCGTTCGATCAATTCGAGCAACTTGTTATCGGTGGCCTTGAGGCGGTCGTTGTAGCGCACGACCGTCACGTTGTCCGTCATCCACTTGCCCATCTCGTCGTGTATGACGTACTGATTCTCGCCGCCGCTCTGCTTGAGCATGTCGTCGTTGAAGCCCTGTTGCAGTTTCAACTCGTCGTCGTAGATTTTCGAGCCGTCCGCGCCGTTGCGCTCGACGTTCTGCGCGTATTCGAGAGCGGCTGGCGCGGCGATGAAGCCGCCGTAGACGCAACTGACGAGCGAGTTCGCGCCGAGGCGGTTCGCGCCGTGGATCGAATAATCGCACTCACCGGCCGCGAGCAGTCCCGGAATGTTGGTGCGTTGATTCGAGTCAACCCACAGGCCGCCCATCGAGTAATGGACGCCGGGGAAAATTCGCATCGGCACGTGGCGCGGGTCGTCGCCGACGAACATCTCGTAGATTTCGAGGATCGCGCCGAGCTTGCGGTCGAGCGTCGCGGCGTCGATGTGCGTGAGGTCGAGATAGACCTGATTCTCGCCACCGACGCCCATACCGTCGAGGCAGACCTGAAAGATTTCGCGCGTCGCGATGTCGCGCGGGACGAGATTGCCGTAGGCTGGATATTTCTCTTCGAGAAAATAGAGCCGCTCCTTTTCGGGAATTGATTCGGGCGCGCGTTTATCGTTCTTCTGGCGCGGAACCCACACGCGCCCGCCCTCGCCGCGCGCCGATTCGGACATCAGGCGCAGTTTGTCCTCGCCCGGTATCGAAGTCGGGTGAACCTGTATGAATTCGCCGTTGGCGTAACGCGCGCCCTGTTGGTAACAGGCCGACACCGCGCTGCCCGTGCAGACCATCGAGTTGGTCGATTTGCCGAAGATCAAACCGGGGCCGCCCGTCGCCATGATCACTGCGTCGGCGGGGAACGCTTTGAGTTCGAGCGTGTGCCGGTTCATCGCGACGAGGCCGCGACAAACCTGATGGTTGTCGAGGACGAGCGACAACATCTCCCACCCTTCATACTTCTTGACCTTGCCGCCCGCTTCGTAGCGGCGCACCTGTTCGTCGAGCGCGTAGAGAAGCTGTTGGCCGGTCGATGCGCCCGCAAAGGCTGTGCGGTGGTGCTTCGTGCCGCCGAAGCGGCGGAAGTCGAGCAAACCTTCCTTCGTGCGCGAGAAGGGTACGCCCATGCGGTCGAAGAGGTAGATGATGGCCGGAGCCATCTCGCACATGGCCTTGGCGGGCGGCTGGTTGGCGAGGAAGTCGCCGCCGTAGACGGTGTCGTCGAAATGTTCCTGCGTCGAATCGCCCTCGCCCTTCGTGTTGACCGCGCCGTTGATGCCGCCCTGTGCGCAGACCGAGTGGGAACGCTTGACGGGCACGACCGAGAAGAGATCAACTTCGTGTCCCGCCTCGGCGATCTTCATCGCCGCCGCGAGCCCGGCGAGTCCGCCGCCGACAATCGCAATCTTTGTGCCTTTAGAAGTGGCCGCCATTAGTAAAGTAATCCTCCGAGAAGTCCGCCGGGACGTAAGAATGCAAAGGTCACGTTAATCCACAGGAGATAGAGCAGCACGCCGAAACCGATGCAGGCGTAACCCGTGGCGCGTTGCGCGCGTTCGCCGATGACGATGCCCCAGTCAACCAGAAACAGCCAGATGCCGTTGGCGAAGTGCCACACCGTCGCGGCGATGCCGATGATGTAGATGATCAGGATCGGCAGCATCTGAAATTCGCTTGAGACGATTTCAAAAGCCTCGTTCGGATAATGCGCGACGGCGCGCTCGTTCAAGCCCGGTATGAGGCCGAAGCGGAAGTTGAGCAGGTGAAAGAGAATGAAGAAGAAAAGTATGACCCCCGTGGCGCGCTGAATCGTGTAGAACCAGTTGCGCGGATAAGGGTAGCTCAGGTTGTTCGGACGCATCTCCCAGGTGATGAACAGCCCGTAGACGGCGTGGTAGAGCAGGGGGATGAAGATGAACGTGATCTCGATGAAGAGGACGTAAGGAATCGCCTGCAAATCGGCGACGGCCTTGTTGAAATCCTCTACGCCGCGCTCGGGGTGCGCCGCCTTCGAGTTGGTGTAGAGATGCTCCAACAGGAACGCGCCGAGCGGGACGATGCCCGACAATTGGTGCAGCTTGCGCAGCACGAAAGTTCTACTCAGACGAACAGCCATAACTTAAGAATGACCCCTTTCGCCGCCCGTTGACACAAAAGCGGGTATCGCCCTTCGGAGGCGGGCAAAGCAGGAGCGCTTGGGACGCGCCGTGACGCTCAGGATTATTTGGAACGGCATGATTATAAAGGGCGCGGCCAGAAATGCAATCGCCGCCTCTTAAAAACTCCAAAATGCCCGACACTTAATTACAAGCACTTACGACGTTGTTGCATAAATGGTCACGGATGCGGAGGGTTTGCTAACCTTCATGCGTGACCAAAAAGAGAAAGCAACGCCAGTACCGCATCCGCAACTGGCACGACTATAACAAAGCCCTTGTCAGGCGTGGAAGTCTGACG
>DASQMC010000073.1:0-10881 GCA_035645695.1 Pyrinomonadaceae bacterium
CAGGCCAGCCAACTGCTGGTGCGATGCGCGGCCTTGAACCGGATGACGCACGAAGGGATGCCCGACAGCTACAAGGTCGTCGCCTAAGATAGGTTCAGTTCGAGGGTCAGCTTCGCTCATCCTCTTTTATGCAACAACGTCCTTTGTGTTGCTAAAGACGCGCTCTAACACTAGAACTATGCGTTAGATGCTCCTACAATGTTCATTCATGCCGACTGTTTTACGAGCGGGACCATACCGCATCTATTTTTATAGCCATGAACCGAACGAGCCCCTCACGTACACATAGACCGTGAGAAACTTTCCGCTAAATTTTGGTTGAATCCTGTAAGTTTTGCGCGTAACTTCGGCTTTAGTTCTAAGGAACTAAGGCAAATAGAGCAGTTGATTAGAAAACACGATTCAGAGTTGTTGGAGGCATGGAATGAGTACTTTAGCGTTGGCGGCTGATGAGCGCGTCGCAGATGTGGAAGTTACCGAAGATGAATTAAGAGTGCGCTTGATGGACGGTAGGACGATCTCTGTTCCGCTCGTGTGGTATCCGCGTCTCTTGAATGCCTCCAGCGAGCAAAGAAATAACTGGCAAATTATCGGTGGCGGCTACGGCCTCCACTGGGAAGATGTAGATGAAGATTTGAGCACCGAAGGGTTGCTGCGTGGTGCTCCTGCGCCTCGCCGGTAAATTTGGGGATCATCGCTTCATCTACATAACGGTACATTCTTATAAAGTTTACGGCTTCTTGCCTTCCGCCCACGCCGGGGTGAAGTTTGAGTTGACGAGCCAGCGGACGGGCGCGACCATCGAGTTGATGGCGCGAGTCATGTGCGGGAAGTTTATGTGGGCGATGTCGTCCGAGGGTTGGTGGTATTCGGGGTGGAGGCCGAAACTCGAAACGGTGTGCGCGACGACGCCGCGGCGAGCGAGCGCGTAGTTGTCCGAACGCTGGAAGAAATTCTCCGCGGGGTGCGGGTCCGGGACGAGTCGCGCGCCTTGTCGCGCGAGTTCCGCGCCGAGGTTGGAACGCTCGTAGCCTGTGAGCCACAAGGTGTCTGTCGCCACCTTCGGGTCGGGTCGGCCGATCATCTCAAACTGGAGATTCGCCACCATCTGCGCGAGCGGCAGGGGCGGGCGCGAGAGGAAATAACGCGCGCCGTGGCCGCCCTTCTCTTCGCTCCCGAAGAGGACGAAATAGACCGTGCGCTTCGGGCGCGCGCGCACGCCTGCGAGCGCGCGCGCCAACTCCAACACGGCGACGACGCCCGACGCGTCGTCGTCCGCCCCGTTATAAATCTGGTCGCCCGTCTGCCCCGTGCCGACGCCGATGTGATCCATGTGCGCGCTCAACAGCACGGCCTCGCCGGACAGTTTCGCGTCCGCGCCCGGCAGCACGCCAACGACGTTCCAGGTGTAGCTCGTCTCGGCGGGCGCGAGCGTCCCGGCGAGATTGATCTGCGTCCCGTCGGCAACCGCTTGCAGTTCCTTGAAAGCCTCCGTGCTCAAGACGATCATGCTGCTCGCGGCGTTTCCCGGCTCCGACATCGACGGCAACTGCGGCGGCCTCGCAGACATCGCAGCCCAGTTTCGCCTGAGCGCCGCGTTCTCCGCGACGATAACCGCCGCCGCGCCCTGTCGCCCCATCGCCGACGCCTGCGCGAACAACTGGCGCGCATCGCTCTCTTCGCCCTGCGTCATCAGCACGAGCGCGCCCGGCGCGGGCTTCTCGCCCGCACGCAACTTCTGCAAAGCGCCTTTCAACTCCGCCGCCGTCATCCGCGTGACGAGCATCTCCCGGCCGTGCATCCAACGCCGTTCAACGCCGCCCCCTGCGATAAAACTGAGCGCGGGCGCGTCTGCGAAAGCCTGACGCGTCAAGGCGACGGTCTGGATAAAACTCCGCTCTCCGCCCGCGTCGCCCGCAGGCTCCACGCCGTACTGCCGCAACTGCGAAGCGATGTAATGCCCCGCCAGCAACTCGAACTGCGTTCCGCTTCCACGCCCCTGCATCGCGTCGCTCGCCAGAAATTCCATATGCGCCCGCACGTTTCGTTCCAGAACGGGCGGCGTCGCCGTGCTGGTCGCAGTTCCACGCGCCCTAATGCCCTTGCCCTTCTGAGCGGCCGCACCTCCCGCGCGCCTTTGTTGCGCGACGGTTAAACTGCTCGCCGAAATTGAGATTCCCAGCACGACCGTCAATAGCAAACGCATGATCATATTTATTTTTTTCATCCCGCAATCTTCTCCGGAGAACTTACGATAGTTATGCATTTGATGCGCCGAACGAGTTTATGTAAAACAATGCGAATGATGCACATCGCCCGGTAAATTATGGCGTCATAGATTTTTCATGAGCGGCGCTATCGAGTTGTTTGACTCACCTTATGACCCTCAAAAGTTCATATGATGGGCGGTGTTGGCATAAGAGGCGGCACCGCGTTCATTTTCCGTCCCTGTCCGTAATTCAAACAGAGGATGACAACCTTCCCGCCGAAGATTTCCGTTGACATCTTGGCCGTAATGAATAGAATGCGCGCCAGATGCCCACAGGCAGAGGCGGCGCTCATGGCAAGAACACGGCGCTTCTGTCTTTCTCAACCGTCCCTCGCCGGCATTTATCAGAAACATCTCCAGATCGCTTTACCTCGCCGCTTTCCTGCTGGTAGGAGACTTACCAGCCTCACACCAACCGCCAGCAATGGCAATTTTCTTGTTTAAAGGAGAAGCACATGTCCAAACTCACCTCCACCTCATTAGCATTGAAGCTTAGTTGGCTTTTTGTTGCAGGCATCGGTGGATGCCTTCTTTTAAGTTCTTGCGGTGGCTCTCAGTCAACACCAAGCCAGTACCAGCCTAGTTCCTCTCAATCTTCCGGGAGTTCTTATCAACAGCAGCAGCGAGATGCCGCTGCCAGAGAGGCTCAGAGAGAAGTTGACCGGGAGTATCGGAGAAGGCAGGCACAAATTGATGCAGAACAACGAAGAGCCGACGCTGAACGAAGGCAAATGGATGCTGAATCTGAACGAAGGCGTAATGAAGCCTATCGATAAGTATCTGTCCGCTAGACAAAGCTGACTTGTCGGCGTACTTCCCATGTATACCATCATCTTGCCGTCGGGCGCGCGTACATCGAGCGCGAATCGTTGCCGCGCGCCCTTTTCACGTTCCTCCATCTCGCCGATGATCTGACAGCCTTGATAAGGCACCTCGAACTTAGTCTCAATGTCGGATGCGTGAAAAGGTAGATGAAATGTAGATGGAAAGCTAGACCGAAAATCCAGCGGTTGTAATTTGTTGAAATTATTGAAGCGGGCGACGAGACTCGAACTCGCAACCCTCAGCTTGGGAAGCTGATGCGCTACCATTGCGCCACACCCGCTCAAAAGAAATCGCTCGCGCTGTAGGGCACAAGCGTTTTAGGTGAGATGAAAGATACTCAAAGGCGTGCGCGGCTGTCAAACTCGTGTTCGCTCGCGGTCGCCGGAAGGGGGGATGTCTGCCCCCCGGCTTGGCCGCCGGATTTCGGCGGCGAGTTTAATCGCCTTCGACGTGTTCCGGGTGTGGTTGTTGCCGCGCGTGTGCCGCCGCGCCGTCCGGCTGAGTCTCGCGCGAGTGCGCCTTCGAGGCTTCCGTGTTGAGCGCGGGGGCGAGGGCTGAGGGGTCAAGCGCGCCGACGGATTCGGCGGAGTTGGCGATGTAATTCCGTACCTGTTCGACGAGCGGGGTCGAGACCCAGCGCCCTTCCGCGGGTTTATCGTTCAGGCGATAGAGGCCGAGTTCGAGGTGGTAGTGTTCGAGCGGCGACTGCCCGTGGCGGTAACGCCAGTCGATCATGGTGAACATGGGAAACCAGGTGTAACCGAGGACGGGCACGCGCTGGCCGCGCAGGTATTTGACCGCCTCGACAGAGGATTTCAACCAGCGCGCGCGCAACTCTTCGGAGCCGAACGCGCTCGTCTCCGTGATGATGACGGGCGCGTTGTAACGCTGGTAGTAATCGTTGATGACGGCGGCGAAGCCCGCGCCGTCCTCCTCGTGCGCGCGATAGGCGAGGCGCCCTTTCGGATCGACGTAGAGATGTTGCGTTGACCATTGCGGGTAAAAGTTCATGCCGAGCACGTCGAGCGAGATTTTGTGGCGCGCGATCTCGTCGAGCATGTCGATGCTTGCGCCGCTGCGTATGAGCCACGGAAAGAGCGGGTGATCGTGCGTGATCTGGCCGACGAGCAGGTCGTAGGCGAGATAGCCGCGCCGCTGTTCCTCCACGGCGAGCGATTCCAAATCCTGCCGGATGGCGCGGCTCAGTCCCGTCGCCTCGACGTGCACCATGATCGAGAGCGGGTCAACCTCCTTGATCGCTTCGACCGTGGCGATGATGCCGCGCACGAGTTGCAGCATGATGCGAATGTAGCCGGCGTCGCCGCGCAGGTAAGGCGGCCACAGACCGCGCTTGCCGCACATCAGCGCGTTGACGATAGGCTCGTTCAGGGGCGTATACCACTTGACCAAATCTTTGTAGCGGCGCGCAAAGGCGGCGGCGTAGTTCGAGACGGCGCGCACGTAATCCTTGCTAATGAACTCCTTTTTGAGCCACATCGGACAGCCGTAGTGCATCAGATCGACGATGGGCGTGATGCCGAGTTCTTCGATCATGTAGGGCAGGGCTTCGTCCGCCCAACTCCAATCGAACACGCCCGGCTCCGGTTCGACGCGATACCACGGCACGCCCCAGCGCAAGGCGCGCACGCCGAGGTCGCGCCCGAGCGCGAGGTCTTCGCGCCAGTGCTCGTAGTGTCCCATCAACTGATATTCGTCGAGCGCGCGATGCCCCGGCTTCACCTGCGGCACGAACGTATCCTCCACGCCGCTCGCCCAGATGAAGTCTTCCGGCCTCGTTCCCAGTATCAATTCATTCATACAATTTTGAGTGATGAGTGATGAGTGATGAGTGATGAGTAAAAACAACAGCCTTGTCTTTTACTCATCACTCATCACTCACCACTCATCACTGTTTCAAAGCCGTTACTCGCACCATGTCGAAGGCGACCGAGGCGCGATGTGCGTAGAGGCCGACGGCGGTGGCCTCCGTGGTGATGGCGGTATCGCCGAGGGGCGTAGCCTCCCAGCGGACTGTGAGCCGCCCGTGTTGTTTGCGAAAGCGAAACTGTTGCATGACGAACGGGTCGAACGATGCCGGGAGCCGCCAGCTTTCGACTATCGAATCATTTTCGCGTGAATCATTTATGAAGTTGCGGGCGACGAGCGCCCATTCGTCGCCCGCCGCGCCGCCATGGCGCTCGACGGTGAACAGCGGGTCAAAATCTTTCGCGCCACAGGCCGGACGGAAACCGTAGCCGCCGGAGCCGCGCGAACTCTCGCTTTCGAGCCGGGCGTTGACGACGAGCTCGTATGACTCAAGCGACGGTTCTCTGGTAATCACACGGTCGCGGCCTTCGTAGTCGTCGAAGCGCAGCAGGTTATCTTCCAATCGCCATCCTTCAACGCCGTCGTGTTGCCAGCGGCGTTCGGCCAGCGACCGCCCGTTCTGCATGAAAAGTTCTTCCCAACCGCTCGTCAACTCGAATCCTTTGAAGGCCGCCCGCGCCCCCTCTGTGATGAGCGCAACCTCGCCGGGCGCGATGTTCAGCGTACCTTGCCAGCGCACGACCCTTTCGTCAAGAAAAATAGTCGCGCGCCTCCCGTCGATCTCCACGCGCAGCAGGTGCAGGGCGCGCCCGTCGAAATCCGCGGGCAGCGCGAAGCGAGTTTCCGAGAGCGCGCCGCCGTCCGCCAGCCAGTTGACGCGCGCCTCGTTCGTTCCCGGCTCAATCGTGAATTGAAGAACGCGTTCCCTGTCTGTCAACAGCGCGAGGCCGTATGCCCCGGCCGCGCGCCCCGCGTCGAGCGCGCGTAAACTGACTTCCAAAAGGAAACTCGATGCGCCCGCCGCGCAGCGCGCCGAAGCCGCGCCCGCGACGGCCGATTCCTGTCGCGCCTCGCCCTCGCGCACGCTCCAACGCCCGACGCCCTCGCACGTCCACGCCTCGCCGGGGTCGCCCGCGCGCTCGCCGGAAAAACCCTTGAAGGTCGGCGCGAGCGGCGACGGTTGCGGCGTCGAGGTCGCGCCGAGCACGATCAGGCGCTCGCCCACCCAATCGAGACGGTCGATGGCGAGGACGCGCCCGTGCTCGCCGTCCCAGGCGTGATAGACGCAGAACAACTCACGGTTATCCGGTCCGCGCACGACCGAATTGTGGCCGGGGCCGATGACTCTCTCCGGCACGGTGCGAAGTATCGGCAGCACGCGCTCTCCGTCGGCCGACTGCTCCCATTCGTCTTCGCGCGCGATGCGCTCACTGACGGCGTAACTGACGCCATAAGTCAGGTTCTGCCAGTTGCCGCCGCTGAACATCTGGTAGTAGAGATTTTTTCGCCGCAGCACGAACGGCCCTTCGACCGTGTGCCAGCGCACGCCGCCCTTCTCTTTGCGCTGCGGGTCGTAGACCTGCCAGTCGTAACGCGCGCGCGTCACGGGGCGCGGGTCGCCCGCGAGCGTGAAGGGGTCGAGCATGCGGTCGCAGACCGTGCCCGTGCCGATATGCGTGTGCGTGAGAAAATCGGTCGCATAGAAGAGCCAGCGCACGCCATCTTCGTCTATGAAGACGTGTGCGTCGATGGCAAACTCGGCGGAGGTCAGGCGGTGGCCGCTGTCCGTGAACGGCCCGGCCGGGTGCTCCGCGACGGCGACGCGCACTTGCATCAACTTCTCGTTGCCGACGCTGTAGTACATCAGGAAACGCCCGTTCTCATAGACTACTTCGGGCGCCCAGTAACAGGGGTGTTCGCCGGGCAGCGGGGCGAGCGCGCCGCCGAGTTCGCGCCAGTTAATCAAATCCGGCGAATGGAGCATGCCGAAGGCGCGGCCGTCGCCCCTGAGACCCGTGCAGTAAGCCCAGTATTCGCCGCCGTGCTTGAGGATAAAGGGGTCTGGGAAATCGCGCCTGTAGACGGGATTGAGATAGGTGGCGTTGCCGCGTGCGCCCGCGTCGTCGTGTATTGAGGTCATGGACGGTTCTGTTAAGTCCCCTTGTTAATCAATTCTGATTCGACGCGGCGGCCGAAGGTTGTAGAAGAATTGATTCATTGAAGAATTGATTCATTGATTCAATATTTTATTTCCTCATTGAACCGATGAACCGATGGATCAATGAATCAATTCCTCCTCAGTTAGGTCACGTTTTCGCGGCCGTGGCGCAGCGTTTTCGACATCCAGACGAGTTCGTCTATGAACTTCTCCGTGCGTTTGATGTACGACTCGTCGAGCAGCGCGCCCGACTCGTCGAAAATCTTTCCCACGCCGGAAAAGTTGGCGTCGGTGAAGGTCGCGACGAGTCCGAGTTCCCGTAAGACGGGCAACAGATTTTCGATCACGCGCGTGCCGCCGAAGCTGCCCGCCGAGACGCCGCAGACGCCCACGGCCTTGTGTATATATTCCTTCAAGTTCGTGTCGAGCGCGTGCTTGAGCATCCCCGGATACCCGTGATTGTATTCGGGCGCGACGATGACGAGGCCGTCGGCGCGCGCGCACGCACGGCTGAAATTCTCGTCCTTGATCGCTTCGCCCGCATCGTCGGTCGGCAGGTTAAGCGCGCGCACGTCGATCAATTCGGTCTCTACCCCGGCGCGCTTTTCCAGGCGGTCGAACACGAACCGCGCGACGTGTTCGCTCATGCGCCCCTTTCGCGGGGTGCCTAAAATCAACGGAATGAATAGCGGTCTCTCTGTTGTCATGGGTGTCTGCTCCCGTTCTTTGGAAAATAGCGTGGAAAGTTCTCTCAGCGAATTTCGTCGAGCGCGGCGACGAGACGCGCGATGTCCTCTTCGTTGTTGAAGAAATGCGTGGCGACGCGGATGCCCTCCGGTTTTTGCGTGACGGCGACGCCGCGCAGCACGAGGTGGCGTGCGACGCGCGCCGGATCATCGGCCGCGACGAGCGTCTCGGCCGAACGCTCGGCCTCGTCTGCGAGGGGCGACAGCACGTGCCAGCCCGCCGTGGTGAGTTGTTCCGTCAAACGGCGATTGAGCGTGAGGGCGCACCGCTCGATCTCAAGCGTCCCGGTCTGCAACAGGTAATCGGCCGCCGCGCCGAGCGAGAAGATTCCGGCGAAGTGCGGGCAGCCCACCTCGGCGCGCGCGCCCGCGTCGCCGCGCACGCGAAATTCGTCGTTCCTCATCGCAAACGGGTGCTCGACGCTCAACCAGCCGATAGAGCGAGCGCGTGTCTCCTCCAGCAGCGCGCGGCTCAGGAAGACGAAGCCCGACCCGAAACCACCGAGCATCCACTTGTGTCCGGTCGAGCAGAGCGCGTCGATCTTCATGCGCTTCACGTCGATCTGAAAAACTCCCGCCGATTGCGCCGCGTTGACGACAAACGCATGCTCTCGCTTGGCCGCGCCGATCTCCGCGAGCGGCGCGCGGAAGCCGTTCGAGTATTGCACGTGGCTGAGGCAGATGACGCCCGTCCCGCGCTCCGGCATCGCCGCGCGAATATCTTCGACCGCGAGTCTCCCGTCCTGCGCCGGGAGCCGCCGCACGCCTATGCCGCGGTGCATCCACGGGAGGGTGGAAACCGGGAATTCCAACTCGCAGGAGATGACTTCGCCACGCCCTTCGAGCGCGTCTATGATCAGGTTCATCCCCGTCGAGGTGTTGATCGTGAACGCAATCTCATCCGGCTCGGCATTGATCAGTCGCGCGACGGACGCGCGCGCTCGCTCTCGCCGCTCCAGCCAATCGACCCAACGCCTGTCGCCGGATTCCAGCATCTCCCTGTAAAACCCGGTCGCCGCATCCGACGCCGCGCGCGGCACAGGTCCCGCTCCCGCGCTGTTCAGATACGCCAGGTGCTCCGTCACAGGGAAATCACGCCTGGCTCTTTGCCAGTCAACATCGACAACCATCTTTAAGCTCCAAAGAGGAGGACGGGGAGGGGGAAGGGGGAAAGGGGTAAGGGGGAAAGGGGAAGGGGGAAAGGGAAAAACTTTAAGCGAGGTGATCGTTTGACCGAGCCGGGGCATCGCCCTCTTCGCCTTTCCCCTTTACCCTTTACCCCTTACCCTTTCCCTTTCCCTTTCCCTTTACCCTTTCCCCCTTAACCTTTCCCCTTTCTCTTGACCGTTTTCGCGGAGGCGGTCTATCTTCGCACGCATCTTCTCTCCGAGGGAAAATTCAAGGAGCCTTTATACCATGCCAGCACAAACGCCCGCGCCCGACGTTGCGCCCGCGTGGACGATCCCGGATTTTCTGGAAGCACAGGGCGGACGCCTGCACATCAACGGCGCGGACGCGCTCGCTTTGCTTCGCGAATACGGCTCGCCCCTCTACGTCTTCTCCGAGCCGCGCATCCGCGCCAACATCGCGCGCCTGCGACATGCCGCCGCGAGCGTGGATCGACCCGTCAAATTCTGTTACGCCTCGAAGGCCAACTCGAACATGGCCGTCCTCGCCGCCGTGCGCGACGCCGGGATCGACATCGAAGTCAACAGCGGCGGCGAACTCTTCAAAGCGCTGCGCATAGGCTTTCGTCCCGAACAGATCATCTTCAACGGTACGAGCAAAACGGACGACGAACTGGACGACGCCGTGCGCGCCGGGATTTACTCGATCAACGTGGATTCCGTCTACGAGATCGAACTCGTCGAAGCGGCCGCGCGGCGCGTGTCGAAGCGCGCAAATATCACTTTGCGCCTCGTGCCGGAGATCGGCACGCGCTCGCACATCGGCTTGCAGACGGCGCTGCTGACATCGAAATTCGGCATCACTTCGGGGGAAGTGCCGGACGCCTTCCGCCGCGCGCTCCAGCATCCCGAACTCGTCCGCATCGGCGGCATACACATCCACGTCGGCTCGCAAACGCCCGATGTCGAACCATACGCCGATGCCTTCAAGATGATGTGGGAACATCTCGTCGCGCTCCATCGCGACACCGGCCACACGCTCGAACACATCAACCTCGGCGGCGGCATTCCCGTCAATTACCTGCGCGACCGCTCGCAGGCCGACGAACTGCCCCCGGCCGAACGCGACATGCTCGGCGCGAGTCTCGAACCGGCCGAAGTGCTCGCCGCCGCCCTGCGCGTCGCGCGCGAGTCTGCACGCGACGCGGCGGCGGAGCACCTGCTGGATCGCGTCACGATCCTGCTCGAACCCGGCCGCAGCGTCATCTCCGACGCCGGGCTAGTACTCACCACCGTGCGTAACATCAAGCGGCGTCCGGAGACGGGCGACGTGTGGCTCCTGACGGACGCGGGCTTCAACCTGCTGCTCTCGATGGCGACCTACAAATGGTACTACCACCTCGTCTCGGCCTCGCGCGCCGATGCGCCCCACGATACGAGCTACAAAGTCGCCGGGCCGCTCTGCGATTCCGGCGACGTGTATTTCGACATAGAGGGCGAACACCGCCTGCCCGACCACAGGCACCTCCCCGCCAATGTACGCCCCGGCGAGGCGCTCGCCCTGCTCAACAGCGGCGCGTATTCGCTCGCACAGGCGTTCCCCTACAACGGCCGCCCGCTGCCCGCCGCCGTGATGGTGCGCGAGGGAGGCCGCGTTGACCTCGTCCGCCGCCGCGACACTTATGAAGACTTGCTCGCGGGCGACGTGTGGTGAGGTGAAGAGAGGCAGGATAAATGATGCTAAAGTGGCTTGAACTTTCAGATTTGTAATTTCAGATTTCAAATCTCAAAGACGTTGTTGCATAAATGGTCACGGATGCGGAGGGTTTGCTAACCTTCATGCGTGACCAAAAAGAGAAAGCAACGCCAGTACCGCATCCGCAACTGGCACGACTATAACAAAGCCCTTGTCAGGCGTGGAAGTCTGAC
>DASQMC010000074.1:0-7120 GCA_035645695.1 Pyrinomonadaceae bacterium
CTACATGGAAGACATCTCGCGCAAGATCGGCACCTTCGATAACCGCAACACGACCTCTTCCACCTATCGCTTCGCCGACGCCGACAACTATTGGGATTCTTCGAGCCAGAAGGCGGGCGTTGACGCTCACTTCGGCGCGGCGAAAGTCTACGACTACTTCTACAACACGCACGGGCGGCGCGGCATCGACGGCAACGGCGGCCCCGCTTATTACACTTCGGCCGACGGCGTGACCGGCCTCATCAGTTCCAAAGTCCATTACGGCAGCGGCTACAACAACGCCTTCTGGAACGGCAGCTACATGACCTACGGCGACGGCAACGGCACGACCTTCTCGCCGCTCGTCACGCTCGACATCTGCGGCCACGAGATGCAGCACGGCATCACGGAGCGCACCGCGAATCTCACCTATGCGAACGAGTCGGGCGCGCTCAACGAGTCCTGGTCTGACGTGTTCGGTGCGATGGTCGAGCGTTACGCGAAGGGGCAGACCTCGAACACCTGGAAGATCGGCGAGCAGTGCTACACGCCGGGCGTCGCTGGCGATGCCCTGCGCTACATGGACAACCCGCACGCCGCCTCCAACAGCGGCTACACGGCCGACGACGACCCCGACCACTACGCCGAGCGTTACACGGGCACGGGCGATAACGGCGGCGTCCACATCAACTCCGGCATCGCCAACAAGGCGTTCTACCTTCTGGCCGTCGGCGGCACGCACCATCGCGGCGGTTCGATGACCGGCATCGGCGCGGACGCGGCAGCCAAAATCTGGTATCGCGCCCTCACCTCGTACATGACTTCGAGCACCAACTTCAAAGGCGCGCGTACCGCCACGCTCAATGCGGCGGCCGCGCTCTACGGTTCGGGCAGCGCGAACCACAACGCCGTCGCACAGGCTTGGAACTTGTGCGGCGTTCTCTAAACCTCAACTGTTAACCACAGCCGGGAACGGCGGGCGCGCGGAAATTTTCGCGCCCGCCGTCAAATCAAACGAGGGCAGCTTTTTGCCATCGGGATGCTGCTCCGAAAAACCGTCAAACCTCAACGCCGTAGGCCGATAACCGACTGAGTTGGGCGCGGCTTCTCGTGCCGCTCTGGCTCTGTCCATCACGGCAACGCCGGGCAAAACTTCTCGCATCGCGAGCGGCGTCGCTTCCTAAAGACACGCATCCCCCGTACCGGTGAACGCCCGGCGCGCGCGTCCACCCTGACTGTCCATCGTTACGTCTCACACTTTCAGGAGAAGATATGAAAAAGTTTCTCGCCCTCGTCGTCATCCTCGCCCTTGCCGGTCTAACCTTCATGCCTTCGGGCGCGGTCAGCAGCACATCCAGTTCGGCAGCCGTGAAAACCAAACTGTTCAAGAAAGAGAAACCGATCCCCAACGAATATATCGTCGTCCTCAAGGACTACGCCGCCGACCCGAAGGGCGACCATTCGCTGGCCGGGTACATCGCGGATGATATGGCGGGAGCGCACAAGGGCAAGGTCAAAAAAGTTTACAAGCACGCCCTGCACGGTTTCTCGGTTGAAATGTCGGAAGAAGACGCGCTCGCCCTGAGCGAAGACCCGCGCGTAGAATTCGTCGAAGAGGACGGCGAAGTTCATGCGACGACCGTGCAGTCGGGCGCGCCGTGGGGGCTTGACCGCATAGACCAGCGCAATCGTCCGCTCGACGGCAACTATAACTACACGCCGACGGGCGCGGGCGTCCACGCCTACATCATCGACACCGGCATCCGCAAGACGCACGCGCAATTCGGCGGGCGCGCGAACGGCGCGGCCTACTCTTCGATCAACGACGGCAACGGCTCGAACGACTGCAACGGCCACGGCACGCACGTCGCGGGCACGGTCGGCGGTTCGACCTACGGCGTCGCCAAAGGCGTCACGCTGCACGCCGTGCGCGTGCTCGACTGTTCCGGTAACGGCACGGACTCAGGCGTCATCGCGGGCGTCGATTGGGTAACGGCCAACCGCATCGCACCCGCCGTCGCCAACATGAGCCTCGGCGGCGGCGCATCGTCCGCGCTCGACACGGCCGTCCAGAATTCGATCAACTCTGGGATCACCTACGCCATCGCCGCCGGAAACGACTACGGCGCGAACGCCTGCAACACGTCGCCCGCGCGCGTCGCGGCCGCCATCACCGTCGGTTCGACCACTTCGAGCGATGCCAGGTCCGACTTCTCGAACATCGGCTCGTGCCTCGACATCTTCGCGCCCGGTTCGAACATCATCTCCGCGTGGTCAACTTCGGACACGGCGACGAGCACCATCAGCGGCACTTCGATGGCGACGCCGCACGTCGCGGGCGTGGCCGCGCTCTACCTGCAAAACAACAACGGGGCTTCGCCCTCCACGGTCACTTCGCAGATCATCAACACGGCGACGACCGGCGTGCTCACAGGGATCGGCACGGGTTCGCCCAATCGCCTGCTCTACTCGCTGCTGACCACGGGCGGCGGAGGCGGCGGCACCACCGCGCCCTGCACGAGTTGCACGCTCTACACCGGCTCGCTCTCGGGAACCGGCGATTACGACATTCACCCGAACGGTACTTACTACTACAGCAGCGTCTCCGGCGCGCACAAAGGCTGGCTGCGCGGCCCCACTTCGGGCGCTGACTTCGACCTCTACCTGCAAAAGTGGAACGGCTCGTCGTGGGTCATCGTGGCGCGCGGCGAGAGCGCCTCGTCCAGCGAAGACGTGAGCTATAGCGGCACGGCCGGCTACTATCAATGGCAGGTTTACTCCTATAGCGGCAGCGGCAGTTACAACTTCTGGATTCAGAGACCGTAAACCCGACCTGTAAGGGGAAAGGGGAAGGGGGAAGGGGTAAAGGTTAAGACAAGAAGGCGCGTTTGTCGTGCGCCGCTTGGCTTTAACCTTTTCCCCCTTCCCCCTTCCCCTTTCCCCCTTCCCCTTTCCCCCTTCCCCTTTCCCCTTTCCCCCTTCCCCTTTCCCCTTGCCTTTTCGCTTTTGACCTTTCGCTCTGTTACCTTTAAATTTTTGCGGGGGTCAAAAAGTAAGTTGCTCAAACGCCGGATACAGATCAGGGAACGCCATTACGCCACGCGCGACACGAATCGCGTCGTGCGCCCTTTCGAGTGGGGCGCGTCTTTCGTCGTCGAACACGCGAACGGCGACGACCCGCGCGCGCTCCTCGACGCCTACGCCAAGCGGGCGCTCGCCGACAGCGACGCCTTCTACGCGCTGCCGCCCGTCGCCGACTATCGTCTCGACGGGCAGGCATTGACGTGGACGAGTTCCATCGAAACTCCATCCGTGGAGAACAACACGGCGCACGCGCGCTTCTTTCGCGAGTCAACCATCACGGGCAAACGAAACGACACGCGCCGCGCCGTCGTCGTGCTGCCGGAATGGAACGCCCAGGTGCCGAGCCACGTCGAACTGTGCCGCATCCTCAATCGCTTCGGCATCGCTTCCCTGCTCCTGACGTTGCCGTATCACGGCCCGCGCCGCCCGCCCGAACTCGAACGCGCCGATCATCTCGTCAGTTCCAACATCGGGCGAACACTCCAGTCCATGCGTCAGGGCGTGATCGACACGCGCGCGGCCGTGCGCTGGCTCGCCGGGCAGGGCTATGAGCGCATCGGCATCATGGGCACGAGCATCGGTTCGTGCATCGGCTTCCTCGCGCTCGTCCACGAACCCGCGTTGCGCACGGGCGTCTTTAATCACGTCTCCGGCTACGTCGCCGACGTGGCGTGGCGCGGCATCTCCACGCGCCACGTGCGCGCAGGTTTCGGCGACGCCGTAACGCTCGACGAACTGCGTCGCTACTGGCTGCCGATCAGCCCCCTCGCTTATTCGGAAAAACTCAGACACCTCGCGCCGCGCCCCATTCGCTTCATCGCCGCGCGCTACGATCTGACGTTCCCGGCAGACCTCTCGCGCGACGCGATTGAGGGCGTGCGCAATGCCGGCCACCCGCTCGACGCCGTGTGGCTGCGCTGCGGCCACTACACGCTCGGCCGCTCGCCCTGGAAATACATCGACGGCTGGAAGATCGTCACCTTCCTGCGCAAACACCTCTAGCAAAAGGTAAATGTTTAAGAAATTTCCCGCCGCATTGATTTTGTCGTGGCTGCTCGCTGTCTCTGCCGGCGCTCAGGGGCATGCGGCCGGCGTGAAGCGAGTCGAAGCCCTAACGGCGGACGGCATAATTTTTACAGTCTGGGTTGAGCGGCAGGAAATTAAGTCTGGCGATGCTATCGTCGTCAATTACAAAGTGAAGAATCGTAGCGGCCGGGCTATTTATCTTGTGCGGGACAATACGTCAGACGTGGTGTTTGAGGGTGACGAATCAATCATCTTTCCCAAGCCACTGGTATCGCTCGGGGGGCATGAACCTTGTGATTACAACTTTATTCGAGTCGCGCACGGCAAATCCTACCAATCGCATTTCAAAGTATCAGCAGATAAATATCCGAAAGATGCACTTCACGCGCAGCACACATGGGATGTACGAGTGGGTTTTGGTTACGTGTTAGATATTCGAGGCTTGCGGGTGGAAGAATTTGACGATCACGCCCCGTGCAAGATGCTGCTTGACTCCCGCTTAAAAACGTTGACTCTGGGAAGTTTGTCCGTGAATATGACCCCGCACTAAGATTCTCCGAACGAAAAGGAGAGCCTCATCCGATGCCCCTCTACTATTCGCTCAGCGGCGAGACAACGGACGGACGACGAACCGCCGAAGGTTTGGTCAGGCTCAAAGACGCCTTCGATAAAGAGAAACTTCCGCGCCGCACCGCCGACCACACCCTCATGCTCGCCACCTGGAACATACGCGAATTCGACTCGGAGAAGTACGGCCGCCGCGACCGCGAACCGATCTTCTACGCGGCCGAAATCATCTCGCATTTCGACCTCGTGGCCGTGCAGGAAGTTCGCGACGATCTGGCCGCTTTGAACACGCTGATGAAGTATCTCGGCAACTGGTGGAAGTACGTTCTGACGGACGTGACCGAAGGCACGATGGGCAACCGCGAACGCATGGCCTTCGTTTATGATTCGCGCAAGATCAACTTCGGCGGCCTTGCCAGCGAAGTCGTCATCCCGCCCGTGCGCCGCAAGGGACAGAAGACGCTCGAACCGGCGCAGCAACTCGCGCGCACGCCCTTCATGGTCGGCTTCAGCGTCGGCTGGTTCAAGTTCACCATCTGCACGACGCACATACTCTACGGCAAGTCGATAGCGAACGAACCCAACCGCATACGCGAGATCGAAGCCCTCGCGAACTTCCTCGCCGCGCGCGCCCGCGAGAAATACGCGTGGGCGAAAAACATGATCCTGCTCGGCGACTTCAACGTCTTCGACACGACCGACGAAACCATGAACGCCATCCTTCGGGCGGGCTTCTACATCCCCGAACAACTCAAAGGCCACCCCTCCAACGCGCTCAAGACCAAGCATTACGATCAGATCGCTTTCATCGCTCCCGGCATTCAGGAAAAGCTCAAGCTATGCAGCGCGGGCGCGTTCGATTTCTTCAAGTACGTCTATCGCACGGAAGACGAAGCGATGTACGAGAAGTCGATGGGCGCGGCCTACCTCAGGAACAAGCAGGGCAAGCAGCGCAACGCACGCGAGCGCACGCGCTACTACAACGACTGGCGCACCTTCCAGATGTCCGACCACCTCCCGCTCTGGATCGAACTCCAGATCGACTTCGGCAAGGAATACTTGCAGGCGAAACTCAGGAACGAGTCGAAGGCGCTCGCCACGACGAAGGTCGCCGCCGGTTTCGTGACGGAGTAGCCGGGGAGCGGGTACCTGCCAAAGCAGCAGCAGCAGCCGCAAGCGCAGAGAGCACACCGCAACGGCGCGGAGAAAAGCTGGAGGCGATCTCAAATTTAGTGACGATCTCAAATTTGAGATTGTTTGAGGTCTTCCTCTGTGCCCCTGCGGTGTGCTCTCTGCCTGTGTTGGTGATTGCCTTAGCGCATAGCCGCCCGAGCTTTTAAGTCCTGACGAGCGGGGCGAGCGCGTGTTGCTCGTCTTCCGTGAGGTAGGTGAAAGCGATGCTGAAGCCGACGTGCGCGTCCACCGAGGCGACCTGCCCGCGCAGTTGCAGCCAACGCCCGTCGGGTTGCTTGATTGCGAAGACGATGAGTTCGCCGATCTCCGCGCGGCTGAGCGTGTCTATGAAGCAGCCGCCCATGCTGAGGTCTGAGACGCGCGCCTCTTGCCGCCCCGATTGCCCCTCCCACCACGCTTCGATGGAAACCCTGGCACGCTTATCTTCTCGACGTTCGTTCTCCATGCCGTTATGTGACCTCCTGCCGCTATCTTCCGATTGACTCCATCAAAGACGCCTCGACGCGCGCCGCGATCTCCCGCGCGCGTTCGAGCAGATCGTCGGCGCGCGAGAGATGTTCGCCCGTGAACTCCTCGTCCTCGATCTCCGACGCGTTGACGAGCACGTTGTAACGCGCCGAGACGACGGCCGCGAGCGCGAGTTGCGCGCCCGCCGCGGAGTCCGAGAGCCATGCCGGTTCGCCGAGTTCGGCCAGCGTCTCCAGCAACTCGGCCACCTGCACCGCGAGGCTCGCCACTTCGAGCGGCACGGCCGCCGCGCCCTTCAAAGCCTCTTCGACGGCATTCGCACGCGCCCGCCGCTCCTCTTCATTGCGCCCCGGCATGCGCCGCGCGCCGATGACGCCCGCGAAACTCGCGCCGTCTTCCTCGGCCGCGCCGTTGAGCCGCGCGCGCAGGTCGGCGAGCGCCTGCAAGGCGTCGCGCGCTTCGCGCTCCATGTCCTCCTGTTTGCCCTTGCGCTCGACGAGGTGCGCGACCATCTCGCCGAGCGCGGCGGCGAGCGAGGCCGCGTGCGCCGCCGCCGCGCCGCCGCCCGTGATCTCGTCGGGCACGGCCTGCGGAGCGTCCGACGCCGTAGCGTGCGAACGTTCGCTCGAACCGGCGACGACCTCGCGTTCCGGCATGACCCCGCGCCGACTGATCGCCTCGGCTTCAACTTCCGCGCTCCAACCTGCGGCAACTTCCGTCGAGACATCTCTGCTCGCCGTGTCTCTCTTTTGAGCGGCGGCCGCGTCGCGCCTTCTGGCGAGCGCGGAGGCGATGCGGTTTT
>DASQMC010000075.1:0-18473 GCA_035645695.1 Pyrinomonadaceae bacterium
AGTGGAGATGGTGATGCCGGGCGACAACATCGCGATGGAGATCACGCTCATCACGCCCATTGCGATGGAGAAGGGATTGAGGTTCGCCATCAGAGAGGGCGGGCGCACGGTCGGTGCAGGCACTATTACCGACATCATCGAGTAATTTTCGGGGCTTGGAGGTTCAAACTTAGCCCCGGTTCTTCAGGGAAGGTGAGTTATGCCGCGCGATAATATTGTGTTGCAATGCACGGAATGCAAGCATCGTAACTATGTTACGACGAAGAATAAAAAGACGACGACGGAACGGCTGGAATTCAGCAAGTTCTGCCGTTTCTGCCGTTGCCACAGAAGCCATAAGGAAACGAAGTAAACGCGGAAGTCCGAAGCGCGCGACGCGGAATGAAGAAGCGGTTGTTTGTGCTTCATCATTCATCGTTCGGCGTTCATCGTTTCCCGAAGGGGTATAGTGTCAATGGTTAGCACGTCGGTCTCCAAAACCGAAAGTTCGGGTTCAAATCCTGATACCCCTGTCAACACCTTCACGAAGAGGTAGCTCCCTTGGCGAGAGAAAAAGACGAAGATTTTGAGAACAAAGACGACAAGTCGTTGCCGTCGCTAGAGCCGACGCCTCCGCCGGGGCGTATGAGTTCGACGGATGTGGGAGGAGATGCGTCCCCGCGCGCGGCTCGTTTCGGCGAAGGCCCGGAAGGGAGCGCCGCGCGGCGCGAGCGCGGCTTGACCGGCCCGCGCGCCGGGTTCTTCGAGCGCATCGCGACTTTCGGGAGCGATGTCCGCTCCGAGATGCGGCGCGTCACGTGGCCGACTTTGAAGGACGTGCAGAACACCACCATCATCACGATCATCGCCGTGGCCTTTTTCGCCACCTACCTGTGGCTCATCGATAAGGGCTGGACGTTTCTCATCAACGGGCTGACCAAAGCCCTCGGCGGCTGAGATTTTTCGGGCGGATGAATTCAGGCTCTACCGGGTTTCGTGCAAGAACAGGCTCTTTTGTTGAGAGCGAGGACGTTTTAAGAAGATGCAGCAGTGGTACATCCTACACACCTATTCGGGGCATGAAAAGAAAGTGCGCGACTCGCTGAAGGCGCGCATCCGCGACACCGACCTGCAAGCCGAAATCACGGAAGTGCTCGTCCCGACCGAGACGGTCGTCGAGATGCGTGGCAACAAGCGCGTCGAATCGTCGCGCATGTTCTACCCCGGCTACGTGCTCGTGCAGATCGAGTGCGATGATCGAGGGCATATCCCCGACAACGTTTTTCATCTAATCAAATCCACGCCGAAAGTGACGGGCTTCGTCGGCGGCCAGAACCCGACGCCGCTGACGCCGCAGGAAGTTGACCAGATCGTGCATAACGTGACGGAGGCGCAGGAGAAACCGAAGCCGAAGTTCACTTATGCGATAGGCGAGACGGTGCGCATCAAGAGCGGCCCCTTCGCCAGCTTCACCGGCAAGGTCGAAGAGGTCAACGCGGACAAGTCCACGCTCAAGGTGGTCGTCACCATCTTCGGACGCTCGACGCCCGTCGAATTGAATTTTCTGGACGTGGAAAAGGTTACGTTTACCGAGGACGAATAAGAGAAGCATTCAGCCATCAGCAATCAGCTTTCAGCAAAAAGAAAACTGAAGCTGAAAGCTGACGGCTAAGAGCTATTAAAATCATGGCAAAGAAGATTACAGGCTACATCAAGTTGCAAGTTCCGGCGGGGAAGGCTAATCCGGCTCCGCCCATCGGGCCGGCGCTCGGCCAGCACGGCGTGAACATCATGGAGTTCTGCAAGGCCTTCAACGCGAAGACCGCGCAGGCCGACCCGGACATGAAAATTCCGGTCGTCATCACCGTCTACGCCGACCGCTCGTTCACCTTTGAGACGAAGACGCCGCCCGCGGCCGATTTGTTGAAGAAGGCGGCAGGCGTCTCGAAGGGCTCGGGCAAGCCGAACAAGGAGAAGATCGGCACGATCTCGCGCGACAAGATCGAGGAGATCGCGCGCGCGAAGATGCCCGATTTGAATACGACGAGCCTGGAGAGCGCGATCAAGACCATCGAAGGCACCGCGCTCAACATGGGACTCACCGTCGAGTAATCAAGCGGAGCGCGGACTGCCGGATCGCGGATCACCCGCGAGAGAAAGTTCACAGTTCCGCCAGCAGAGGGAGAGGCGCGAAAGATTAGAGACGCGGCAACGGCTCGCGAAGACGCGATCCGGCAGACCGCGTTCCGCAATCGAGAAGCGTCTCGCTTGAACCTCAGAGGGATAAGTAATGGCGAAGCATGGCAAGAAGTTCCGCGCGGCTCTGGAGAAGATCGAGCCGCACCGGAAATACAATCTGGATGAAGGATTGGCGAAGGTCAAAGAAGTCGCCTTCGCGAAATTCGACGAGACTATAGAGTTGACGATGTGGCTCGGCGTCGATCCGCGCAAGGCCGACCAACTCGTGCGCGGGACGGTCGTTCTGCCGCACGGTCTGGGCAAGTCGAAGCGCGTGCTCGTCATCGCGCAGGGCGATAAGATTCGCGAGGCCGAAGAGGCGGGCGCGGATTTCGTCGGCGGCGAAGACATGGTTGAGCGCATCAAAGGCGGCTGGCTCGATTTCGACGCCGTGATCGCCACGCCCGACATGATGCGTCTCGTCGGCGGACTCGGCAAAGTGCTCGGGCCGCGCGGCCTGATGCCGAACCCGAAGACGGGGACGGTGACGCCCGACGTGACGACCGCCGTGCGCGAAACGAAGGCCGGTAAGGTCGAGTATCGCGTGGATAAGACGGGCGTCATACACGTCGGGATCG
Source organism: Pyrinomonadaceae bacterium (assembly GCA_035645695.1). Lineage (GTDB taxonomy): Bacteria > Acidobacteriota > Blastocatellia > Pyrinomonadales > Pyrinomonadaceae > JAIVJZ01. The sequence continues at coordinate 2,796 of DASQMC010000075.1, forward strand.
GCAAAGTCTCCTTCGACCAGCAACTCCTGCGCGAGAACGCGCAGACGCTGCTCGACGCGGTCGTCAGGGCGAAGCCTTCGACGGCCAAAGGCAGGTACGTCAAAAAAGTGAACCTCGCGGCGACGATGAGTCCGGGCGTGCTTTTGGACGAGACGGCCTACGTGAAATAGCTTGTGAGGAGCGTGGAAGAGAAATGAAAACGAGAGAACAGAAACAGCAGGATTTGGAAGCCCTCACGCAGCAGTTTCAGGAAGCGACCGCCGCGATGCTGATGGGGTTCAACAAACTCACGGTCACCAAGGATCAGGAACTGCGCCGCCAGTTGGATCAGGTGGGCGCGAAATACATGGTCGTCAAGAACACGCTGGCGCGTCGCGCCGTCGAGGGCACGCAGTTCGCGGGCGCGACGGAGCACTTCAAAGGCGTGACGGCGATTGCCACGAGCACGACCGACGCCGTGACGCTCTCGAAGGCCGTCTCGAAGTTCGTCAAAGACAACCCGGAAGTGTTCTCGTTCAAAGTGGGCGTGGTCGAAGGCCGGGTCGTCGCGTTGGCCGATGTCGAGGCGATTGCGAGCTTGCCGCCGAAGGAAGAGTTGATCTCGAAGATCATGTTCCTGATCAATTGCCAGGCGCAGCGTCTGGTCACGGTGCTGTCGGCCGTGCCGCGCAATCTGGCGATAGTCGTCAAACAGATCGGCGAACAGAAGGGCGGCGGGGAAGCCGCCTGAGCAAATTCGGATTATTCGATTGCGGGATGCGGATTGAAGACGACGGCGCGTGCTCTCCTCTATCAATCGGCAATGCAGAGTTCCGCAATCCGCATTTTGAAGTGTAGCTGGACGCGGTTAAAACGGGCGGGACGGTTTGTCAGGTCGTCCCTTTTGGCTCGGACGCTTTTCGTAGTTCGGATGCAACGAACTGTGGGGAGTGTCCCGTGGGTTCTCCTGCTGCGAACCATAAACGAGGAACACAACAAGCAGAACCCCTGAGGAGGTTAATTAATTATCATGGCAACTAGAGAAGACGTTATTGAGTATTTGAAGGGCATGACCCTTTTGGAAGCCTCGGAACTCGTCAAAGAGTTGGAGACCGTGTTCGGCGTCTCGGCCGCGGCTGCTGCCGTGGCGGCCGCTCCGGCGGCGGGCGGCGGCGAAGCGGCCGCTCCGGCGGAAGAAAAGACCGAATTTGACGTGATCTTGCAGGCCGCCGGCGGCAACAAGATCAATGTCATCAAGGTCGTGCGCGAGATCACGGCGCTCGGCCTGAAAGAGGCCAAGGACCTGGTCGAAGCCGCTCCGAAGGCCGTCAAGGAAGGCGTCACCAAGGATGAGGCCGAGACGATTCGCCAGAAATTGGCGGATGCGGGCGCAACCGTCGAAGTCAAGTAAGACAGTGACGGGTGACAAGTGACAAGTTGAAAATAAGAACTTGTCTTCAACCCGTCACTTGTTACCCGTCACCTGTCACTGTTGTTTTGCGTTCTTGACAGTCGAGCCGCAGAGCGGCTAAGGTAGGGGAGTATTGAGGCGTTGGCGATACTCTCACAGTCAGTTTGAGAAGATTCAACCGCTAAAAGTTTATCGAAGCGGTCAGAGACTTGTGCGCTCTGGCTGCGTTTTGTCGTCTCTATCGAAAAGGGCAAAAATGCCGGGTGACGGGTGATTCAGACGGAAAACTTCGGAGCCGTTCCGGAGTGTCTTCTGCCGCCCGTCATTTGTCACTAAAGGAATAATAAAGATGTCTGCAAATCCGCTTCAAGCGAGTACGAGCGGCCACGGCCGCCGCCTGAGCCAGCCGCCCACACGTCACGACTTCTCGAAGATCAAGACGGCGGCGCGCATCCCGAATCTGATCGAGATTCAGCGCGATTCCTACAACCGTTTTCTACAGATGGACTTGCTCTCGGAAGAGCGCGAGCCGACGGGGTTGCAGGCCGTTTTTCGCTCGGTCTTCCCGATCTCGGATTTTCGCGGGACGGCGGAACTGGATTTCGTCGAGTATCACATCGGCAACTGGCAGTGCAAATGCGGCCGCCTCGAAGGTCTGCGTTACCTGCGAGCCAACTGTAAGAGCTGCGGCACGCTCGTCAAAGTTGACCCACTCGTGCCGGGCGAATCGTTGTGCAACAACTGCGGTACGTTCAACGCCGTGCGCCCGCAATTGTGCGACAACTGCGGCGAACCCGTCGGCCTCAAGCACAAGCACGACCAGCAGGAATGCCAGGAACGCGGCATGACCTACAGCGTTCCGCTCAAGGTGAAGATTCGCCTGACCGTCTTCGATGTCGATCAGGAGACGGGCGCGAAGTCCATCCGCGACATCAAGGAGGAAGAGGTCTTCTTCGGCGAAATCCCCTTGATGACCGATAACGGCACGTTCATCATCAACGGCACGGAGCGCGTTATAGTCTCGCAGTTGCACCGCTCGCCCGGCGTCTTCTTCGAGAAGTCGCCCGTCTATCTGGCGAAGGTGATTCCGTACCGCGGCTCTTGGGTCGAGTTTGAGTACGACCAGAAGAACCTGCTCTACGTGCGCATCGACCGCAAGCGCAAATTCCTCGCCTCGATTTTCCTGCGCGCGCTCGGCATCTGGCTCGACCCGCAGTTCGATCCGAAGGCGTTTCACACCGACGGCCAACTCGAAGACGCCGTGAAGAACGCGGGCTACTCCGACGAGGACATCCTGCGCGCTTTCTACACGGTGGACGAGGTGCGCGTCGAAGGCGGCCGCCTCTTCGTGCAGGTTGCCGAAGAAGGCGCGAGCAATCTGGTCGGCATGAAGGTTGACAGCGATCTCAAGGTGCGCGGCCACGCCGAACCCGTGACGCGCGCGGGCAAGAAAGTGACCGCCTCCGCGCTGCGCGATCTGCGCAAAGGGCATGTCAAGGAAGTTGAAGTTGACACGCAACAGTTCGAGGGCGCGTATGCCATCGCCGACGTGGTGAACATGGAGACGGGCGAGGTGCTTCTCGAAGCGAACACCGAGATCAACCCCGCGAAGTTGCAGGAGATCGCCGAGTCGGGCGTGCAGAACTTCTCCATCTTCTTCCCGGAACGCGACGATCTCGGCTCCGTGCTGTCGCTGACGCTCAAGAAGGACGTGATCAACAAGCCGGTTGACGCGTTACTCGAAATCTACCGCAAGATGCGCCCCGGCGACCCGCCGACGGTGCAGACCTCTTACCGTCTGTTCGAGGGCATGTTCTTCGACGACCGTAAATTCGATCTCTCTCGCGTCGGCCGCCTGAAGTTCAACATCAAAATGGGGCGACCCGAGCGCGACCGCATCGCCGACCCGCTCCTGTCCGCCAGCGACTTCGTGCAGGTGATCTCGTACCTCCTGAAGATGCGGCGCAACCCGGCCGAGTTCATCGCGGACGACATCGATCACCTCGGCAACCGCCGCGTGCGCGCCGTCGGCGAACTGCTGGAGAACCAGTTCCGCATCGGCCTCGTGCGCATGGAACGCGCCATTAAAGAGAAGATGTCGATCCAGCAGGAGATGCAGACGACGATGCCGCGCGACCTGATCAACGCGAAGCCCGTCACGGCGGCCGTGCGCGAGTTCTTCGGGTCGTCGCAGCTTTCGCAGTTCATGGATCAGACGAACCCGCTCTCGGAGATCACGCACAAGCGTCGCCTCTCCGCGCTCGGACCCGGCGGGCTCTCGCGCGAGCGCGCGGGCTTCGAGGTGCGCGACGTACACCCGACGCACTACGGGCGCATCTGCCCGATTGAAACGCCGGAAGGGCCGAACATCGGCCTTATCTCAAGCCTCTCGTGCTTTGCGCGCATCAACGAGTTCGGTTTCATCGAGTCGCCTTATCGCAAGGTGGAGAGCGGCCGCGTCGTCGAATACGTGCGCGTCATCAACGGCGGCGACACGAAGTACAAGCCGGGCGATCACATCTTGCAGGAGGACATCGAGCGCGCCAACAAGAAAATTGCGGCGGACGGCAAGCGCGCAGACTACGAACCGTACCCGTTTTACCTGACGGCCTGGGAAGAGGACAAGTACGTCGTCGGTCAGGCCAACATCGAACTCGATCCGGACGGCAACATCATCAACGAGCGCAACGCCGCGCGCAAAGCGGGCGAGTTCGTCGTTGCCATGCGCGACGAGTTGATCTACGTCGATGTCAGCCCGAAACAACTCGTTTCAGTAGCCGCCTCGCTCATCCCGTTCCTTGAGAACGACGATGCGAACCGCGCGCTGATGGGGTCGAACATGCAACGCCAGTCGGTGCCGCTCTTGCGCGCCGAAGCCCCGTACATCGGCACGGGGATGGAACTCACGACGGCGCGGGATTCCGGCGCGGTCGTCTCCGCGCGACGCGACGGTGTGGTGGATTACGTCGATTCCGAGCGCATCATCGTCAAGGCCGATCACAACGTGGACGGCACGATCTCGCGCGAGGTGACGGCGGACATCTACACGCTTACGAAGTTTAAGCGGTCGAACCAGAACACCTGCATCAACCAGCGTCCTATCGTCAATATCGGCGAGCGCGTCGATAAGGGGCAGGTCATCGCCGACGGGCCTTGCACGGACAAGGGCGAACTCGCCCTCGGCCGCAACGTGCTCGTCGCCTTCATGCCGTGGCGCGGCTACAACTTCGAGGACGCCATCCTCGTCTCCGAGCGGCTCGTCAAAGACGACTACTACACTTCGATCCACATCGAAGAGTTGGAGATCGAGGCGCGCGACACGAAGCTCGGCCCCGAAGAGATCACGCGCGACATCCCGAACGTCGGCGAGAACATGCTGCGCGATCTGGACGAATCGGGCATCATCCGCATCGGCGCGCAGGTCAAGCCCGGCTCGATCCTCGTCGGCAAGGTGACGCCGAAGGGCGAGACGCAACTGACGGCGGAAGAAAAACTCCTTCGCGCCATCTTCGGCGAGAAGGCGGGCGACGTGAAGGACGCGAGCTTGCAGTGCCCTCCGGGCATTGACGGCACGGTCGTTGACGTGCAGGTCTTCACGCGCAAAGGGCAGGAGCGCGACGCGCGTTCGATGGCAATCGAGGAAGAGGAAGAGAGCCGTCTCAGGCGCGACCTCGAAGACGAGATGCGCATCCTTCGCGAGCAGCGCGACCAACGCATCTACGAACTCTTCGAGGGACGCAAACTCTCCGCCGATCTTCTCGTGGACAAGGAAGTTCGCATTCCGAAGAACGAGACGATCACGCGTGAGATGCTCGTCGGCGTCGAGCCGAAGGCTCTGCGCAAGGCGCATTTGACCGCGACGCGCGTTGACGTGGCGGCGGAGGTCAAAGAGTACGAGGATCGCACGGATCGTCAGGTCAAGATTCTGACGGACATCTACGAAGACAAGATTTCTAAGCTCCGTCAGGGCGACGAACTCGCCCCCGGCGTGATCAAGATGGTCAAAGTCTTCATCGCGATGAAGCGCAAACTCTCCGTCGGCGACAAGATGGCCGGGCGTCACGGTAACAAGGGCGTCATCGCGCGCATCCTGCCCGAAGAGGACATGCCCTACCTGCCGGACGGCACGCCCGTCGATATTGTCTTGAACCCGCTCGGCGTGCCTTCGCGCATGAACGTCGGTCAGATTTTGGAGACGCACCTCGGCTGGGCCGCGCGCGTGCTCGGCGTCCACTTCGCGACGCCCGTCTTCGACGGCGCGACCGAACCGGAGATCAAGCAGAAGTTGAAGGAAGCGACCGCGCGTCTGCGCGAGCAGGGGTTGCCGGACATCGTCGGCGATTCGGGCAAGACCGTGCTCTACGACGGTCTGTCCGGCGAAGCGTTCGAGCAGAAAGTGACCATCGGTTACATCTACATGCTCAAACTCTCGCACCTCGTTGACGACAAGATTCACGCGCGCTCAATCGGACCGTACAGCCTGATCACGCAGCAGCCGCTCGGCGGCAAGGCGCAATTCGGCGGCCAGCGTTTCGGCGAGATGGAAGTGTGGGCTTTGGAAGCCTACGGCGCGGCGCACATTCTGCAAGAGCTGTTGACGGCCAAGTCGGACGACGTGGCCGGGCGCTCAAAGATCTACGAGGCCATCGTTAAGGGCGAAGCCGACTTCAATCCCGGCGTGCCCGAATCGTTCAACGTCCTCGTGCGCGAGTTGCAATCGCTCTGCCTCGACGTTGAACTCATCGACCGCAACGCCGTGCCCGACGAAGCGGCGGACGGCGCGGGCAAGCCCGTCGTCGCCCTGCTCGGCGGCACGGAAGGATAAAAGAGTAAGCAGTGAGCGGTGAGCAGTAAGCAGTCAAAACTGCTTGGCTCGCCGCTCACGGCGAACTGTTTTTACTGCTTACGGCTTACGGCTTACTGCTTACTTTTTATCGGAGATAAAACTGTGTTTAGATTCCAGCAAGAAAAACCGCAACTCGCGCCCGACTTTGAGGCGATTCGCATTTCGCTCGCCTCGCCGGAGAAGATCAGGCAATGGTCGCACGGCGAAGTGACGAAGCCGGAGACGATCAACTATCGCACCTTCAAGCCGGAACGCGACGGCCTGTTTTGCGCGCGCATCTTCGGCCCCGTCACCGATTGGGAATGTTTGTGCGGCAAGTACAAGCGCATGAAGCACAGGGGCGTGGTCTGCGACAAGTGCGGCGTGGAAGTGACGCAGGCGAAGGTTCGCCGCGAACGCCTCGGCCACATCGAACTGGCCTCTCCCTGCTCGCACGTCTGGTTCTTCAAAGGCTTGCCGTCGCGCATCGGCCACCTGCTCGACATTCCTCTGCGCGAGCTTGAAAAGGTGCTCTATTTCGAGTCCTACATCGTCATCGATCCGGGCGACGCCCCCGTCAAGGAGCGCGAACTCCTGACCGACGAGCGTTACCGCGAACTGATGCGCGACTTTCCCGGCGCGTTCGTCGCCAAGATGGGCGCGGAGGCGATCAAGGAATTGCTCGCCATCGTCAACATCGAAGAACTCTCCGTTGACCTGCGCGTCAAGATGAAGGACGAGACTTCGCAGCAGAAGAAACTCAAGTATTCCAAGCGGCTGAAGGTCGTCACGTCGTTCCGCAAGTCAGGCAACCAGCCGAACTGGATGATCCTCGACGTGATCCCGGTCATCCCGCCCGAACTCCGCCCGCTCGTGCCTCTCGATGGCGGACGCTTCGCCACGTCCGATTTGAACGATCTCTACCGCCGCGTCATCAACCGCAACAACCGCTTGAAGAAGCTGATGGAATTGCGCGCGCCCGAAGTCATCGTGCGCAACGAGAAGCGCATGCTTCAGGAAGCGGTTGACGCATTGTTCGACAACGGTCGTCGCGGTCGCGTTCTGCGCGGCGTCAACAACCGCCCGCTCAAATCGCTCTCCGACACGTTGAAGGGCAAGCAGGGTCGCTTCCGCCAGAATCTGCTCGGCAAGCGCGTCGATTATTCGGGGCGTTCCGTCATCGTCGTCGGGCCGGAGTTGAAACTGCACCAGTGCGGCCTGCCGAAGAAGATGGCGCTTGAGTTGTTCAAGCCGTTCATCTACAACCAGCTTGAGAAGCAGCAGTATGCGGCGACGATCAAGCAGGCGCGCGAGATGGTTGACCGGCAGGAGCCGGTCGTGTGGGACATCCTCGAAGAGGTGATCCGCGAGCATCCCGTGCTCCTGAACCGCGCGCCGACGCTCCACCGTCTCGGCATTCAGGCGTTCGAGCCTGTGCTGGTGGAAGGCAAGGCGATCAAGATTCACCCGCTCGTCTGCACCGCTTTCAACGCCGACTTCGACGGCGACCAGATGGCCGTGCACATCCCGCTCTCGCCCGAAGCGCAGATCGAGGCGGCGGTCTTGATGCTTGCGTCGAACAACATCCTTAGCCCTGCGTCGGGTCAGCCGATAGCCGTGCCCTCGCAGGACATCGTGCTCGGCTGCTATTACCTGACGCGCGACCGCGCCGGTTCCAAAGGCGAGGGACGCGTCTTCGCCAACACGGACGAAGTGCTGCTCGCGCTCGACGCGAAAGAAGTCACGACGCAGACGCCGATCAAACTCCGCCTCGCGGGCGATCTCATCGATCTCACGCAGGAGCACGACACGCAGGACATCATGCGCGCGACCGTGCAGGAGAACGTGCGCCGCGTCATCAACACTACGGTCGGCCGCGTCATCTTCAACGACTCGATCCCTTCCGGGCTGGCCTACATCAACGGCACGCTCAAGAAAAAGGGACTGACGGCCATCGTCAACTACTGTCACCTGCGCCTCGGCCACGAGATGACTGTGAAGATGCTCGACGATTTGAAGACGCTCGGCTTCCAGTATGCGACGCGCGCCGGAATCTCCATCGGCATTGACGACCTCGTCACGCCCGATGCGAAGAAGCAACTCGTCGGCCAGGCCGACTCGGACGTGATCGAAGTCGATAAGCAGTATCGCGACGGCGTCATCACGAACGGCGAGCGTTACAACAAGATCATCGCCATCTGGTCGGAAGTGACCGACAAGGTCGCCAAAGAGATGTTCAAGGCGATGGACAAGCGCGAGAAGGACACGAACGAACTCAACCCGATTTTGATCATGTCGGACTCGGGCGCGCGCGGTACGGCGCAGCAGATTCGCCAGCTCGCCGGAATGCGCGGCCTGATGGCGAAGCCTTCGGGCGAAATCATCGAGACACCGATCCGCTCAAACTTCCGCGAAGGCCTGAACGTCTTGCAGTACTTCATCTCGACGCACGGCGCGCGCAAAGGTCTCGCGGATACGGCCTTGAAGACGGCCGACTCCGGCTATCTCACGCGTCGCCTCGTTGACGTGGCGCAGGACGTGATCATCAGCGAGCCGGACTGCGGCACGCTGCGCGGCATCTCCTCGACGGCCATCGTCGAGGGCGGCGAAGAGATCGAATCGTTGCGCGACCGCATCGTCGGGCGCACGGCTCTGGACGACGTGATCGACCCCGTGGAGGGGCGCATCATCGTTGAGACCGGCGCGGAAATCAACGAAGACGTGGCGGGGGAGATTCAACGCTCCGGCGTGCAGCGCGTGCGCATCCGTTCGGTGCTCACCTGCGAGTCGCGCAGGGGCGTCTGCATCAAGTGCTACGGGCGCAACCTCGCGACCGGGAATCCCGTCGATATCGGCGAGGCGGTCGGCGTCATCGCGGCGCAATCAATCGGCGAGCCGGGCACGCAGCTCACGATGCGCACGTTCCACATCGGCGGCACGGCGCGTCTCGAAGAGTCTTCCAAGCATGAAGCGCGCACCGACGGAACGATTCACTACGTCGAACTCCAGACGGTCAAGAACCGCAAGGGCGAGATCATCGCCATGAACCGCAACGGCGCGCTCACCATTCACGACGAGCGCAACCGCGAGGTGGCGCGCTTCCAGATCGTCTACGGCGCGCACCTGCACGTCGAAGAAGGGCAGCGCGTCCGGCAGGATCAACTGCTGGCGACGTGGGACCCGTTCACCTTCTCGATTCTGACCGAGGTGGCGGGCAAGATTAAGTATCAGGATTTGAAGGAAGGCGTCACCGTCGACGAACAGGTGGACGAGGTCACGGGACAATCGCGCCTCGTCGTCAAGGATTCGCCCGACGAGAAGAAGCAGCCGCGCTTCGAGATTCGTAGCTTGAGTGCGAATAAAATCCTGAAAACTTACCAGATGCCTGTGCGCGCTAACCTCATGGTGGGCGACGGCGACGAGGTCGAGCCGGGCGACATCATCGCGAAGATTCCGCGCGAGACGACTAAGACGAAAGACATCACGGGCGGTTTGCCCCGCGTCGTCGAGTTGTTCGAGGCGCGCAAGCCGCGCGAGACGGCGATCATGTCCGAGATCGATGGCATCATCAAACTCGGCCCCATCGCGAAGGGCAAGCGCAAGCTGATCGTCGTCGGCAACGACGGCGAGGAGCGCGAGTACGACATCCCGCGCGGCACGCACATCAACGTGCAGGAAGGCGACCGCGTGCGCGCCGGCGAGGCGTTGATGGACGGCCCCCTGAACCCGCACGACATCTTGCGCGTGCTCGGTATGAATCGTTTGCAGGAGTATATCGTCAACGAGATTCAGGAAGTCTATCGCCTGCAAGGCGTGAACATCAACGACAAGCACATCGAAGTGATCGTCCGGCAGATGTTGCGCTGGGTGAAGATTCGCGAAGTCGGCGATACGGAATTCCTGCTCGACGAACAGGTCGACCGCTTCCGCTTCACCGACGAGAACGCCCGCGTGGCCGACCTCGAAGACGGCGGCGGCGAACAGGCGAAGGCCGAACCCCTGCTGCTCGGCATCACGAAGGCATCGCTCTCGACCGATTCCTTCATCTCGGCGGCTTCGTTCCAGGAGACGACGCGCGTGTTGACCGAGGCGGCGATATCGGGTCGTATAGACTACCTGCGCGGCCTCAAAGAGAACGTCATCATGGGTCGGCTCATCCCGGCCGGGACTGGCATGGAGTATTACCGCAACGTCACGGTTGACCGCGACGAGACGGCGGATCAGGGCGGCCGCATGGATCGCGGCCTCGACGACCTGCCGGAAATCAGCGGCGCAGACGTGGCTCCGGTCGCCGCCCAACCCGCCCCCGTCGCTACGGCGGCAGCGGGCGACGGCGACGCCGCCACCACTGTTGTTGCCGACGACGAGGAGTAAAAACAACTCTCTCGTTCACTACTCAACGTAACAAAAGGGCGTTTCCTTTCAAGGAAACGCCCTTTTCTTATCATTCACGCTTGCGAAAGCGGTTTTGAGACCTGAAATATCAATTCCGAAAGTTTATAGCTCCGGCACAGATAAGTTACGGCAAATCTTTTTGGCAAGCAGGTTCGAGATTTCTGTATGCCGGGGTACAGCCTCAATCGCGCCTGTCTTTGGGTTTGTCCAGAGCGAATGTTCGCTTCCTTGGCGCTTAAGGTAACAGCCGTGCCTCCGTAGATGCCGCAGCAACAAGCGGAGCTTCATTGCACCACGACCATCTCACGAATAGCATCTTGCGGCACTCCCCGCAAAGCATCCTCGCGCCGGTCTGCAAGAATAAGAGAAATAGCCGCAGCCAAATTCTCCCGACACTCTTTAACTGTCCGTCCCTGCCCGTTTGCGCCCGGAATTTCAGGGCAATAGCCGATAAACCATTCACCATCCTGTTCAATAATCGCCGTAAATTCGTTGTGCATAAACTTCCTCCTCAGAAAACATTCAAACATTTGTCCGCTCAATCCTATTGGTAACTTCGACTCTCCCAACCTTAGAGTCAAAATATGCTGTCAAATTAATATAGATTCTTCCGTAATTAGATTGGAAGGATTTAATCTGCTGTTTCTGTGCATTTGTTAGATTTTGCCAATAATGAATATCCGTAATGATTTCCCTCGGGGGAACCTCATACCGCTTCAACATATAGTCTTTTAAAGTTGGCTGGGAAAACCAAACGTCTATCAATAAGCGGTCAAGGGTAAGTTTCAAATTGCTCAAATTTGTAATCTCGAACCAAAGATCAATATGTGGATTTTCCGCGTCCAAATCGAGACAGATTGGATTCACGCCTCTTAAATTTACCCTTACTTCTTGGGCAACTTTCTTTGCTGAGAGGAGCCGGGAAAGTATAAATGAAGGAAGTCTGTCAGCCATTTTTCCAGCGAGATAGGAAATAATTTCATTCATCTCAGTATATATATCGTTTCCATCGTGCAAGACTTACTGAAACATGCTCAGGACTTCATTATATGCCAATTTTCAGGAGCATTTAGGAAATTAATGTGAAGTCTGTTGGTAACTTGACAGATAGGGAAACGGCCTTTACAATCCCTCGTTTGGACATGCAGTCCATTTCCCAAGAGAGCAACGCTGAGTAGGTTCTGTCGGTGTGGAGGCGTTGCCCGGCTGTCTGTTTTTGAGGCGGTCGCTTGATAATTATTGTGGCGTAAATGCTCACGCGCCGCCGGCCGGTCGGGTTAGACCGCCGCCGTCGGATTCCAGTGTGGAGCACGCGAGAATTGGCGCAGTTTTAAACGCGCCGCACTCCTTTCCTTCGGGATAGGCGACGCCACAGAGAAACATTTTGGCTCGTAGGGAAGCCATGATCCACACCCGTCTCCCTCAGGCGAGACGCAGCACGGAACATCCCGCTTTTAAGTTAATCAACAGAGGCCAACCGCTTCTTGCGCTGACTGCCGGACGAGTTCCGGTTAGAGGCAGGATTCGGAGTCTTTTGCGCTTTGAGAAACATCGCTACTTCGACGTTTCGGAAGAGGACGGAATACAGCAGTGCCGACTATCAATCAACTTGTTCGCAAAGGCCGCCAGGATGTTAAGTACAAGACGGCCAGCCCCGCGTTGCAATCGTCGCCGCAGAGGCGCGGCGTCTGCACGCGCGTCTACACGCAGACCCCGAAGAAGCCGAACTCGGCGCTCCGCAAGGTGGCTCGCGTTCGCCTGACAAACGGCATCGAGGTGACGACCTATATTCCGGGCGTCGGCCACAACTTGCAGGAACACTCGATCGTGCTGATTCGCGGCGGTCGTGTGAAGGATTTGCCGGGCGTGCGTTATCACGTCATCCGCGGCACGCTCGATTCGGTCGGCGTGGCCGACCGCAAGCAGAGTCGCTCCAAGTACGGCGCGAAACGTCCGAAGGCCGGCGCAGCAGCAGGCGCAGGAGCCAAGGGCGGCGCGAAGGGCAAAAAATAGCGAAAGCGATTAGCCGTCAGCCGTTAGCGTTCAGCTTTGAATGGCGGCGGCCGGCGGAGTTTACAAATAGCGCGGTTAGTTTTCGAGGGATTGGCTGAAAGCTGACTGCTGATAGCTGAGAGCTAAAAGAGATATGCCAAGAAGAAGAGTTGTCGACAGACGCGATGTGATGCCCGACCCGGTCTATAACAGCCCGCTGGTCACGAAGTTCATCAACGGCTTGATGGAGGGCGGCAAGAAGTCCACGGCCGAGAAGATTTTTTATAACTCGCTGCTCCAGTTGGGCGACAAAGTGGGCGACGACCCGCTGAAGGCTTTCAAGCGCGCGATTGATAATGTGCGCCCGCAGGTCGAAGTGAAGTCGCGGCGCGTCGGCGGTTCGACATATCAGGTGCCGCTCGAAGTGCCGCAGGAGCGACGCGGTTCGCTCGCCATCCGCTGGATTGTGGGCGCGGCGCGCTCGCGGGGCGAGAAGACGATGATTGATCGTCTCACGGGCGAACTGCTCGATGCGGCGAACAATCGCGGCAACGCAGTCAAGAAGAAGGACGACGTGCATCGCATGGCGGAAGCCAACAAGGCCTTCGCGCACTACAAATGGTAACTCGGTTTTCAGTTTTCAGTTTTTAGTTTTCAGGAGCGCTCGCATCGCCGGCGACTTCTGAAAACTGAAACAAACTGAAAACTAAAAACTGAAAACTGGAAACTGTCATGGCAAAGCAAGACCTCAGCAAATTCCGCAATATCGGCATCATGGCGCACATCGACGCCGGGAAGACCACCACCACCGAGCGCGTGTTGTTCTACACGGGCGTCTCGCACAAGATCGGCGAGGTGCACGAAGGCACGGCGACGATGGACTGGATGGAGCAGGAGCAGGAGCGCGGCATTACGATCACATCAGCCGCGACGACCTGTTTCTGGAAGCGCAACAACGTCGAGCACCGCATCAACATCATCGACACGCCCGGCCACGTTGACTTCACGATGGAAGTCGAACGCTCTCTGCGCGTGCTCGACGGCGCGGTCGCCGTGTTCGACGGCGTGGCGGGCGTCGAGCCGCAGTCGGAAACGGTCTGGCGTCAGGCCGACAAGTACGGCGTGCCGCGCATCTGCTTCATCAACAAACTCGACCGCGCGGGCGCTAGTTTTCAACGCTCCTTCGATTCCATCATCACGCGCCTCGGCGCGAACCCCGTCGCCATCCAGATTCCCATCGGCGAGGAAGACGGCTTTAAAGGCGTCATCGACCTCATCAAGATGAAGGCGCTCTTGTGGAACGACGAGACGAAGGGCGCGGAGTACGCGATTGAAGAAATTCCCGCGGGCATGCAGGCGGAAGCCCAAGCCGCGCGCGAAAAGATGATCGAAGCCATCGCCAGCATCGACGATGAATTGACGAATAAGTTCCTGGAAGGCGAAGAGATCAGCGAGGACGAACTGCGCGCCGCTCTGCGCAAAGGGACGATTGAGATCAAGATCGTGCCGGTCGTGACCGGGTCGGCCTTCAAGAACAAGGGCGTGCAAACGCTGCTCGACGCGGTCGTGGATTTCCTGCCCTCGCCGCTCGATATTGAAGCGATCAAGGGTAAGAATCCCGATTCCGGCGAGGAAGAAGATCGTCCGGCTGACGAGAACGCGCCGTTCGCCGGTCTCGTCTTCAAAATCATGGCCGACAAGCATCTCGGCCAACTCTCGTTCGTCCGCATTTATTCGGGCACGATCAAGGGCGGCTCCTACGCTTTCAACTCGGTCAAGGGAACGAAAGAGCGCGTCGGTCGCCTGTTGCGCATGCACGCGAACAAGCGCGAGGACGTTGACGAGGCGAGCGCAGGTGAGATCATCGCCATCGGCGGCATGAAGCAGGTCACGACCGGCGACACCGTCTGTGACGAGAACAAGCCGATCATCCTCGAAGCGATGGACTTCCCGGCTCCCGTCATCCGCGTCGCCGTCGAACCGAAGACGCGCGCCGATCAGGATAAACTCGGAACCGCCTTGTCGCGTCTCGCACAGGAAGACCCCTCGTTCAGCGTCTCGACCGATCAGGAGACCGGCCAGACCATCATTGCCGGAATGGGCGAACTCCACCTTGAGATCATCGTGGATCGCATGAAGCGCGAGTTCGGCGTTGAGGCCAACGTCGGCAAGCCGCAGGTCGCCTACCGCGAGACGATCACCGCGCCCGCGCCCGGCAAGGAAGTTTACAAACGACAGACGGGCGGTCGCGGCCAGTTCGGCCACGTCGAGATCGAGATCGAACCCGCACCGGGCGAAGGCTTCGTCTTCGAGAACAAGATCACGGGCGGCGTCATCCCGCGCGAGTTCATTAAGCCGGTCGAAGAGGGCATTCGCGATGCCCTGCGTCGCGGTTTCCTCGCGGGCTACGAGTTGGTCGATATCCGCGTGCGGCTGGTTTTCGGTTCGTACCACGAAGTCGATTCCGACGAGCGTTCGTTCCACATCGCGGGATCGCTCGCTTTCAAGGACGCCGTACGCAAGGCCAAACCCGTGCTGCTCGAACCGATCATGCGCATCGAGGTGGTGACGCCGGAAGATTACATGGGCGCGGTCAACGGCGACTTGAATCGTCGGCGCGGCCAGATCGAGAAGATGGAACCGCGCACGGGCGGCGTGCAGGTCATCACGGCCTTCGTCCCGCTCTCGGAGATGTTCGGCTACACGACCGACCTCCGCTCGTCCACGCAGGGACGCGCCACTTCCACGATGCACTTCGAGCGTTACGATCAGGCTCCGAAGAACGTCGCCGAGGAAGTCATTGCGAAGGTGCAGGGCGTCGCGAAATAAGTTTTGAGCTAAGACGATTAACCGGGTCGCTTCTCTCGCTGAATGACAGGCGTGGCGACCCAACAGAGAAACTGACAAATCAAATTTGTAGGAGCGAGAGAAAAAGATGAGCAAGGAGAAGTTTGACCGTTCGAAGCCGCACGTGAACATCGGCACCATCGGGCACGTCGACCACGGGAAGACCACTTTGACCGCGGCCATCACCAAGGTTTTGGCTCGCCACAACCCGAAGATCACCGTCCGCGCC
>DASQMC010000076.1:0-15433 GCA_035645695.1 Pyrinomonadaceae bacterium
CGACTTGACATCGCTGCGCTTCACGCCTTCGGCGGCGGTCTGGAAACCGTTCTGGCCGTCCTTGCAGGTCTCGATCAGGTTATTGAGTACGGAAATTACGTTATCGTTATCACCCATTTCATTTCTCCTTTTGAACTTTTCGCGGCGTGGCCTGACGGCCGGTAAATGCCGCCGACCAACGCGCGCCGTTGTTTCATTAATAACCGGCCCGACCACCCATCCACGCCTGTGCCGGGTCGCGTTTCGCGCCGGAGTCGAAAAATTTGACGAGCAGCAGCCCGGCGATGAAGCCGCCGATGTGCGCGGCGTAGGCCACGCCGCCGCCTTCCTGCGAACCCTGCCCGAGCATGCCGAGCCCGTTGATCAACTGGAAGACGAACCAGAGGCCGATGGCGACGAAGGCCGGAACGGTGCGCACCATGAAACTGAAGATGATGACGTGGACGCCGCGCGTCGGGTGCAGGAGCAGGTAGCCGCCGAGCACGCCCGAGATCGCGCCCGATGCGCCGAGGCTCGGAATGTACGGGTTCTGGCCGAACGCCGTCGTCGAAAAGACGTGCGCGAGCGACGCGATCAGCCCGCACAACAGGTAGAAGGTCAGATATTTCACCTTTCCCATGCGATGTTCGAGGTTGTCGCCGAAAATCCAGAGGAAGAGGAGGTTGCCGAACAGGTGCGCGAGTCCGCCGTGCATGAACATCGACGTGAGCAGCGTGAGATAGACGCTGCCCGGCGTCGGCTCCAGATTGATCCGCCCGACCGTGCCGCCCGTCGGACTCGTCACCACGACCGGGCGGTCAATGTCCTGCCCCGTCATGATCTCGGCGGGCACGGTTGACCACGCGTAAGTGAAACTATCGTTCGAGCCGATTCCCTGAAAGAGGACGAAGACGAGAATGTTCGCCGCGATCAGGAGATAGTTGACGACGGGCGTCGAGTGCCGGTCTGTGTTGTCATCGCCAATGGGAAACATAATCGTTTAAACCTCCAGACCGGGTTGCAAAGCGCCGAGGGATGAAACCTGCTGCCCCCGGCACGGCCGCTCGAACCCTTTACCCGCACCTCGACTTTAATGAGCGTGCATCTTCGCGCGATAATGTTGCAAAGCTTATACGAGAAATTAAGAAATATACCCTTGCACGTTACGTTCCCGAGGCGACCCGACGCACGGCCGCACGCCGCACGCGCCCCTTTCCCGGCCAAAACGCTGTAAGCCCGCCCCCAACCGGGCGAGCGGGCTTTATGCGTCCAGCATCGTTCCCGTACATCCTTAGCGCACGCTTTCACTTCGCCGCCCTGCGCCTCAACACTCGACGCGAAGACGCCAGCCCCGCGCGGCGCACGTTTATATCGGTTTGCAAATGGATGAGACTCTCCGTGCCCCCTGCGGTGTCCTCTGTGTCTGCGGTGGTGAATGCTTACTTGACTAAGATTCACCACAGAGGCACAGAGAGCACGGAGGGGGCGCGGAGAGTTGAATTTCTCCGTGCCCCCTGCGGTGTCCTCGTGTGCCTGCGATAGTTAGTCTTATGGCTCGCTCAGGCTTGGCGGCTCGCTTTAGTCGATCATGTCGCGGCTCGTCGGCCCGCCCGCGACGATGCCGCGTCGTTCGAGTTCGGGGACGTTCGGGCGCAAAAGTTCGTAACCTTCCGAGCGCGCGACGAAGGTCGCCGCCGTGATGTCGCCCGCGACGTTCAGGGTGGTGCGGCACATGTCGAGGATGCGATCCACGCCGAGGATGATGGCGATGAGCGCGGGGTTGATGCCGTAGGTGACGAGCATGACGATGATAAAGGGGATCGAGCCGGAAGGGACGCCCGCTGTGCCGATGCCGCCGAGGATAGCGAAATAAGCGATGCCCAGTTGCTGGCCGATGGTCAGATCGATCCCGGCGAGTTGCGCGAGAAAGAGCACGGTTACGCCCTCGTAGAGAGCCGTCCCGTTCTGGTTGGCCGTCGCGCCGACGGTCAGCACGAAGCTGTTGATCTCGCGCGGCACGCCGAGGTTTTCCTCCGAGACGCGCAAGGCCGTCGGCAGCGTCGCGTTCGACGACGAGGTGGAGAAGGCCGTGAGCATGACGGTCTTGATGCGGCGGAAGAACTCCAGCGGCGAGATGCGCGAGAGGAAATAGACGGACAGCGAATAGACGCCGAACATGTGCAGGGCGAGGCCGCCGAGCACGGTCAGGACGAACCAGCCGAGCGCCTGCAAGAGATCGAGGCCGAAGCGCGCCGTGTTGTTGAAGAGCAGGCAGGCCACGGCGAACGGCGCGATCTTCATGATGATGTCGATGATCTTCGCCGAGATTTCAAACAGCGCCTGCAACCCTTGCAGGAGCGGCGCGCTGACGTTCGTCGGGATGAGCGTGGCGGCGACGCCGAGGATGACGGCGAAGAACATCAGGTGCAGCATGTTCGGCGTCTCGGTCTGGCGCTCTTCGCCCGCGATGATGCCTGCGACGGCCGCCACCGGGTTCGACGGCACGATTGTTTTCACCACCTGCATCAAAGGCGAGTCGGTCGTCGCGGCCTTCGTCGCGTCGGCGACGCGCTTCGAGGCGTCCGTGGCGTAGCGCGCTTCAAGCCCCGCCCTCGTCTCGGCGTCGATTCGCTCGCCGGGGCGGATCGTGTTGGCGAGCGTCAGCCCGATGACCACGGAGATCGCGGAGATGATGAGCGTATAGGCGAACGACTTGACGCCGACGCGCCCGAGTTTGCGGATGTCGCCGATCCCGGCCACGCCGACGACGAGCGAAGAGAAGACGAGCGGGATGACCACCATCAGCAGCAGCCGCAGGAAGAGCGTCCCCATAGGCTCGGTGACGTGGCGCACAGTCCACGCGACGCCGGGGTGGTCGCCGCCGAGCACGCGGTTCACCAGGACGCCCGCCACCACGCCCACCAGCAGGCCGATCAGAATGCGCGTGTGCAGCGGCATCCCCTTCGGCCGATCCGGCGTCTCGTCCTTGAGGTCGGTCGTCGCCTCGCGCTCGTAAGCGTCGGAGCGAACATCCGGCCTCGTCACATCTTCATCTCGTCTGTCGTCAGCCATAATAAGTTTCAGGTTTCAGGTTTCAGGTTTCAGGTTAGAACTTTTTGTATTTCGTGCCCGTTAAGTCCGATTTACGCAAGTAGGCCATCAAGCCGCTAAGCATACGACTTATTTGCGCCGCTGTGCGAAGTAATTCTTCAAAGACATGCTGTTTAAGATAGCCCTGATCAAAAGCGACATATAATTGCGCTCTCACTTCGCCGGCCGAACCTTTAGCAATCGCGAGGAACTGCACGAACTCGCCGGTTCCGCTTCTCTCACAACCTTCGGCGATATTAGACATGATCGAAACAATGGCTCTGCGTATCTGGTCGCGCAGTCCGAAGTCCTTAGCAAAGCCTCCCTGATTGGTGGCCGTATAAACTCGCCGGGTCAACTCGCGAGCCTTCCGCCACGCCTCTATCTCCTCGAAACTTTGGAAGGTAGCCATAGATAAGGTTTCAAGTTTCAGGTTTCAAGTTTCAAGTCTGAATGTTTTCAGGACTGAGGGTTTCAAGTTTCGTGTATCAGGTTTCAAGTTAAAGACCGAAGAACTTCAGACCTGAAACTTGAAACCTGAAACTTGAAACCTATTCAGACCTGAAACCTGAAACCTGAAACTTGAAACCCTTCCTACCGCCCCCATTTCAATTTTCCGCGCAGCACCTCGAAGTAGTTGCGGTTGAGGGGCTGCATCAGGTTAAAGGTGGTGCGGCTCTTGGCGATGGTCACGCAGTCGTTCACCTCCATGCGATAGCCGACCTGCCCGTCGAGCGTGAGAGCGACTTCCTCATTCGGCGTCTTGAGGATGAGTTCGATTTCGGCGTCGTCGGGCACGACGAGCGGGCGGTTCGACAACGTGTGCGGGCAGATGGGGGTGATGACGACGGCGTTCATCGAAGGGTAGACGACCGGGCCGCCCGCCGACAAATTGTAGGCCGTCGAACCTGTCGGCGTGGAGATGATGAGACCGTCGGCGCGAAAGCAGTTAACGAATTGCCCGTCGAACCACGTCTCGATCTCGATGATGCGCGCCAACGCCGACTTGCTGATCACCACGTCGTTCAGGACACGGTTGCGCAAAAGTTTCTCCGCGCCGCGAT
Organism: Pyrinomonadaceae bacterium; assembly: GCA_035645695.1. Lineage (GTDB taxonomy): Bacteria > Acidobacteriota > Blastocatellia > Pyrinomonadales > Pyrinomonadaceae > JAIVJZ01. The sequence continues at coordinate 4,134 of DASQMC010000076.1, forward strand.
GGAGTTCGGCGGCGAGCATCACGCGGCGGTCGAGGTGATAGCTGCCCGCGATGATCGCTTCGAGCGCGTCGGTCATCTCCTCGATGCGCACTTCGGTCAGGTAACCGAGCGTGCCGTAGTTGACGCCGACTACGGGCACGTCGCGGTTGTCCAGAAGGCGTGCGGCGGCGATCATCGTGCCGTCGCCGCCGAGCACGACGATCATGTCCACGCTGGCGGCGAGTTCCTCATGCTCCATCGTCTCGACGGCGCAGCCCGTCTCGCGTTCGATCTCGTCGCGTTCGACGCGCGGCCCGACGACGAGCGCGATGCCGCGCGGCGCGAGCCATTCGAGCAGGCGGCAGATGGTTTTGTCCGCCTCAGGGTGATGCGGTTTGACGAGCACGCCGACGCGTCGAACGGTAAGTTTCTCCATCAGCCCCACACGCTCGGCGGAGAGACAACGGCGCACGCGCCGCACAGGCCGCGCGTCGCTGGAACTCCTCCGGCAATATTCATCCGGCAAAGTCAGGCTCGAAAACGCGTGAAAGAAAACTGCCCCGGATGATACAGGCGCGTCTTTCCGAGTGTCAACGCGGAGATTTTTTGCGGCGTGTGGGGAAAAGAGAAGAAGCGTCGGAGGCGCGGTTATTGTAATGCGTAGAGGTTGCCGTCCCAGCCGCCGAAGTAGATGAGGCCGCCGGAGACGACGGGCGTCGAGGTGACGATGCGTTCGGTCGTGAAAGACCATTTGAGTTTTCCGGTCTCGGCGTCGAGCGTGTAGAGACCTTTGAGGCTGCCGAAGTGGACGAGCGACCCGGCGACGGCCGCCTCGGAGGTGATGCCCTGTTCGGCGGCGAACCGCCAGCGTTCCCTGCCCGTCGCGGCGTCGACGGCGTAGAGGTTGCCGTCGATGCCGCCGAAGTAGAGCGTGCCTTGCGCGAGCGCGGGCGAGAACGGAAGGCCGCCCCCGGTTTTGAAACTCCAAGCCTGTTGCCCGTTCGCGGCATTGACGGCGTGTAGCCGCCCGTCGAGACTCGTGAAGAAGACGGACGCGCCGTCGGTGACGGGCGCGGAGACGACGGAGCGCGAAGTCTTCGCCGTCCATTTCTTCTGACCCGTCGCGGCATCGACGGCGTGCAGGCCGCGCCCGCTCCCCACGTAGAGCGTGCCGCCCGCGACGAGCGGCGTGGTCGGCGCGCCCGCCTCCGCGCTGAACCGCCACACCTCGCGCCCGGTCTCTGCGTCAATGGCGAAGAGCAGTCCGACCGTTCCGGCGCAATAGACTATCCCGCCGCCGACGACCGGCGTCGAGTTCACCGCGTATTCGGCTTTGAACTTCCAATGCTCCCTGCCCGTCGCGGCATCGAGCGCATAGATGCGCGTGTCCTGACTGCCGAAGTAGACTTGTCCGCCCGAGAGCGCGGGCGAACCGAGTATGCGCCCGCCCGTCTTGTGCCTCCACAATTCGCGCCCCGTCGCGCTGTCTATCGCGTAGAAGTAATGATCGTAACTCCCGAAATAGGCGACGCCCCCGGCAATCGCAGGCGTCGAATAGACGCTCCCGCCCGTTTTGAATTTCCACTTCGCGCCGACCGGAGCCACAGCGGCGACGCCGCCCGCAACGCTTCCACCGGCCGCGCTTCCACTAACGGAAGTTTGCGCCGTCGTCGCCGCGGGCGATCCGGTCGTCTGTGCGTGGGCGGCGACGAGAAGCCACAGGCAACACGTCGCGGCGGCAAAGAGCTTGATTGCGTCTCTCATGATGCGGCTCTTGCGTTACGGACTCCGAGCGTTAACCGTTAGGGCGGGAACACTCGAAGGAAACTTTGAAGAAAACTTTGAAGAAAACTTTTATGCCTCTATCTCGCGCGGCGCGACGGTTGACGACGCTCAGTTCTTCACCCGCTCGCTCTGCGTCGGCTCGTTCGCGTCCGGTTGCTTCGCGGCCTCGGCCGACTTTTGCTTCGCGTCCGTAGACATGTAGTAACCGCGCCGCGCCTTCACGTCGAGTTTGCGCTCTTTGCCTTTGGCGTCGCGTGCGCGTGCGCGCACTTCGAGCGTGTGCATCCGGCCGTCGTCGCGTTCGGTTTCAGAGAGCGTAAAGCCGAGACTGTAACGCGAGGTGAGATTGCCGACGATCTGGCTGAGGCCGCGCGCGTAATCGGCGGGACGGCGCACGCGCACCGCCTCGCCGCCCGTCGCCTTTGCGAGATGCTGCGCGCTCCCCGAAACGCTGATGCCCGCGAGATTGCCGAGCGGTTTAAGGATAGGCATCGCAAACTTGAAGCCCGTCTTCATGTCCGTCACGAGCGCGCTGAAAATGACGTTCGACTTCAAGAGTTTCGACTCGACGTAATCCCTCTGCGTGTAGAAGACGGGCGCGATGCCGTCGGTGATATAGACGAGCGCGGGCTGCGAGTTGGGACGTTCCGCCGCCACGCGCCTCGTGATCTCCAACGCCGCCGCGGCGAGATCGAACGGCTCTTGATATTCGGTCGTGACCGTGCCGTCCGTGTTCCGGCGTTCGATGATGAGCGCGCCGTCCGGTTTGGCGATGCGCTTGACGGTCTCGCCTTTCTTATCCTTGATGTAATCGATCTCAACGTTCTCGTCCCGTTCGTCCACGATCTTATCCCGCTCGTCGCCCGATTCGACTTTCACGCCGCCCGTCCCGATGCTGATCGTAGTCTCCTTCTTGCGCTGCTCTTTTTCGCTCTGCTCTTTTTGTTCTTCTTTCGCGGGCTGCCCGGCCTCTTTGGTCTTGCTTTCGGCGCTCCCGGTCGTCTGACCGCCGGGCGCGTGCGCCGCGCCGTTCGTGTTCGCGGCCTGCGCCCGGCCTTCACCCGCTTCCTCCGGCGCGGGCGCGCTTTCATCACCCTCGTCATCACCGCCGCCGTCGCCGCCCGCGCCCTGGCCGACGAGCGTCGGAACGATTGCCATCGCCGAAGCCGTCTGCGCGCGGTTGCGCGTGAAAGGCGTCAGCCATTCACGCCGGTTATCGACGCCGTTCGGGTCGAGCACGATGACGGCCACCTCGTCCTCCGGCGGGAGTTTGGAGAGTTCCGCGGCCATCGCTTCGAGTATTTCGGTGCGGCGCATGTAACGCCCCGCGCCGAGTCGTTCGAGGTCGAAGACGAGCGCAAGCGCGAGCGGGCGACGGTTCTTGTCACCTTCGCGCGTGAAGTAAGAGACGGGGCGGGGGCTGCCGTCGGCGAGCACCTCGAAGTTTTCGGCCGAGAGGCCGGAGGCGAACGCTTTCGTCTTCTTGTCCGTCACGAGCGCATCAAGGAAGACGACGCGCGTCCTGACTTTCACCACCTCGTCCTCCTGAACCGGCGACCCCTGCGCCACGGCGAACGACGCGCCGCCGCACACGAGCAACAGCGAAAGCGCGAAGGAAATTCCCTGCCTCATGACGCGTGAAAAAAAGTTTCCGCTTCTCATCGTGTGCATACTCCGTTTAAGAACAGTCCGGCGGTTGATTGTTTGCGTTTGCTGCCCGGTCAACGTCCCGGTGATTTCGAAACGCATTCACCCACGCCAAGCGCAGGTGATGCGGACGGGACGCAAGGGAAAGACAAAATAATTTGAGATTTCAAATTCGAGATTTCAAATCCGAAACTTCGACCCTGAAATTTCTAATTCGAGATTTCTAATCCGAGATTTCAAATCCGAAATTTCAAATCCGAAATTTCAAATCCGAAATCACCCGATGCTTTCCTATTTGAGATTTCAAATTTCCCATTTGAGATTTCAAATCGCAGAGCACCCGATGCTTTCCTCTGGACTCTCCGCGTTCCGTGCGCGGTGCGTGCGCTCTTGCGCGACCGGGGGACGGCGACGGCGGCGGACGCTTCTCGCCCCGTCCTCGCCCGTCGCGTCAGTTACTTAATCCTGCTCGACGCTCGACGCCTCGTTCAACAGTTCGCGGCTTTCCCGTTCGGGGTTCAGCAGGAGTTTCCCGAAATCTTCTGGATTGAGGCTGACTTGCAGCACGGTTGCATCGCGCTGCCCGATGACGACGATGAGGACTTTGAACTTGCCGTCGCCGGTCTTCGTGTAGGTGTAGGTCTGCCCGTCTTCTTCCAGCCGCACGGCGGCGAGCGGATGCCATTCGGGTTCGAGCGTGCGGCGCAGGCCGGTGCGAATGTCGCCGCCCACGGCGTCGCGCCCCGAGAAATCCTGATCCTCGAAGATCGCCAGTTTAAAGTCGCCGAAGCGCAGCGCCCGCCGCGCCTGCTTCGAGACGACCTTCGCCGTTTTCACGCCGAGATTGGCGACGCCGGCGACGAAGGGGATGCCGCGATGCTTGACGCGATAATGCGACTCGATGAGTTTGACCACCGCGCTATGTTCCGCGCCCTTCGTCGTCGCGCCGCTTGCGGCGGCAGCGACGAAGGGCGCGCTCGCGAGCGACGCGAACGTGGTGATGAGGACGACGAGCGAAAGCTGAATGAATGTCCGGCGCAACATATCTTTCCCCTCTACTGTTTCTTCGCGGGTTTCGCGCCTTTATCGTCGCCGCCGCCGCCGATGCCGAGTTCGGGGATGCCGAACTGGCCTTCGATTAGGCTTAACTGTTCGAGGTCAATCGAGCCGACGATGTTGACTAAAGTCAGCCGCTTCGGTTCGAGCGCGAGGATGGCGAGGCCGTCTATCCTCCCGGCGGAAGTCATCATGTAAACCTCGACGTGCACGATGTCGTCGGCCTTATTCTTGATGATATTGACGAGCCGCGCCCAGCCGGGCGAGCGCAACTGCGTGCGCACTCCGGCGAGATTGCGCTCGTCGTATTCGCCATTGTTGTTGAAGCCGTAGCTGCGCACGTAGACGCCCCTCAGACCGCCGACGATCTTGCCGATGTCTATCGTTTTGCCTTCGTCCGTCTTCGTGACGATCTTCTTCGGAATGATGCGCAGCAAATTCTCGTCGAGGCTCACGTCGATCAGTTCGTTGGCCTTGCGTGCGAGCGCATCTTCATTGTCGATTTGCAGTTTGCCCGCGCCTTGCGGTTGCTGCGCCCGCGCCGGGGCGGCGAACGCCGCGGCGAGCGCGACGACGAGGCATAAAAGTTTCAGCCATGAATTAAGTTTCGTTCTCATAATTACTCCGTTTCAGCCTGCACTGTAATCTTCCTGCTCGCCCGCGCGTTATTTTTCGGCGCGGCCGATCTCCAACATCTCTCTCTGCGCGTAGTTGAGCTTCGCGCTTGCCAGCCTGAGAGCCAGCATCAACTGTTCGGTCGCCTCGCGCTGTTGCGGCGTCAAGGGTTGCTCGACCTGCCAGCGCGCCCCGCCGTTCGCGGCGACTTCCTCATGCGGCGCGGGACTGTTCACTTTCAGGCGCGGTTGGAACCCCTGTCGCCCGGCGGCCAACCGCCGCGCCGCGCCACGATAAGCTCGTGGGACGGGGGCTGCCGCCGCCGTCGCCACGACCGCTTTATCCCCTTCCAACTTCGGTAACTCGACTTGGACGGCTGAAGCGTTCTCATCAGCGCCAACCTTTGGGGGGGTTTGCGTCTCCGTCCCCTCGACCCTGCCCGTCGTGCTTCCCTGTTTAACTTCGACGAGCTGAGTCTTTCGCGGCTCGCCCCGGTCTGACAGCACCCACGCGCCCGCGAGCATCGTCAGGACGAGCGAGGCGGCGAGGGCGAGGCGCGGGCGCGAAAAGAGCGTCGCCGGGCGCGCGCCGGTGGTCGCCGTCGGCGTCGGCATGGCGGTCGCCGGAATCTCCAGCGGGCGCGGCTGATACCTCAACGCGCCGAGCAGATTTTCGAGTCGCTCCACGTCCTCTTCGGGTTCGCCGGTCTTGTCCCACAGGTAATCGCTCATGTCTTTAGTGCTCCCTCCCGAACTTCGTCCCGCCAAGTTTCTCGCGCAGCAGTTTCATTCCGCGATGGATATTGACCCTCACAGAGGCGGGCGCGAGTCCCGTGCGCTCGGCGATCTCCGGCCCCGTCATGCCTTCGACGAAACGCAGGATCAAAGGCTCGTGGTAGGCTTCCGGCAGTTGCCGGATAAAGTTCAACACTTCGGTCGCCTCTGCCTCGGGCGCGACGGCGTTCGGCGTCGTCGCGATGTCGTCGGTCAGTTCGGCCGTGTCGCGCGAGCGTCGATGAAAGTCCATCGCGCGGTTGCGCGTGATCATGGCGAGCCAGGGGCCGAAGGCTCCCGCGTCGCGCAGCGCGTCGATCTTTCTGAGCGCGACGAGAAACACGTCCTGCACGAGATCGTCAACCTCGCCGTAAGGCACGCGCGCCAGCAGGATGCCATGCACCATGCGCGAGTAAGAGTCGTAGAGACGGCCGAAGGCGTCGCGGTCGCCCGCCCGCACCGCCGCGACGAGGGCGGCGTCCGGGGAAATCTCAATCCTCTGGGAGGAGGCTTCAGCGGGCATATCCGTTCCGATCATTTGGAGCATGCCGCCCGTCGCCTTAACTTCATACATTCAGGAACAACCTCAATCGACTCTTTCAACTCGCATAACAGAAATGTTTGCGCCCTCGGTTGGTAAGACGCGGGTGGGGCGGGAAGCGTTAACAGGAATTTGCCGGGAGAAAATTTAACCGCGACGAGGACGATTCAGCGCACGGTGATGACGGGCAAACTGCGGCGTCGGCGGCGACCTTCGCCGACCGGGGCGCGACGCGCGGACGCGTTCGGGGTCGGCGTTACGGCGCGGCGCGCGCTCCACACGCGTATGAGGCGCGCGAGTTCCGCGCCGTCCCCTTCGGGGTCAACGAGCGTCAGCCAGAGCGGCGTCGGCAGCCAGGCCCACGCCGCGCCGTAAGTCTGCTCGTTCAAAGACTCCACGCGCTGCTCCGTCCTCCACTGCAACGCGACGGGCGGCATCTCCTCCCAGTTGTCGTAGCACGCGTGCTGAACGCACGGCGCGGGCTTGGCGCGCGCGTGGACGAGGCAACCCGCGCCGGGGGCGAAAAGCGGGCAGGAATAAGTCTGCGCGTAGGTGTCGCCCGCCGTCGTGGCGCGCAGGTCGTAGCGTTCGACCGCGAGGCGTGCGCGCATGTAGACGGCGCGCCGCGCGGCTTCGTCGAGACGCGGCGTGCGCCGCAGCGTCTCGCGCATGGCGACGGCTTCGAGGCGCGTGATGTGGACGTTGACGAAATGCGCGTCGGTGCAACAGACGCCCGGCGTCGGGCAGACGCGACAATCACGCGCCGCCCGTTCGTAGTTGACCTTGATGTGACTTTGGAAAGCGGCCTTCCCTCGCTGCAAACGCGCGAGAGCGGACGCCTCCGAGAGCTTTTTCATCTCAAACGTTATACCCGTTCAGTTATCCGCCGCCCGCGCGCGCTCGTAGCAGGCGAGGAATTCGCGATTGCCGTCCGCGCCGTGGATCGGCGAATCAATCACGCCGCGCGTTTCGAGTCCCAAGTCTAACGCCGCCCGGTTGACTTCTTCAACGACGCGCGCGTGCGCGCCCGCGTCCGTCACGATCCCGCCCTTGCCGACCTCGCCGCGCCCCACCTCGAACTGCGGTTTGATGAGCAGAATGATTTGCCCGCGCTCAGCGACGAGCGGCACGAGCGCGGGCAACACTTTCGTCGCCGAGATGAAAGACACGTCCATCACGACGAGATCGAACTGCCCTGCAAAATCTTCCGGCCGCAGATAACGCGCGTTGACGCCCTCGCGCACCTCGACGCGCGCGTCGTTGCGTATGCGCCAGTCCAACTGGTTGTGCCCCACGTCCAACGCCACGACGCGACGCGCCCCGTGCTGCAAGAGGCAGTCGGTGAAGCCCCCCGTCGAAGCGCCGATGTCGAGGCAGAGCGCATCGCGCGCGTCAACGGCGAAGGCGCCGAGCGCGGCTTCGAGTTTCAAACCGCCGCGCCCGACGTAACGCGCCGCCGGGTCGTCCGAACCGCGCACCCGAACGGGCGCGTCCGGCGCGAACGTCTCGCTCGACTTCTCCACGCGCTGTTCGTCCACGAGGACGAGTCCCGCCATGACGAGAGCCTGCGCGCGCGTGCGCGTCGGCGCAAGTCCGCGCTCGACCAGCAACTTGTCTATCCGCTCACGTTTCATCCCGCCCCGTACTTTAACGCGAAAATTCTTCGCCGCCCATGCCGCGCACGCGGGAGGCGCGCGGGCGACACACGCAAAAATGGCCGGACGCTTGAAAAACGTCCGGCCATACGATGCGTCGAATCCGAATCTAAACTTAACTCGGCGGCGCGCCCTCGAAGATGTCTTTGATGCGGTCGATATTGCGTCGCTGCTCGCGCCGCTGTTCGCGTCTCTCGCGGCGACGCTCGCGCCTGCGGTCGTCAAAGTCCTCAACGTCGGCGCGGCGGTCGTTGCGATGCACGTCCTCTTGCCTCGCCTCGACCTGACGCGGCGAGGAGATGGTTTCGACGAGGCGCGGTTTCGGCTCCGCAGCGCGCGGGGCAGGCTTCGGCTCGTCTCTCGGCGCGTCCTTCGGGCGCACCGTTGAAGCGGCCGTCGTTGTCGTCGTCGCCTTCGGAAGCGAGGGAGCGGCATCGGTGATCGCGCCGCCCTCTTTCGCCGGGTCGAATTCTTCAAACACCACCGGCGCACCCGACTGTGCCTGCTGCTCAGTCGTCGCCAACGCGCCCTCGGGCGACGGCGCGGGCGACTCGGTGCCGTCAGCCGCGGAGGCCGGGGCGGAAACTTCCGTCGCGACGGCTTGCGCCTGCCGCTGTTGATACAAGCGGAAGGCGAGGAGACTGACCACGCCGCCCGCCAAAGCCGAAATCAGCACGAGCGCAATCGGCCACTGCCGACGGCTGCTGCTGCGCGCGGGGCGATTCGCGAGCGGCACGACCGGACGCGCCACCTGCGCCTCCACCTCGTCGAAGCGCGGCGTGACGAGCGTCCTGTCGGGCTCGTGTATGCTCGCCTCCTCGCGTTCCGCCGTTCGCCGCGTCGGCTCGAAAAATTTCTGAGACTCTTCCATTTACTCTCCCAATACTCAAAGCGTACTACAAAGTTACTCTAACAAACCGGGCTTCCACTTTGACTGCAAATCGCAGGCCAACACCAGCCCAATTTCGCAACTTTCGGCGGCGCAAACCTCATCTCGCGCGCCAACTCTTTTGATGTCCTTGTTTACGTCTTTACTGTCCTGAATAAATTGCAAATTCATTGCACGATTGCGACGCGGCGCGCGTGCGAAGCGTGAATCGGAGTGTTCGGAATCGTGTCTCCGGGCACGAAAAAAGCGCCGCCCCCGTTTGCCGGAAGCGACGCGTTTTTTTGGTCTTTAGCTATTCGCCCGCCGGATTTCAACCGCGAGCGACCGGGCGACCGCTGCCCGCGCGCCGCTCCTCCAGAACTTCCACGCTCTCCTTGACGCGCGTGTAAATGCCGTCGGAGTCGAGGCCGTATTTGGCGAGCAGCAATTGCACGTCGCCGTGTGTGACGAGCCGGTCGGGCACGCCCATGCGCACGACGCGCACCTGCCCGAGCAGGCCGTTCTCTTCCAACACTTCCATCACGGCCGACCCGAAGCCGCCCGCGAGATAGGCTTCCTCGACGGTCAGGATCAGGCGCTTCGTGCGCGCCAGAGCAAGCAGCAGCCCAACGTCGAGCGGTTTGACGAAACGCGCGTTGACGACCGTGGCTTCGATACCGTCCTTAGCCAGACGTTCCGCCGCCTGCACGGACGGATGCACCATCGAACCGTAAGCGAGGATGGCAACGTCGCCCCCGTTGTCGCGCAGGATTTCGCCCTTGCCGATCTCCAAAAGCTCCGGCTCGCGCGCGATGTCCGCGCCGACGCCGTTGCCGCGCGGGTAACGCATCGCCGCCGGTCCCTGATGTTCGAGCATCGTGTAGAGCATGTCGCGCATCTCGCCCTCGTCCTTCGGAGCCATGACGACCATGTGCGGCACGGCGCGCAGGTAGGCGATGTCCAAGAGGCCGTGGTGCGTCGGGCCGTCGCCGCCGACTATCCCTGCGCGATCCATGCAGAACTTCACGTTCAGGTTCTGTATGCAAACATCGTGGACGAGTTGGTCGAAGCCGCGTTGCAGGAACGTCGAGTAGATGGCGCAGACGGGCTTCAGGCCTTCCGTAGACATTCCGGCGGCGAACGTCACGCAGTGCTGTTCGGCGATCCCGACATCGAAGGAGCGTTGGGGAAATTTCTCCAGCACCATGTCGATGCCCGTGCCGTCGGGCATGGCGGCGGTCAGGGCGATGATCTTTTCATCGCGCTCCATCAATTCGCAGAGCGTGCGGCCGAGCACTGCGGTGTAGCTCGGTGCGGCGGCCTTCGACTTGACGGCCGCGCCCGTCTTCGGGTCGAACGGCCCCGTCGCGTGCCACGCGTAATAATTCTTTTCGCGCGCCGGAAAGCCCTTGCCCTTCGTCGTCAGCGCGTGGACGATGACGGGGCCGTCCGTGATCTGCTGCGCCTCGCGCAGAGCGTGGACGAGCGCCTCCGTGTCGTGGCCGTCAACGTAGCCGATGTACTTGAAGCCGAGTTCGTTGACGAGCGCGCCGGGCAGCACGGCCGCCGCGATGGCATCCTTAACGGTCTTCGCCGCATGGTGCAGCCGCTCGCCGAACGACGGCACGGCGCGCAGTGCCTCGCCCACCTCGTCCTTGAAACGGTGATAGCCTTGAGCCTCGCGCAGTCGATTCAGATAACCCGTCAGCGCGCCGACGGCCGGGGCGATGGACATCTCGTTGTCGTTCAAGAGCACGATGAGGCGCGTCTTCAAATGCCCCGCCTGATTGATCGCTTCCATCGCCATGCCGCCCGCGAGACTCGAATCGCCGATCAGCGCGGCGACGTGGTGCGTCTTGTTTTCGCGGTCGCGCGCGATAGCCATCCCGAGCGCAGCCGAGAGCGACGTGGACGCGTGACCCGCGCCGAACGCGTCGTACTCCGATTCCTCGCGCCGCAGGAAGCCGCTCAGGCCGTCATACTGTTTGATGGTCGGCAACAGGTCGCGCCGCCCCGTCAGAATCTTGTGCGCGTAGGCCTGATGTCCCACGTCCCAGACGAGGCGATCCTGCGGCGTCTCGAACGCATAGTGGAGGGCGACGGCGAGTTCCACCGCGCCGAGGCTTGCGCCCGTGTGGCCGCCGACGCGCGCCATCGTCTCGATGATGTACTCGCGTATCTCGGCCGCCACCTCCGGCAACTGCTCAAGTTTCAGCCGGCGCAAATCGGCGGGTGAATTAATGTCCTGGATGAGTCTCATTTCGCCGGGCATTGTAGCGCGAGACGCACCGCGTTGCACGCCGGGAAATGGAAAGGCAGGTGAAGGGTAAGGGGTAAGAGGGAAAGGGGAAGGGGGAAGGGGGAAGGGGGAAGGGGGAAAG
>DASQMC010000077.1:0-73386 GCA_035645695.1 Pyrinomonadaceae bacterium
GCGGCCAATGAGCACGGGAGAGGCAGGAGGGATCGCTTAACGAGATGCAGTTGCCACGATTACCATTTACGCCGGAGCAGGCTTCGACCGTCTCAGGTGAGGTGGACGCGCTCTACACTTATCTGGTCGCGATCACGATCTTTTTCTCCGTGCTCGTCACGGTGCTCATCTTCTATTTCGCCGTCAAGTATCGCCGCCGCTCCGAGAACGAACTGCCGCAACCCATCGCCGGGTCGGTCAAGCTGGAGACGATGTGGACGGTCATCCCGTTCCTCATCTCGATGACGATCTTCGTCTGGGGCGCGAGCCTCTACTTTACGCTCTACCGCCCGCCGAAAGACGCCATCGAGATTTACGTCGTCGGCAAACAGTGGATGTGGAAGTTCCAACACACGGAGGGACAGCGCGAGATCAACGAACTGCACGTGCCCGTCGGCGCGAAGGTCAAGTTGACGATGACGACCGAAGACGTGATCCACTCCTTCGCCGTGCCGGCCTTCCGCATCCGCTCGGACGTGGTTCCCGGCCGCTACACGTACGCGTGGTTCGAGGCGACCAAGACCGGACGCTACCACCTGTTCTGCACGGAGTTTTGCGGCACGAACCACTCGGGCATGACCGGTTGGGTGGAGGTGATGGAGCCGACGGCCTATCAGGCGTGGCTCGCGGGCGGCGGTTCGGATTCTCCGGCCGCGCAGGGCGAGAAACTCTTCCAGTCTCTCGGGTGCGCGACGTGTCACCGCGCGGACACGCAGGGGCGCGGCCCCGTACTCACGGGCGTCTTCGGTAAACCGCAGCGCATACAGGGCGTGGGCGACGTGACGGTCGACGAGGCTTACCTGCGCGAGTCGATCACGAACCCGGCGGCGAATGTGGTCGAGGGCTTCCAGCCGATCATGCCCTCGTATCAGGGACAGGTCAGCGAGGAACAATTGCTGCAACTCATCGCCTACATCCGCTCGCTCGGCGCGCCCGATCAGGGCACGACGATGACGAACGCGGGCACCGGCACGGGAGAGCCTTCGACGACCACGGGCATCGCCCCGGACGCGCAACGCTCGAACCCGCTCGGCCCTACGTCGCCGAATCAGATGCAGAACAACACGTCCTCGCCGGGCGGGCTGTCGCCGCAGGGACGCCGCTCGGGCGGCGGGACGGGCGGCACGGGCACATCGCAGACGGGCGGGAGCAGCAGCGGGTCGCGCGGCAGCGGGAACAGCAACCGGTAGGCAATCGAGCCGCAGAAGAGAGAGAGTCCGAGTCACAGGCCACAGAACAAAGGTTAAAGAAGTATGAGTTCAATTGACGCATCAGTCCCTCCGGCAACGCGGGTTGCGCCGCCTTCGGCCGACTCGCGCGTGAGGTTTGCGCACGAAAACTACATCAACGCCAACTACGGCATTAAGTCGTGGCTGCTGACGAAGGATCACAAGCGCATCGGGCTGCTGTATCTGGCCTCGATCACGGTCTTCTTCATCCTCGGCGGCATCTACGCGCTCATCATCCGGCTGGAACTGTTGACCCCGGCGGGCAACATCGTGCAGCCGATGACCTACAACAAGCTGTTCACGCAGCACGGCATCATCATGATCTTCTTCTTCCTCATCCCGTCGATCCCGGCGGTCTTGGGGAACTTCCTCGTCCCGCTCATGATCGGGGCGAAAGACCTCGCCTTTCCCAAACTCAACCTGCTCAGCTGGTATCTCTATCTGGCGGGCGCGCTCTTTACGATCTGGGCGCTTTTGAACGGCGGCATCGACACGGGCTGGACTTTCTACACGCCCTATTCGACCACCTTCTCGAACTCTTACGTCGTCGCCGCCGGACTCGGCATATTCATCAACGGCTTCTCCTCGATCCTGACGGGTCTGAACTTCATCGTCACCATTCACACGATGCGCGCCCCCGGCATGACGTGGTTCCGCCTGCCGCTCTTTATCTGGTCGCACTACGCAACGAGTTTGATCATGGTCTTGGGCACGCCCGTCATCGCGATCACGATCCTGCTCGTCGCGCTCGAACGAATCGTTCACATCGGCATCTTCGACCCCCGGCTCGGCGGCGACCCCGTTCTCTTCCAGCACTTCTTCTGGTTCTACTCGCACCCGGCCGTCTACATCATGATCCTGCCCTCGATGGGCGTCGTCTCCGAACTCATCTCGACCCATTCGCGCAAGAACATCTTCGGTTATTCGTTCGTCGCGTTTTCGTCGCTCGCCATCGCCGTCTTCGGCTTCCTCGTGTGGGGGCATCACCTGTTCACTTCGAGCCAGTCGGTTTACGCCGGGATGATCTTTTCGTTCGTCTCGTTCGCCGTCGCGATCCCTTCGGCGGTGAAGGTGTTCAACTGGACGGCCACGCTTTACAAGGGTTCGATCTCCTACGACACGCCGATGCTCTACGCGCTCGGCTTTATCGGCTTGTTCACCCTCGGCGGCCTGACCGGCCTCTTTCTCGCCGCGCTCGGCCTCGACGTTCACCTGACCGACAGCTATTTCATCGTCGCGCACTTCCACTACATCATGGTCGGCGGCGCGTTGATGGGCTACCTCGGCGGCCTGCATAACTGGTGGCCGAAGATCACGGGGCGCATGTACCCGGAAGGCTGGGGACGTTTCGGCGCGCTCGTCATCTTCGTCGGCTTCAACCTGACGTTCTTCCCGCAGTTCCTGCTCGGCTATCTGGGGATGCCGCGCCGGTACCACGCCTACGCCGAAGAGTTTCAAGTCTTAAACGTGATGAGCACGGCGGGAGCAAGCATCCTCGGCTTCGGGCTGTTGATTCCGGGCATCTACTTCATCTGGTCTATGCGCTACGGCAAGTTTGCCCCGGCCAACCCCTGGGCGGCCACCGGCCTCGAATGGCGCACGATGTCGCCGCCGCCGACCGAGAATTTCGTGCGGACGCCCGTCGTCACGTGGGAGGCTTACGAGTACCGGCCGATGGAAGAGATGGAAGTGATCGGCCCCGACAAGGGCAACACCGCACAGCCCGCGCACGGCGAGGGGTTGACTTAAAAGCGACTTGAGGCAGCAACAGGAGCGGGACATACGAACATGGCACACGCAGAAACACTGAACGCGCACGACCACGCCGGGACGACGGCGGCGGCGAACGAACACGCCTCCTCGAACCTCGCGCACCACTTCGATAATCTCGAACAGCAGCGCGAGGCCGGAAGTTTGGGGATGTGGCTCTTTCTCGTCACCGAGATCATGTTCTTCGGCGGGCTGTTCACCGGCTACATCATCTACCGGATGCAGAACCCGCAGGCTTTCGCCATCGCCAGCAGCACGCTCAACTGGAAACTCGGCGCGCTCAACACGGTCGTCCTCATCGTCAGCAGTTTGACGATGGCGCTCGCCGTCTACTTCGCGCAGATGGGCAACCGGCGCAGCCAGATCATCTTCCTCGTCCTGACGATGCTGCTCGGCGCGGTGTTCCTCGTCGTCAAGGGATTCGAGTACGCGGACAAGTTTGAGCACCACCATTTCCCGGGGCTGAATTTCCAGTGGAACGAGGCCGTGCCCGCGGGCGTCTCGACCGATCACATACAGATGTTCTACTGGATTTACTTCGCCATGACGGGTCTCCATGCCCTGCACATGATCATCGGTATCGGCGCGATGCTCTTTTTGATCTACTACGCCTATCGCGGCCGCTACACGCCGGAATATCACGCGCCCGTCGAACTGACGGGACTTTACTGGCACTTCGTCGATATCGTCTGGATTTTCCTCTTCCCGCTGCTCTACCTTCTAGGCGCGCATCTCACGGGCGGCGGCGGGGGCGGCGGACACTAGAGGGGGGTGAAAAGTCATGTCTGAGCACATCGTCTCGAAAAAACTTTACTTCGTCATCTTCGGCGCGCTGATGGCCTTAACGGCTCTCACGGTCTTTGCGGCGAACATCGACCTCGGCTCCGAGAAACTGAACACGGCCGTCGCGCTCGCCATCGCCGTGACGAAGGCCGTTCTCGTCGTGCTCTACTTCATGCATGTGCGCTACAGTTCGCGCCTGACGTGGGTGGTGGTCGCGGGCGGTTTCCTGTGGCTCCTCATCATGGTCGGCCTCACCATGAGCGACTACCTGACGCGCGGTTTCCTGACTTATCCCCGCTGACCGCACGCAACGCCGGTATCTTTGACTTGGAAGCCCGTCGGCCGCGAGCCTGCGGGCTTCTTTATTGAACCTTGCCCCGCGCCGGAACGTTTATCGCACGAGAGAGAGGGCGCGCCGTCCGGCAGCGTAAAATTTTTTCGTGTTGTGAAAATTCGTCCGGCGCGGATAGAATCAGCCGGGCGGCGGTCGCCTAATCTCAACAAACCTTTCAGGGACGGGCGGCGTGATTTATGGCTGAACGATGCAACAGTTGCGGCGCGGAATTGTTCACGGGGCAGCAATTCTGCCGCGCGTGCGGCACGCCCACGCGCCTGTTACCCAGCGAAGAACTTCCCACGCAGATACTCCCTCCGGGGGCGCAGGACGAGGAGAACACCGCCGCGCGGCCGACCGCCCGGACGCCGCTCGCCACCTCACCGCTACCCGGCCGCGACACCTCCGAACCCGTCTTCGCGGCGGCGCAAGCACCCTACCAACCGCCGCTTGCGCCGCAGCAGCGCGCAACAACCGCCCCCGTCCTCGCGCCGCTCGCACCGGGTGCGCCGCGCAAGGGTTCGCGCGCGTGGCTCTACATGTTGCTCGGCCTGTTGATCTTCTTCGCAGGGGCGTCGGTCGTGGCAGGGCTGTTTTTTATAAACCGGCAGTCGCCGGAGCGCGTCATGAAGACCGTCGTGCGCCCGAACGCAAGGATTCCGAAGCCGCCGATGCCCCCGCCGCAGCACCCGTCCGAGGGCTTGAAAGGGGGCGCGGAGATTTCCGGCGCGCAGTCCGCCGTCACGAAAACTTACCCGCTCGCCGCGAACGGCTCGTTCGCGCTGCGCAACTTCAGCGGCGACATCACGGTCGAGGGTTGGGACGAACAGCAGGCCGAGGTGCAGATCGTCAAACGGGGAGGCGACGCCGCGGAGCACGACGCGATTCACGTCGTGCGCGACGAGGGCGCGAATCGTCTCGCCTTCAATTCCATGCCTGAGAAAGAGGGCGGCACGGCGCGCGAAGTGAAATACGTCTTGAAACTTCCGCGCAACCTGCGCGAGTTGGAGATCGTCTCGATCAACTCGAACGTAACGCTCTCGAACGTCACGAGCGCGTCGATCTCGATCAACGTGCAGCGCGGCAACATCGAACTCGAAGACGTGAGCGGCACGGTCAACTCGCGCACGACGAAAGGCAACACCACGGTCGTCTTGTCCGATGCCGCGAAGGGCGCGCCGCAGGTCTTCAACGGCATCCGCGGCAATATCGAACTCGAACTCCCCTCCGGCACGAACGCAGACCTCAAGGCCGAGACCGTTGACGGCGACATCGAAATCGACGAAGAACTCGGCATCAAAGTCGAGCAGCGCGTGATCGGACGCCAGGCGGTCGGGCGTCTCGGCACGGGCGGCCAGCCGATCGTCGTCAAGGTCGTCAGCGGGAACATCAGGATCAAGAGCTAAAGACCGGGACGCTCAACACCACAGATACACGAAGCACCGCAAAGGGGCATAGAGAGTTTAATCGTTCAACTCTCTGTGCCCCCTGCGGTGTTCTCTGTGTCTGCGGTGGTGAATGCCAGTTGAACAAGCACTCACCGCGGAGGCACAGAGAACACCGCAGGGGGCACAGAGGGTTTCATTCAATAGTAATCCGCTAAAGACGCGTGCGATGTTTGACGCATATGAAGTGGCGTCGGGCGGGTGAATGGTATAATCGTCCGTCGCAGAATTGCGTGCGAGTTCTCTCCCGAAATTTTCAAGTCTGAACAAAAATCCCGTCGAGGAATGTTGATGGCAATTTCGCTAAAGCCCGAATTTCTAAAGCGCTACAAAGACATCGCGATGCTGTTTATGAAATACGGCCGCTCCGATCTGGTGAAGACGAGCGGCCTCAGCCTCGCGCTCGGCGACGACTCGCCGGAAGTCGCCGCGACCGCGCCCGAAGCGGGCGAACTCGCCGCCGACCTCGAACGCCTCGGGCCGACCTTCATCAAGCTCGGTCAACTCCTCTCCACGCGCGCAGACATTTTACCGCCGCCCTATCTCGAAGCCCTCGCTCGCTTGCAGGACAACGTGGGGCCGTTCTCCTTCGCAGACGTGGAACGGATCGTGGAAGACGAGTTGGGCGTGCGCATTTCGAAAGCGTTCAACCGCTTCGATTCGGTGCCGATGGCGTCGGCCTCGCTCGGTCAGGTACACCGTGCGGAGATGCGCGACGGGCGCGAGGTGGTCGTCAAAGTTCAGCGGCCTGAAATCCGCGAGCAGATCGTGCAGGACGTGGCCGCCCTCGAAGAACTCGCCACGTTCCTCGATTCACACACGGACATGGGCAAGCGTTACGACTTCGCGCAAATGCTCTCCGAGTTTCGCAAGAGTTTGCTGCGCGAACTCGACTATCGAGACGAGGCCGGCCACCTCGTCGAGTTCGCCGAGAACCTGCGAGACTTCGACCTCATCATCATCCCGCGCCCGGTCGAAGACTTCACCAGTTCGCGCGTGCTGACGATGGACTACATCCACGGCAAGAAGATCACCGCGCTCCACCCGATCCGCCGCCTTGAGATCAACGGCAAGCAACTCGCCGAACAATTCTTCCGCGCCTACCTCCAGCAGATACTCGTGGACGGCGTCTTTCACGCCGACCCGCACCCCGGCAACGTCTTCCTCACCGAAGACGAGCGCATCGCGCTCTTAGACCTCGGCATGGTCTCGCGCATCATGTCGGGCTTTCAGGACAATTTGCTGCGTCTGCTCTTAGCCATCAGCGACGGGCGCGGCGAAGAGGCGGCCGACATCACTATTCGCATGGGCACGCGCAAAGAGAACTTTCAGGAGGAAGAGTTCACGCGCGACGTGTCGGACATCGTCTCCCGCCACACCGACACGAGCATGAACAAGGTTGACGCCGGGCGCGTCGTGCTCGAAATTCAGCGCATCGCGGCCGACCGCGGATTCCGTCTGCCGCCCGAATTCACCATGATCGCCAAAGCCCTGCTCAACCTCGATCAGGTGGTCTACACGCTCGCGCCCGACTTCGACCCGAACGCCGTCATTCGCAACTACGCGAGCCAGATCATGCAGCAGCGCATCCTCAAGTCGCTCGCGCCCGGCAACCTGATGACGAATCTGCTTGACGTGAAGGATTTCCTCGAACGCCTCCCGAACCGCGTCAATAAGATTCTGGACGCCGTGGGGAACAACGAGTTGGAGTTGAAGGTTGACGCGATAGACGAGAAGAAGCTGATGGAGGGCTTGCAGAAAGTCGCCAACCGCATCACGGTCGGCCTCGTCATCGCCGCCATGATCATCGGCGCGTCGCTGTTGATGCGCGTCGAGACGAGTTTCAAACTGTTCGGCTATCCCGGCCTCGCCATCATCTTCTTTCTTCTCGCCGCCGCCGCCGCCGTCTGGCTCGTCGTCGTCATTCTTTACTACGACGAAACGGCCGAAAAATAAACGCGGAAGTAGGAACGCGGAACGATGAACTGAAAGACAGTTGCTTTCACTTCATCGTTCCGCGTTCCTACTTCCGCGTTCCTACTTCCGCGTTACTTTGTTTACCGCGCCTGCCCGAAGCGCAGTTGATATTCGGCCGAGTTGGCGAAGCCTTTGACCATGGTGCGGAAGTCCGTGGGGTTGGCGTTCAGATAGGCGAGCCAGTTGTTGTAGCCCGCCTCTTCGGGGTCGCGGCGCAGGTAGCCGAAGTATTGCATGGCGACGAACGCGCCGTTGCGCTCGCGCGCGTCAATCGACGGGTGCTCGACGAGCGCCATGAGAACCTCGGCACGCGTTCTCGTCCTCGTGTTCAGATCGCCCGCGAGCGAGTTGCGCGTGATGTTGCCGCCAAGCACGACGCCCGTCGCTCCTAACAACTTGTCCACGAATGCCTCCGGCGAAAGAGTTTCGGGGAAGCGTGTTTTGAACTCCGGCCGCTCGACCCACTCGTTGGCGAAGGCGAGCCGCCGTGCGAAAACCTCTTCGGCCGTCGCGCCCGTCAGGCGCCGCATGTCCGGGATGATCTCCGAGTAGAGCGGCAGGCGGCCGAGCGAGACCTTGTAGAAGAGGTACACGAGGTAGCCCTTGAGTTGAAACTCCTGCGAGCGGAAGAAGGACGAGGAGACCGTGATGCGGTCGCACGCGGGATTGTCCTCCACGTTCGAGCAGCGGTTGAGGACGCCCGTCCACGCGTCGAAACCGGCGGGTTCGGCCTCGCGCGAGAGGAAATCGAGATACTGCATGCGGACGAAGAAGTCGCTGGCGAAAATCGGGTTGGGGTAGACGCGGGGCGGGTCGAACCTTATTTCGTTGTCGCCGATACGCACAACCACCGTCGAGCCCAAGCCGAGCAACGCGCCCGACGGACGGTTGAGCCGGACGGTAAATTCTTCCGTGTTCTCGACGTGCGCGTCGTCGATGATGGGGATGGTGAAAGTCTTTTGCGTCTCGCCGGGAGCGAAGTGAAGCGTGTCGATGGTGGTCGCGTAATCGCAACGCGCGTAGGCTATGCCTATCGCCCCGTCGCCTGCGGCGGCGCAGGGCACGGCCGCCGGGTTATCCACCGTCGAATATTCGACAGAGGCCGCGCCGCCCGTGTTGCCGTGACGGTTGACGACGATGGTCACGCGCCCGGCCGACTCGTTGACCTGCGCGAGGGGAACCGTGATGCCGAACGTGCTCTCGGGCGTGACGAGCGGCTGGTAGCCGAGCGCGCGAAACTGCGCGGCGATAACCTCGTGGCCGGTGTCGTTCGGGTGTATGCCGTCGGATGACATGTAGCCGCGCGCTCCGGCGTCCGATTCGCCGTTCACGCCGTTGAAGGCCAGATAGACGCGCGCGGGAAGGATGCGGTTGCTGAGGGAGCTGAGGATGATGAAGCGGCTCGCGTCGTCAACGTAGGGCTTGACGACGGGGAGCACGCCGAACAGCCGCGCCAGATTGACGCTCGGATTGTAGTAGTCCATCGTGCGGATGATGGTGTTCGAGGGGCTGCGCAGGGAGAGTATCTGCGCGGTGATGGCGTTCCAGTTGATTTTGAAAGCGGCGACGGCCGCGCGCAGGCAGTCCTGATTGTCCGCGCCGCCGCAAGTGCCGCTCTGGAAGCTTCTGGCCGCGTTCTGGAAATCGTTCGCGCCGATGTTCCACGTCACGATCTGCGAATTGGCGATCTGCGCGCGCAGCGTCTCGTCGGTGCGAAGCGCCCGCAGGAGGTCTTCGCTCGTCGCGCCGGAGACGCCGCGGTTATTGAGGTTGACCGTCCTGCCGGTATCGGCCTGCACGTAGTTGCGGAAGCGCTGGACGTAGCCGCCCTGCGAATCGTTCAACCCGGCGGCGAGCGAGTCGCCGAGGGCGGTGTATTGCCAGACCCCCTGCGCGGCGGCCGGACGGGCGACGAGCAGCAGGGCGAACATCGAGACGACGAGTGCGAGGGTTTTAAATTTCATGGTCTTTGTAAATCGGAACTGTTCTGGAGATGGAAACTATGCTGCTTCCGCGTGGTAAAGCGTGTGCCGCTTGCGCTTCGCCCGGTGAAATGCGCGCGAGCCGTTTGCGGCTGTTCGGGTCGGGTCACCTGCGCGGTCGTCGCCTGAAAGCAGATCGCGTCGGTGTAGTGCGGGTTTTCGCGCCCGTGCGCGTTCTCGGGTTTTCGCGCCCGCGCGCGTCTGTCCGAAGGGTTAAGCAGAAGGCGGCGTGAGGCCGGAAAATCTGCGTTTCGGTTGAGAGATGTCGGCGGATTCCGTGCGGCGAATGCGACGTGCGCGGTCGCGCGTCGCACTCTTTTCACAACGACGCCATAGAGTATTATCGCGTCGTGTCAGATGTCAAAAGCAGGGGCGGGGTTGTGCCGTTTGACACGCCTGGGGCGGGTGTTTCCGTCCCGCGCGGCTTTTGCCTTTTTTTTGCGCACAGGGCATAATATCCGCCGTCCACACCTTCTCTCGCGCATCAACGGTGATGCGCCCCGCGCTGTGGAGAGCCAAAGCGGCGGCGTCTGGATAGTTCGAGAGCAGGCCGGTATCAACTTGCAGAAGCTGCTCGTCAGGGCATTCCGAACACGCGACTTCGCTGCTACCCGTTCACGAAGCCAAACAGCATTCGAGCTTCTCTTCACGCTCCCGAGGGGAGGGATATTCAGTTATGTCAATGAAACTTTACGTCGGTAATCTCAATTTCAAAACCACGGGCGAAGACTTACAGGAACTGTTCGGGCAGGTCGGGACGGTCGAGTCGGCTTCGGTCGTGATGGATCGAGATACGGGACGCTCGCGCGGTTTCGGGTTCGTCGAAATGTCGAGCAGCGAAGAGGGGCAGAAGGCCATCGAGCAGTTCAACGGCAAGGACTTCAACGGCCGCAACCTGAGCGTTAACGAAGCACGCCCGCGCGAAGATCGCGGCGGTGGCGGTGGCGGCGGCGGACGCGGCGGTTACGGTGGCGGTGGTGGCGGCAACCGCGGCGGCGGCGGCGGGGGTTATGGCGGCGGTGGCGGCGGAGACCGCGAGTCTCGCTGGTAACAGCCGGCCGACACGGGTTCAGTTTGCATTCGAGAGCACACCGGAAAAGCGCTCCGGGCGATTGAAGTTAAGGGTCGCCGGGGCGCTCTTGCGGTGTCAAGGTTTCGTTTGATCGCGGGCACAGAGACATGCGGGCGAGTTTCCTCAGACAAACGCGCCGGCTGACTTCCGGGTAGAGCGCGGGCGTCCCCTTCCTGATGTCAGGCACTTGATTTAACCAAAGGAGATTTTGTTTGGCTAAAGATGACCTCATTCCGGCCGAAGGCGTCGTGGTGGATAAACTGCCGAACGCCTTCTTTCGCGTCCGTCTGGATAACAGCGAGCACATCGTACTGGCGCAGATCGGCGGCAAGATGCGCAAAAATTTTATCCGTATCCTCCCCGGCGACCGTGTTCAGGTCGAAATGTCCCCCTACGATCTGTCCAGAGGCCGGATCACGTATAGATATAAATGAGCCATCAGCCGTCAGCCGTCAGCAAAAAGGCGGACGGTTTTAACGGGCTGACTGCTGATCGCTGATGGCTGACGGCTTTTAATCAGAGGTTTTATGGAGAAACAGACTTACGCCGTGGGCGACCGCGTGGAGAAGTGGTGTGAGGCGTGCGGCGAGGAACGCGGCCACGTCGTCGCGACGGTGACGAAGCGCGGGTTGATCTCGCGCGTCAACTGCCCGAAGTGCGGCACGCGCAGTTCGTTTAAAACGAGCGCGCAGACTTCCGGCACGCGCTCCGGCACGCAGACCGGCACGCCGTACGACTGGACGCGCACCTATCGCGCCGGGCAAACCATGCTCCATCCGACCTACGGGCTGGGCGAAGTTATGGCGCTCGTCGAGCCGAAGAAAATAGATGTGCTCTTCTCGGATCGCATGCGTCGCCTCGTCCACGGGCGCGCCGACACGTAAAACGCGCCGCCCGCCGCTTGACCTTTGGCGGATTTTTGATTAACAAATAGTACACAGATACGCGCGAACAACTTTTAGCGAAGGCGTCCGGCGCGCACAATCGAGAGTAGGAGATAAGATGGCAACCGTTAACGTCAACCAGGGTGAATCAATCGAGAGCGCGCTGCGCCGCTTCAAGCGCAAGGTGATGACCGAAGAGATCATCAAAGACGCGAAGAAGCACGCCTTCTTCATGTCGAAGGGGCAGAAGGCGAAACTCAAATCCGCCCTCGCACGCAAGCGCAACAAGAAGAAACGCCGCCCGCCGCAAGCGCAACCGCGCGGCTAAGGGCGAACCCGTAAGTTCTACCAGAGAGAGAAGCCTGCGACACCGGCTATAAGCGTCGCGGCTTCTCCTCTTTTTGTGTCCGCGCACTTTTTTGCCTCCGGTTGCGGACGGCGCGCCGAAGAAGCGTGGTTTACTAAAACGTCAACGCCGCTTCTTCGACGCGCCGCCCGCGCCTTTGCGCGACTTCCGCGCGGCGGCCTTTCGCTCCGCCGCACGAAAACGGCGCGCACCTTCCTCGATCAATTCTCTGGCGCGCTCCGGCCCGGAGCGCGCGAGCGGCTCGAACCGCTTCCCCTTCATTTCATTGTAGGAGACGAAAAAGTGCTCGATCTCGTCGAGCAGGTTCTCGCTCAGTTGTGAGAGCGAGGACACGTCTCTGAGGTTGCGCGCGGCGGCGGCCACGGCGACGAGACGGTCGTTGCGCGTCGTCTCGCCGTCTCGCTCGGTCTGTTCCGCTTCGATGACGCCGATGAGCCGCGCTTCGACGAGGCATCCGGTGAAGGCCGCCTCTTCCATCAGCACGAGCATGTCGAGCGGGTCGCCGTCGCCGCCCGTGGTGGAAGGCACGAACCCGAAGTCGAAAGGGAAGACCGCCCCGGCGGGCAACACGCCGCCGAGTTTGAAGAGGTCGAGTTCCTCATCGTAGTCGAACTTGTTGCGGCTGCCCCGTGGCGTTTCGATGATGATGCGCAAGAGTAGGGGGCGGCGGCGGCCGTCCGCATCGCCGCGCGCGACGGGCGGGAGGCGCAAGAGGCGTCCGCCGTTTGAATATCTCTGAGCCATGAAAACCCCCTTTGAATGCGCGGTCGTGAATAAGAGCCCGGCCGCGCGCGAAATTTGCCCGGCTGCGGAAAGTTAATTTAAGTGAGGGATAGCTCTACAACATCAAGCCGCCCGGTTTCAACCCGTGTCGTCTTGAGAGACGGCAGGAAGCGGCGCGGCTGTTTGAAATCTCAACCGCCCGACTCGTGTTAATAACCCGCCCGCCCCGACGTTTAAGGTGTAAGCGGCAGCGGCCTACAGCGCCACGGACGGGCGTGCCTCCTATTGCACGCCCGCCGGCGGTTGCGAACGGTTGGGACAACCGCCGCACCGGCTGCCGCAAAGTTCCGTAAAACCTTCCGCGCGGATTCGTCGTATAGACATCGCGATTCGATTCATCTCGCCGGGTTGTCACAGTCTTTATGAGAACCGTTTACACCTTTTATCTCGATGCCGCACGAATCGCGATCAGTTCCATCCTCGCGCACAAGCTGCGCGCCTTTCTCACCTTGATCGGCATCATCATCGGCGTGGCATCGGTAGTGGTCGTCGGCGCGGCGATCAGCGGGCTGAACGCTTACGTCATCGATAAGGTCGGGAAGATGCTCGGCTCGAACCATTTCATGATCGCGCGCATGGCGAGTTCCGGCGATTTGTCCGAAGAGGAGTTGGAGCGACGCCAGCGGCGCAACCCGCGTCTCACTCATCTGGACATGGAGTGGCTCAGGCAGCATTGCACGCAGTGCGCGATGGTCGGGGCGCAGTCGGGGCGCGGGACGACTTTCGAGCAGGACGGCAAGACCTTTCACGGCGGCATCGTCTTCGGCGTGACGGCCAACATGGGCGACATCGAAGATAAGACGATGTCGGACGGACGCTTCATCCAGCCCGAAGAGGAAGAGAGCGGCGCGCTCGTCGTCGTGCTCGGAGGCGACATCAAAGACAAGTTCTTTCCCAACACAGACCCCGTCGGAAAAACCCTCAAGGTCGGCGGGCTGCCCCTGCGCGTCGTCGGCGTGGAAGAAAAGCGCGGCCCCATCTTCGGCGACCTCGTGGATAAACACGTCTACATTCCGCTCTCGACTTACGGGCGCATCTACGGGCGACCGCGAGACATTCAGATTCACGGCAAAGGCGCGTCGCGCGACAACTTCCAGTACACGATTGAAGACGCCCGCACCGCGCTCCGAAATTATCACCAACTCGCCGGCAGCGAAGAGGACGACTTCGGCCTCGTCAACACGGAAGAACTCGGCGGCCAGATCGACGAGTTCACGGGGGCGATTGCGGCGGTCGTCGTGCCCATCACGTTCATCTCGCTCGTCGTCGGGGCAATCGTCGTGATGAACATCATGCTCGTCTCCGTGACGGAACGCACCTTCGAGATCGGTTTGCGCAAAGCTCTCGGCGCGCGGCGCAAGCAGATCATGATGCAGTTCCTGATCGAGTCTTCGACGCTCTGCGTGCTCGGCGGCGTGTTCGGTCTCCTGCTCGCCGCCGCCCTCGCCGCCGTCATCTCGGCGACGACGCCGATCCCGATGACGATCACGGTCGGCTATGTTGTGCTCTCGATCCTGTCTTCGGGCGGGATCGGCATGGTCGCCGGGCTTTACCCGGCCTACAAAGCGTCGCGGTTAGACCCCATCGTCGCGCTGACGAGAAATTAGACGTGAAACTGAACCTGAAACGGGGCGGGAAACCGGGGGCGAGATTGTAGGGAAGAAGTTATGAAACTGCCCGGATTGCTCACAAAGGAAATTCTGTTGATGGCGCTCGACAGCATTCGGGCGCACAAGTTCAGAAGCATTCTGACGACCATGGGCATCGTCATCGGCGTCTTGACGGCCATCGTCATCGCCTCGATCCTGACGGGCTTGCGCGGCAACATCGTCCGCATCGTCGAAGAATACGGGTCGAACAACCTCTATGCGTTTCACCTGACGACGGGGCCGCAGGTCGGCGAGCGAGATCAGGCCGAGCGCGCGCGCAAGGTCTTGACGCCCGAAGACGGGGAGGCTTTGAAGGCCGCGAGCGCGGTTGAGGACGTGGCCTTCGAGTCGCCCAACATCGGCTACAGCGGTGGGCCGTTCGACGACACGATCACTTATCAGGGGAAGACCTACCGGCGCGGCAACACGAAGGGCGTGACGGCGAACCACAGCCACGTGCTCAACACCACCCTGCGTGAAGGCCGCTTTATCTCCGAGCAGGACGACACCTTCCGGCGCAACGTGATGGTCATCGGCGTCAACGCGGCGGATGCGCTGTTTCCGGATCAGCCCGATAACATCGTCGGCAGGCAGGTGAAGATGGGCGGCTACGTCTTCGAGATCATCGGCGTGCTCGCCAAGCGCAAGAACACCGTCATGGGCGAGAACGAGGAGGACAACGCCGTGCTCGTCCCGTTTCGCACCGGCCTCCAGATCGCGCCCGCGCGTCGCTTTCTCACCCTCGTCATCCGCGCGCACACGGGGCAGACCGAGGCCGCGCTCGATCAGGTGGAGGAAATCCTGCGCACGCGTCGCGGCGTGAAATTCAGCGAGCCGAACGATTTCGACGTGAAGACGGCGAGCGCATTCATCGAGCAGTTCGACAGCATCACGGCGATGGTGGGCCTCATCGCCATCGCGATCTCGTCGGTCGGCCTGCTCGTCGGCGGCATCGGCGTGATGAACATCATGCTCGTATCCGTGACGGAGCGCACGCAGGAGATCGGCATCCGCAAGGCCATCGGCGCGCGCCGCCGCGACATCGTTAACCAGTTTTTGTTCGAGGCGATGACCCTCACCCTCTTCGGCGGCATACTCGGCGTGATGCTCGCAGTCCTCATCAGCCAACTGATCATGTTCTTCGTGCCCGAACTCCCGGCCGCGATCCCCCTGTGGGCGGTCTTGACGGGACTTCTGGTTTCGATTGGCGTCGGCCTCGTCTTCGGCGTATGGCCTGCGATGAAGGCGTCGCGACTCGATCCGATTGAATGCCTGCGTTACGAATAGACGGGCAAGGTGAAAAAATCAGGGCGGGCGCCGTCGATTCACACGACGGCGCCCGCCCTGATTTTTAGTCCCGACTGAATTTGACAAGGACGGACTCGCGACGCGTGCGACGGGTGCGCGCGATAACGCGCGGCGACTGTCCGGTTTGAGTAACAGGCGGGGCGTTTTGCATGGCGTGATTTGCGCTTGCCGGGTGCGCTCGACGCGGCGCAGGGGGCGGCGCGCGGGCGTCAAATAGCGGGTGCATCCGCGCGGCGCGCGGGTCGCGTAAATAAGCGTGTAAGGCCGAGACGCAGAACTTTGGAATTAGGGAGCGCGTTGTGCTAAATTCGGAAACCGTAACTTAGACGTTGATCCGTAAGGGGTGGAAATCATGCCGCCGCAATCTCCGATCAACGCGCGCTTACCTTGAAATCTCCCCCTTCATTTTCCAACCGAGTTCCCGGAGGCCGTCGATGTCCGAACGTTTTTATCTCTCGCTGCTAGCCGTGGTTTTCGCGTGCCTGCTCGCGCTCACGCCCCTCACGCCGGAAGCGGCGTCGGCGTCGTCGTCGGCGGGCGCAAACAGCGCGACCACCGCTGATGCGACGAAGGCGGAAGCGGCGCGCCGCGCGCTCGCGGAGGGGACGGCTTTGCTCGGGCGCAATCGCACCGATCAGGCGCTCCCGCTCATCGAATCCGCGCTCCGGCTCTTTACGGAAGCAAGTGATCGAAGCGGTCTTGCCGCCGCTTCCGGCTCGCTCGGCGACATCTATCTGAGGCACGGCCAGTACGCGACGGCCATCGAACATTTCCGGCGCGCCGCCGAAACCTTCCACGCGCAGAAAGAGACGGCCAACGCCGCGCTGATGTTCGCCAAACTCGGCGAGGCTTACTATTTCGCGGGCGACGAGCAGGGCGCGCGCGCAGCCTTCGCTCGCATCGGCGGGACGAAGGAGAGCGATATGGCGGGCGACCGTATCGTCGCGGGTGCGAGCGGCAGCGGCAGCAGTGGCGCGGGCTCGCGCAGGCGCGAGAACGGGGCGGCGACGTTCGCATCCGTCAGCGCATCGTTGCCGGGCTTAGTCTCGTGTCTCTCGTTCAATCCGGCGAACGAACGCCCGAGCAATCCGTCCGATTCAGCGTCGGGCAATCCTTCGGACAATAAGGCTGGCAACAGACCGCAGAACATGGGTCGCGCGCCGAAGAAACTCGATGACCTCGGGCGCATGGATTTGCGTGTCGTCGATCAGGACGGCAACCCTGTCCGGGGCGCGAAGGGGCGGCTTTCGACGACGCGTCCGAACGGCATCTCCTGCGACTGTTGGGAAGTCACGGACGCGGCAGGCCGCGCCGTGCTGCCGCCTCTGCATGTCGGCAAAGTTTTGAAATTGGAAGTGAATGCTCCCGGCTACGAGCCGCTCGAACAGATCGTCCCGGCCGAACGACTCGCCGAGCCGTTCAAAGTCACTTTGCAATCAAAGGACGCTTTGAAGTCCGGGCAGAAATTGGCGCACGCCCCCGAAACGCGCGCGGGCGCGCTGAACGCTCCGGCCGCTTCCGGCGCGTGCTTTGACCTCCATCGCCTTTTCATCGCCTATGCGACAAGCGAGTTCACGCTCGCCCGCGCAGACTTCAATAACAACCGTCTCAACTCGGCGCAGGCGCATTACCGAAACGTGCTCGCCGCCGCCGACTCGGGCGCGCCCGCCGGAAATCTCGCCGCCGCGCGTCTCTACCGCGCCGTGGCGCGCACGAGTCTCGGCGACATCGCCCTGCGTCAGAGTCGTTTTGCGGAGGCGCTGAAGTTCTACGAACAGGCCGCCGACATCGCGCGCAAAGACGGCCGCGCGGAGTTGGCCTGGAGCGCGGAACGCGGTCTCGGCAAGACCCACTGGTTGTTGGCCGCCGCCACCGCCGCGGGCGACGCGCAGACCGGAACCAAACATAGAGACGCCGCGCTCAGGCATTATCGCGCCGCGCTCGACATCATCGAGACGCTCTTCGCCGGAAGCCTGCGCGCAGATAACGCGCGGAGCAATTTTCTGGCGACGACGAAGGATGTCTATGACGAAGCGTCGGGCGTGCTGGCGGAGTTGGCGCTGATGAATGCGCCGCCCGCGCCGACGACTACTCGCTCGGCGGCGCATGCGCAGGCCGCCGCCGCAGCAGGCCGCCCGCTCGAAGGCAAGTTGCTGGCCTATGCCGCCGAAGCCTTTCGCATCGTGGAACGGGGCAAGGCGCGTTCGCTGCTCGACATGCTCGGCGACGCGCACGCGGAGGTGCGCGAGGGCGTGCCCGGCGCGCTTGTCGAACGCAAGGTCGCCAACATGGCGCGGCAACAGGAGA
The DNA here is from genome assembly GCA_035645695.1 of Pyrinomonadaceae bacterium. Taxonomy (GTDB): domain Bacteria; phylum Acidobacteriota; class Blastocatellia; order Pyrinomonadales; family Pyrinomonadaceae; genus JAIVJZ01. The sequence goes on from DASQMC010000077.1 coordinate 17,930, forward strand.
TCGCAAATTTGCTGGGCGGGGTGGCTCCGCGGGGCGACACGTCGAAACAGACCGTCGCGGGGTTGGAGGCGGAACTCGAACGGCTCTCGGTCGAGTTCGATAGTCTGGAAAATCAGATCAGGACGGGCAGCCCGCGCTACGCCGCGCTCGTGCGCGCCGAACCTTTGACGCTGGCCGAAGTGCAGCGCCAGGTGTTGGACGATTCGACCGTGCTGCTCGAATACAGTCTGGGCGCGCAACAGTCGTACCTATTCGCGGCGACGCGAGACGGCCTGACGCTACACCGTCTGCCCTCGCGCGAACGCATCGAGCGTCAAGCCATCGAGTTGCGCCAGCAATTGATTCCGGCGGGCGTGCGCCGCGCCATCGCGGGCATCAACGTCGAGAACACGCGCGGGTTGACGCTCGGCAGCCCCTCGACCGCTCCGGCCAACGTCGGCGCGTATAAAGCCGCCTCGCACGCGCTCTACCGGATGGTCGTCGCCCCGGCCGCCGCGAGCCTCGGCGGCCGTCGTTTGCTCGTCGTCGCCGAAGGCGCGCTCAACTACGTGCCGTTCGAGTCGCTCGTGACCGGCACAGAGGGCATTGACTATTCGACGCTCTCTTATCTCGTCAAGACGAACGAGATCGTCTATGCGCCGTCGGCTTCGGTGGTCGGCGAAATCAGGCGACAGGCAAAGCGCGGCGGCGCGGCGGGACGCGGCGGGATGCTCCTTGTGGCCGACCCTGTTTTCGACGAGGGTGATTTGCGCTTGCAGGGTTCGTCGCAGAATGCGGCGCGAGCGCGCGAATCGGTGCAACGCCTGTCGCTCGTGAGCGCGCTCGCCGACGTGACGAATGTGAGGAGCGGTAAATTGAAGTTGGCGCGTCTCGACGGCACGCGCTCGGAGGCCGAGGAGATCGCCAAACTCACGCGCGCCGGGGGCGGGCAGGCCGACGTGTGGCTCGACTTCGACGCGAACGAGACGAACCTGCGCGCGCGCAAACTGGACGACTATCGCTTCCTGCACTTTGCGACGCACGGGCTGCTCGATGCCGAACGCCCACGATTCACAGGGCTCGCGCTCTCGCTCGTCGGGCAGGCGGGCGCGGACGGCTTCCTGCGCGTTGACGAAGTTTTCAATTTGCGGCTCGGCTCGCCGCTCGTGATGCTGTCGGCCTGCGAGACGGGACTCGGGCGCGAGCGCAGGGGCGAGGGCGTCATCGGTTTGACGCGCGCCTTCATGTACGCGGGCGCTCCCACCGTCGGCGTCAGTTTGTGGTCGGTCGGCGACAAGTCAACCGCGGAGTTGATGCCGGAGTTTTATCGTCGCCTGCTGGCGGGGCAGGACGGCGCACCCGCCGCGATGCGCGCGGCGCAACTCGCGTTGATCGCGGGCAAGCGTTACAGCGCGCCGTTCTACTGGTCGCCCTTCGTCATCGTCGGCGATTGGCGGTCGAAGTGAAGCGGCGAGAGGCGAGCGGAGACGCCAAGGCGTGTCGCTCCGAGGCGCGCACGGCGAGTCGGCTTTTTGAGCAAACTAAACTCTGACGCAAAAGCATCTCACGCCGAAGGCGCGCCGGAGTTGCGACGGGTGCGTCCGGCGGGGTTGGAAATCTTCACGCGCTTCGCGCGATTGAGTTAGAATCACCGCCCCTTAAGCGCTCTCCTGACGAGCCTGCCGGGTGAGGAATCATTCTTCGATGATGAAAGAAGGAAAAGAAATGGCGAAAATGTTTATGCGCGCGAACCGCGCCCTGATCGTCGCCCTGCTGTGTTTCGTCGCGTTTGGCGCATCCGGCGTGGCGAGCGCGCAGCAGCAGCAGCCCGGAGGCCAGAAGAATCCCCCGAAGAAGAAAAAGTTGCCGCCCGGAGCGAAAGGCTTCGCTCAGTTTGCCGACCGCGACGCCTCGGACAAGTTGGTGACGGGCGGGGCGACGCGCGGCGAGTGCGCGACCTACGAGCAGTTGATCGAGTGCGCGATGGGGCAGGCCGGACAGAACAATTTCAAAGAGGCCATAGCGTTCTACAATCGAGCGGGCGCGCTCAAGCCCGACATGTCCCGCCCCCACTATAACCTCGGCCAGATTTACGAATCGCAGGGCAACTACAAAGAAGCCGCCGCCGCCTACAAGCGCGCCGTCACGCTCAAGATCGACGAGACGATGGGCGAGACGCCTGACAACTTGACGAGCGCGTATTTCAACCTCGGCAACGTCTACGCGATGATGAACGATCACACGCAGGCCGTCGCCGCCCTGCGCGAAGTCATCCGCCGCCTGCCCGAGCCTTACCACACGCCGCATTACAATCTCGGCCTGTCGCTGGCCGCGCTCGGTAAACAGCAGGAAGCCGTCAACGCTTTCAAAGAGGCGATCCGGATCAAGCCCGACTACTGGGAAGCCCACTACAACTTGGGCGTCGCCTACGGCAAACTCGAAGATTACACGCAGGCCATCGGGGCGTTCAGGAAGACGCTCGAATTGAAACCCGACGACGCGCAGGCGCGCTACAATCTCGGCCTCGCCTATTACTTCATGGACGACGCCAGGGCGCTCGCCGCCGAAGTGAAAGCCCTGCAAAAGACCAGACCCGAACTGGCGAAGGAACTCGCCAAACTGAGCGGCAAATAATTGAGCGGCAAATAATTTAATACGCCGCCTTCAAACTCACGGCTCGCGACACGCCCGCGCTCAAGCGAAACACCGAAAATGTTTAGCTTGAGCGCGGGCGGTTCATTTGGCGACCCTTCATTAGAGCGCGTGCCGTTATTTGGACGCTTGCCGGGTGGCATTCGCGCGGCGCGTTAGAGTATATTGGGCGGCATAGCAAACGCCCCCGTCGGTTGAAGCATTGCAATAAAATTTCGGAAGAGGATCGCAAATGAGAAACAGAGCATTTTACGCCCTGCGCACACTCGTCGTCTGCGCGTGCCTGACGTTGTGCGCGGTCTCGCAGGCATTCGCCGCGACCGGCCACGCGATGAAGGAAGTGAATCCGGCGGCGATGCCCGGCGCGCTGCCGCAAGAGCAGTCGAAGGATAAGAAGAAAGAGAAGAAGGAAAAACCCGTCACCGTTCCCGAACCGGAGTTGAAGGCGGCGAAGGCCATCGAAGCGGCGGCCGACGTTCCGGCGACGCTCGCGGCGGCGAACGAGTTCTTACAGAAATATCCGAAAAGCCCGTTGCGCCCGCAACTCGCCCCGCTCGTCGCCCACCGCATCGGCCTGATTCAAGACCCGGCCGAGCGCATCGCGCAGAGCGAGAGTTATCTCAAAGTCTTCAACGCGCCGGGCGACGCCGAACTCGTCAACCAGCATTTGCTCGCGGCCTACACCGAGTCCAATCGCCTCGACGACGCGTTCGCGCTCGCCCCCACCGCGATTGATAAAAGCTATGACCCCGTGGCGGCGATGATCAACCTGGCGCGCGGCGGTCTGGCCGAGGCCAGAAATCAGAATTTGAAATACGTCGCGCCGAGCCGTCAGATGGCGCTCAAGGCCATCGCCCTGATCGAGAGCAACAAGAAGCCCGAAACCGTGACCGACGCGACGTGGAACGATTACAAGACGCGCTGGCATTGGCAGTTGTACCAGTGGCTCGCCATGCTCTCGCTCGCCGAGGGCAACAAGGCCGATGCCAGGACCAGTCTCGCGAGCGCGATCCGGTTGAGTCCGCGCAACGCCGACAACTACGTGCTTCTCAGCACGATGGCGAACGACGAGTACCAGCGGTTAGCGCAAGCGCAAAAGGCGGCCGCGCCGGGCGCGGAGAAAGACGCGCTGCTCAAACAAGCCGAGGCGCAGATGGACGAAGTGATTGACGCCTACGCGCGCACTATCGCCCTCACCGAAGGCAACGCACAGTACGACGCGATGCGCGTCGGGCTGAAAGCCGATCTTGAGTCGTATTACAGATACCGCCACGCCGGTTCGACCGACGGCCTACAGGCGTTGATTGACAAGTACAAAAAACTCTAGCCCCGCGCGTCGCGACGGATGGACGGCGTGTGGTCGCCCATCCGTCGCGGCGCGGAAGTTTCCGGGCGACGGCAAAAGCAACGCACAAATGAAAGCGACTTCGTGAACGATTCACGAAGTCGCTTTTGTCTATCATGACGCCGGAGGAGAAGACCGCCTCTGACGGTGAGTTGCAAAACGGTTCTTAGCCGTTTTTGCCCGAGCCGCCCTGACTGCCGCCGCTCTTTCCACCGCCGCCGCTCGTTTCACCGCCTCCGCCGCTCGCATTGCCCTGCTCCTCGCTTCCCCCCGTGCCGACCGGGGCGAGGCCGGCCTGTTCTTCAAGCGGCGGAAGCACCGCGGCCACCGCGCCGCTCACCAACCCGGCCGCCGCGCCGGCCAGTACGCGCCGCACGATCCCTTTCGCCGCGCCGCGTTTACCGGAAGACTTAGAGCCGCCCTTCTTGCCGCCGCCTTTCTTACTCGCGCCGCCTTTCTTACTCGCGCCCTTCTTACTGCCTCCGCCGGAAGCGGCCGACTTCTTGGTTGACTTCGACGCGCCGCCTTTCTTACCGGCAGACTTCGACGCGCCCGTCTTTGCTCCCGACTTGCTTGCGCCTTTGTTGCCGCCCTTGCTACCGCCGCCGCTGCCCTTGCTGCCGCCGCTACCCTTGCCGCCACCGCCGCCGCCGCTGCTGCCCTTGCCGCCGCCCTTGCTGCCGCCGCCGCCCTTACCCGCGGTTTTGCTCGCGCCGCCCTTGCTGCCGCCGCCCTGGCCGGCTGCGCCGCTACCGGAGCCTGTCTTCTTCTTGCTCGCTTTTTTCGCTGGCATAGTTCGAGTTCTCCTTATCTGGTTGCCGAGATTATTCAGTTGGTCACATCCTAATAAACTAATCCGCCCCTGTGCGCAAGAAAAAAGTTGGCCGGGCAAGGCTTCTTGAAAGGGGCGAACATTAAAAACTTGACATGTTTCGGCGGCGACTGATATAAGCCTTCTCTACTTGGTTAACCGTTTACGTAATTGCTTACGTCGCTTCAATCATAAGTTTTACACATCCGACTTAAGCATCTGAATCCGGTTCCGGCTCTCAATTTAAATGCGAATCTCAATTAACAAGCGGGGTTGGGGCGTGGTCTCTATCCATGTGCGCCGGTGCGTAAGCGCGTCGTGCGGCGTGGATCGGCGAGTTGCCGCGCCTGTGCCCGCGTGCGCGTGAGAGTCTCGCATTGAGTCGAGCGTGCCGGTGTTCTCTGTTCGCGTGCAAAGTCCTGTTAGCGTTCGCTCGAAAATTCCTGTGCCTTAACCGGCACACTCGTCGTGTAGGGTGTGAGGAGGAGTCATGAAGTTGAATAAACCGATCTCGTTTCTGTTGTTAATGCTGTTGCTGGTTTGCGCCGCCGCGCCCGTCCTCGCGCAGAGCGACCGCGGCACGATCACCGGCACGGTGACAGACCCCAACGGCGGTCTGGTGGCCGGAGCGAAAATCACCGCGACGAATCTCAGCACGGGCGAGGTGCGAGAGGCCACAACCTCCGAGGAAGGCAACTACACGCTCCCGGAATTGGCGGCCGCTCCCTACCGGCTCTCCGTCGAAGCCGCGGGCTTCAAGACGGCCGCCATCGACGACATCAAGGTGGCCGTACAGGTCTCGCGGCGCGCCGACTTTACACTCGAAATCGGCGCTGTCGGCGATGTCGTGACGGTGACGGCCGAGAACACGCCCTCCATTCAAACGGATACGCCTGTTCGTCAAACCAACATCAACGAGCGACAGGTGAGGGAATTGCCGCTGCAAGTTTCCGCCGAAACGGCCGGTCGTTCGCCGCTCGCCTTTATCTTCCTCGACAGCAACGTCACGGCGGCGGCGGGCAATGGCACGAATGCCACCAACTTCAGGATCAGCGGCGGGCAGGGACTCGGCACGGAGATTTTGATCGACGGCGCGGGCACGCGTCGCGCGCAGAACGGAACGTTCTTCACGGAGGTTTCGCCCAGCCCCAACGCCTTTCAGGAGTTCACCGTCAGCACGAGCACCTACTCGGCCGAGTTCGGCAATTCGTCGGGCGGCATCGTCAACTTCTCGCTCCGCTCCGGCACCAACGACTTTCACGGCGAGGGCTACTATTTTCACCGCAACGAGGCCTTCAGCGCGAACAGTTTCCTGAACAATCAGGCGGGATTGAGACGCAACCGCGACCACCAGAACGATTTCGGCTTCAATATCGGCGGCCCCATCTACCTGCCCAACTTCGGCGAGGGCGGCAAAGTCTTGCACAGCGGGAAGAACAAAGCCTTTTTCTTCTTCAACTACGAAGGGTATCGTTTCGCCCAAGCGGAAAGCGTCTTTATCTCCGTCCCGACGCTGAGGATGCGCGCGGGCGACTTCGGCGAATTGTTCACAGACCCGGATGTGCTCGCGCAGTTCGGCCCCGGCGGCGTCCAGATTTTCGACCCCACCTCGGGCGGCGCCGGCCAGCGCACGGCGATCCCGCAAAATAACATCGCCGCTTATCAGGCCGCCACCGGGCGCACGATCATCGACCCCGTAGGTTTGAATATCCTGCAACTCATCCCCGCGCCGACGCGCCCGGGCGTCTTCCGCAACTATCTGGCGCAGACGCAGCGGCCTTTGAACATGAACCAGTATGTGGGCAAAGTCGATTTCCTGCTGTCGGAGAATCAGCGGCTCAATTTCAGTTATTCTTACCGCCGCCAGAGCACGATTCAGGGCGGCAACCCGCGTTTCCCCGAACCGTTAGTCGCTTCCGGTCGCTGGAACCAGTTCTTCAAGTCGCACTTCGTGCGCATGCAACACGACTACACGTTCGGGCCGACCCTGCTCAATCACTTCAACGCGGGCTTCACCCGCTATGAGGTGGGCAACCAAAATACCACTATCGGCTTCGACAACACGACGCTCGGGTTCCGCCCGACCTCGACGCAACGCAGAGCCTTCCCGCTAATCGGCTTTCCCGGCTACGGCAGCGAGACCGACCCGCGCGGCGACACGCGCTCTTATCAGGGAATCGGCTCCACCTTCTTCCACGACCAGACGGGCGATAACGGCGTCCAGTTGTCCGACTTCGTGACCCTCGTCAAAGGGCGTCATACGTTGAAGTTCGGCGGCGACGTGAGGATTCAGCAATTCAACGTCAGCCAGTTTATCCACCCCGGCGGCGAGTTCAACTTCCGCTCCCCGCAGACCTCCAACACGGAGGCCGACAATCAAGGCTGGCCGATAGCGAGCCTCATCACGGGCGCGACCGAGTTCTCCTTCAACAGCGTCCAGTCGATTGATCCGGGCTGGCGTCAGTTCTCTCATTCCTATTTCATCAATGACGATTTCAAAGTGACACAGCGCCTGACGCTCAATCTGGGATTGCGCTACGACCTGCCCGGTCTGCGCTCCGAAGCGAGGGATCGCTTCCGTGGCTTCGACCCGTCCGCGCCGAACCCGGAGGCGGGCGGGCGTCGGGGCGCAATCGTCGGCGCCGCCGGCCAGGGCGGTCTTCAAGCCGAGCACAACACCCTCGCCCGTCCCGACCGCTCAAACTGGGGGCCGCGCGTAGGGTTCGCCTATGGCTTGAACGACCTGACGGTGGTGCGCGGCGGCGCGGGCATCTACTATGCGCCCATCGTCTACGGCTCGAACGGGCAGAACAACCTGACGGAAGGCACGATTGGATATAACACGCCCGTCCAACCCAACATCAACGGCGGCGTGGGCGGTCAACCCGACCTCTTCCTGCGAAACTATCGCAACGTCCTGCCGGTCGACCCGAGCGGGCAGTTCCTCGGCAGCGACGTGCCGTATTTCGATCCTACCTTCAGAACCGGGCGCACCGTTCAATACAGCCTCGACCTCCAGCGGCAACTGCCCTGGAATCTCGCCGCCTCCATCGGCTACATCGGCCACCGCGCGACGCGCCTCCACTCGAACTTCGAGCGGCTCAACGCCATTCCCTTCAACGGGCTCAGACTCGGCAACGAATTGCTCAACCGGCCGCTCAGCCAGATCGGCGCGCCGGAACGCGCCTACGCGCAGAGCGTCGGCGTGCTTTTGCCCGCCAATAACAACGCGGTCTATGCCGGATTCAACGGCACGGTCGGGCAGGCGATTCGTCCCTTCCCGCAATACCGCACGATCAACAATCAGCTTGAGAGTCAGGGACAAAGCTGGTACAACGCGATGCAGGCGAAAGTCGACCGCCGTTTCTCCGGCGGCATGCAGTTCGGCGCGTCCTACACCTTCTCGAAGCTCATCACGGACGCCTCGGAAGACCTGCTCGGCGCATCGCCCATCGGCAGCGTGATCCAGAATCCTTATGATCGCCGTTCGTTGCGCACGGTTTCGCCGAACAGCATCCCGCACGTCTTCGTCTTCAACTACATTCTCGAATTGCCCTTCGGCAAGGGGCGGCGTTTCCTCAATCAGGGCGGCATCGTCGATGCGGTTCTCGGCGGTTGGCAGGTGAGCGCCATCCATCGTTATCAATCCGGTCTGCCGCTCGTCCTTCGCATCTCTCGACAGGACGCCTTCGGGCCTGACACCACGGGCTTCGGCACGGACCTGCGTCCTAACCTGACCGGGCAGCCGATCCTGACGGGCAACGCTTTGACGGGCGACCGCGTGCTGATTTTCAACTCGAACGCTTTCTCCCGCCCGGCCGATTACAGGGCTGCGCCGCCGCTCCTTCTGAACGGGCAGGTCAATCCCGCTTACGCGGCTTACTATGCCGACCCGAACCGTTTCTTCGGCAATGCTCCGCCGGTCATCGATCAGGCGCGCGACCTGCCGTTCCTGAGCGAGAATCTAAGCCTTCTCAAGAAGTTCCGCATCACCGAAGTCATCACGTTCGAACTCGGCGCGGAAGCCTTCAATCTCTTCAATCGCCACCGCTTCAACCAGCCGGGCAGCGACCTGAGTGATGCGAATAATCTGGGCTTCTCCGGCATCGACTCCGGCTACAGGCCGCGCGAGGTGCAAATTCGTGGCCGGATAATTTTCTAACTCCGGCGATTAGTTGACGAGCGGCGCGGGGAGAAGTGCGAGACGCTCTTCCCGCGCCGCTTGTTTTAACGAGTCTCTGCGCGCGTCGCATCATTTAACGCGCCTTGAAGCCTTATGAAACGCCCGTTGCCCAACCCGTTTAACTTGCTCGTGGCAACCGCGCTCGCAGCTGTCGCCTGCGGCGCGGGCGGTGGTGAGGCGCGGGCGCAACCCTCGCGCCGCGACGGGGGACGGCGACCCGCGCGCGCCGAACAAAACTCGACGCGCAACGAATCTCTCGCCGCCGCCGCTCTGGCGGAAGGCGTCGCCGCTCTGGAGCGCGGCGATGCGACGGCCGCCAAAATTTCTTTCGCTCGCGCGCTCGCCGCCAGCCCGCAAAGCGTCGAGGCGCACACCTATCTAGGCGTGATCGCGGACGGCGCGGGCGATCTCAGGGAAGCGGAAAAACATTTCGCCGCCGCCGCCGCCATCGCCCCCCGTCTGCCATCGGCGCGTAATAACTACGGCGCGATCCTCCTGCGTCTGGGGCGCACGGCGCAGGCCATCACGCAGTTTGAAGCCTCTCTGAAACTCGCCCCCGACCAGCCGAGCGCGCTCGTCAATCTGGCGCAGATACACTTTGCCGCCGCCGCGCCCGACGAACTCGCCCGCGCGCGCTCTCTTTTCGCACGCGCGCAAGCCATCACGCCCGACGCGGCAGTCGCGCGCGCTCTCGCCGTCATCGCCCTGCGCCTGGGCGACACGGCGGCGGCGAAGAATCATTACCGCGAATATCGAACGCTCGCCGCCGCATCGCGCGCCGCGAACGTTGCCGCGTCGAATACCGCGGACGTTGCCGCATCGAATACCGGGGGCGTTGCCGCTGGGGGCGACGCCGAAAGTGCCTCGTCTCACGCCGCGCTCGGCACTGCGCTCCTCGCCGCCGGACTCGCGGAAGAGGCGGTCGCGGAACTCGCGGCCGCGCACGCGCTTGCGCCTGCCGACGCGGACATAATCGTGAATCTCGCACGCGCGCACCTCGCGCGACCTGATATTCCGGCGGCCGGGCGCACGCTCGAAGCGGCGGTCGCGCGCGGGATCACGAGCGCGCCCATCTATGCCGCGCTCGCGGAGGTTTACGTCAAAAGCAATCACATCGAGAACGCCATCCCCGCGATGCGCCTCGCCATCGAGCGCGACGGCAGCAACGAGGAATATCGCTTTCGCTACGCAATGATGTTGACGGAGACGGGCGCGCCCGCCGCCGCCGTCATTCGCCTCAACGAATCGCTGGAAAAATTCCCCACCTCGCCGCGCCTCTGGTTCGCTCTGGGGCTGGCGCATTTCAAGTCCAGCAAGAACGACGAGGCCGCGCGGGCTTTCACGCGCGTCGTCTCGCTCAATCCGAAGTTCGCCCCCGCGCTCGCCTATCTCGGCATGACCTACATCGAACTCGGACGCTACGACGAAGCCGTCAAACTCTACGAGCAGGCGCTCGCCATCGACGCGAGCGCGGGCATCGTCAATTACCTCGTCGCCGATGCGCTGCTCAAACAGAACTCCGCCGATATGGCGCGCGTCGAAAGTCATCTCGTGCGCGCCGTGAGGTCTGATGAAACCTTCGCCCCGGCGCGCCTCGCGCTCGCGAAAGTTCACCTGCGCGACAACCGCTTGACGGAAGCCGTCGCGCAACTCGAACGCGTCGTGCGGCTCGCGCCCGATCTGGCCGAGGCGCATTATCAACTCGGTCGCGTCTACGGCAGGCTCAAGCGCACGACCGAGGCGCAAACCGCGCTCGCGAATTTCAAACGCCTCAACGAAGCGCAGAAGGAGCAGGCGCAAAACGAGCGGCGCGAGATCGTGCGCCGTCTCGCCGACGTGCGCTTTTAAGCCTTTACGTGGGGAATCGTCATGCAACGTTTATCTCGTCTTCCGGGCGTCGCTTTCATCGTCATTTGCTCCGGCGTCTTCGTCGCCGCCGCTGTAGCGCGCGCGCAGCAAACGACGGCAATGCCCGCGACGACGAACACATACACCAACCCGGTTTACGACGAAGACTTCCCCGACCCGACCGTTATCCGCGCCTCGGACGGCTTCTTCTACGCCTACGCCACGCAAGGATTGGTTGCGGGAAAGACGCTTAACATACAGGTCGCACGCTCGCGCGACCTCGTGCGCTGGCAACACCTCGGCGACGCGCTGCCGTCCAAACCCGTCTGGGCAAACGAGACGCAGAAGTTCTGGGCGCCGCACGTCAGCCAGCACGGCGACACCTTCTACCTGTATTACTCCGCCGACCCGAACACGCTCACGGGTTTGTGCCTGGCCGTCGCCACGTCGAAGCATCCGCAAGGGCCGTTCACGGACATCGGCAAACCTTTGAAGTGCGGCAAGTCGTTCGTCAACATCGACCCGATGGCCTACGACGACCCGCGAACGGGCAAGCGGCTGCTCTACTGGGGGTCGGGCTTCGAGCCGCTGCGCGTGCAGGAATTGGCCGCCGACCGCGTGAGTTTCAAACCGGGCAGCCGCGCCCGCGAAGTCTTGTTCCCGATCAAAACGGAAGACCCCGCGAACTACCAACGCCTCGTCGAAGGCGCGTGGGTGACCGAGCGCGACGGCTTTTACTATCTCTTCTTCTCAGGCGACAACTGCTGCGGCGACAAGGCGCACTACGCCGTGATGGTCGCGCGCTCGCGCTCGGCCGAAGGCCCTTTTGAGACGCTGGCCGCCGCGACCGGCGAGCCGCAAAGCGTCATTCTGGAACTCAACATGCGCTTCATCGCGCCCGGCCACAACTCCGTCATCCGCGACGCGGCGGGCGACGACTGGATCATCTATCACGCGATTGACACGACGAAGCGCAACACCGAAGCCATCGCCGGCGACCGCGACGTGCGCCGCATCATGCTTCTCGACAGGCTCGTCTATCGCAAAGGCTGGCCGCGCGTCGAATGGGGCAGCCCTTCGACCCTCGCCAAGCCCGCGCCCGTCGTCGCCGGAGCAGCAGCGGGGGCTAAGCGCTGAACGGTCGAGGGTGCGAAACGGGAAATGAAATAGTTCGCACGCTTGGTTAAAATCCGTGCTTTAATTCGTGTTTCACCAAACAGGCTGAGTTCAGGAGCGACATGCAACGCAGGCAGATCACTCTCGAAGACGGGCGCTACCTCATCTTTTACACTTTTGAAGATGAGACGGCCGCCCCTTCAAATTCAAATGAGGGCGCGGCGGAATCCCCCGGACGACCGGCCGAGCCGGACGCGGAACCACAGGCGACGGAGGAGCGGCGTGTCTGAACTTCGCTGGAATCCTTTGATGGGCGAATGGGTGGCGACGGCCACCCACCGGCAGACGCGCACCTTCCTGCCGCCCGCGGACTTCTGCCCGCTCTGCCCCACGAAACCCGGCGGCTTCCCCACGGAAATCCCCGAACCCACTTACGAAATCGTCGCCTTCGAGAACCGCTTCCCCAGCCTGCAATCCGAACCGCCCGCGCCCGCCGTCGAAGCCACGGAACTCTACCCCGTGCGTCCCGGCATCGGCGTCTGCGAGGTGCTCGTCTACACGCCGCGTCACGATTCGACGCTCGCGCGTGAACCCGTCGAACAGATTTACAAACTCGTACAAGTCTGGACGGATCGCTTCCGCGAACTCTCAAAGCACGAGTTCGTCGAATACGTCTTCATCTTCGAGAACAAGGGCGAGGCCATCGGCGTCACGCTGCACCACCCGCACGGGCAGATTTACGCCTACCCGTTCATCCCGCCGCGCGTGGAACGCGAACTCGAACAGTCGCGCGCGCACAAGGAGGCCACGGGGCGCTGCCTGCTCTGCGACATCGCGGCCGGTGAGAAAACGGACGGCCGCCGCATCGTCGCGGAGAACGATTCTTTCACGGCCTACATCCCGTTCTTCGCGCGCTACCCTTACGAAGTTCACATCGCGAGCGCGCGCCACCTGCAAGCCCTGACCGACATGAGCGACGCCGAGGGGCGCGACCTCGCCGCCATTCTCAAGACCGTCCTCGCCGCTTACGATAAACTCTTCGACCTCTCGTTCCCCTACATGATGGTCTTGCACCAGCGTCCCACGGACGGCGGCGACTACGACTACTATCATTTCCACGTCGAGTTTTATCCGCCGCTGCGCACGGCGACGAAGTTGAAATATCTCGCGGGCAGCGAGTCGGGCGCGGGGCTGTTCATCAACGACACGCTCGCCGAAGACAAGGCCGCCGAACTGCGCGCGCACGTCGTTCCGGTCGTCTGGGAAGCGGCGCGGGCGGGCGAGGGAACAACGGCCGCGACGACGGGCGCGAAGCCTTTAGAGGAGGCGGGCGATGATTGACGCGGCGGCGCTCCGGCGTGCTTTTCGAGATGTGTACGGCGCGGCGGATAAAGCCCCGCGCCTGTTTCGCGCGCCCGGCCGCGTCAATTTGATCGGCGAGCACACGGACTATAACGACGGCTTCGTGCTCCCGATGGCTATCGACCGCGAGACGTGCGTTGCCGCCGCGCCCCGCCCCGACCGGCGCGTGCGCGTCTTCTCCATGAATCTGGACGAGCACGCAGAGTTTGACCTCGACCAGCCGGGCGAACGCGAGCGCGGCATCTGGCTCGACTACATCGAAGGCGTCGCGCGCGCGCTCGAACGCCGCGGCGTGCGGCTCAGCGGCGCCGACCTCGTCATCAATTCGGACGTGCCGGTCGGCGCGGGGCTTTCGTCCTCCGCCGCGCTCGAAGTTTCCGCCGGACTCGCGCTCGCATCAATCGCCGGGGTCGAGGTTGACCGCGTCGAACTCGCGCTCGCCGGGCAGGAAGCGGAACACACATATGTCGGCGCGAAGGTCGGCATCATGGATCAATTCATCGCCGCGCTCGGCCGCGCCGGTCACGCGCTGCTGATCGATTGCCGCACGCTCGAAACCGAGGCCATCCCGGTTGACACAACCGAGACGCTCGTCGTCATCTGCGATACGCGCGTGAAGCACGAGTTGAGCGCGTCGGAATACAACACGCGGCGCGCGGAGTGTGAGCAGGGCGTCGAGTTGCTCGGACGCGCCGGGCTCGAAGGCATCCGCGCTCTGCGCGACGTGAGCGAGGCGGATTTCGAGCGTTACGGCCACGCGCTGCCCGACGTGGTCGGGCGACGCTGTCGCCACGTCGTGACGGAGAACGCGCGGACGCTCGCCGCTGCCGACGCGCTCAAGGGCGGGCGGCTTGAAGAGATGGGCAGGCTGATGATCGCCAGCCACGAATCGCTCAGCCGCGACTACGAAGTAAGTTGCCGCGAACTCGACGCGCTCGTCCGCATCGCCCTGTCGCTCGCGCCCGCTACGCTCGGCGCGCGCATGACGGGCGGCGGCTTCGGCGGATGCACCGTCAACCTCGTCCGCCGCGATGCACTCGAAAGTTTCAGCCGGACGGTCGAGCGGGAATACACCGCCGCCACCGGCCTGACGCCCGGCATCTACGTCTCCGAGGCGGGCGAAGGAGCGAAGGAGATAAACGATGAAGTATGAACGCGGAACGATGAAGTAAAAGCAGTTTGTCTTTACATTCATCGTTCAGCGTTCATACTTCATCGTTCAGCCAACATGCGTATCAAAGACGTGGCGCGGGAGGCGGGTGTTTCGACGGCGACCGTCTCGCACGTCATCAACAAAACGAGGCGCGTGACCGATGAGACGCGCGAGCGGGTGCTCGGCGCCATCGAGAGGTGCGGCTATTATCCGAACGCGCACGCGCGCAGCCTCGCTTCGGGGCGCAGCAACACGCTCGGCCTGATCATCTCGGACATCTCGAACCCCTTTTTTCCCGAACTCGTGAAATCAATCGAGTGCGCGGCTTTCGAGCGCGGCTACGACGTGATTTTGTCGAACACGAACTACGAGGCCGGGCGCACGTCGAGCTACGTGCAGCGTCTCATCGAACGCAAGGTGGCGGGCGTCGCGCTGATGACTTCCGAACTCGACACCGCGCTCGTCGGCGAACTGGCGCGGCGGCGCGTCTGCGTCGTCTTCCTCGATCTCGGAAGCGCGGGGCAGTGCATGAACAACATCGTCGTGGATTACGAGAAAGGGATCGAGGAGGCCATCGCGCACCTCGTCGCGCTCGGGCATCGCGAGATCGCTTTCGTCGGCGGGCCGCGCCACCTGCGCTCGGCCATGAAGCGGCTGGATGCCTTTCGCGCCTCGCTCGCGCGTCACCTGCCCGCAACCGAGCCGCAGGTGTACGAAGGCGATTTCAAACTCGACGGCGGGCGGCGCGCGGCGCGTGCGCTCGTGGAAGGCGCGGGAGAGATGCCGACCGCCGTGCTCGCGGCCAACGATATGATGGCGCTCGGGCTAATGCAGGAGTTTCGCGAGCGCGGCGTCGAAGTGCCGGGCGACGTGTCGGTCGTCGGCTTTGACGACATCGCCTTCGCCGGGCTTGCCGCGCCGCCCTTGACGACCGTCAGCCTGCCGCGCGAAGAACTCGGCCGCCGCGCCGTCGAAGCGCTCATCGCCAGCGTCGAGCACTCGGAGCATCAGGGGACGGACATACACGTCGCGACGCACCTCGTCACGCGCGCCTCGACCGGCCGCGCGCCGGTGCGCTTCGCCGGAGGCGGCCGCGCCGGTGCCGGTATAGACACGCGGCGCGGCGGCGCAATTCCGGCGAGCGACCTTTGAAAGTTACGAAATCCGAAGATCATTTTTGTCTGGAACGAAGGGCAATCCAAGATGCAAAAAACAGAACTCAAATCTTCACGGCGCGTGCGAGCCATGAGATCGGCGCTCGGCCGCGCGGCCTTCTACGTCGCGCTCCTGTCGGTCTTCGCGGGCGGCGCGGCGGCGCAGTCGCGGGCTGTTTACACTAACCCCGCGCTCGCGGGCGATTATCCCGATCCGTCCGTGATCCGCGTCGGCCAGGACTACTGGGCGACGGCCACTTCTTCGGAATGGGCGCCGGAATTTCCCATCCTGCATTCGCGCGATCTCGTCAACTGGCGGGTCGTCGGCGCGGTCTTTCAGAAGCGTCCCGCGTGGTCGGTCGGCAACTACTGGGCGCCGGAAATCGCCGAGGATCGCGGCCGCTTCTACATCTACTACACGGCGAAGAAGAAGGACGGCCCGCTCTGCGTCGCCGTCGCGACGGCGCGCCGCCCGCAGGGGCCGTACACGGATCATGGTCCGCTCGTCTGTCAGGAAGTCGGTTCGATTGACGGCTTTCACATCCGCGACGAAAACGGGCAGCGGTATCTGTTGTGGAAAGAGGACGGCAATAGCCGCAGCGTGCCGACGCCCATCTGGGCGCAGCCGCTCTCGCCAGACGGCACGCGCCTCATAGGCGAGAAGCAAGAGTTGATTCGCAACGATCAGGCGTGGGAGAAACACGCGTCGCTGCCTTACGGCGACCTGGTCGAAGGCCCCGCGTTGGTGCGGCGCGACGGGTGGTTCTACATGTTCTATTCGGGCAACTTCTGCTGCGCGCGCGAGTGCAACTACCAGATCGGCGTCGCGCGCTCGCGGAAACTCTTGGGGCCGTGGGAGAAGAATCCCGCGAACCCGATCATGCGCGGCAACGACACGTGGAAGTGTCCCGGCCACGGCACCGTCGTCACCGACGCGCGCGGGCGCGACTACATGCTGTATCACGCGATGGACGCGAAGGATTTCGTCTACGTCGGGAGACAGGCGTTGCTCGACGAGGTGCGCTGGGGCGCGGACGGGTGGCCGACGATCAATCAGGGACGCGGGCCTTCGGCGCGCGCCGCCTCGCCGCACGGCTTCAACGAACGCAACGCCGAACACTTTTTCTTTGACGATTTCACCGCGACCAAGTTGCAACCCGGCTGGCAGTGGCCGCAGTCGAACGAACCCCTGATGCGTACAGGGGGCGCGGGCGGCGGTCGCCTCATCCTCTCGCCGACCGTGGCGCAAGGAGCGAACCCCCTCGGCGCGGTCGTCGCGCGCTTGACGACCACAGGAGACTACGATGCCACCGTGCTCGTCGATGCGCGGGGCATGAAGGAAGGCGCGGTCGCGGGAATCGCCGCCTACGGCGACGCCGAGAACGCGCTCGGCGCGGCAACCGACGGGCGCGGAAACGTCGTCCTCTGGCGGCGCGAAAAGAACGAACAGAAGGTCGTGTCCACGATTGTAAACGCCGTGCGGTCGCCGCTCGTCCATTTGCGCATGACGGCCGACGATGGGCGCAGGTATCGTTTCGCGGTGAGCGAGGATGGAAACCGCTGGCGCAACATCGGCGACGAGATGAACGGCGAATACCTGCCGCCGTGGGACAGGGGCGTGCGCGTCGCGCTCACGGCGGGCGGCGCAGCGGATGCGTCCGCCAAATTTGAATGGCTGAGGATCGCGCCGTCGCGCAAGGCGAGAGCGACGCGCTGAGGGTCGCCGGGGCGGGAAGTCCTGAGACGCGACTGCCCGCCCAACCTGATTTTTGGCTCAGGCACGAAATAAAAGCACGGGCGGCGGATAGGCGCCTGCCCCCACAAAACATTCGAGGTGAAAAATGAAATCAACAGTCGGTGGGCGAAAGCCGTTGGCGGTCTTGGCGATGTTGTTGTTGGCGCTCGCGCTCGCGCTGGTCGGTTGTCGCAAGGAGAGCGGTAGCGGCGGCGGCGCGGCCGGTGGCAGCGGCGGCGCTTCGGGTGGCGGACAGGGCGGCGGCAAAAAAGTGATCGGCTTCTCGCAGATGGAGATGGACGGGCCGTGGCGCATCGCCGAGACCGAGAGCATCAGGAGCGAGGCGTCGAAGCAGCCCGGCAAGTATGATCTGCGCGTGACGGTGGCGCAGGGCGACACGGCCAAGCAGGCCGCGAACGTCGAAGACCTCGTGGCGCAGCGCGTCGATGCCATCTTCCTCGCGCCGCGCGAGACGGTCGGCTTCGAGCAGGCGCTCACGGCGGCGAAGAACGCGAACATCCCCGTCATTCTCGTTGACCGCGAGGCGGCGGGCACGGCGGGCGAGGATTTCGTCACCGTGCTCAAGTCGGACTTCATCAGGCAGGGGCAACGCGCCGCCGAGTGGCTCGCCACGGCGTCGAACGGCAAAGCCAGCATCGTGGAACTGAGCGGCACGAGCGGCGCATCCGTCACGGCGGATCGCGGCAAGGGCTTCCGCGACGAGATCGCCAAGCACCCGGAGATGAAGATCATTCAATCGCAGACCGGCGACTTCAATCGCGCCAAGGCGCGCGACGTGATGCAGAACATCATTCAGGCGCGGGGCAAAGAGATCACGGCCGTCTACGCGCACAACGACGAGATGGCGCTCGGCGCGATTCAGGCGCTCGAAGCCGCGAACATGAGGCCGGGCACGGACGTTTTGATCGTCTCCGTTGACGGGCAGAAGACGGCGCTGCAAGCCATCCTCGACGGCAAGATGAACGTGACCATCGAATCAAACCCGCGCTTCGGGCCGCTGGCCTTCGCCACGCTCGAAAAATTCTGGGCGGGCGAAAAACTGCCGCCCATCGTCGGCATCGAAGACCGCCTCTTCGATAAGACGAACGCGGCGCAGTTTTTGAACGAAGCGTACTGAGATGAGTGAGCAGTAAGCAGTGAGCAGTGAGCAGTCAAAAACATAAGACTGATAAGCACCGCTCACTGCTCACTGCTCACTGCTCACTGCTCACTGCTCACTGCTTACTGCTTACTGCTCACTGCTTACTGCTTACTGCTTATGACTAACGAACCGGTTCTCCGCATGGAGGGCATCACGAAAATCTTTTCGGGCGTGACCGCTTTGGCGAACGTGTCGCTTGAGTTGGGGCGCGGCGAGGTGCATGCGCTCGTGGGCGAGAACGGAGCGGGGAAGTCCACGCTCATCAAGATCATGACCGGCGCATACACGCGCGACGGCGGGGAGATGTTTCTCGAAGGCCGCGCGGTGGATTTTCGCACGCCCGAAGATGCGCAAGCGGCGGGCGTCGTGGCCGTCTATCAGGAAGTCAACCTGCTCACCTTTCGCACGGTCGCCGAGAACATC
This sequence comes from Pyrinomonadaceae bacterium, assembly GCA_035645695.1. Classification (GTDB taxonomy): domain Bacteria; phylum Acidobacteriota; class Blastocatellia; order Pyrinomonadales; family Pyrinomonadaceae; genus JAIVJZ01. The sequence continues at coordinate 36,853 of DASQMC010000077.1, forward strand.
TATCTGGGGCGCGAGCCGCGCCGCTTCGGCCTCATCGACTGGAAGCGGATGAACGCGGAGGCCGACGCGCTCTTGAAACGCCTCGGCCTCGACATAGACCCGCGCGCGCCGCTCGGCAGTCTTAATATCGCGCTCAGGCAGATGGTGGCGATTGCTCGCGGCGTCTCGTTCGATGCGAAGGTCGTCGTGCTCGACGAGCCGACGAGTTCTTTGACGGAACACGAGGTGCAAATTCTCTACGACGTGATCCGGCGACTCAAAGCCGAAGGCACGGCGGTCGTCTACATCAGCCATCGCTTCGACGAGTTGTACACCGTGTGCAACCGCGTGACGATCCTGCGCGACGGGCGCTTCGTCGCCACGCGCCCGCTGGCGGGGTTAGAAAAAATCGACCTCGTCTGCCTCATGCTCGGCAAGCAGCGCGAGGAGCTGCGACAGGGCACGACCGCTTTCAGAGGCACGGGCACGGGCGATGCGGCGGAGACGCCGCTTCTGAGCGCGGAGAATTTGAAGCGCGGGCGGAAACTCAACGACGTGACGGTGGAGGTGGCGCGCGGCGAGATCGTCGGCATGGCCGGTTTGCTCGGTTCGGGACGGACGGAGACGGCGCGCGCCATCTTCGGCGCGGACAGCGTAGAAGGGGGCGAGGTGCGTCTGGAAGGAAAGACGATCCGGCGCGGCTCCGTCAACGAGTCGATAGATTCCGGCATCGCGTTTCTCACGGAAGACCGCAAGGCCGAAGGCATCATCCCGGAACTCTCTGTGCGCGAAAACCTGACGCTCGCCGCGCTGCCCGCGCTCTCGACGCTCGGCGTCGTTTCGCGCGCGCGCCAAACCGAGATCGTGGACAAGTTCATGAAGCGGCTCGGCATCAAGGCCGCCAATGCCGATCAGAAAATCCGCGAATTGTCCGGCGGCAACCAGCAGAAGGTTCTGCTCGCGCGCTGGCTCTGCAAGAATCCGAAGTTTCTCATTCTCGACGAGCCGACGCGCGGCATAGACATCGGCGCGAAGGGCGAGATTCAGTCGCTGGTCGGCGAACTCGCGGCGGGCGGCCTCGGCGTCCTGATGATCTCCTCGGAGTTGGAAGAGTTGGTGGAAGGCAGTTCGCGCGTCGTCGTGATGCGCGACGGGCAGCGCGTGGGCGAACTGCGCGGCGAAGACATCTCGCAGGACAACATCATCCGCGCGATGGCCGAAGGCATGACCGGCGAGGCGACCGCCGCTTCGACCGCGACCACGCACGCGACGGACACCAGGCCGCGCGCCGCCACACCGCCCGCCGGGGAACCGCCCGCGGAAGGAGCCTAATTAGAAGATGCAGAACGCCACCCCCGTCAACAGCGCGGGCGCGAGGGGCGCGCGCCGGACGCTCCTCGCCGATTACGGCCCGACATACGGCGCGCTCGCCGCGCTCATTCTGCTCGTCCTCGCCAACGCGCTCTTCACGCCGAACTTCGCCGACGTGAACAACTTGCGCAACATCCTTCTGCAAGTCGCGCCCACGGTGCTCGTCGCCGTCGGCATGACGCTCGTCATCGCGACGGGCGGCATAGACCTCTCCGTCGGCTCGGTGATGGCGATTGCCGCCGCGCTCGCCGCGACGAACCTCGAACGCGGCCTCCTGCCCGCCGTGCTCGTCGGGCTTTTCGCCGCGCTCGCCGTCGGCCTCGTCAACGGCGCGCTCATCTCCGGCTTCCGCATCCAGCCGATCATCGTGACGCTTGCGCTCCTGATCACCGGGCGCGGCGTGGCGCAGGTCATCAGCCGGGGCGGGCAGATCATTTTGATCGAAGACCGGAACTTCATGTCGCTCGGAAAGGGCTTCGTCGGGCCTGTGCCGATGTCGGTCGTCGTGATGCTCTTGGTGGTCGCCATAGCGATCTTCGTGATGCGCGCGACGAGTTTTGGCCGCTACGTCGTCGCCGTAGGAGGGAACGAAGCGGCGGCACGGCTGTCGGGCGTCAAAGTTCACCGGACGAAGATCATGGTCTATGCGCTGAGCGGCCTGCTCGCCGGACTCGCCGGGCTGATCGAGGCCGCGAAGGCCGAGGCGAGCGACGCGACGAAGGTCGGCCTCTACATCGAACTCGACGCGATTGCGGCGGTCGTCGTCGGCGGCACGCCCCTGACGGGCGGGCGCGTCACGGTCGTCGGCACGCTCATCGGCGCGCTCATCATGCAAGTCATCACGACGAGTTTCAACATGCTCGGCATCGGCTTCGCGTGGTCGCTCGTTTTGAAGGCGGCGATCATCCTCGTCGCCGTCTATATTCAACGCCCCAAAGTGGCCTGACTTTACTTGCGCATGAAAAAACAACCCCGTGCATCCGTCGCTGTAGTAGTAGTAGTCTTCGCGCTCGTCTTCGCGCTCTCCATCGCGCCCGCCGCTCGCGCGCAAGGCGCGGCGAAGGGGTCGGTCGAGAGTGGCAAGCGTTACCCGCGTCTGGTCGTCCGCAACGCCACCGTGATTGACGGCAACGGGACGCCCGCCTCGGGGCCGTTCGACATCGTGATCGTAAACGACACGATTGCGGAAGTGGTTGCGCTCGATCCGGTGACGGTCAAGAGCGGGACGGCGCGGCGTCCGGCGGGCGACGTGGAGATCGATGCGACGGGCAAGTACGTGATGCCCGGTTTGATCAACGCGCACGGGCACGTGCAGGAGGAACGCGGGGGCGTCGCGCAACCGCTCGACTACGAATTCAAGCTGTGGCTCGCGTGCGGCATCACGACGGTGCGCGACGTGGGCAGCAACACGGCGAAGACGCTCGCGCTCAAGCGCGCAAGCGCGGCGGGCGAGGTGGCCGCGCCGCGGTTTTTCGTCTACGCGGTTTATGCGGCAGGCGGCGCGCCGCGAACGGCCGAGGCCGCGCGCCAGCGCGTGCGGGATTTGAAGGCGCAGGGCGTGGACGGCCTCAAGATGTTCGCGATGGATCGCGACCTGATGGCGGCGGCGTGGGACGAGGCGCGCAAACAGGGCTTGCGCATCGCTCATCACGCGGGCGTCGCCGAGACGAACGCGTGGGACGACATCCGTTTCGGCACGACCTCAATCGAACACTGGTACGGCATCCCCGACGCGGCGATTGAGGGCGGCGTGCAGAATTTCCCGTCTTCCTACAATTACAACAACGAGGTGGATCGTTTTCGTTACGCGGGTCGGCTGTGGCGCGAGGCGAACTGGGAGCGCTTGATGAAGGTGCTCGACGGGATGGTGGAAGCGCGCGTGGCGTGGGACACGACGCTCGTCATCTACGAGGCGAGCCGCGACCTGCAACGCGCGCAGACGCAGCCGTGGTTCGCCGAGTACCTGCACCCGACGCTCGAAGATTACTTCCGCCCCGACCCCGCGAATCACGGCTCGTATTTCATCGGATGGACTTCGACGGACGAGGCTTACTGGAAAGAGAACTACCGCATCTGGATGTCCGTCCTGCGCGAGTTCGAGCGGCGCGGCGGCATCATCGGCGTGGGCGAGGACGCAGGGTTCATCTATCAGATGTACGGCTTCGGGCTGATCAGGGAGTTGGAGTTGCATCAGGAGGCGGGCTTCCACACGCTCAAAGTGATCCAACACGCCACGGGCAATAACGCGCGTATTCTCGGACAGGAGGAACGCCTCGGGCGCGTGCGCGCGGGCTACGCGGCCGACCTGCTGGTGGTGAACGGCAACCCGCTTGAAAATCTGAAGGTGCTCTACCCGGTGGGCGTGGAGACGATTCGAGACGGCCGCGCCGTGCGCACGGGCGGCATCGAATGGACGATTAAGGACGGCATCCCGTATCACGCGCCGACGATGTTTGCCGGAGTCAAAGAGATCGTGGCGAAGGCGCGCGCGGAGCGGCGGAAGAAGTGAGAGGAATGATGTCCGGGATGTTGGTTGAATCGAGCGAATGAATGGTTCAACGCAGAGGCGCGGAGATCGCGCGCAGGTCGCGGAGGCTTGACGGCCTCAAAGCCTCCGCGACCTCCGCGCGATCTCCGCGCCTCTGCGTTAAGACGATGACAACCGGCACGCGACTGAAAAACTAAACTCAACGCATCCGCATTGACGAGAGACGGAGAAACTTATGAGCCAGTCGGCTACAACCATCGACACGGAGGGTTCGGCCGCAGGCCGACTGGCGCGTGCGCGCTTCGCTACCTTCGTGCAGCGGCAGGGCGCGCTCCTCGCGCTGGTGGGGCTTTTCATCTTCGCGGTGATCCGCTACGAGCGTTTCCTGACGGAAGAGAATCTGGTGAATGTGCTGCGCCAGAACAGCATGCTGGGAATCATCGCCCTCGGTATGACGTTCGTTATCCTGACGGGCGGCATCGATCTCTCGGTCGGGTCGCTGATGGCGGTGGCCGGTGTGGCGGCGGCCAGCCTGTCGGGGCGCGGCGTGCTCGTGGCGGTGCTCGGGGCGGTCGCGATAACGACCGTGCTCGGTCTCATCAACGGTGCGGTGATCGCCAAAGCGCGCATCCAGCCCTTCATCGTGACGCTGGCGATGATGATCGCGGCGCGCGGGCTGGTGCTGGCATATACGGGCGAGAAGTCGGTTCCCATCGGTAAAACGGCCGAGTGGCTCAGGTGGCTGGGCGACAAAAACGTCAGGCCGCTGCCGCTCGCAATCGTCATTCTGATTGGGGCATTCGCGCTCGGCTGGCTTGTCCTGAATCACACGCGGTTCGGCCGTCACGTCTACGCGCTCGGCGACAACGACGAGGCCGCGCGCCTGATGGGCTTGAACACGTCGCGCGTGACGATAGCCGTCTATGCTCTCAGCGGTGCGCTCGCCGGACTCGCGGGCGTGCTCGATGCGGCGCAGGGCAGCGTGGGGCGACCCGTCGCCGGGCAGGGCGACGAGTTGAACGCGATTGCGGCGGTGGTCGTCGGCGGCACACTGTTGACGGGCGGTCAGGGCAGCGTCCTGTCAACGCTCGTCGGCGTGCTCTTGCTCGGCCTCATCTTCAACGTCTTCAATTTCGAGGGCTGGATCAGCCCCTGGTGGCAGGCGGTCTTGCGCGGGTTGTTCCTGCTCGTCGTCGTCATCGTGCAGAATCGCCTGAGCAGCCGGAAGTGAAAGAAGGGACGACTAAGAATTGATTCATTGATATATCGGTTCATTGATTCAATGAAGAAATGAATCAATGGATCAATTCTTCCTCATCCCTCCGCCTTCATCCCTTATCCCTCTCCCCTTTCCCCCGCAGGCCACATCGGTTAAGATTCGAAACGTTCTGCCTGTTTCACCGAAAGGATAATTGACACAAATGAAAGTCCAATCCCCCGCCCGGTTTCTCCTCTCCCTCGTCGCGCTCATCGTGGTCGCCCTCGCGCCCGCAGCCGTTCGCGCGCAGGACGCACGAAGCGCGCTCACGAATTTCCCGGAATCCCAAGCCGTCCTGTACATCAATGCGCGCCGCCTGATCAACGAGGCCGCGCCGACCGTCGTGCCGCCGGAGGTGCTCAACAAGGCGCTCGCCGATGCCAAGCAGTTCATAGACCTCAACGGGATCGAATACGTGATCGCGGGCGCGCGCCTGAAAGGCGACATGTCTGCGAAGCAGATGCCGGAGTTTCTGCTGATCATGCGTGGCAACTTCAGCGCGGACGCTTTGTTGTCCGGCGCGCGGATGATGGGGCAGGACATGTACACGCAGGAGACCGTCGGCACGAGAACCATCAACGTTTTCACTCTCAACAAGCCCGCGCCCGCCGACGACGCCCCGGCCGCCGGACAACAGAAATCGAAGAAGTTTCCCATCGATCAAATCGCGGCGGTCGCGCTCGACGCCAACACCATCGCCGTCGGCATCCCGGCCTATTTGAGAGACGCGATTGCCGAGGGCGGCGAACGCCCGCGCCTCAAGCCGGAGTTGGTTGACCTCGCCATGCGCGATGCGAACACGCTCGTGAGCATGGTCGCCGATATCCCGGTGGGCATGTCGCAGCATCTGCGTGCGATGGGCGCGCCCGCGAACGCCGAGATGCAGCGTATGGTTGACGCGGTGCGGCAGGTGCAGGTGGCGGTGAGCATGCAGCCCTCGACCTTCGGCGTGCAGTCGATCATCCGCATGGACGACGCGGAAAAAGCGTCGGCTCTGAGCGGTCTGGTCAACATGGGACTCGGCTTCGTCAAAGGCGAGATCGCGAAGGAGTTGCAGAAGGCGGGCGCCTCGGACAAGGAGGACAAGGCCGCCCTGCTGCGAGTTATAGAGACGCTCACCAACGCCGCGCGCGGCACAGATGTCGAGTTGGGTCTCACCTTTCAACAGGCCAGCCTGGTGGAAGTGATCAAGCGGCAAATGATGCCCAAAGCCAAAAAACAGGAGACCGCCCTTGCCCCCGCGCCCGGCGCGAAGAAGGGCGCGGGGGTGAAACGCCGCCCGGCGCGCCCGCGCAGAAGGTAAGACGGAGTTTGATGACCGAGGGGCGAGACATGAGCGGGGGGAGATATTCCGCGGCCGAGATTGAAAGTTTCGCGGGCGAAGTGTTGCAGGACGGCTTCTGCGTGCTGCCGGAACATTTTCCCGCCGATACGCTCCGGGCATGGCGCGCGGCCTTCGCCCCGCTGCTCGCCGAGCACATCGAGCGCGAAGGCCACCTGCGCAACCGGGGCGCGGCGCGCTATTACGTGACGCTCCCGTTCGACGCCCCGTTCGCAGATTCTTCGATCTATGAAGACCCGGACGTGCTCGCCGTCGTCGAACGCCTCGCCGGTGAAGACTTCACCATGGTGCAACTGGCGACCGACACGCCGCTCTACGGTTCCGAGTATCAGGACGTGCATCGCGACACGCCGCCGCTTTTTCCCGAAACCGGGCGCGAAACGCCGCCCTATCAAATCGCCGTCAATTTCCCGCTCGTCGAAGTGACGGCCGAGAACGGCCCCTTCGAGGTGGCGCGCGCGACGCACATGCTGCCGAAACAGGAAGCCCTGCATCTCATCGAGACGGGCGAGCGAAAACTGGACGCCTTGACGATGCGACTCGGCGACGTGATGGTGCGCGATGTGCGCGGGCTGCATCGCGGCACGCCGAACCGCACGCAGGAGCCGCGCCCGATGGTGGTCATCGGCTACAGCCGCCGCTGGTTGTTTCGTCCCGAAGTGACCATCCACATCCCGCGCCACGTGCACCGGACGCTCTCGGAGCGCGCCCGTCGCATGCTGCGCTTCAACCCGGTGGTCGAATCGCTCGACGATCTGCCGCCGACGGAGATTTACCAGGCCTTCGCCTATTGAGACGAGAAGAACTTAATTTAGAGAACAGGAATTTTGAGATTATGAACGAACCCGAAGACTTCTTTGAAGAGATTATCGGCGAAGAAGAAGCATATGACGAGATGGACGCGCCGGACGACGACGATGACGATATGGACGACGCGGACTCTTTCGAGGTGCGCACCGCCGTCATGCAGAAGAACGACTTGCTGGCGATCCTCAGTTTGAAGATTTCCGCCGAGGGCGGCCGCATCGTGCGCGTAGACCCGCGCCAGCGCGTGCCCTCCGCGCAAACATACGAAGACGCCGATGCCGCCACGCATTGGTTCAACCGCAGTCTCGCCACCAGCCGGCGCAACGGTTGGAACGTCGTCTACGACGGCGAGCCTTCGTTCGGCTGAGAAATATTGCAACCAAAAACCGCGCGCGCTTGTCTAACCGGCAAGCGCGTTTTTTTTGTCTGAAACAAAGTCGCACGCCCGGCGTTTATAAAGAGTAGGCCGGGCGCTGGAAGGTCTCACAAACGAGTACGCCCGGCAATTCCTTTAGAAGCTGGAAGCCCTGCGGAGGCCATCACGGGTGAACACCATCAGGACGCTCGTCGTCGACGACGAACCGCTCGCGCGCGAACGCATCAAGCGTCTCCTCGCGGCCGAAACCGACCTCGAACTCGTCGGCGAATGCGCCGAGGGGCGCGAGGCCGTCGCCGCGATCCACGCGCTCAAGCCCGATCTCGTCTTCCTCGACATACAGATTCCCGAACTCGACGGTTTCGGCGTCCTCAAGGCCGTCAACGTCGCGCGGATGCCCGCCGTGATCTTCGTCACGGCCTATGATCGCTACGCATTGCAGGCCTTCGACGTGAACGCGCTCGACTATTTGTTGAAGCCTTACAACCGCGAACGCTTTCGCAAGGCCGTAGAGCGCGCGCGCGCCCAACTATCGAACGGGGCGGCCGGGGAACTCAACGAACGCCTGCTCTCGCTGCTGGAAAATTTCAAGACCGAGCCGCAGCGTCATCTCGAACGACTCATGATCAAGTCTTCCGGCCGCGTCTTCTTCCTGCGCGCCGAAGAACTCGACTGGATCGAGGCCGACGGCAACTACCTGCGCGTGCATGTGGGACGGGAATCGCACCTCATACGCGAAACCATGAACCGGCTCGCTTCAAAACTCGACCCGGATAAGTTCCTGCGCATACACCGCTCCACGCTCGTCAATATCGAGCGAATCAAGGAACTGCAACCGCTCTTTAGCGGCGACTACGTAGTGATCCTGCGCGACGGCAAACAGTTGACCCTGAGCCGCAGTTACCGCGACAAATTGTTGGAGTTGTTTGAAAACTCCTCCTGAGCGGCGGCCGCGCGCGGGCAAGAGCGCGGTTGCTGATTGGTGGGCGCGCCGGCCGGAGCGAGCACGCGTTTCCTTCGCCTTGCGGCGGCGAGGCTCGCCGGAAAACCGGGAAGTTTCGTCACCCGCGGCGAACCGTTCAGCACCGGATTTCGCGGTTCGTCACATTTCAGTTGCCGCCCGGCGGGGCGCGTTTAAACTGGCCTCCGCCGTCGTGCCGCGAATGAAAGGGACGCGCCCGACGGCCGCGCCAACCCCGACTTGAGTGGACAGGACGAAATGAGGGAACAACTATGAAAGACGCAGCCCTGCTGGATCGCCGGGACGACAACTTCACGGCCGACTCGCGCGCCGCCACGACAAATCGCCCGATGCTGGACGAGAATCCGCTGCCGGGGCGGATCGAGTTGCTCCAAAAGGCCGCGCTCTCTTTGTTGAAAGAGGTGCAGACCATCAGCACGCTCGAAGCGGCCGACATCGTGCGCGGCATCAAGTTCTATGATGAAGTGGAACGCTTCGAGTGCGAACTGATCTCGCGCGCGCTGGAACTGACGGGCGGCCATCAGGTGCGCGCCGCGCGCCTCCTCGGCCTGAAAGTGACGACACTCAATTCAAAAGTGAAACGCTACCGCATCCCGCTGCCGCACGACGCCGCGACGCCGCCGCAGTCGCAGGCCGGGCCGTTCCCAAAGCCGGTTGACTGAAAGAGTCTCGACCGCGCCGGATACAGCTTTCAAAGACGATTCTACAGGGCAGGGGAGATAATCCTCTGCCCGAAGTTCGTTCGCCCTTCGATAGAAACGAGACGGGGGCGGGCGCAAGTATTTCCTCTCCTGTTTCCTGTGCGATAATAGTTGACATGCCGTCCACACGCGCCCGCACTATCGTCATACTCGTCGGTGTCTGGACGCTCATCGGCCTCACGTTTGCCAGCCTCTCTTTCTTCGGCACGCTCGCCATCAGCGATTATCGCCGCGTCGACCTCGTCGGCATCTTCGTCTGGAACCTGACGGCCTTCTATCTCTGGGGATTGCTCGCGCCGCTCATCGCCCTGCTCGCGCGCCGCTATCGCCTCGACCGTCGCCGCCACTGGCCGCTGAGCCTTCTCTTCGTGCATCTCCCGGCGAGCATCGTCTTCCCCGCGCTCCACCTGTGCCTGTATCTTCCGCTCTACTGGCTCGCGGGCGGAGTGCTGACCCGCGAGTTTCCCACGCTCCTCTCGCTGTTCAGCTATCAACTCTTCGTCAATCTCCCGATGAAGGTCTCGATCTACTGGCTCATCCTCATCGCCGTCAATGCGCTCGACTACTATCACAGCTTCCGCTTCGCCGAGGTGAAAGCCTCGGAACTGCGCGCCCAACTGGCGCAGGCGCAACTGCGCGCCCTCAAGATGCAACTCCACCCGCACTTCCTCTTCAACACACTCAACTCCATCTCCGCGCTCCTGCACCGCGACGCGGAGGCCGCCGACCAGATGGTCGCGCGCCTCGGAGATTTCCTGCGTCTCACGTTGGAGAACTCCGGCACGCAGCAAGTGACGCTCGAACGCGAGATCGCCTTCCTGCGTTGCTACCTTGAGATCGAAACCGTGCGTCACGACCGTCTCAGCGTCGAGACCGACATCGAGCCGCAGGCGCTCGCCGCGCTCGTGCCGAACCTCATCCTTCAACCACTCGTCGAAAACGCCATCCGCCACGGAATCTCTCGCCAGAGCGCGCCCGGACGCCTCACCATCCGCGCCGCGCGCACCGGCGGCGGCGACCGGCTCCGGCTGCAAGTCGAAGACAACGGCCCCGGCCTCTCGCTCGTCGGCGAAGCGGACGCCGAGCGCCCGTCCGGCGATCTGCTGGCGCGCACGTTCAACGGCGGCGTCGGGCTGGCGAACACCCGCGCGCGCCTCGAACATCTCTACGGCGCGGACGGACACCTTGAACTCGCGCGCGCCGCCCCGCGCGGCATGATCGCCACGCTCGAAATCCCGTTTCAAGTCGAAGATGCGCCCGCCGAATCGGCGGAAGAAGATGGTGCGTTTGAAACTTACAAACCGGAATTAGCGCGAATCGACCGCGCCGCCGGGTGACGAAGACCGAACGACTCGAACGCTACCTGAGGGAAGAGAAGGCTTTCGTCAGGCGGTAGAGAAACTCCTGCCCGTCATAGAGCGATTTAATGGCGATGCGCTCATCGCGGCCGTGCGTGCGATTGTCGTCTATGTCGTCGAAGATGCCGGAGACGCCGTAGACGGGTATGCCGGACTGTCGAAAGAAGAGGCTGTCGGTTGCGCCCGTGCCCATGATCGGGACGACCGGCACGCCCGGCCACATCTCGCGCGTCAATAGTTCTATAGGCTCCATGATCTCCGGCCTGAGGGGCGACGGCGGGCTGGGCTTCGACACGGCGATGGGCGTGACGGCGATCCCTTCGTCGGCGACGACGCGCTTGAGCGTCGCCAGCACGTCGTCCGCGTTCTCCTGCGGGAGGATGCGGCAGTTGACTGTGGCGCGCGCCATCTGCGGCAGGGCGTTGTCGGCGTGCCCGCCTTCGAGCCGCGTGGCGACGCAGGTCGTGCGCATGAGCGCGTTGTAATAGGGCGACTTGGAGAGCCGTCCGGCCGCATCGTCAACGATGCGCCCTTCGCGACGCTGCGGTGGTGTTGTCACGGTGCCGGGCGACGAAGCTATCAACTTCATATCGTCGGCGACAATTCCCGTTTCGAGTTTTGACATGCGCTCGAAGTAGGAGCGCGTCACCTCGTTGAGATTGACGGGGAAGTCAAAACGGGCTAAGCGGTCGAGTCCGGCGGCGAGACGAAAGATGGCGTTGTCTTTCAAGGGCAACGAACTGTGCCCGCCCTTGTTCCGCACTTCGAGGCGGTAACTCTGATAGACCTTCTCGCTCGCCTGCACGGCGTTCAGCAGAGGCTTCCCCGCTTTGAGATAACCGCGCCCGCCCTCGTTGATGCCGAACTCCGCGTCAACCAGCGCGCGGTGCTCCTTCAAAAGAAACTCGACCCCGTTGAAATCGCCGGTCTCCTCGTCGGTCGTGAGGGCGACGACGATGTCGCGCGCGGGCTGGTAATTTTCGCGTTTGAGGCGGATCAGGTTGGCGACGAAGATCGCCGCCATCGCCTTATCGTCCATCGTGCCGCGCCCGTAGTAGTAGCCGTCGCGCTCGGTAAACTTGAAGGGGTCGAGGCCGTCAGACCAATCCTCTCTGCGCGCCTCGACCACATCTATATGCGCCAGCAGTAGCAGAGGCTTTCGGCCTCCCGTCCCGGCAGGGCTGCGATAGCGCGCCACGAGGTTGCCCTTCTTGGCGTTCCCGGCGGGCACGACGACGCGCACGTCTTCCGCCGCGAACCCGGCCGCGAGCAGGCGTGCGCGCATCGCCTCGGCCGCGCGCGTCACGTCGCCGTTCGGGTCTACCGTGTTGATCTCGATTAACTCCCGAAAGATTTCGCGCAGCGCTTGCTGTTCAGGCGCGAGCGAGTTGTTCTGCGCGCGTGTCGTTCCCGGCGTTTGAATTGAGAGTGATGCGAGGACGAGCAAGCCGATGACAAGGTGGTGTCCGAATTTGTGCATGGTTTCTTCCCGCTGAATATGCTGGACGGCCGAAGCCGCTCTGCTGCAAAAGTAATCGCCCACCGCTATTGATTCGGAATCTCGACCGGCTTGCCGACCATGACCGACGGCGCGTCGAAGCGGCGCAGCGTCTCGTTCAATTTCGGGACAGACACCGTGAAGAACTTGTTCGATTCGGCGAGCGTCGTGCGGAAGCGCGTTTGCAGCGCGGCGTAATACTCGCGCTGCGCCGGGGTGGGCGCGGCGTTCGTCGCGTCGATGGTGAAGAACAACCCGCCGATCTCGTCGGTCAACTGCGCGCGGCCGGGGTTGTAGCCGAGTCCTTCCTCCTGCGGGCGCGAGAGCGTCGCGAGCACCTTGTCCAACTCTTTCAAGTTGTCCGTGATGGCCGCCGTCAACTCTTTCGGCGGGTCGGTCAAACGTTCCTTCACGGTGCGTTCGATGAATTGAAGCTGGCCTTTGATGCTGTCGAGCGCGCGCAAGGTGTTGTTCGTCGTTGAATGCATGTCGCGCAATTTCAGGCTCATGTCGTGCGTCATTTGCAGGTCGGGTGCGGGCACGCTCAGCGTCGGGTCGAGACGCACCTCGACGCTGCGCTCGACCGACTTGTCGCCGACGAAGAGTTTGACGCTATAGATGCCGGGCAACACCTGCGGGCCGCGTGCGCTGCCGCCGAACGGCGTCTCTTCGGTCGTCTGAGGCCGCCGCACCTGCGCGCCGCCGTAGCGCAAATTCCACGCATAGCGATTCAGGCCGCGCTCTTTCGGCACGCGCGTCTCTTCGAGGACGAGTTGCCCCCGTGCGTCGCGAATCTCCACGCGCACCTTCGTCGCCTCGTCCGGCTTCGACTTGAGGTGATAAGTGATGAGCGCGCCGTAGGGCGGGTTCTGGCCGGTGAAGGGTTCGTCGCCGATGCCGTAGCGCGTGAAGCGCGTGGTGTAACGCAGCGCCGGGCGGATGTCGAACATGTGCAGGTCGGCGGCGCGCACACTGTCGTTCATCCTTTGGATGGGCGTGGCGTCGTCGAAAATCCAGATGCTGCGGCCGTGCGTGCCGAGTATGAGATCGTTGTCGCGCGGGTGGACGACGATGTCGTGGACGGCGACGTGCGGCAGGTTCTTGAGCATCAGCGGTTGCCACGCGTTGCCGCCCGTGTAGGAAGCGTAGAGGCCGAGTTCCGTCCCGGCGTAAACGAGGTTGGTGTTCTTCGGGTCTTCGCGCACGACCCAGACGTAGGCGTTCGGGGGCAGGTTGCCCGTGACGTTGCGGAAGGTGCGCCCGCCGTCGGTGGTCTTGTAGACGTAGGGGCGCAGGTCGTCGAGCATGTGGCGGTCGAACGAGACGTAGGCCGTCTGCGCGTCCGTGCGCGAAGGCTCGACGTGCGAGACGGGCGAGTTCGCCCCGAGGCCGGGGACGTTCTTCGTCAGGTTCGCCCAACTTTTTCCGCCGTCGGTCGTCGCTTGCAGTTGGCCGTCGTCAGTGCCGACCCAGATGTGCCCTGCGCGCAAGGGCGATTCGGCGATGCTGATGATCGTCGAATGATATTCCGCGCCCGTGTTCTCAAGCGCGACGGGGCCGCCCGCGTTGCCCTGTTTCGCACGGTCGTTCGTCGTCAGGTCGGGGCTGATGGCCGTCCAACTCTTGCCGAAATCAGCTGACTTGAAGACGACGTTGCCGCCGAGATAGATCGTGTTCTTGTCGTGCGGCGAAGGGATGATGGGCGAGTTCCAGTTGAAGCGATAGCGTTGATCGGCGGCGGGACCGCCGGGGTCGTCGGCGTAAGGCGTGACGGCCTGCTGCTCGCGGTTGCGCATGTCCGTGCGGACGATGTTGCCGCCCTGCGACTCGGAGATGTAAAGCTCGGGGTCGTCTGCGTGATTGAGGGTGTAGAAGCCGTCGCCGAAGCTGATCATGCGCCAATCGTCGTTCAGTATGCCTGCCGGTTCACGCGTGCGGCTCGGCCCCGTCCAGCTACCGTTGTCCTGCAAGCCGCCCATCACGTAGTAAAACGGCTGGCGGTTGTCGGCGTGGATTTGATAGAACTGGCCGAGCGGCATGTTGTTGACGTACTCCCACGTCTCGCCGCGATCATAGGAAACGGCGACGCCGCCGTCCTGCCCCTGCCACATGCGGCGCGGGTCTACCGGGTCGATCCAGAGCGCGTGATAGTCGATGTGCGTGCGCCCCGTGATCGAGCGAAACGTGCGCCCGCCGTCAATCGAGACGAACAGCGTCGAGGCGATGGCGTAGACGCGGTCGGCGTTCGTCGGATCGACCCTCACATCCGTGTAATAAAAACCGCGCGAGACTATGTTCGCCTGATTGGAGACGCGCCGCCAGTTATCGCCCGCGTCGTCCGAACGATAGAGCGTGCCGTCTTTCGATTCCGTGATCGCATAGACGACGTTCGGGCTGCTCGGCGCGACTTTGACGCCGATGCGCCCGATGAGATTCGGCAACCCCGTGGTCAGCTTGTTCCACGTGCGCCCGCCGTCAATCGATTTGAAGACGCCGCCGCGCTCGCTTCCGCTCTTGTGCGTCCAGGGTGTGCGGCGGAATTGCCACATCGCGGCGTAGAGGATGTTCGGGTTAGTGGGGTCGATGTCGAGATCGGAGATGCCGTGTTCGGCGTCGAGATAGAGCGTCTTCGTCCATGTCTTGCCGCCGTCGGTCGTCATGAAGACGCCGCGTTCTTCGTTCGCGCCGAACGCATGGCCGAGCACGCCGACGTAAACCACGTCGGGGTTGCGCGGGCTGATCACGATGCGCGAGATGTGGCGACTGTCGCCGAGTCCCATGTGCCGCCAGGTCTTGCCGCCGTCAGTTGACTTGTAGACCCCGTCGCCGAACGAGACGCTGTTGCGTACGTTCGATTCGCCCGTGCCCACCCACACTACGTCGGGGTTCTTCGGTTCGAGCGCGAGGTCGCCGACGGAGAGCGTGCCCTGTCGTTCAAAAATCGGCCGCCACGTCTGCCCGCCGTTCACGGTCTTCCAGATGCCGCCCGAAGCCGTGCCGACGTAGACGATGTCCGGGTCGCCCGCGACGCCCTCCACGTCGGCCGTGCGCCCGCCCATGTTGGCCGGGCCGATGCTGCGCCATTCGAGACGCTCGAAGGGGTCGGCGTTTCGCGCCCCGGCGTCCTTCTCGTCTTTTGCCGCCGCCGCAGTCGCGCCGGTGTTCTTCGCGGGGCTGCCCGCATCCTTCGCCGGGTCGAAACGTTCTTCGGGCGTCGCGGACGGCGTAGGCGTCGCGGACGGCGCGGGCGTCGGCGTCTGTTCCTGCGCCGCCGCGTGTTGAGCAAGACTTATACAGAGTAGGATGAGCAGGGCGAACGCCCACACCCGAGGCAAACGGCATTTCAACATGAACTCGACTCCTGGAGCGGCATGAGTTGAATAAAACAGAATGGAACTGAAAAGATAAACCAACTCCGGTTCGCGCGTCCATTCGCGGATTCGAGAAAGCGCGAAAGAAAGGTTTCCGGCTCTAAGATTTCCGGCGGGTTATGGTCGAGCGTTTGGAAAGGCTGCTCACCATCGCAGGCACGGAGAGCGCAGAGATAGCGCAGAGCTAGCACAGAGAGGTGAGCATTCTTGATCTCGAATTTGAGATTTCTTGATCTCAAATTCGAGATTTGTCGATCTCAAATTTGAGATTTGAAATTCTTATTTGAGATTTGTTGATCTCAAATTTGAGATTTGAAATTCTTAACTCTCCGTGCCTCCTCTGCGTCGCCTCTGAGCCTCCACTGCGCCTCCGCCATGTGCCCCCTTACATGTCCTCCGTGCCTGCGGTAGTGAGCGTCTTACCTCTTGGTTGCCTTACGATCACACCCATTCGTTTCCCGCTCCGGTTGACAACGGACGCGCGAAAACTACATAAGAATCCTGTCCGAATCTGACCGCCGCCGCAACATCGCGAACGCGCCGCCCGACGAATGTTCAAACGCCTTCTGCTCCCGCTCGCGCTTCTCCTGCTCATCTCAGGCGGCGTCGCCCTGTTCATCTTTTATCGCCTGCGCGAACGACCGTCGCCCACCGTTACGGGCTGGCGCGCCGTCGTCTCGACGCTCGCGGGCGACGGCGCGCCCGGCACGGTTGACGCCTCGATTCCGGCGCAGGCGCGTTTCCAAAACCCTTTCGGCGTCGCGGTTGACCGGCGCGGAAACGTCTACATTGCCGACGCGGGCGAGAGTAATCGCATACGCAAGATCGCGGCGGAGGGCGCGACCGTGACGACGCTCGCGGGCGGCGCGGAAGGTTTCGCCGACGGCACGGGCGGAGCGGCATCTTTCAACACGCCTTCCGCCCTCGCCATCGATGCGAGCGGCAACCTCTACATCGCAGACACGTCGAACCACCGCATCCGCAAGGTGACGCCCGAAGGCATCGTCTCGACGCTCGCGGGCGACGGCACGGCGGGCGCGCGTGACGGCGCGGCGCACTCGGCACAGTTCAACGCTCCGGTCGGCGTCGCCGTCGATGCGCGCGGCGAGCGCGTCTATGTCGCGGACACTTACAACGACCGCATCCGCTTGCTCACGACGATTGACGGGCAGGTGACGACGCTCGCGGGCGGCAGCGCGCCGGGCTACGCGGACGGCGCGGGCAGCGTCGCGTTGTTCGATACGCCGTGCGCGCTCGTCGCCAATGCTGAGGGCGAGTTGTACATCGCGGACACGGGCAACCGCCGCCTGCGAAAACTGTCGAAGGACGGTCAGGTCTCGACGCTCGATCTCGCGCCCGCCGATGGCTCGCAGTTCGACGGAGCGTTCGAGCCGCTCGGCCTCGCGCTCACGCACGATAATTTTCTCTACGTGTCGGAGCGCGAGCGCAACCGCATCTGGCAACTCGCGCCCGACGGCCGCACGGCGCACCTCATCGCGGGCGCGGGCGCAGCCTCCGGCGAGGGCTGGCGGGGCGCTGCAAGCCTCAATCAACCGGCAGGCATCGCGGTCGATAAAAGCGGCGCATTATACGTCGCCGACAGCGCGAACTATCTCGTGCGCAAGTTGACGGCGGCGACGGCGGGACAGGAGGCCGCCGCAGACGCGACGGGCGACGCCGACACGAACAGCACGACGGCCGCGCCGCATCAGGATGCTTCAACACAAAATTCCTCGCCGCCGGGCGCTTCGACGCAAAGCGCGCATTCGCGGCCGGAGGATTACGCGAATGCCGCCGCTCCGCGCGTCGAACAGGGCGAGGCGCTTCCACGCCTGTCGGCCGGTGCGCTCGGCATCAAGTCTCTGCCGTGGCCGCTCGACCCTCAGGACAAGTGGCACGAAGTGGCGGCGACGCTCGGCGAAGTGCGCGGCAGTTACGACACGACGGACAGCCGCCATCATCTGCACAGCGGCATAGACATCTTCGGCACTTACGGCCAGACCGTGCGCGCCGTCTTTGAAGAAAAAGTCGAGCATCCGCTGACCAACTGGGGACACGCGAGTTTGAACGAGGGCTTGCGCGTCGGCGTGATGGTTTACGTTCACCTGCGCGTCGGGCGCAACGAGCGGGACGAGTTGATCGACGAAGCGCGCTTCACGCCGCAACGCGACGGGCAGGGGAAACTCACGCGCGTTCGCATCAAACGCGGGTCGCGCTTCCGCGTGGGCGATGCGCTCGGCACGGTCAACCGCATGTATCACGTCCACATGAATTTCGGCGCGCCGAACGCCGAACTGAATCCGCTCGTCCTGCCACTCGTGAATTTCACGGATTCAGTCGCGCCGAAGATCGAGCGCGATGGCATTCAACTCTTCGACGCGGCGGGCGGGAAACGGCTCACGGAAAAGCGCGACGGCCGCCTGCTCGTCGGCGGGCAAGTGCGCATCGTGGTCGATGCTTACGATCAGGTTGACGGCAATCAGGCGCGCCGCCGTCTCGGCATCTACAAACTCGGCTACGGGTTGCTTCGCCCGGACGGCTCGCCCGCGCCCGGCTTCGAGGGGCCGCGCATCACGCTCGAATTCGACCGCATGCCGCCCGAGATGGAAGCCGTCAAAGTGGCCTACGCCGACGAGAGCGGCATCACCGTCTATGGCAGCAAGTCCACGCGCTTCCTCTACGAGGCGACGAACATCGTGCGCCACGGGCAAGCCGTGCGCTCCGTGTGGGACACGTCACAGTTGCCCGCGGGCGACTATACCCTGCGCATCTTCGCCGCCGATTACAACGGCAACGAGGCGACCACCGGGCGCGATATTGAGATCAGGATTGGGGACAAATGATGAAGGCGGAACGATGAACGATGAACTGAAAACAATGCCCTCAGTTCATCGTTCATCGTTCCGCCTTCATCGTTCATCGTTCATCGTTTCTTTTCCAGCATCGGCTTGAGATGCCTGTAGACGGTTTCGGCGACGATGCGCGTGCCTTCGGGGGTGGGGTGGATGCCGTCGGCCTGATTGAGATTTTCGATTCCGGCGACGCGGTCGAGGAAGAAGGGAATCAGGGGCAGGTCGTATTCTTTGGCGAGGGCGGGGAAGACTTCCATGCTGGCGCGCCCATAGTCCGCGCCGTAGCTGGTGGGGGCGAGCATGCCTGCGAGCAGCACCTGCGCGCCGCGTGCGCGCGAGCGTTCGATGATTTGGGAGAGGTTCTTGCGCGTCTCGGCGGTGGGCAGGCCGCGCAGGATGTCGTTTGCGCCGAGTTCGAGGATGACGATGCGCACGTCGCCTTCGAGCGCCCAGTCGAGACGGCTCAAGCCACCGGCCGTGGTGTCGCCGGAAACCCCCGCATTGACCACCTCGTAATCAAAACCGTCACGTTTGAGTTGTTCTTGTAAGAGCGACGGGTAACTTTCGTGAAGGGAGAGGCCGTAACCTGCCGTCAGGCTGTCGCCGAGGGCGACGATCTTCGGCAGAGCGCGCGCGGGGGTCGGCGTCGTCGTGTTCGGCCGGACGGCGGCGGCGGGCGCGTTCCCTCCCTCTTTGCCGCAGGCGCAGAGGATAAAGGCCGCGAGTAGTGTTAAGCTGAACGAAATAAATTTACGCATGATTGAATTATACAGACTCAGGAAAGAAGTTCCTTCCGGCGCGGAGACGCTGACGATCCTGCACTCGCTCGATCTCACGATCCCGGACGGGCAGTTCGTCTCAATCGTCGGCCCGTCGGGAAGCGGCAAGTCCACTTTGCTCGGCCTCATCGCCGGACTCGACGCGCCGACCGCCGGGCGCATCACGATTGACGGCGCGGCCATCACCGAAATGGACGAGGATTCGCTCGCCGAATTGCGCGGCCGGAAGATCGGCATCGTCTTTCAATCTTTTCACCTCATCGCCTCGCTGACGGCTTACGAGAACGTGCTCGTGCCGATGGAGATCGCCGGGCTGCGGGACGCGCCCGAACGCGCGCGCTCTCTGCTCGCGGACGTTGACCTGACGGCGCGCGCGCATCATTACCCGTCCCAGTTGTCGGGCGGCGAACAGCAGCGAGTCTCGATTGCGCGCGCTTTCTCGAACGACCCTTCGATCCTTCTAGCCGATGAGCCGACCGGCAACCTCGACTCGCAGAACGGTCGCCACGTCTTCGATCTCATGTTGAAACTCAACCGCCAGCGCGGGACGACGCTCATCCTGATCACTCACGACCACGAACTCGCCGCGCTCGCAGACCGGCGCATCGCCCTGCGCGACGGGCGCGTCGTCAGCGACAGCAGCAGCAGCAGTAGCGATGGGGGCGAGACGACGGGCGAGGGAACGACGCGCGGCGGCGCGGGCGGCGGCAAGGACGGCGACGAGGCGTTCGAGATGGTAACGGAGCCGCAGCAGCCGCAACGGCAGGGGCGGCGATGAAATTCATCTGGCGAATGGCGCGGCGCGAGATACGGTCTTCGTGGAAGCGGCTGCTTTTTTTCTTCCTCTGCATCGGCATCGGCGTCGGCGCAATCGTCGCGCTGCGTTCGACCATCCAGAACGTGAACACGGCGATGGTCTCCGAGGCGCGCAACATCCTGACCGCCGACGTGCAGGTCGATTCGTCGCGCGAGATAGACGAAGCGACGCTCGCCTCGGTGAAACGCATCGCGGAGGCGCGCGGCGTCGCGGGGCAGACGCAGACCATCGAGGCCGCGACAATGCTGAGACCGGCCGACGCCGAGCGCGAGGGCGCGCTGATGGTCGAGTTGAAGGGCATCGAGCCGCCCTATCCGCTCTACGGCGAGTTTACACTGGCGAACGGCGAACGGTTCTCGCACGCGCTGCTCGAAGATAACGGCGTGGTAGTCGCCGCTTCGCTCCTTGAACGCCTGAGTTTGAAGATCGGCGACGAAGTCAAGATCGGCAATTCCACTTTTCAGATACGCGGCGTGACCGGGCAGGAGCCGGGCGCGACCGGCGGCTTTCGTCTCGGCCCGCGCGTCTTCATCGCGCGCGGGGCAATCGCCGCCACGGGACTGACCGGCTTCGGCAGCCGCGCGCGCAACAAGATTCTGATGAAAGTGCCGCCCGCCGAGTTGAACCCGGTCGTCGCGGACTTGCGGGCGGGGCTGAAGGAGAACCTCGCCAATGTGCGCTCGTACAGGGATTCGCAGGAAGGGTTGAACGAGCAATACACTCGCTCGGAGAATTACCTGTCGCTGACGGGTCTGGTCATACTCGTGCTCGGCGGCATCGGCGTCTCGAACGTGACGCGCGTCTTCATCGAACAGAAGAAGCGCACCATCGCCGTGCTCAAGTGTGTGGGGGCGTCGAGCCGTATGATCGCGGGCGTGTATCTGGCGCAGGTGATGGCGCTCGGGTTGGCGGGCAGTCTCTTCGGCGTCTTGCTGGCGCGGGTGGCCTTGTTGTTCGTCGCGCGGCGATTCAGCGAAACGCTCCCGCCAAACATGAGTTACGATTTGACGGCGGGCGCAATCGCTCAAGGGCTGACGCTCGGCCTGCTCATCTCGCTCCTCTTCTCCGCGCTGCCTCTCCTGCGCGTGCGCCACATCAAACCGAACATGCTGCTGCGCGAAGACGCGACGGCGAGCATGGGCGACCTTCCGGCGACGGCCGCCGCGCACGGTAACCGGCTCGGGCGCGTGCGCGCCGTCGCGGTGGCGTCGGCGAGGCGCATCGGCTTTACGCGCGCTCTCGTCGCGCTCGGCGTGGCGTGCGGGCTCGTCGCGCTCGCGGCGTGGCAGGCCGGGTCGATTCGCGTGGGCGCGTTCTTCATGGCGGGTCTGGCGCTCACGGCGGGCGCGCTGCAACTAACGTCGATGCTCGTCATCTTCCTCGTGCGGCGCGCGCGCCACGCACGCTCGTTCGCGCTCCGCCACGCCGTCAACAGCATGTACCGGCCGGGCAACCAGACGCGCGTCGTGGTGCTGGCCGTGGGGCTCGGCGCGTTCCTCGTCATCGCGACGCAATCGCTGCAACAGAACCTCGTGCGCGAGTTCGACCCGGCGGCGCGCGCGCGTCTGCCGAACATGTTTTTGATCGACGTGCAGAAGGATCAGAAGGAGGGCGTCGAAGAACTCGTTACGAGCGCGACGGGCGAACGCCCCACGCTCGTCCCGACGGTGCGCATGCGCATCACGGCGATCAACGGGCAGAGCATCGATCTGAACGACAGGGAGCGGCGCGCCGAGCGCGGCATGCTCGGGCGCGAGTACGTCGTGACCTACAGGCCGCAACTCGAAACGAACGAAACGATAGTAGCCGGTACGCTCTGGGACGCCGCGCCCTCCGCGGAGCCTGAAGTGTCCATCGAAGAGGGCATGCGCGGCCTCGCCGGACTCGACCTCGGCGGCACGATCACGTTCGACATCACGGGTCGCCGCCTGACGGCGCGCGTCACGAGCATACGCCGCGTTGACTGGCGCAACTCGCGCACGGGCTTCCTCGTCCTCTTCCGGCCGGGCACGCTGGAGAACGCGCCGCAGATGTTGATCGCGCCCATTAACGGCCCCATCACCGAAGCCGAGCGCGGTCGTTTCCAACGCGCCCTGCTGGATCGTTACCCGAACATCTCCGTGATCGACGTGGCCGACATCGTGCGCGCCGTCACGCGGATTTTGAACAACGTGACGCTGGCCGTGTCGTTCATCGGCGGGTTCGTGCTCTTGAGCGGGGTGTTGATTCTCGTCGGCTCGATTGCGATGACGAAGTGGCAGCGCGTCTACGAGGCGGCGGTCTTGAAGACGCTCGGCGCGAAGCGCGGGATGCTGCTCTCGATCATGCTCGCCGAATACGGGTTGCTCGGCCTGACGGCGGGCACGGTCGGCACGCTCGCGGCCATCGCTCTCTCTTATTCGCTCTCGCGGTTCGTGTTTGAAATCCCCTGGAGCTTTACGCCGTGGCTCTATCTTGCGGGACTCGGCGCGACCGTCCTGCTCGTCGCCGCGGTCGGCGCGCTTTCGAGTTTCGACGCGCTCACGCGCAAGCCGCTCGCGGTGTTGCGCGCCCCCTGAGAGTTTTTCAATGTTTCAATGCGGAGTTTTTCAAAGTCCTTCGGAGGCTTGCGGCGGTCGGGCGAAGACGAGCCGCCCACGGGCGACGCGCCCGAGTTCGCCCCACGCGTCCACGTCGAGGTCGATGCGCGCGAGCGTGGCCGCGTGCACGGGCACGCTCGCGCCCGTCAGGCGTGCGAGCAACTCCTGTAGGCCGGGGTTGTGGCCGACGACGAGAACCACGTCCGCTTCGTCTCCCGCTTCCGAGACGACTTCGACGAGTTGCTCCGCGCTCGCTTCGTAGATGCGTCCATCGAAAAGGGGCGAGGCGGCGAGTTTCGCGGCTTCGATAACATGGGCGGCCGTCTCTCGCGCGCGGGCGGCGGGCGAGCAGACGACGACGCCGGGCGTGAGCTGTTCGCGCCGTAGAAATCCGCCGACGAGCAGCGCGTCGGCGCGGCCTTCGAGGGTGAGCGCGCGGTCGAAGTCGCGCCCGGTCGGGCTGAAGCCGTTCGGTTTCGCGTGGCGGAGCAAAAGAAGTGTTTTCATAGCGGTGTGAAAGTGTAAAAACAATTTCGGGCGAACTCGTCGAAAACTTTTAGCACGAAGCGCACGGAGATTTATACCGGCCGCGACATTGCCCGGCACACTCTTCCTGCGTCCTTGCGCGTCCGTGCTCGCTCTGCGTTAAAATTCGCCGGTTATTAAATCCGGCTCGAAATTAGTGTGATAAGAAAATGACTCCACGCACCATCGTCATCGGCGACATACACGGCTGCTACGACGAACTCGTGGCGTTGCTCGAAAAGGTTCAAGCGGGCGCGGATGATCGCATCATCGCCGTCGGCGACCTCATCGTGAAGGGCGAACGCAACCGCGAGGTGCTCGACCTCTTCATGACGGACGGGCGCTTCTCCGCCGTGCTCGGCAATCACGACCGCGCGATACTTCGCTACTGGCGCGGCAAGAAGAAAAAACTCAACGAGCAACAGCACGAGTGTCGCGGCGAACTCGAAAGCGGGCGCGAGCGTTATGAGACTTATCTCGCCTCGCTGCCTTTAACGCTCGATGCGCCGGGCGGGCACCTCGTCGTTCACGCGGGCTTGCGCCCCGGCATCGCGCTCGAAGATCAATCGGCGAAGGATTTGACCGAACTGCGCACGCTCGAAGGCAAGCGTTCGAGTCCGAAGGGCACGCCGTGGTACGAAGTTTACGACGGCGCACAGACGGTCTTGTTCGGCCACTGGCCTGCGCCCGCGGTGCGTCGCGGCGTCAGCGCCATCGGACTCGATACGGGCTGCGTCTACGGCTACGAACTCACGGCCTACATCATCGAGACCGCCGAGTTCGTTCAGGTCAAGGCCGCCCGCCCCTATGACGAACCGGGTAAGCGCCTGCGCAAGGCGAAGAAGCGGCTGGCCGAGGCAGGGGAGGGGATTGATTCATTTCTTCATTGATTCATTTCTTCATTGATTCATTGAATCAATGGATCAATGAACAAATGAATCAATTTCTTAACCAACGCGCTGTGCGTTTCATGGATACTGTGGCGTGAGTCGGAAAGCTTAATGCCACGCCGCGGGCAGACCGCGCCGCACAAACTCGGCGGCGAGCGGCGCGGCGTCGGCGGCGAAGGCGCGTGCCGTGTTGAGCAATTCCTGATCTTTGGGGTTTGCGCGGGAGGCGGAACTTATCTTCGAGGCCGGGCGTGTCGAAGGCCATGCTGCGCGCGGTGCGATTGATGGCTTCCATGTCGCGTCGCAATTCGTCGCGCGGCGGCGGCCTTAAGCCCGTCGCTCCCTGTTGGGCGACGTTGAGGCCGGAGACTTGCGTGCTGGCGTGTCTATCCGGACCCGCGATAACCGTGCCGAGCGCCGCGAATTTTTCCGCAACACTTTTGCGCTGCCAATTCAGCCTCTCCCCCTGTTTGAGACAAGCTGAAAAGTAACATTACTCACCGGCGGGGACTTCACCCAGGATCATCCGTTCGACTTCCGCTTTAGCGCGTTCGACCTCGGCCTGCGCCTCTCGTTCCAACTCTTTAACACGCGCTCTGATTGACTGAATATGCGCGGCGATTTCTTCCTGAATCTCCATCGGTGGAACGGGAACTTGAAAGTTTTTGAGAAAATCAACCGAAACTCTTTGTTGTCCGGCTGAACCGCCGAAAAAATTCCGAGCGTTTTCTAAAACCCTCTTGTTACGAAGTAAGAAGTGCAGGTAATCAACCGAAATGGCTTTCGTTCGTGGGCGAATCACATAAAATTCTGTCGAACCGCAAGCAAAACCCTGTTTCAAATTCCTGGCGACCGCCGATTTTCCGTTCTGCATACACGGTGTTATCTTCGCCCATATTAAATCGCCTTCCCGGAAGCGGGTGAACCCTTTCGTCTCCCTTACTTTTTTCGAGCGCAATTCTTCGATGGCTCCTTCGTGCTCATTTATAACTTCCATCGGCACGAAAGAAATTTCACTGTTAATGTCCAACTTTTCAAAAGTCACTTTTGGATTGATGAACGCGATTTTCGATAGCCTCTCAACTTGAAATTTCGATGAATCATAATTGAAAGACTGTCTATAAGCAGAAGCATCAAACCTGTTGCCGGAGATATTTGCGTAACGAACAAAAAAGGTTTTTTTCGTTTCGGCTGCGATGGGCGTTCTCATGCCCAGGCGTTCGAGCAAATACGCATCGACGCCGTCGAGCAAACTTTTGGCCTGGGATTCTTTGGCACGTTTGGCGTTGTAAGCGGCTTCAAACTTTTCGATGATTCGTGTTTGTATTTCAGGCGACGGGATGGGCGGTATCTTGAGATTGTAAATTCTTTCAAGTCCGAGTTTTGGAATGGTAGTTCGGATGTAAGCCAAGGCCATTTGTTTTTGCACAAAAGGCAAAGACAAGATGATAGCCAAAAACTTCGGCGAAAGATTTTTGCTTTTTATCTGAAGTTTCGCGCAATTCTCAGTAAGAATAATTCTTTTGGCAGGCAGGCAATCCAGTAACGTGATTTTACCGATAGTTCCGGCAATTGAAATGACAATCTCGTTGGGCTTTAATTCATAATTTTCCAACGCCTCAAAAATTTCGGCGGAAATATGTTTCAGATTTTGGGATTTGATGTTTCCATAAGCGTCAATGTCATCCACCCGGAGATACCAAAAATCGGTTTCTTCACCGGAGTAAGAAAGTCCTTTCGGGATTCTTTTCCCGCCTTTGATCTTTACGAATTCACCAAGTTTAATACAGTCTTTAATACTCGGATTTTCGGCGTGGAATTGAACATCAATCCTGCCTTCGATTTCGCCCCTTCGCACGAGGAAAACTTTTTCCTCATTTACGAAAGGGCTGAGACGAAAAAACGGTCTTGCCCGGTTTCTATCAAGTCGATAAAGCGGCGCAGTTCGCCGACGATCCCCGTGTCGGGCATGACGGTTTCGCCGACGGTCGTTTCGGTGTCCTTGCCGTCTTTGAGTTCGCGGCGTTTGATGAGTTCGGTGGTGAACAGATCGTTCTGCTGAATCTCTTTGATGAATTTCGCGCCGTTCGCGTCCTCGTATTCTTCGCGGCTGAGTATGCGATACGTGTTCTTGCCCGCCGCGTCGTAACCGATGTTGTCGGCAATCGCCATGAGTATCGGATAATCCAGAATCTCACGCTTCCCGGCTTGATAGCGTTCTTCCAAGTCTTCCTTAAACTCGTCAATCTTCTCGCCGTACTCTTCCGCAATCGCCTTTTTCTTCTCGTCGTTCTCTTCCGTTTTATCTTTGAGCAGCGGCTTGAGCTTTTCCCTGCGCTCGCGCTCCCACGCCTCGAACGTCGGAAGGAGGTTGGCGGCTTCGGCTATACGGTCTTGCAATCCACGCTTCTTGTTGCGGATGTCTTCGGTCGTCGCCGCCGCGTGCTTCTTCAAAAACAGAATCGAACTCTTTACGCCCGCGCCCGTGTTAGCGAAAGCCGTCTGCGGCAACGACACGACGCCGACAATGCGAAACTTTTCTTCAATCGAATCGCGGACGTATTGCGAACTGCTGTTCGTCAAAATGCCGTCAGGCACGACGACCGCCAGGTAGCCGCCTTCTTTCAGAAATTTATGACCTTGCTCGATAAACAAAACTTCCGTGCTCTGGTTCTCTCTGCCCGTCGCCGTGTGTTTGCCTTTGAGTTTCGCGTCGATCCAATTCGTCTCCTTGAGCGCGAAGTTGTAATAAGGCGCGGTCGCTTTATCAACCTGCATGTAGGCTTTCTCGGATTGCTTGACGATTGAGCCGAACGGCGGATTCGTGACGATGAAGTCAAAACTCTCTTCTCTGAATCCGGCATTGTTTTTTGTCCTGGCGATATGGTCTATCTGATATAAGCCGTCGTATGTGACGACGTTCGTGTGCCCGTCGTCGTGAATGATCATATTCATCTTGGCGACGCGGCTGATTTGATCGTTGATCTCGATGCCGAACAGATTTTTCCCGGCGAAGGTGTGCCAGTAGTTGTAATGATCGACTTTTTCATCGGGGTTATCCGAATCAAAATACTTGTCGGCCTGACGGCGCACCTTATCCAGCACATAGAGCAGAAACCCACCCGAACCGCAGGACGTATCTAAAACGCGATGCTCATTAGTTATCGGCAAGGCTTCGACGGCAAACTTAACAACGTTGCGCGGCGTGAAATACTGTCCGAACTCACCGCGAAAATAAGCCCCCAGAAAAGTCTCGAAGGCTTTCCCCTTGCTGTCTAAATCGGTTTTGGAAAAACTGATGCCCTGAAAATATTCGACGACCGTTTTGATTCTCTCAACCGATAAATCAATCGGCTTGTTGAAAATCTCCGGGTCTTTGTCTTTGCCTTTATCGTAAAGCTCGAACACCCTCTGCTTTAACGCTGCCAGGTTCTTCGCGTCGTCTTCATGGTCGCTGAAAATCTGAAACTTATAAGGCTCGCCTTTCTTACAGTTGCGTTCATCCCAAACCTTACAGAAGATGAGTTTGTCGAGTTCGTCAAAGGCTTGCGACGGGTTCAACTCGCCGCCTGCCCAGAGCGCGTCGTGCGCTTGTTTGAAGATGCGCGTGAGTTCGCTTTCGGCGACAGGCTCTACATCGTCAGTCTTCACACGTTCTTCTTTCCCTCTGATACGATCCCTGTAAAAGCCGCCTTTCGCGTATTTGTATTTTTTCGCCTTCGCTTCACCGTAATAAGGTAAGTCTACTTCGATAATTCGCTTGTTCTTCTCTTTATCGAAACGATAAAACTCCTGCTTGTTTCCTTTCGTCACCCAAATGAATTTTGTCGTTCCGGCGATGGCATAAGCGTAAGAAAACGCCTGCTCGACGGCTTGCTTAAATTCCATTTCCGAAACTTCAGGGCTTTTGCACTCTACAACTATATAAGGCTGTTCGCGTTCGTCGTCGGCATACACGATGATGTCGGCTTGTTTGACCGCGACGCCCATCGCTACGGTTGAAAACATCTCAATGCGATCAGCCGAATAGCCGTATTCCAGTACGAGACGGCAGAATGTTTCGGCTTGCACCTTTTCTTCCGGGTTCTGAAAATTACGCTTTTTACCCTGCCGAAGATATGTGATGTATTTTTGCTCTTTGTCAAAAGCGATTAGATTTCGCTCGACGGCTCTCTGCAAAGTGTCCATATTATGAACTCTGCCCATTTCCGGACGGGTGTCCCGGCGTTAGGTTTACACTGTGCCCCCTGCGGTGTTCTCTGTGTCTGCGGTGGTGAATCTTAGCAAGATAAGCATTCACCACCGCAGACACAGAGGACACCGCAGGGGACACAGTGTAAAGATCAGGACATCACGAAACTCGCAAAAGGCCGGGTTCGCGTTCCTCTATTACTTCTCAGGCGCGTGCCGGTCAGCGGCCTCCCGAGTCGAGCGTGAGGGCGTGCAGGCGGTTGCCCTGCGATGAGTAGAGCAGGCCGGTCTCTTCCCCGGTGGTGAAGCGCGGGTCGGGGTTTTCGAGGCGCAGTTCGCGTTCGGTGCGACCGTTGTCGAGATTGACGCCCGCGAGGCCGCTGCCGCCGACCGTCTTGAGATTCGTGTAGTAGTACATCCACTGGCCGCGCAGGGCGGCGAGGCGTTCGCGTCGCCAGAGGAAACGCGAAAGGCGCGCGAGTTGGTTGGCCGGGTCGAGCCGGTCGAGAAGGCGTTCGTCCACGTTGTCCACGCGTGGGCGCGGGATGTCGGGCAGGGTAAGGCGCGGCATCTCTGGGCGCGGGATGGTCGGCAGGCGAAAGTTCGCGGCGTCGCGCGCGCGCGCGGCGATGCCGTAGGGCGTGAAACGGCGCGTGATCTCCTGACGCGCCGCCCCGGCCGCGAGCGAGGTCAGACTCGGCAGAGTGTTGCGCGCAGACGAGAGCCCGGACCAGCGGAGCGCGGTCGCGGCGCGCGAGGCCGTGCGCACGCCGCCCAGGACGGTCGAGGCCGTGCCGCCGTAGCGGAAGTAGAGCGAGGCGGCGCGGGCGGCAATCGCGCCGACCGTGCGCAGGATGCCGCGCCCCGGCGGCGTGTGGCGCGTGCGCCACAACTCCGCGCCGCTACGGGCGTCGAAGGCCGCGATCTCGTTGCGCCCGCCGACTACCGCCGCGCCGCGCTCGTTGACGAGGACGAAGGCCGCGCGCTCGATCTTGTGCGAGATTTTCAAGCGACGCTTGCCCGTCGCCGTGTCGATCCAGATGAGGTCGTCGCGGTCGGCGGTGAGAACGGTCGAGGCGTCGGGCAGGGCGAGATTGGTGATCCCACGATCCGCTCCCTTGTAACGCCAGCGCACCTTGCCCGTCGCCGTGTCAATCGCGCTCACGCCGTAGGGGCCGCGCTCGGTCGTCTCGCCGTCTTTGAGGCGCGTGAACTGCCCGCCCGTGCGGACAAAGAGCGTCGCGCCCTCGCCCGCGAGCAGCATCTCGGGCGCGAGTCCAACGTCTTTCGCCTCCCACGCCACTTCCATACGAGCGCGCGAGACGGCGCGCACGCGCCCGCGCCCGGAAGTGTAGATGTAACGCTCGTCGAATACGGGGTCGGCTTCGGTCAGGGCGAGTCCTTCTTCGTTGACGCGAAACCGCTCGCGCTCGCGGCTCTTGCCCGTCGCGGCGTCGAACGACGTGACGCCTTCGTAAAAGAGATAGAGACGCCCGTCGGCGAAGAGCGGCGGGTGATAGTTGTCGAGCGTGAAGTTCGTCTCCACGTCCGCGCCGTCCGCGCCCCAGGCGGTGGGCATCAATTCCACCTCGCCCGTCTCGTGCTTCCACAACTCTTCGCCGTTCGCGAGGTTGAAGACGTGCGTCACCGGGTGCTTCTTCAACCCGTCGCCCGACTTGCCCCGCGCGCCGCGCACGACGACGACGGCGAGTTGCTGCGCCGCCGTGTCGAGCGCCATCTGCATGACGCTGCCGCGCACGCGGTCGCTTTGCCAGAGCGCGCCGCCCGTCAGGATGTCCGTCGCTTCGAGGCGCGTCTTGCCGTCGCTTTCGAGGCTCAGAAGCAGGATGTCCGTGCCGGGCACGGGGGCGATGTCGGTCTCGTCGAGGCGCACGTTCTTGCGCCGCCAGAGTATGTCGCCGCGCTCGCCGTCAACCGCGTAGAGCGAACGCTCCGTGCCGACGAGCAGGACGCCCAACTCGGTCAATTGGTAGAAGCGCACGTCGCCGTCGAAGCGCGCAGACCAACCCGGCGCGGCATTCGCCCCGGACGAAAAGCCGCAGCAAATGATCAGGCAGCACAGGACAAGAATTTGAGAAAGCGTGCGCCGGAAGGAAAATTGTCGAAATCGCATCATCGAAAAACTCCGTGAGTGGTCGAAACAGTGTGACGCCAATTGCCAGTCTATAACCCCGCCGCGCCGTTGCAAAACGCGCCGCAGGGCGAGACGCGCGCGCAGGATTTACATATTTTCACCGGACGCGTATATAATGACGGCTGGGCAACTTAATAACCAACGCAATTGACTTTCTCCCTCGACTCTCCACCTTATTCCGGTAACGGGCGCGCCGCCCACCCGCCGCGCGGCGTGTGTTCACTAACAGCTAAGATGCTCTGAAAGGGCTAAACGGGCGAGTGGTTTTTTGCCACGAACCGGAAATACCCTTCCGGCACGGAGATTAATAATTTTTTGGAAGGACGCGATGCGAAATCAACAGGCAACCTCAGACACACTCGACACCAGACTGCTCTTGAAAACCCTGATGGCCTTCAAGAAGGGCGACTTCTCTCAGCGTCTGCCGACCGAATGGACGGGCGAGGCCGGCAAGATCGCCGACACCCTGAACGACATCATGGAGCTGAACGATCAGACCGTCAAAGAACTCGAACGCGTCAGCCGCGTCGTCGGGCGCGACGGCAAGATCACGCAGCGCGCCGCGCTCGCCGGGGCGCAAGGCTCCTGGATCGAAGTCGTCGATTCGGTCAACATGCTGATCGACGACATGGCGCGCCCCACCAACGAGATCACGCGCGTCATCGGCGCGGTCGCCAACGGCGACCTCTCGCAACGCATGGCGCTCGACGTTGAAGGCCGCCCGCTCAAAGGCGAGTTTCTCCGCTCCGTCAAGATCGTCAACTCGATGGTGGATCAACTCGGATCGTTCGCGTCGGAGGTGACGCGCGTGGCGCGCGAGGTGGGCACGGAAGGGAAACTCGGCGGCGAAGCGAAGGTGAAAGGCGTCGCGGGCACCTGGAAGGACTTGACCGACAGTGTGAATTCGATGGCCGGGAATCTGACGGCCCAGGTGCGCAACATCGCGGACGTGACGACGGCCGTTGCTAACGGCGACTTGTCGAAGAAGATCACCGTTGACGTTAAAGGCGAGATTCTCGAACTCAAGAACACCATCAACACGATGGTGGATCAGTTGAACTCGTTCGCATCGGAAGTAACGCGCGTGGCGCGCGAAGTGGGCACGGAAGGAAAGCTCGGCGGGCAGGCGGATGTGCGCGGCGTCGCAGGCACTTGGAAAGACCTCACCGATAACGTCAACTCGATGGCGAGCAACCTGACGGGGCAGGTGCGCAACATCGCCGAAGTTACGACGGCGGTTGCGAACGGCGACCTCTCGAAGAAAATTACGGTTGACGTTAAAGGCGAAATTCTCGAACTCAAAATCACGATCAACACGATGGTGGATCAGTTGAACTCGTTCGCGTCGGAAGTAACACGCGTGGCGCGCGAGGTGGGCAGCGAGGGCAAACTCGGCGGGCAGGCCGAGGTGAAGGGCGTCGCGGGAACATGGAAGGATTTGACGGATAACGTCAACTCGATGGCGAGCAACCTGACGGGGCAGGTGCGCAACATCGCCGAGGTTACGACGGCCGTCGCTAACGGCGACTTGTCGAAGAAGATCACCGTCGATGTGCGCGGCGAGATTCTGGAGTTGAAAGACACCATCAACACGATGGTCGATCAACTTAACGGGTTTGCATCGGAAGTGACGCGCGTGGCGCGCGAGGTGGGCAGCGAAGGCAAACTCGGCGGGCAGGCCGACGTGAAGGGCGTCGCGGGCACGTGGAAAGACTTGACCGACAGCGTCAACTCGATGGCCGGGAATCTGACGGGGCAGGTGCGCAACATCGCCGAAGTTACGACGGCCGTGGCAAACGGCGACCTGTCGAAGAAGATCACGGTCGATGTGCGGGGCGAGATTCTGGAGTTGAAAGACACGATCAATACGATGGTCGATCAACTCAATGCGTTCGCATCGGAAGTGACGCGCGTGGCGCGTGAGGTGGGTTCTGAGGGTAAGTTGGGCGGGCAGGCGGATGTGCGCGGCGTCGCCGGGACGTGGAAAGATTTGACCGACAGCGTGAATTCGATGGCCGGGAATCTAACCGGACAGGTGCGCAACATCGCCGAAGTTACAACGGCGGTCGCAAACGGCGACTTGTCGAAGAAGATCACGGTCGATGTGCGCGGGGAAATTCTGGAGTTGAAAGACACGATCAACACGATGGTCGATCAACTCGGCTCATTCGCGTCGGAAGTGACGCGCGTGGCGCGCGAGGTGGGCACGGAAGGGAAACTCGGCGGGCAGGCACAGGTGACGGGTGTCGCGGGCACGTGGAAAGACCTCACCGATAACGTCAACTCGATGGCGGGCAACCTCACGGCGCAGGTGCGCAACATCGCGGACGTGACGACGGCGGTGGCAAACGGCGACCTCTCGAAGAAGATCACCGTCGATGTGCGCGGGGAGATTCTGGAGTTGAAAGACACCATCAACACGATGGTGGATCAGTTGAACTCGTTCGCGTCGGAAGTGACGCGCGTGGCGCGCGAGGTGGGCAGCGAGGGCAAACTCGGCGGGCAGGCAGACGTGCGCGGCGTCGCGGGCACGTGGAAAGATTTGACCGATAACGTCAACTCGATGGCCGGGAATCTGACGGGGCAGGTGCGCAACATCGCGGACGTGACGACGGCCGTTGCGAACGGCGACTTGTCGAAGAAGATCACGGTTGACGTGAAAGGCGAGATTCTCGAACTCAAAAACACCATCAATACGATGGTGGATCAGTTGAACTCGTTTGCGTCGGAAGTGACGCGCGTGGCGCGCGAAGTGGGCACGGAAGGGAATCTCGGCGGGCAGGCGGATGTGCGCGGCGTCGCAGGCACTTGGAAAGACCTCACCGATAACGTCAACTCGATGGCCGGTAACCTCACGAGCCAGGTGCGCGGCATCGCGAAGGTCGTGACGGCGGTTGCCAACGGCGACTTGAAGCGCAAGCTGACGGTGGAGGCGAAGGGCGAGATCGCGGAATTGGCCGACACCATCAACAGCATGACCGACACGCTCGCCACCTTCGCCGATCAGGTGACGACCGTGGCGCGCGAGGTGGGCGTCGAAGGCAAGCTCGGCGGGCAGGCGAACGTGCCCGGCGCGGCGGGCACTTGGCGCGATCTGACGGATAACGTGAACGGCCTTGCGGCCAACCTCACGACGCAGGTGCGCGCCATCGCCGACGTATCGACGGCCGTGACGAAGGGCGACCTCACGCGCTCGATTGATGTGGAGGCGCTCGGCGAAGTGGCCGCGCTCTCCGAAACCATCAACGAGATGATCATCAATCTCAAAGACACGACGCAGAAGAACACCGAGCAGGACTGGCTCAAGACCAACCTCGCGCGCTTCACGCGCATGTTGCAGGGGCAGCGCGACATGGCGACCGTCTCGCAACTCGTCCTCTCCGAACTCGCGCCGCTCGTCGATGCGCAGCAGGGCGTCTTCTACGTCAACGCTTCCAACAACGGCTCGCCGCTGATGAAACTGCTCGGCGGCTACGCCTTCACGGAGCGCAAGAATTTGTCGAACGAATACAAGCCGGGGCAGGGACTCGTCGGCCAATGTGTTTTGGAGAAAGAGCGCATTCTGCTGACGAACGTGCCGGACAACTACATCCGCATCGGCTCGGGACTCGGCGAAGCCGCGCCCCTGAACATCATCGTGCTGCCCGTCCTGTTCGAGGGCGAGGTCAAAGCGGTGATCGAACTCGCATCATTCAACCGCTTCAACGACACGCACCTGACGTTCCTCGATCAGCTGACCGAATCCATCGGCATCGTTCTCAACACCATCGAGGCCAACAGCCGCACGGAGGATTTGCTGCTCCAATCGCAGTCGCTCGCCGCCGAACTACAGAGCCAGCAGGACGAACTCAAGAAGAAGAACGAGCAACTCGAACAGCAGGCCGAAAGTCTTCGCGAGTCGGAAGAACTGTTGAAGAGCCAGCAGGAGGAGTTGCAGCAGACGAACGAGGAGTTGCAGGAGAAGGCGACGCTTCTGGAGAAGCAGAAGGCCGAGGTCGAAGCGAAGAACCGCGAGGTTGAGGAAGCGCGCTGGGCGATGGAAGAGAAGGCCGAGCAGTTGGCGCTCACGTCCAAGTACAAGTCCGAGTTTCTGGCGAACATGTCGCACGAGTTGCGCACGCCGCTGAACAGCATGCTCATCCTTTCGCGCCAGTTGTCGGAGAACAAGGACGACAACCTCACGCCGAAGCAGGTGCAGTTCGCCGAGACGATCCACTCTTCCGGGGCTGATTTGCTCTCGCTCATCAACGACATACTCGATCTCTCCAAGATCGAATCCGGCATGATGGGCATAGACATCACCGACGTGTCGTTCGCCGAAGTGACCGGGCAACTCGAACGCGGTTTCCAGCAGGTTGCGCTCGACAAGAAGCTCGATTTCGCCGTGGAGCGCGCCGCCGCGCTGCCCGCCGCGATGCGCACCGACGAGAAGCGTTTGCAGCAGATTCTCAAGAACCTGCTCTCGAACGCATTCAAGTTCACGGAGCACGGAGGCGTCACGCTGCGGATCGAGCCGACCGCGCCGGGACAGAAGTTTCATCAGGAGTCGCTCAACCGCGCCGAGCGCGTCGTCGCCTTCTCGGTCACGGACACGGGGATCGGCATCGCGCCCGACAAGCAACGGATCATCTTCGAGGCGTTCCAGCAGGCCGACGGGACGACGAGCCGCAAGTACGGCGGGACGGGGCTGGGGCTGTCGATCAGCCGCGAGATCGCGCGCCTGCTCGGCGGCGAGATTCGCGTCGCGAGCTTGCCCGGCGAGGGCAGCACCTTCACGCTCTACCTGCCGCTCGCCTACGCGCCGGTGGCCTCGTCGGGCAACGGCTCCTCAGGCCAGAGTCCTGACCTGACGGGAGGCGGGCGTGCGACGACGACGGCCACATCTACCATCGCGGCCGACTACGCCACGTTCGGTTCGTCCTCGATTTACGACGTGGAGGCGGCGCTCGTCGGCGTGAGCGACGTGGCCGACGACCGCAATCAAATCTTCGACGGCGAGCGCGTCGTGCTCATCGTCGAGGACGACCTCAACTTCGCGCGCATCCTTTTAGACCTCGCGCGCGAGAAGAACTTCAAGGGGCTGGTCGCCACGCGCGGCGACTCCGCCCTCGCCCTCGCACGCAAGTACAAACCCGACGCCATCACGCTCGACATCAAGTTGCCGGATCGCGACGGCTGGACGGTGCTCGACCGTCTCAAGCACGACCCGAACACGAGCCACATTCCCGTCCACATCATTTCGGGCGAGGAGCAGCGGCAGCGCGCCCTGCACCTCGGCGCGATCACGCACCTGCAAAAACCCGTCAGTCGCGAAGATTTGGCGTCGGCCTTTGACCAGATCACGGCTTTCGCCGACAGGCGCGTGCGTCGCCTGCTCGTCGTCGAAGACGACGACGCGCAACGCATGAGCATCGTCGAACTCATCGGCAACGGCGACGTGACGACGACGGCCGTCGCCACCGGGCAGGAGGCGCTCGACGCCTTGCAGTCCGAGCCGTTCGACTGCATGGTGGTCGATCTGAAACTGCCGGACATGACCGGCTTCGAGTTGATCGAGAAGATTCAGAAAGACCTCGGCCGCGCGGACTTGCCGATCATCGTCTACACGGGCAAGGAGTTGACGCCGAAGGAGGAGACGCAACTGCGCAAAGTCGCCGACGCGATCATCGTCAAGGAAGTGAGTTCGCCGGAACGCCTGCTGGCGGAGACCGCGCTCTTCCTGCACCGCGTCGAGGCCAATTTGCCCGAACCGAAGCGCAAGATGCTCGAACAACTCCACCGGCGCGACCCCGTCCTGGCCGGTCGCAAGGTCTTGATCGTGGACGACGACGTGCGCTACATCTTCGCGCTGACGAGCGCGCTGGAAAGCCACAACATGGATGTCGTCCACGCCGAGAACGGGCAGGAGGGCATCGACACGCTACAGGCGACCGGCGGCGTCGAGGCCGTCCTGATGGACATCATGATGCCCGGCATGGACGGCTACGAGGCCATCCGCGCGATCCGGCAGATCGAGCAATTCAAGAATCTGCCGATCATCGCGCTCACCGCCAAGGCGATGAAGGCCGACCGCGACCGCTGCATCGAGGCCGGGGCTTCCGATTACATCTCGAAGCCGCTGGACATCGATCAACTGCTGTCGCTGCTGCGCGTGTGGCTCTATCATCAGGAGGAAGCGCAAGCCTGATGAGCGCGCTCGTGCAATCCGACCAGAC